>CAIQBG010000024.1 GCA_903870055.1 uncultured Pseudomonadota bacterium
CTACTGGCTTTTTAGCGACGGCCTTCTTGGCTGCCGGCTTCTTAGCAACAGCTTTCTTAGCTACTGGCTTTTTAGCGACGGCCTTCTTGGCTGCCGGCTTCTTAGCAACAGCTTTCTTAGCTACTGGCTTTTTAGCGACGGCCTTCTTGGCAACTGGCTTCTTAGCGACAGCCTTCTTAGCAGCTGGTTTCTTAGCAGCAGGCTTCTTTGCAACTGCTTTTTTTGCAGCTGGTTTCTTGGCAGCTGGTTTTGCAGCAGCAGCCGGTTTCTTAGCGGCCAGTGTTGCAGCCAGGGTCATGAACGACGAGGTTGTTTCAGTTGACATTTGGCGTCTCCTTCCAATATGGATTTGGTAAGCACAGTTTATACACTTCGTGTGGTGTGTAAAGATTTATTTATGGTTTTTTTCAATTAATTGAAAGAGGTGTGACAATTTGTTCATCCACTTTTTTTAAACATCACCTAACAATCAACACGCAACAATTTCAATACAACGATTACAGCGGATAATGCGCACACGTTTTTTACGTTGCTCAGAGGAAAATCGATGACGCCCGAACAACAAAATCAATTGAAAAAATCTGTCGCCCAAGCTGCTGCGGATTACGTTGCAGAAAATCTCCAAACCGGCGCCATACTTGGCGTTGGTACGGGTTCCACCGCAAATCTTTTTATCGATGCACTAGTACCAATCAAAGAAAAAATTCGTGGCGCAGTTGCTAGTTCGGAAGCATCGGCACACAAACTCACCGCGATTGGCATTCCTCTGGTTGACCTGAATGACATCGATACCATGCCCATCTATGTCGATGGAGCGGATGAAATCGATAAATCTTTCGCCATGATCAAAGGAGGAGGCGGCGCACTCACCCGTGAAAAAATTATTGCCGATGTTGCAGACGTTTTTGTCTGCATTGCAGACACAACCAAAGTCGTTTCTGTGCTCGGCAAATTTCCGTTGCCGATTGAAGTGCTGCCCATGGCCGTGGCCCAGGTTTCTCGTGCGTTAGCCAAGCTTGGTGGCACGCCCGTTCTTCGCAAAGGTTTCGTCACCGATAACGGCAATCACATTCTCGATGTGTCTGGCTTATCCATTACAGATCCTCGCGCTTTTGAATCAGCGCTTAACCAAATCGTAGGCACTGTAACCAATGGCCTCTTTGCGCGCCGCAGCGCGGATGTGCTGTTACTCGGCACCCTGGACGGCGTGGAAACACACATTCGGTAAGTGAAACCACCCCAAAGCAAAAGGGACCCAATGGGTCCCTTTTGCTTTGCTACAACACTTTTTAAGTCAGGCCTTTGGTGGCAAAAACCCTTCAACCTGGTCAGCGCCATCGCCAAAGAAATGCTTTTCGCACTGCTCACGCAAATATTCACGATGGCGCACGTCCGACAGATTCAGACGGTTCTCATTAATAATCATCGTTTGCAGCTTTACCCATTGTTGCCAGGCTTCTTTAGAAACCGAAGCCATCAGTTTCTGACCAAAAGCACCTGGTACTGGTGGAAAATCTAGCCCTTCGGCTTCCTTACCCAGTTTGATGCATTGAACAGTACGCGCCATATTGATATTCCCTGTTGTGACGTTATTAGAGGTTCTTTACAAATACTTTGGAGTTGCGCTGATAGTTGTACATCTCACGTTTGCGATCAGGCAGATCTTCTACCTTTGCCGGTTTATAGCCACGTTCGATAAACCAGTGCGCTGTCCGTGTCGTCAGCACATACAACCGACGGATGCTTTGTGCACGGGCACGCGCTTCAATCGCCTGCATGAGACGTTCGCCATAGCCCCATTCACGATGTTCATCGTCAACGGCCAAGCAGGCAAGCTCGGCGTTTTCAGTATCCAGCAAATACAAGGCTGCACAACCTACGATCACGTTATCGTGCTCCAGCACCGTAAACTGGCCAACTTCCTGTTCGATGCGCTCACGCGGGCGCGGCACCAACGTGCCATCCTGCTCCAACGGTTCAATGATGCCTAGTAGACCAGCAAGGTCATCTGGCCGCGCATCGCGTAGTCGATCCAGAGAGTCACGAGTAATGATGGTGCCCACACCATCATGGGTAAAGAGCTCAAGAATCATCGAGCCATCATCGTTATAGCCGACCAGATGTACCCGTCCTACCCCAGCGCGACAAGCGCGGATCGAGCAGGGTAGAAACCGGCGCATATCTGGTGACAACCAGTCTGCCCGCTTGAGCAGCTTATCGGCACCTTCAGTAGTCAATTCCTCAATCAAGGTGCCATCGGCTTCAAGTGCACCAGCGGTATCGCCAATATAAATCAGCTTGTCGGCGCGTAGCGCCACGGCAACAGCCTCGGCCACTTCTTCCATCGCGAGGTTAAAAATTTCACCCGAGGGACTGCCGCCCTCGCAGGATTGCAAAACGATATTGCCCAGAGAGTGCTGCGCACGCATCCCGTCTGCGTCCACTTTGCGGACAATGCCGGCATACTGCATATCGACGCCGTCGATCACACCCATGGGACGCGCTGTCAGGAAGTTACCTGCAACAACTCGGATCGTGCTGCCTGCCATCGGTGTATTCGGCAAACCTTGCGAGAGCAGCGCCTCAATTTCCAGATAAACACTGCCCACTGCATGCAATACGCAATCAAGCGTATCGGCATCCGTCACCCGGTAATTGCCATGAAAGACTGAAGGCAGACCACGATCACGTAACTCTTCTTCAATCTGTGGGCGTGCGCCATGAACCACCACCAGGCGAATGCCTAGGCTAGCCAGCAAATTAATGTCGTAGGCAAAGGTTTTGGCCAATGGGCCGCTAATCGCCTTGCCACCAACAGCAATAACAAAGGTCTTCCCTCGGAAGCTATTAATATAGGGGGCAACCGAACGGAACCAGGCAACGAAATTTGGATCAGGCACGGCTCTCTCCGCCAGCAGAATTCAAGCGTGGCATATTACCCCACATTAACGCAGATCACCGGCAATTGCCTGCGTTACCGCAAGCGCCACGGGACCAGCCGTTTCTGTTCTAAAGACACGCGGTCCCAATCGAAAGCATAGAAACCCAGCCGCCTGAGCCGCCGTAATTTCTTCCGGCGCAAAACCACCCTCCGGTCCGATCAGAATGGTGAGATCCGTTAGTCCCTGCTGGCGCTCCAGCCATGCGGGGAAGCTTTCTGTTGCATCCGGGTCCAGCATGACGCGCACGCCGGTGCCAACTGACATCGCCAAAGCCTGCGTCAACGTCTGCACTGGCAGCAATTCTGGCAATCGATTGAGCCCACATTGCTCTGCTGCCGACACAATCACGCCCTGCCAATGCCCATGGCGTTTGTCTGCGCGCGCGGCATCTAAACGCGTCATGCAACGACGGGTTTCAATCGGCACGCAACGGTGCACACCCAGCTCTACTGATTTTTGCCAGGTGTAATCCATACGCTCCGCTGCCGAAACCCCCTGCCACAAACTCACTTGCAGGTTACTCGCCCGATCATCAAGCTGGAACTCATCCAGAATCACATCAGCCACGATCTGCCGACTATTGCGTGAATCACGTTGTTTTTTAGGCGGCGGCACGTTCGTTGCCATCTCACGCTCAGCCAATCGACCCGCATAAGCACCACCTGCGCCGTTAAATAGCACCAGCGGATCACCCGGCTGCAAACGCAAAACGCGCACGGCATGATTAGCCACGGCTTCGGGCAGAGAGACGCACTGACCGACGGCCAGGGGCTGGGGCACATAAAAACGCGGAATCACCATGGTTGCTATTATAGAGCGCATGTCCGCTCCTCTGATCTCTGAAACCGCCTTCTGGGCGACGTGCGCCATTGAATTAAAAGAATCTCTACAAGCACTGGCTGTTCGTGAAGTGCTTCCGCGCTTCGAACATGCACAGATCAGTACTAAATCCGATGGTACTTTGCTCAGTGACGCCGACCTGGCCGTGCAAAATGCCTTATCGAACATTCTGAGCTCCCTTTACCCGGCACCGCTGCTGGGGGAAGAAATGCCTGCCGATCTGCAACAAGAGCTCTGGCAAGATTGCCAAAAGGGCAAGGGCTCACTCTGGATTGCCGATCCGATTGACGGCACGACCAACTTTGCCAACGGCCTGCCCTGGTTTGCCATTTCAGTGGCCTTGGTGCACCAAGGGGTAACTGTACTCGGCGCAACGATTGCTCCCGCCTTGCACAAAAGCTGGCACGTCTCCTTGGGTGGTGGCAGTTACTGTAACGACGCCCGTCTGGCACTCAGCCCGGAACCAAGAAGCCTTAAAGAATGCGTTGTCGGTGTCGACATGACTTATCTCCCTGCCGCCTTGCGCCAGAATATTGCCAACATTTCACCTGCCGGTATCGCCCGAGGTAATGAACAAACAGCCCCATGGCGCGGTTGGCGCAGCCTGGGCGCCAGCACGCTGGAATGGTGTGCCCTCGCCTCTGGTCAGATTCAAGCCTATGTCCACGGTGGGCAGATGCCCTGGGATGCCGCAACTGGTCGACTTTTGCTGGCTGAGGCTGGCGGCTCCAGCTTGAGCCTACCTAGTGTACTTAAGCAAACCACACACGATGGATCGCTCAGTCCCCTAGGCTACGCCGCTGCCGCACCCGGTATTTGGACAGCCTGGCAACAGTGGTTGCGTGATCAAGCGGGTTGAACCCAGTACAATTGCACTCATCCCTATTTAATTAGCGAAAACGTCAACATGCGCATCCCACTTTCCCGCTTCCTGATCGAACAACAACGCGAATCCAAAACACTGGACCCGAACCTGCGCCTGCTCATCGAAGTGGTCGCCCGTGCCTGCAAGGCCATTGCTATTGCCATTGGCAAGGGCAACCTCGGTGATGCCATGGGCACTGCCGGCACCGATAACGTGCAAGGTGAAGTGCAGAAGAAGCTGGATGTGATCTCCAACGAAATCCTGTTGGATGCCAATGAATGGGGGGGGCACCTAGCCGCCATGGCCTCGGAAGAGATGGATCTACCCTTCTGTATTCCGAACCGCTACCCGAAGGGCGAGTACCTGCTGGTATTCGATCCACTCGATGGCTCCTCTAATATTGATGTCAACATTTCAGTTGGCACCATCTTCTCGGTGCTGCGTGCCCCAGATGGCATCGACTGTGCTAATGGCGATGCCTTCCTGCAAAAGGGCTGTACCCAGGTTGCCGCCGGTTATGCCGTCTACGGCCCGAACACCCAGCTGGTGCTGACCTTTGGCCACGGCGTTCACGTATTCACCCTGGATCGCGAGATCGGCACCTTCCGCCTGACCCAGGAAAACCTGCAGGTCCCGGAAGATACGCGTGAATTCGCCATCAACATGTCGAATCAGCGCCATTGGGAAGAACCTGTACAACGCTATGTGGCCGAGCTCCTCGCCGGTAAAGAAGGCCCACGCGGCGAAGACTTCAATATGCGCTGGGTTGCTTCCATGGTGGCCGATGTCCATCGTATCCTCTCGCGCGGCGGCCTGTTCATGTACCCACTCGACGCTAAAATGGCCAAACAGGGTGGCAAACTGCGCCTCTTATATGAAGCCAACCCGATGGCCTTCCTGATCGAACAAGCCGGCGGCGCTGCCACAACCGGTCGCGAGCGCATTCTCGACCTGCAACCCACCAGCCTGCACCAACGTGTACCGGTGATTCTGGGCTCGAAGAACGAGGTTGAGCGCGTCACTTCGTATCACACTAAGTAACGCTCTTAAAACATCGGATTACCAACGCCAGTGGTTGGCAGCACACGGGGTAAGCCCGATTTGCGATGTTTTTCATAGTCGATGAGGGCGCTTTTGGTCAGGGCTAACCTGAACTCTTAACGGTAATCGACTAACCGCAAAGAACTTTCTAGTTTTTCGGCTAAGCTACCGACCCCATTCTTTGCAGACACGCCAGTTTTAGCCGATAATTGCGTCTTTTGCCGGGCTAACTTCGTGTCTTCCCTGTCTGCTGCCAACACCCCATCCCGTCCTGCCCGCCCAGCACCCGCTGCTCCGGCCTATAACGAACTGACGGGTGCGATTCGTGCCCTGGCCATGGACGCCGTCCAGCAGGCCAATTCCGGACACCCCGGCATGCCACTCGGCATGGCTGAAATCGCCGAAGTCCTCTGGCGCCAACACCTGAGCCATAACCCGGCTAACCCTGCCTGGCCAAATCGCGACCGCTTCGTGCTGTCCAATGGTCACGGCTCGATGTTGCTCTATGCCCTGCTCCACCTGAGCGGCTACGACCTGAGTATCGAAGACCTTAAACAGTTCCGCCAACTGCACAGCCGTACACCCGGTCACCCGGAATACGGTTACACAGCGGGCGTTGAAACGACGACTGGCCCACTCGGCCAGGGCATTGCCAACGCCGTAGGCATGGCCATCTCGGAAAAGCTACTCGCTGCCGAATTCAATCGCGATGGTCACACCATCGTTAACCACCATACCTATGCCTTCATGGGCGACGGCTGCCTGATGGAAGGTGTCTCCCATGAAGCCTGTTCCCTAGCCGGCACACTGGGCCTTGGCAAACTGATCGCCTTCTGGGACGACAACGGTATCTCGATCGATGGCCAGGTCGAAGGCTGGTTCACCGACGATACGCCGGCTCGCTTTGCTGCCTATGGCTGGCAAGTAATCCCGAACGTGAATGGTCACGATGCCGCTGCGCTGAATGAAGCGATTAAAGCTGCCAAAGCTGACGGCCAGCGCCCGACACTGATCTGCTGCCGCACAGCCATCGGCATGGGTTCGCCAAACAAAGCAAATAGTGCCGATGTGCACGGTGCCCCACTGGGTGGTGATGAAATCGCAGCAACCCGTGCCGCCATTGGCTGGAAGCATGCAGCCTTTGAAATCCCGGCAGACGTCTACACCGCCTGGAATGCCCGCGTTGCCGGTGCTAAACGGGAAGCCACCTGGGATCAACACTTTGCTGCATACAGCAAATCCTTCCCGGCTGAGGCTGCCGAATTCACGCGCCGTATCAACGGCAAGCTGCCCGCCAACTGGACCAAGAACGCGCAAGACTTCATCGCCGCAACCCAGGCCAAGGCCGAAACGGTTGCCACGCGTAAAGCCTCACAATTGGCCATTGAAGCCCTTGCACCGAATCTGCCGGAGCTACTGGGCGGCTCAGCCGACCTGGCTGGCTCTAACCTGACCTGGTGGAAGGGTGCTAAGGGCATCTCCGCCAATGACGGCGGCAATTACCTGTTCTACGGTGTGCGTGAATTCGGTATGACCGCCATCGCCAACGGTATCGCGCTAGCCGGTGGCTTCATTCCCTACACCGCTACTTTTATGGTGTTCTCGGATTACGCCCGTAACGCCATCCGCATGGCTGCACTGATGAAGATTCGTCAGATCATGGTCTATACCCACGACTCCATTGGTTTGGGTGAAGATGGCCCGACGCACCAACCGATTGAGCACGCGGCTTCGCTACGCATTATTCCGAATCTGGATGTGTGGCGCCCGGCCGATGCAACTGAAACAGCCATTGCCTGGGTCAGCGGCATCCAACGTGCCGATGGCCCCACTGCCCTATTGCTCTCGCGTCAGAATCTGCCCCCCGTTGCTAACAAAACACCGGCCGATCAGATTGCCCGCGGTGGCTACGTAGTCTCACCTGCAGCTAATGCCAAGGCAGTACTGATGGCTACCGGCTCCGAGGTCAAACTGGCGCTTGATGCACAGGCAGTACTGGCCGAAGCGGGTGTTGCCGTAAGCGTTGTATCGATGCCATCGACCACCACCTTCGACAAACAGGACAAGGCCTGGCGTGATAGCGTTCTGCCTGCTGGCCTGCCACGCGTTGCCGTCGAAGCCGGTCACCCGGATGGCTGGTACAAATATGTCGGCCTCGAAGGTGCCGTCGTTGGTATCGCCCGCTTCGGCGAATCGGCCCCGGCCGGTCTGCTCTTCAAAGAATTCGGCTTCACCGTCGAAAATGTTGTGAACACCGTGCGCGGTGTGCTTTCTAACTAATTAACTATAACTACCCGGAGATCAAAAATGACCATCAATGTCGCTATCAACGGTTTCGGTCGTATCGGCCGCTGCACCCTGCGCGCAATTTATGAACTTGGCCTGCAAAAAGAGTTCAACCTCGTTGCCATCAATGCCTCCGGCGATCTGAAAACCAACGCCCACCTGCTGAAGTACGACACCACGCACGGCCGCTTCCGCACGTCTGTTGAAACCGAAGGCGAAAACTGCATCATCATCGACGGCAAGAAGATTGCCTTCTACTCGACTAAAGATCCAAAGACCATTAACTGGGCCGACCACAAAGTCGACATGGTACTGGAATGCACAGGCGCCTACACATCAAAAGCAAAGGCTCAAGTCTTGCTGGAGCAAGGTGCCAAGCGCGTGCTGATCTCGGCACCGGGCGGTAGCGATGTCGACGCCACTGTTGTTTTCGGTGTTAACACCGAAGTCCTCAAGGGCGACATGACCGTTGTTTCAAATGCTTCGTGCACCACCAACTGTCTGGCGCCTGTTGCCAAAATTCTGTCTGACAATGTCGGCATCAAGTCGGGGCTGATGACGACCGTTCACGCCTACACCAACGACCAGGTGACTGTGGACGTGCGTCACTCGGATCTGCGCCGCGCCCGTGCTGCTGCCCAGAACATCATTCCGACCAAGACTGGCGCCGCTGCTGCTGTCGGCCTCGTTCTGCCGCAACTGAAGGGCAAGTTTGATGGTTTTGCACTGCGCGTGCCGACCATTAACGTATCGCTGGTTGACCTGACTTTCACCACCGACCGTCCAACCACCAAAGAAGAAATCAACAGCCTGATGACGGCTGCTGCCAATGGCCCAATGAAAAACGTTCTGGCCGTGAACAACGATCCGCTGGTGTCTTCAGACTTCAACCATGACCCGCACTCCTCGACCTTCGATGCCACACAAACACGTGTGATCCAGGCAGACGACGGTAGCACCCTGGTTAAGGTTCTGGCCTGGTACGACAACGAATGGGGTTATAGCTGCCGTATGCTGGACACTGCCCGCGCCTGGGTTAATGCCAAATAAGCGCCAAGTAATCACCAGCCACCTCGGAGCCTGATCATGAATGTTAAGAAGCTGACTGATGTCGATGTGCGCGGCAAGCGCGTATTCATCCGTGCCGACCTCAACGTCCCTCAAGACGATGCCGGCAACATCACCGAAGACACCCGTATCCGTGCATCGATTCCATCCATCCAGTACTGCCTGGATAATGGCGCCGCTGTGATGGTGACTTCACACCTGGGTCGTCCGACCGAGGGTGAAGTTAAGGCCGATGACACGCTCATGCCTGTCGCTGTTCGCATGGGTCAGCTACTTAACAAGCCTGTCCGCCTGATCCAGAACTGGGTAGACGGTGGCTTTGAAGTCAAACCTGGCGAAGTGGTTCTGCTGGAAAACTGCCGCTGCAATAAAGGCGAAAAGAAAGACAACGAAGAGCTTGCCAAGAAAATGGCCGCGCTTTGCGATGTCTATGTGAACGATGCCTTCGGTACCGCCCACCGTGCCGAAGCGACGACACATGGCATCGCCCGTTTTGCCCCAGTGGCCTGCGCAGGCATGCTGATGGGTGGCGAAATTGATGCCCTGGCAAAAGCCATCGAAAACCCGGCACGTCCGTTGGTAGCGATTGTTGGCGGCGCAAAAGTCTCTTCCAAACTGGTCATCCTCAAGTCATTGGCCGAGAAAGTCGATCAACTCATCGTCGGTGGCGGTATCGCCAATACCTTCCTGCTGGCATCGGGTCACCGCATCGGCGAGTCGCTTGCCGAACCGGAACTGGTTAAAGAAGCCCAGGCCATTATGGACATGATGAAAGCCCGCGGCGCTGAAGTGCCGCTACCGGTCGACGTCGTTGTCGCTGATGAAGTCTCTGCCCTGGCCCGCGCTAATAAGATTCCTGTAGATGAAGTCACGGCGCATGACCGCATCCTCGATGTCGGCCCTAAAACAGCGGCGCGTCTATCAGACATCATTGCCCATGCTGGCACCATCATCTGGAACGGCCCGGTGGGTGTGTTCGAACATGATCAGTTTGCCGGTGGTACCAAGATGATGTCATCTGCCATTGCACACTCAGACGCTTTCTCTATTGCCGGTGGTGGAGACACTCTGGCCGCGATTGCTAAATTCAAGATTGCCGATGATGTCGGTTATATCTCCACAGGTGGCGGCGCTTTCCTCGAATTCCTCGAGGGCAAGACACTGCCTGCCATTGAAGCGCTAGAAGCCCGCGCTAACGGCTAACCAGGAAGACGCCATGCTCCGTAGCACCAAGATCGTTGCAACGTTGGGTCCCTCCAGCTCATCGCCGGAGGCACTCGGTGCTCTGATCGCTGCGGGCGTGGATGTCGTACGCCTCAATTTCAGCCATGGCACGGCCGACGACCATAGGGCACGCGCCACGCTCGTTCGTGAGCTAGCGCAACAATATCGACGCCCAGTGGGTATTCTGGTTGACCTTCAAGGCCCCAAGATCCGTGTCGGTAAGTTTGCCGATGGCAAAGTAACGCTCACCAAGGGTGCCGAGTTCATTCTCGATGCCGCCTGCAAACTGGGCAACCAGGAGCGTGTGGGTCTGGACTATCCAGAACTGCCGAACGACGTGCATGCGGGCGATGTGCTGCTACTTGATGACGGCCGGGTGGTTCTGAACGTCATCGCCGTGAATGGCCCGGAAATTCATACCAAAGTTCATGTGGGTGGCCCCCTCTCGAACAACAAGGGCATTAACCGTAAAGGCGGCGGCCTCTCAGCGCCGGCGCTGACCGACAAAGACAAGGCCGACATGATCACGGCGGCCGAAATCGGCGCCGACTTTCTGGCCATCTCCTTCCCACGTGAAGCGGCTGACATTCATCTGTCTCGCGACCTCATGAAAAAGGCTGGTGGGAAGTCACTCATCATCGCCAAAATCGAACGCACCGAGGCTATTGAAAATCTCGAAGAAATTCTCGAAGCCTCAGACGGCATCATGGTCGCCCGTGGCGATCTGGGTGTCGAAGTCGGCGATGCCGCTGTGCCTGCGCTACAGAAGCGCATGATCCGCATGGCGCGCGAAATGAACAAACTGGCCATTACTGCGACCCAAATGATGGAATCGATGATCAGTTCGCCGATTCCTACACGCGCAGAAGTTTCGGATGTGGCTAATGCTGTGCTGGATGGTACTGATGCCGTGATGCTTTCGGCCGAAACAGCCAGTGGTCAGTACCCGGTTGAAACGGTCGAGGCCATGGTGCGCATCTGCCTTGAGGCAGAGCGCTCCTATCCCGTTATGCTGGAAAGCGAATTCCTTAATCGCATCTTCACGCGTGTCGATCAATCAATTGCCATGGCCGCCATCTGGACGGCGCACCATCTCAAAGTGAAGGCAATTGCGGCGCTTACAGAGTCTGGCTCCACAGCGCTCTGGATGAGCCGCCTGAATTGCGGCGTACCGGTCTTCGCGCTGACGCCTGATGAAGCTGCTCGTAACCGGATGACGCTATTCCGAGACGTCTACCCGATGCTCATGCCGCGCAGCCACCCAGACCGAGACATGATGCTGTCTGATGCCGAAACGGTATTACTTGATCAAGGTGCTGTCGAACGTGGTGACTTGGTCGTCATGACTATCGGCGAACCCATCGGCACCCCCGGCGGCACCAATACGCTCAAAATTGTTCATGTCGGGGATCATGCAACCCCCGATATCACTGGTTAACTTTTTAAAACATTTCACCCGGCATCCTGCCTACGGAGATTGCTATGTCCCTCGTCTCGCTACGCCAACTGCTCGACCACGCCGCCGAAAACAACTACGGCCTACCTGCTTTCAACGTTAACAACATGGAGCAGGTCTGGGCCATCATGGAAGGTGCCGACAAGCTGAACGCACCAGTGATCATGCAAGCCTCCGCCGGCGCCCGCAAATATGCCGGCGAGCCTTTCCTGCGTCACCAGATTCTGGCCGCACTGGAAGCCTACCCACACATCCCGGTCGTCATGCATCAGGATCACGGTCAAAGCCCGGCTGTCTGTATGGGCGCCATCCGCTCTGGCTTCTCGTCAGTGATGATGGACGGTTCGCTGATGGAAGATGGCAAAACCGTTGCCTCCTTCGACTACAACGTTGACGTCACGCGCAAGGTTGTCGAGCTATCACATAGCATTGGTGTTTCCGTTGAAGGCGAACTGGGCGTGCTCGGTTCACTAGAAACCATGACCGGTGACAAAGAAGATGGTCATGGCGCCGAAGGCCAGATGACCATGGAGCAATTGCTGACTGATCCGGATCAAGCTGCTGACTTCGTCAAAGCCACACAGTGTGATGCCTTGGCTATCGCCATCGGCACCAGCCACGGCGCCTACAAGTTCACCAAAAAGCCTACTGGCGACATCCTCGCCATCTGGCGCATCAAGGAAATCCACGCCCGCATCCCGAATACCCATCTGGTCATGCACGGTTCTTCGTCGGTGCCGCAAGAGCTGCTGGCCGAGATTAGCGAATTCGGTTGTGACATGAAAGAAACATACGGCGTTCCCGTAGAAGAAATTCAGGAAGCCATCAAGCATGGCGTACGCAAGATCAACATCGATACCGATATCCGCCTGGCCATGACCGGCGCGATCCGTCGCTTCTTTGTGGAAAACCCAAGCAAATTCGACCCACGCGAATACCTCAAGCCAGCCCGTGAAGCCGCCATGAAGGTGTGTGAAGCCCGCTTCGAAGCCTTCGGCTGTGCCGGTCAGGCCAGCAAGATCAAGCCGATTACACTGGATGCTATGGCCACCAAGTACGCCAAGGGCGAGCTCAATCAAGTTGTCCGCTAATCTTTACCGGTAATTTTTATGTCCCAAGCCCTATTCGAATCGACCATCACCAGCCTGCCCCTGATTGCCAAGGGCAAAGTGCGCGACATCTATGCCGTTGGTGATGACAAGCTGTTGATCGTCAGCAGCGACCGTCTGTCGGCCTTTGATGTCATCCTGCCGGACCCGATTCCCGCCAAGGGCAAAGTACTCACACAGACAGCCAGCTTCTGGTTCAAGAAACTGGCCGACATCGTGGCTACGCACAGCACGGGCATCGATCCGGAAACCGTGGTTGCCGAAAACGAGCGCGCTCAAGTACGTGGTCGCGCCGTTGTGGTGAAGCGTTTGCGCCCGCTGCCGATTGAAGCCGTCGTTCGTGGCTACATCATCGGCTCGGGCTGGAAAGACTATCAGGATACCGGTACCGTTTGTGGCATCAAGCTACCCGCTGGTCTACAACAGGCAGAGAAGTTGCCAGAACTGATCTTTACGCCGGCCACCAAAGCCGCCGTAGGTGATCACGACGAAAACATCTCCTTCGAACAGGCTCAGGCGCATTGCAACAAGGAACTGGAACAAGCACTGACGGGCACCGGTAAAACGGGCGCCCAACTGGTGACTGAAGCCCGTGACGCTGCTTTTGCGCTTTATAAAGCTGCAGCCGACTATGCGGCGACCAAAGGCATCATCATCGCCGACACCAAATTCGAATTCGGTATCGATGATAAAGGCACCCTGCACCTAATTGACGAGATCCTGACACCGGATTCATCGCGCTTCTGGCCGGCAGATGCCTGGAAGCCAGGTAGCAACCCGCCGTCCTACGATAAACAGTACGTGCGCGATTATCTGGAGACGCTGGACTGGAATAAGAGGGCCCCTGGCCCCACATTACCCAAAGAAGTGATCGAACAAACAGCCGCCAAGTACTTCGAAGCCTTCGAAAAACTGACCGGACAGAAACTCGCCGAATAGTTCTACCCACAAAAACAAGAATGCAGCACAACCCCCAAGGAAGCCCCGCCATGAATCCACTACTCGATTTCGCGGGGCTTCCCCGCTTTGACGTTATTCAACCATCGGATGTGCAGCCCGCCATCAGCCAGCTGCTGGATGAATCACGCGCCGAAGTTGATCGCCTGCTCTCTAATGACGTGCCCGTTACCTGGGATAGCTTCGCTCAACCGCTCCAAGACAACCTGGAGCACCTGTCGCGTGCCTGGGGCATTGTTGGGCACCTGCATAGTGTTAATGACATTCCACCCTGGCGTGAAGCCTATAACGCCATGCTGCCCGAAGTCACGACGTTTTACGCCGGTCTCGGCCAGAATCTGGCACTCTTCAAACGTTATCAGGCTCTGGCTGCTAGCCCAGAGTTCGCGACACTAAGCCCGGCACGTCAGCGCATCCTGCTCAACGAAGTGCGTGATTTCAAACTATCTGGTGCCGAACTCCCTGATAGCGATAAACCCCGCTTTCAGGCGCTACAGGAACGTCTCTCGCAACTGGCCGCTAAATTCTCTGAAAACCTGCTCGATGCAACGAATGCCTTTCACCTGGATGTCACTAACGAGGCTGAACTGGATGGGTTGCCTGCCGATGTAAAGGCTGCCGCCAAGAACGCCGCTGACAAAGCAAACATCAGCGGCTGGCGCTTCACGCTGCACGCGCCGTCTTATCTACCCGTCATGCAATATGCCAGCCATCGCCCGCTACGCGCCCAGATGTACCGTGGCTATGCCATCCGTGCCAGTGAATTTGCAGATTGTGCCAGCAAGCCTGAGTGGAATAACGATGCGCTCATTAACGAGATTCTAAAACTGCGCAGCGAAATGGCCCAGATGCTTGGCTATCAGAGCTATGCCGACGTGTCGCTCGTCCCTAAGATGGCAAACAGCGTACCGCAGGTACTCGACTTTCTCCATGATCTGGCGCACCGTGCCCGCCCCTATGCCGAAGCCGACCTGGCTAAACTCACCAATTTCGCTAAAACTGAACTGGGCTTTACTGAAGTAGAACCCTGGGACATCGCCTACATTTCTGAAAAGCTCAAGCAAGCCCGCTACAGCTTCTCAGATGATGAAGTGAAACAGTACTTCCCGGAGCCTAAAGTCCTGGGCGGTCTGTTCAGTGTCATTGAACGGCTGTTCAGCGTACAGATCACACCGGACACAGCGCCTGTCTGGCACCCCAGCGTTCGTTTCTTCCGCATCACCCGCAACAACCAACTGATTGGTCAGTTCTATCTGGATCTTTACGCCCGCGAAGAAAAGCGCGGCGGCGCTTGGATGGATGAAGCGCTGACCCGTCGTCGCACACAGAGCGGCATTCAAACGCCGGTGGCTTATCTGAACTGCAACTTCCCTGCCCCCGTGGGCAGCAAGCCCGCCACCTTCTCGCACGATGATGTCATCACACTCTTCCATGAAACAGGGCATGGCCTACATCATCTGCTAACCCGGGTAGAAGACCTGGCTGTCTCTGGTATTCATGGCGTGGAATGGGATGCCGTAGAGCTGCCCTCCCAGTTTATGGAGAACTTCTGCTGGGAATGGTCTGTGCTGCAAGACATGACCGGACATGCCGACACCGGCGAACCATTGCCACGCGCGCTATACGACAAAATGCTGGCTGCCAAAAACTTCCAGAGCGGTCTGTTTAACCTGCGCCAGCTTGAATTCTCGCTGTTTGATCTACTCATCCATAGTGATCCTGCGTGTAGCCGCCCGGTTCTGGATGTGCTGGCCGATGTCCGCAAGGAAGTCGCCGTCATCCACCCGCCCACCTGGCACCGTTTCCCCAACAGCTTCTCGCACATCTTCGCGGGGGGTTATGCGGCCGGTTATTACAGCTACAAGTGGGCAGAAGTCCTTTCCGCCGATGCCTTCGCTGCCTTTGAAGAGAGCGGCAATCCGGTTGATCCCGCAACGGGCGCCAAATTCCTCACTGAGATCCTCTCAGTCGGCGGCTCGCGCCCGGCCATTGAATCATTCCGTGCGTTCCGTGGCCGTGACCCCCAGGTAGATGCGCTATTGCGCCATAGCGGCATGACCGCTGAAGCCTAAAGCAACTTCACCTAATCTGGAACCAGAAGCTATGGAATCACTAACTAGCATCCACACACTTGAGCTCTTTCCGTTTTTCAAGAACTTGCCCTTAGGCATCATTGGTCTATTCGCAGCGCTGTGGATTAACGTTTTCTTTTTGCGCCGGATCACCATCAATTTTGAAATTGGTGGTCGCATATGTCTAAACAGAAACAATCCTGTTGGCGTCTTTCACCATTACTTCCGGGCGATTACCTATCTGATGATCGTGCAGATCATTGTAATCATCCTTTGGGGATTGGCACTCTATGGCCTTGCGTTGGTCAAGGACCCCATGGATGCCATCATGTTTGCAGGGAGCTGTTACACCACCATGGGCATCGTCACGGAGGTGATGCCATTAGGTTGGAAGTTCATCGCCATCGTTATTGCACTCTCAGGTTTATTCGCAATCGCATTGGCTACCTCGGCCATGATTAACATGTCGACCCTATTCCGTCGGGCCTGGTTGATGAAACATGCCGTACGTATCGAGTCGATACTTGCGCGTGAGAACGTTGAAATCCCTGACTTCATGTCAGTTGAAGAAACAATCAAGGTGAAAGCCGAAATCAAAACCACGGAAAACCCGAACTTATGAGTCTTGTCAGGTTTCAATCCCCAACCCAGGGTAGCGTCATCATGTTTGGGCAAGATGCCCAGACACTCCTAGATACATTAGGACTTCCCGTACATGGGGAAATGACGGCCGGCCAATTGCCGGACTTGTTACAACGTCTTAAAACAGCCATTGATGCCGACAAAGCTGCCAATCCTGTGATCTGGCCTGAAGATCTGGATGCGCCAGAAGACATGGATGCACCGGTAATCGTCCACTTTGCTCAGCGTGCCGCGCCGATGGTGCCGCTGATGGAACGCTGTATCAAATCTGGTGAAACCATTCTCTGGTAATACACGGCTTAAACGACCAGCGGTAACCCCTCATCCTGCTCAATCAGGCGCGCTACTAAAGACATTAAGTCCAGGCCTGTAGTTTCGGCCAACACCTGGACCCGCTCTCTCAGCACCGCTTCATCCAACGATGCCGTTGTTGCCAGCGCCCCGAGTGCAATGACATTACCGCCCGGCGTTTGTGGCAATAAGCGACTCTGCCCATGAAAAGCCGCATCCAGGGCAATACAGCTTTTCAGAAAATGCGGGCTACGGCTTAAAAAATTACATACCAGCAAACCACCTTCAGCCAGCCGTGCCCGGCAATGCTGATAAAACGACAGACTTTCCAGGTTACCCGTTGCGCCATCCGCATCAAAGCCATCAATCAAAATCAGATCGTATAGATCCGATGATGCGGCTATCCATGCAGCACCGTCTCCAATCTCAATCTCTAGCTGCTCACCCATAGGTGGCAAGTTAAAGCACTGCTGTGCTGCACCAACGACGGCAGGCTCAAGCTCCACAACCGTTTGCCGGGCCTCCGGCAGGTTTGCATAAATAAACCGGGTTAGCGATGCGGCACCCAGGCCAATCTGCAAAATCCGTTTCGGCATCACGGGCCAGCCGGATGAAAGCAGCAACGCCGCCATCATCTCCCGTGTATAGGCCAGCTCCAGATCGCGTGGGCGACTAATACGCATGGCACCCTGCACCCAATCCGAACCGAAATGCAGGGTACGTACACCACGAACTTCTCGAATCTCTATAGGAGAGGACATATGACTAGGCAAATAGAAACATTTAAGCTGAAATAGTGATGTTAGACTGAACCATCACATTGTCCATCAGAACCGCCATGGCAAAAAATAAACACCCCTCAGACGAACTGAGCAAACTTGATAAACGCATCACAAATCGTGAGTTTAAACTCCTGCTCAAACCCCGGGGATTAGATCGTCGACACCGCATCGCTGAACTACAAACAGAGATACACAACCTCTGCGAGGAAAGCGGTTTACTGTTCACTGTGCCAGAAACCATGAACAGTGGCATGCGCAACATCTATTTTGTTGACACGCTAGACAACTCACTGCGTCGAAACAAACTGATTATGCGGGTGCGCGAATCGCGTAAAGAAGCATGGACCGACGACTGGTGCGAAGTCACCTTTAAATGCCGCTCGGAAGATATCGACCGAGCCTGGACACTCAATCCGATCCCAAAGACAGCTATACCCTTTCGCATTCGTTTCAAGGAAGAAATCCTCAAGGATGGCCCAATCGGTTCAATACGCCGCCTGTACTCACATAACGCCATCCTGGATCAGGTACCGATTGAACGTGTGCCAAACCGCAAACTTTCTGCCTTGCTACCGACATTTCCAGGTTTGGCCGAGGTGAACCTACCGTTTGAACAGAAGCTACGCATTGTTGGCAATGCAAAAAACAAAGTGCTTGAAGCGTGTGTCACCCTGGGCAATATCGCTTTCTCGGACAAAGTTCATGCCCATTGCGAAATCGCCATCTGGTTCCACACGGTGGGCGACCCGATGATTGGTGAACTGGCCTTTGCTTACCGCGTTCATAAAAGCAACCGCAAAGACATCAAGGCACACCGGCTCGCTGACGAGTTCTTCAAAAAACTCCAGCAGTTCTTCGCCAAAGACATCGCACTAGGCACCACTAAAACTGCAATGATCTATGGCAGCAAAGAATAGCGCCGATACCTCGAAGATCGCGTTACATCAGATCTTCTGGCAATTTCTTATTGTCGGCGCCATCAGCTTCGGCGGCGGTATCGTCGCCTATCTAAAAGAATTACTGGTTATCCGCTACCGCTGGGTCGATAGTGACGAATTCATCGTCATGCTCTCGATTAGCCAGACCGTGCCCGGCCTCAACTCGGTCAACATTGCCATCCTCATGGGAGATCGCCTGCGCGGTGCCCTGGGGGCCTGGGCCGCAGCTATCGGTCTACTTTTACCAGGTGGGCTCATCGTTATGGCCATTGGCATCCTGTATGGCATCAATAGCGATCATCCTATGGCCAATCATGTCCTTGGCGGTGTTGCGGCAGCAGCGGCGGCTCTACTGGCCACGGTGACCTGGAACTTGGGTGAACGCACCTTCAAGAAACGTAAATCACTGGCCTTGCTCTTCCTGACCTTTGTACTGATGAGCATCGTCAAATGGCCCCTGTATCTTGTACTCGGCGTCGTGCTGCCTTTAGCCCTATTTATCTATAGGCCAACCCCAGCTTCAAAAACAGAGGCACAACCATGACGTCATGGTTCCAGCTGGTCAGCGTGTTTTCCATGCTATCGCTGCTCGCTGTAGGCGGTGGCTCTGCTGTGCTGCCAGAAATGCAGAGCCTGCTTCACGAACATTTCAACTTCAGCCAAACTGATTTTGTGCACGCTTACAGCGTTGGTCAAATCGCCCCGGGGCCCAACATGCTGGCGGTACTTATCATGGGCGACATGATCGACGGCATCGCAGGCGCCTTCATTGTGGCACTTGCCTTCTTTATCCCCTCCAGCATTCTCTGCCTTTATGCAGGTCGCTTATGGACGCGCATCGGCGACACGCCGTGGCGGCATTGCCTACAACAAGCACTGGAACCCATTTCCATCGGCCTCATGTGCTCAGGCGTTTACACCATTGCCAAAGAATCCCTCGTCAATTGGCAATCGTGTGCCGTAGCGCTAGTGGTTGGCCTACTGCTGCTCAAGACCAAGATCAACCCGGTCATTCTGATTCTAGGCGGTGGCATTGTTGGATATTTCTGCTCCGTCATCAGATAAAATTCTCTGTCATATTTTAAAGATCTGGAGGGTACGTTTAATGCGAAATATCCAACCAACAACCCGACGTGGTTTCCTAAAATCTGTAACCTACGTTCTAGGGGCGGCCCTTTCTACTACAACGCTCTCTAGTTACGCTACGGATGTTGCATATCCGAAACCAGAAAACGTGATATCTCCAGAAGATGCACTTCAAAGGCTGATGGAAGGAAATGGCCGGTATGTAGCCAACACACCCCAACCCTCTACGTACGCATCTACACGCGCAGCTTTAGTTACAGGACAAAATCCGTATGCGTGCATACTTGGTTGCTCGGATTCTCGGGTCAACCCGGATCTTTGTTTTGATGCCGGCCGAGGTGATTTATTCGTTGCGCGCGTTGCTGGTAATTTTGTAACACCGGAAATTCTGGCCAGCTTGGAATATGGCACAGCGGTTTTGCAATCGCCATTAATTGTGGTGCTAGGCCATAACAGTTGTGGCGCCATTAAAGCCTCCATCAAAGCAGTAAAAAATGATGAAGACTTCCCCGGCCACATTCAACTACTAGCGTCCAGCCTTGCACCAGCGATTGATGCTGCCATAAAAAAGGACCCCAAAAATGTGGAAGACACCGCCGTCCGAGAAAACGTACGTATAAACGTCGAGGCCCTAAAAAATTCGACCCCGATACTCCGTCGTTTGGTTCAGAGCAAAAAAATATTGGTCGTTGGTGGCGTATATGATTTAAACACCGGACGCGTTGATCTCGTTACCCCAACTTAAGAACCTATGCCGAGTAAAAACACTGGTCGCAGTGCCGTTGATGTTTTTCTGAAGTCCTGGCAGGTCTATCAGGACATCATTACGCACAACTACATGTTTCACAGTGAGATCTCTGGCGCAACACGTGAAGCGCTGTTGGGATTTAACCCTAGTCAGAAGCTCAATGTGCTTGATCTGGGCTGCGGGGATGGCAGCATGACATTGACACTACTTCCCCCTGAGCGCATTGAAACTTATATCGGCTGCGATCTGAGCAAGCCCGCTCTTGATATTGCCCAACGCCAAATTGATGCCCTAAGCATTTCTGCCAAACTATTATGTGACGACATGCTAAAGGTTGCTGAAAAACAGCCTGCCCAGAGTATCGACCTGGTTTTAAGCAGCTATGCCATTCACCACCTCAACGCCAATAACAAGCAGCGACTTTTAGAACAAGTATCTCGCACATTAAAACCTGAGGGCCAGTTTGTACTAATTGATATCTTCCTAGACCCTACGGAAGATCGAACTGCTTATATGCATCACTATATAACTGTGCTGCAAAAGAGCTGGAGCAAGCTCTCTCCCGAGGCGCAGGATCTTGTGGTTAACCACGCCACGGAGTACGACTACCCAGAACAAACTACGTTCTATCAGATGCTTTGCGAGAAGTTAGGTTTAGGTTCGGGGCAACGACTGGCCAAGCATACGTGGCATGAAGCCTGGGTATTTAATCGCGCAGCTTAATTCAATAACACCAAGGCACCCGATAGGATATCCAGGCCAAGAAGTGTCAGGACGATTGGCAAAATCTTGTGGCCGTATTTACGAATCAGATGACCAAACACCCGGTTATTCACAAGCACATAGCCCAACAAGCACCAAAGGAGCGTCATCACGGCAAATACGGCTATGAATAGTGGAATACTGGATAACGAGTTTGCGAACATCGGTATATAGACACCAAGATTGTCACCCCCATTAGCTAGGGTCACACCTGCTACTGCCACCATTTGAGACCCGACACTACGCTCTACAGCATGCTCCTGCAGCTGGATTTCAGCCTCTTCTTCTGCATCATCGGCATCAGCCCACAGAGATTTGATCTGACTTAGACCCAAATATAGAGGAAGCAACCCCAGCAAAGATATCCAGCCTTCGGGCAAAGCAATCGCCAGCCACGCAACCACCGTACTCGCAGCAACCAACCCGGCAATACCTAGGCACTGCCCAAGAACAATCGAGCGTGCTTTGAGCTTTTTGTCAGCAAAAAACGCTGCTAACAAGAAGATGTCATCAATGTTTGTTGATACAAATACGACAATGGCAACACCACATTGCGCAAAAATTTCTAGCATACTCAGTCTCAGTTAATCTCATACTATACTTCAGATTAGTCGACCACTTTACCCCCCTGCTTCCATGATAAAACAACTCGAGTCTATTAACGCTTTCATGCGTAACTACTTACGCTATGACCTTAAACGCGAATTGGCTGCATGGTTAAAGATTGGTCAGTACTACCTGCCTGTGCTCATTGTAGCGGCCATCGCCATTGGTACGACCTTATTTTTTATCAAACCATTTCCTGATCAGAGCACGTATCTCGCCATGGGCCAGTCAGGTAGTTTGTCGGACCAGACAGGTAGAGCGTTTGCCGAATACTTTCGCAAACACGGTCTGGATCTGACTATTGAAAACATGGCTGGTTTGGATTCTGGGCTCCAACTGCTTGAATCTAACGATTCCAAGATTAACGCCAGCTTTGTCACATCGGGTACTGCGACCCGGGACAATTATCCCAACCTTGTTTCATTAGGCAGTGTACAGGTTGCCCCGCTCTGGCTATTTTATCGTGGAGACAAGGTGGTTACGGACGATCCGTTTGAGTATTACAAAGATAAGCAGATCAGCATTGGTGCTGAAGGTACTGTTACTAATAAGCTGTTTCTGAGACTCATGGAACTGAACAATCCAGGCACCGGCATTCAGAAAAACTTTCTCCAGCTGACTCACGCTGAAGCTGCAGAGCAACTTCGCAAAGGGAAAATCGATGCCATGTTTATTGTTGATGGCATCAACTCTAAAGTTGTTGAGTCATTGATCCACGATCCTGAAATCAGGCTAATGAATTTTCCATTAGCTGATGCCTACATAAAAAACCTGCCCTCCTTACAAAAGGTGGTTGTTCCTCGTGCATCGATCGAAATCGCGCAGATACGACCAAATGCCGACATTACGCTGTTAGCTGCCAGCGTTAACTTGCTCGTTGAGAAGAGTTTACACTCCAGCATACAGTGGGCATTTCTACTTGCCGCAAAAGATGCCAATCTAAAAACCGAGCATTTCTTCTCCAGCTCAGCGAGCTATCCAAAGTATCAGGATAAGTCATTTCCTTTAAGCGAGATTGCTGACCGCTTCTACACCACAGGCACTCCCGCACTGTTCAACTACCTCCCCATATGGTTCGCAGCGCTAATAGAGAATATATGGGTGGAGCTACTTGCATTTTTTCTAGTGATTCTTCCAGTGGCAAAAAAGGTGTTCGGATTCAGAACCTTTACGTCAAAAAGACTGCTGGCAAGGCTATTCTGGGAACTGCGTTACCTTGAAGATGAAGCACTAAACTGCAAATCCAAATCAGAACTTGAACAAGTGATCGCACGGTTACAGGAACTGGAAGCAACGGCAGCCGAAACCTGGATCGAAGATCAGGATTTACGCTTCTATTTCAATCTATCCAAGGGTGTCAGCTCAAGCATTCAAGCAGTTAAAAAGCAGATGGAGCAATACCCCTAATAAGGATATTTAGAACAATAGACCTGCTTCTAGCATTAATCTAACCTGGTTGTTGTTCATGCCATTGGCGCCAAAGGCCACGGTAGGAGTCGGATTAAAGGCTTTGACATAGCTAAACTCTGCGCGGGCAAAAACCTTATCCCACTGAATCGTTGGTGTTATGGTGCCCGACCAGGCCGCGCTCCCAGGACCGTACATCAGGCCAGCTTGGCTATCCAATACATTGCTGTTGCCGTAACTCGATTGATACTCAAAGCGGGTTGGGATTGAAACATGATGCTTGGGTGCGTTTCCATCTACGAGCGGTGTGATGTGATACGTTGTTAGCAACGCCGCACCATAGGTGCCTGAACTGCCGTTAATGCCAATAGCGGTATTGCTGGGCACGTAGGTATATTGCAAATAGGGGGTTACGGTCCAGTAGTCACTGGTGTACTGATAAATCAAATTGCTGATCTGGGAATTATTAGTCAGCAGTTGCGTTGTAGGGTTGTTGGTGGCGTTACCCGATACGGCGCCTGTCCAGCTGATAGTGTAAGCGCTTTGCTCACTGGTTTTAAGGCTGGCTAGCCCACCGAGCCAGTTATAGACATCGGAATAGGCGCCATCATTCCAGGTAAATGCGGCAGAGAACGGCCCTTTTTCAAAGTTTAACTGCATGCCGCGGCTAACCGAGTTGGTTTGTACCCACAGCAAACCCCGTTGAATATTGGGGTTCTCGTAAGTGAAGGTTGCTTCAACCCCACCCATTGAAGGAATTTTACCAATGGCCAAGGACAAGTTCTCATTCGGAACAATGGTGGCATACGCCTGTGGTAAAAAGCCGAAACTACCCTCAGTGGTAGGCTGCGCCCGCATAAAGGGAACGCCAAGTGTTGCTATGGTGTACAAGCCTGTTTGCGCAAACAGTCTTACCGGCCCATCGTTCTTTTGAACAATAAGCTGCGCATTGGAAAACCCGGAATAGGCTGATGCATTGTCAGCCACTGGGTTGGTCTGACGAAAGCTTTGCCCAGTTGCAATAACTTGTGCCGACCAATCCCCAAGTTCTGGCTTTTTGATATGCAACAGGTTGGGCGTAAAGGCCAGCGTGTCACCCATAACAAAACCCAGAATGGGCCCGGGGATATCTTCGTGATCACCATCCTGGCCTTGAAAGGCAACAGCCGAGCCCTCCCATGCCAACACTATTAAGGCGACGGCAACCCTACGACTTAGGCCGGGATCAATTGGCATACGGAACGATAAAAACGACAAAAATTTATTTAGGCTTGAAGTGATTGTAGTCACGCATAAAAACCGACATAAGCTCTGGCGAGGCATCTTCTGCTGCCTTGGCGATTTGTAATGCGAAATCAAAATAAGCTGTTTTTCTGTTGAGATCCCAGTTGGCGGGCGGCATGGTTACAAGATCTCTGATATTGGCTGTTTTATCCGCTAACTTAATCTGCTTAGCCTTAGGCGATAGATGGTGGGCATGCGCCAACTCCAGGCGCTTCTTATCTTCTGGTGCCGTTGTTTTTAAATCCGTAAGCTCTACCACTAGATCGGAAACCTCCCGCCCGAAAACCATAACAAGCTCTTCTCGCGTTGTATTGGTGTCTTCAATCGTATCGTGCAATAGTGCTGCCGCAAGCGTTGCCGCATCGGTTATGCCACCCTCTTCCATCAGAATATAGGCGACTTCCAGGGGGTGATTGATGTAAGGCGTTTCGGTTGCGTCTCTACGGCGCTGGTCTTTATGCTTTTCTCCCGAGAAAAAAGCAGCGCGTAAAACCAGGCAAAGATCTTTACTCATAGGGTTACCGTTGTAACGAAATCAGGTAGACAGGGATTAGGCAGATAGGCATTGGCACCTTAACAAGAATTCCACCAGCAACTCCCGAAAAATTCTGACATTTTAATGAAAGTTGAGTCAAAATCACCGAATTAGCCAGCATCATAATGATTACGATCAAACTCAGTTGCCTTTAACCAATGATAGCTACCAACGGATCCATGCTCTTTACATTTCTCAAATCGTTAACTGACAGTCAAGTTCTGCTCTTTTACCCTTTAGCCGCATGCGCTGTATTACTCGTTTTGACCTTGGTGTTTACACGTTTCCGAGCGCAGCTAGGCTTAGGGCACTACGATAGCGACATTGTCGATACCGCTACGCAAAACACCATGTCGGGTGCCTATGTCGTGCTTGGTTTTGTGCTGGTACTGGCCATGACCGCAGTTTCTGATCTTGAAAATAGCGTTAATCAAGAAGCAACAGCGATTAAAAGCCTCGAACGGCTTCT
This sequence comes from uncultured Pseudomonadota bacterium, assembly GCA_903870055.1. GTDB lineage: Bacteria > Pseudomonadota > Gammaproteobacteria > Burkholderiales > Rhodocyclaceae > Fluviibacter. The sequence continues at coordinate 25,411 of CAIQBG010000024.1, forward strand.
CGTTTTAGATACTTCTAAACCAGCTTTGCAAGCCCGTGAAAATTTGATTACCTACACCGAATCCATTCTTACCGATGAGTGGCCTGGTTTGTCTGAAGGACAAGCGAACCCAAAAACCTCGGCGCACCTCAAAGAACTTTTTATGAGTCTGGATTCGTTTAACCCAAAAACACCCAAAGATACGGTGCTGTACGAAAAAATTCTGGACACCGCCAACAAAACAGCAGAACTGCGTAATAGTCGCAATTACAACGTGCAGAGCACCTTACCGGAGGTTTTTTACCTGGTGAGTTTTGTGAGCTTGCTGGGTGTCATTATCATTTGCGCACTGCGCCTCATCGAGGCAACGCCAATGAGATCGATTTCACTTACGGTGCAGATCATTATGCTCACCCTCATGTTTAGCGCCATCGTGATTACGGATCTGCCTTATCTTGGTGAAACAGTGACTTCGCCCGATGCAATTCAGTCCGCGCTGAAAAGCATGAAAAATCGTACGATTACCACGCCATAATTGCTTTGTTAATTGAACCATGTTAGAGCGCCCGACATGACCACATCATTTCAAATGATTGACAGTGATATCACTAAAAACCGTCGGTTCTCTAAGAAGAACGTTTACATCATCACCACCGAAGTGCGCGTGCATAAAGGTATACGCGTCGTTATCGAAGATGGCACGACGATACTCATAATGAACGGCCTAAAACCCAAATGCCGCCTGCTGCGTGCTGCGCTGATTTTTGATCAGGGCTCGATTTTGCGTGCCAACCGATTCTACGTAAAAGCCTGTAACGCCAACTGTCGACAGGTTAAGCAAGCAGACAATGGTGGTTTGTGGTTCTTAGGCAATTACCAGAACGCAAGCAAAGACAAAGTGACCATCAAGGCCAGTCCGAAGAACCCGGCATCTTCTTTCCAGGCAGGTCTGATCGCGACTTACTATTTAGGCCGCCTCGATCCATTAAAAGAAACATCACGAACCAAAGTCGTTGATGACGACATCGACGGTTTCTCTGTTTTAGGCGTTGCTCCTAAAGAATGGGATATCAAGGAAGTGCGCAGCTTTAACTCGGGCGATGATGGTTTTGATGTGACGAATTCGCATATTCAGCTTGACCGGTTGAAGGTAGTTAACCCTATTGAGGACGGCATCAATCTCAGCAGCAGTCGCGTTGAAATTAAACGCAGTCTGATCCTAGATGTCACAAAATCCAAGGCCACAGACCGCGATATCTTTGACTTTGAAACGGATGACGGTGCCAGCTATCTTGAGATCGCCCAGCATTGCCACGTGGATATCAAAGGTGTTTTTGGTGATGAACTGGTTTTGAGTTCTAAAGATCTACCTAAGCCCAACAGCAACCCGGAGGCACGTTATAAGTTTAAAGGTGTTACGCGCAAGGCTGCTACCTTGGTATACAGCATTAATCTCGACTGAGCTAATTTTTTACCAGTTAAGCATGCTTATCAAGATCATGCAGCCCAACCCGAAAAAGGCCGCGCCTACAGCAACCGCAGGCCAAAGCTCATAAACAACGGTCTGTGGACTAGCAATTTTCTTTGATGTCTGGATAAAACGTACTAGCGCACCAGCAATAGTTATCAGTCCAAAGATCACCAATGCCTCACTAGCCTGTCGCGTATCGTGTACGCTTAAATCGGCCACTGCACCCGGCGTGATGGCTAAAAAATGCTTAAGTACGACATGAAACTTTTCAAGTACAAAACCAAAGGCAATGAAAGCAATGCCAGTACGGACCCAAGCAAGCAGCGTTCGTTCGTTGGAGGCATGATCCGAATATCGCTCGATCATTTCAACCCTCTGTAGTTAAGACAGGGATAATAAAATTGCGCAGTTAAAAATATATTGAATCAATTTGCGCTAATAGTTGGTGCCTCGGGTCGGAATCGAACCGACACTCCTTTCGGAACCGGATTTTGAGTCCGGCGCGTCTACCAGTTCCACCACCGAGGCACGCGGATGGCATTATACACGTGAGTTTGGCTCTGTAGCCTTTATACTTGCGACCCATGAACACCCATGCATTACCCACCCTTTCCCACCTCAGTGATTACGACTTCGAATTGCCGGAATCGTTAATTGCCCAGCATCCGGCAGCCGAGCGTACGGCCAGCCGCCTGCTGCTGGTGAACGGGGCTAGATTTGCCGACAAGCAGTTCACTGACCTGCCCGGTTTGTTAAATCCCGGCGATCTGCTCATCATGAACGACACGCGCGTACTGCGCGCCCGCTTCTTCGGCCAGAAAGATACGGGCGGCCAGGTGGAAGTACTGATTGAGCGTATTGACGGTGGCCCAAGTAGTGGCAGGCTCGCCCGCGCCCAGATTCGCGCCAGTAAATCACCCAAGCCCGGCACTCGCTTGCGCCTGGCCGATGCCTTTAACGTAGAAGTGTCTGGCCGGGATGGCGAGTTCTTTACGCTGGCCTTGCCTGCCGATGAACCCCAAGACTTCTGGCAACTCACTGAGACGTATGGGCTACTGCCGCTGCCACCCTACATTACCCATAAGCCAGGCAACGATGACGAAAAGCGCTACCAGACGGTATATGCCAAAAACCCAGGTGCCGTTGCCGCACCCACAGCCGGCCTGCACTTTGATGAGGCCATGCTGTCCAAGCTAAAAGCCAAAGGCATTGAAACGGCCACAGTCACCTTGCACGTAGGTGCTGGCACCTTCCAACCCGTGCGCGCAGAAAACCTGGATGAGCACGTGATGCACCACGAGTGGTATCACCTACCTGAATCTACAGCTCAAGCCATTGCAGCCTGTCGTGCCCGTGGCGGCAAAGTCGTTGCCGTGGGTACAACCTCCTTGCGCGCACTGGAATCTGCGGCGAAACACCAGAACATTATGGTTGGCGGTAATTTGCAGGCCGATAGCCGAGAGACCGATCTATTTATCCGCCCTGGCTACCCATTTAAAGTGGTGGACCGGCTGATTACCAACTTCCACCTACCTAAATCGACGCTACTGATGCTGGTGTCTGCCTTTACCGGTTACGATACGATGCGCGCTGCTTACCAACACGCTATTGGACAGCATTACCGCTTTTTCAGTTATGGCGATGCCATGCTGTTAACCCGAGTTGAACATTCCCTATGAAATTTGATCTCATCACTACTGATGGTGCAGCCCGCCGCGGCCGACTCACTTTGGCGCATGGTCAGGTAGACACTCCCGCCTTTATGCCCGTAGGCACCTATGGCACGGTCAAAGCCATGACGCCTGAGGCGCTGGCTAATACCGGCGCCCAGATTTGCCTAGGCAATACTTTCCACCTATGGCTGCGCCCGGGCATGGAAGTGATCAAGCAATTCGGTGGCCTGCACAAGTTTATGAACTGGGACAAGCCGATTCTGACCGACTCTGGTGGTTTTCAGGTTTTTTCCCTGGGCGATCTGCGCAAGATAACCGAAGAAGGCGTCAAATTCGCATCGCCTATCGATGGCGCCAAGCTGTTTCTGACCCCGGAGATCTCGATGCAGATCCAGGCTGATCTGAACAGCGACATCGTCATGATCTTCGACGAATGCACGCCCTATCCAGCCGATTACAAAACTGCAGCAGAGTCGATGCGTCTCTCGCTACGCTGGGCACGCCGCTCACGCGACGAACACGATCGCCTGGAAAACACCAATGCGCTCTTCGGTATTGTTCAGGGTGGTATGCACGAGGCGCTGCGCGATGAATCGCTGGCCGGCCTTAAGGACATTAACTTCAATGGCTTCGCCATTGGCGGCCTCTCGGTTGGCGAGCCCAAAGAAGACATGATGCGCATTCTGGCGCACACCGCGCCGCAGTTACCAGCGGATAAACCGCGTTACCTGATGGGCGTAGGCACCCCGGAAGACCTCATGGATTCGGTAGAACAGGGCATCGACATGTTTGACTGCGTGATGCCGACACGAAATGCACGAAACGGCCATCTTTTTACCCGGTTCGGCGACGTTAAGATCAAAAATGCCCGTTTCAAGACGGAACAGGGGCCACTGGATTCGACTTGCAACTGCTACACCTGCCAGAACTTTAGCCGGGCTTATCTGCACCATCTGTTCCGCGCCGGCGAAATTCTCTCCAGCATTCTGAACACCATCCACAATCTGCACTATTACCAAACGCTGATGGCCGAAATGCGAAATGCCATTGAAAACGGTCAGTTTGTGGCCAAAGTGAGCGCCCTGCGCACCGATCGACAACGCGGCGTGTAACAAGCGCGTTGTGTTAAAAATGCTAGAATTACCGCTTTAGTTAATCAACCTCTCCGGAGACGCACCTGTGAACGCATCGCTTCAAGAAAATCTGAGCCAGTTTCTACCGTTGATCGCCATGTTTGCGATCCTGTACTTCCTGATGATTCGCCCACAGATGAAGAAAGCCAAAGAACACAAGGCACTCATCGCCGGTCTGCAAAAGGGTGACGAAGTGGTTACCCAAGGTGGTTTGACTGGCAAAGTCACTGTCGTTGGTGACAACTACGTAAAAATCGAAATCGGCAGCAACAGCGCCGGCGCGGTAGAAATTACCGTACAACGCCCTGCCATCGGTATCGTTCTGCCGAAGGGTTCGCTCAACTCGCTGTAACGGCGCGCTGCAACCAACCGGATTTGCACTAGCGTGCATGTTCGACCCGGGGGCTTCGGCCCCCGTTTGACTTTTCTGTGACCCGTCATGAATCGCTATCCGCTCTGGAAATACATTGTCGTAGCCATCGCCCTTGTTATCGGCGTGCTCTACACATTGCCCAACTTCTTTGGTGAAACACCGGCTGTGCAGGTGTCACCTATCCGTGCCACGCTCAAGTCGGATGACAAATTGCTGCAACAGGTTTCTGCAGCCCTCGACAAGAACGGCATTCCCAGCGCGGGCGCATTTCTGGATACCAACGGCGTCAAGGTTCGCTTACCGGATACCGACACACAGCTCAAAGCACGCGATGTACTTGAACATGCGTTCAACCCCAAGGCAGACAGCGCGCAATACGTTGTGGCACTCAACCTGCTCTCCGCTTCACCCAAATGGCTGACTTCGATTCATGCCCTACCGATGTATCTAGGCCTGGATCTGCGTGGTGGCGTTCACTTCCTGCTGCAAGTTGACCTGCAAGGTGCACTCACCAAACGTATTGATGCCACTTCGGCTGATATCCGCACCCTGCTGCGCGACAAGAACATCCGCCACGCCGGTATTAGCCGCGAAGATCAACGTGTCGTCATTCGCTTCCGCGAAGCCGATTACCGTAACCAGGCTCGCGCTGCCTTGCTTGATAGCCAACCTGATCTGAACTTTACCGAACAAACCCTTGGTGGCGACCCAGCTTTAGTAGGCAACTTCAAGCCGGAAGCCATCAAGCGCATTCAGGAATTTGCGGTTAAACAGAACATCACCACACTGCACAACCGTATTAATGAATTGGGTGTTGCCGAGCCGATTATTCAGCAATCCGGTATTGATCGCATTGTGGTGCAGCTGCCCGGCGTGCAAGATACGGCCAAAGCTAAAGATATTCTAGGCCGCACAGCGACCCTTGAAATTCGCATGGTGGACGACACTCCAGGCGCCCTGGAATCTGCCGTCAACGGTAATGTTCCAGCCACTGCCGAGCTGTATACCGAGCGTGGCGGCAGCCCGATTCTCGTTAAGAAAGTGGTTGTGCTCACTGGAGAACGTCTCAACGATGCACAGCCTGGCTTTGACAACCAGACACAGGAACCTGCCGTTCACCTGACCCTGGATTCAGCTGGCTCGCGCATCTTCCGCGATGTCACCCGTGAAAACGTGGGCAAGCGCATGGCGATCCTGCTCATTGAAAAGGGCAAGGGCGAAGTCATTACCGCCCCGGTGATTCGTAGTGAAATCGGTGGTGGCAAGGTGCAGATTTCTGGTCGTATGACCACGGTAGAAGCCACCGAAACGGCCCTGCTGCTGCGCGCCGGTTCTCTGGCTGCGCCCATGGAAATCATTGAAGAGCGTACCGTTGGTCCATCGCTGGGCGCTGAGAACATCTCGCGTGGCTTCCACGCCACGCTGTGGGGCTTTGCGGCCATCGCCGTATTCATGATCATCTACTACGGCATGTTTGGCGTCATTTCAGTGATGGCGCTTTCGGCTAACCTGCTCTTCCTCATCGCGATTCTGTCGCTGCTGCAAGCCACGCTGACACTGCCAGGCATTGCCGCTATTGCATTGGCGCTGGGTATGGCGATTGATGCCAACGTGCTGATTAACGAACGGATCCGTGAAGAGCTGCGTAACGGTTCAACGCCGCAAGCGGCTATATCGGCAGGTTACGAGCGCGCTTTCGACACCATTCTCGACTCGAACATCACCACGCTGATCGCTGGTCTTGCGCTGCTGATTTTTGGCTCGGGCCCGGTGCGGGGCTTTGCCGTCGTGCATTGCCTGGGCATTCTGACTTCGATCTTTAGCGCCGTGGTGGTTTCACGCGCGCTGGTCAACATCATCTACGGCCGCCAGAAGCGCCTGACCAAGATTTCTATTGGTCAGGTCTGGAAGCCTGAATCCAATCAACCGACTGCCTAAGACGGAGCGACGATCATGGAACTTTTCCGCATCCGCAAAGACATCCCCTTCATGCGCCATGCGCTGGTGTTCAACATTATTTCGTTGCTCACCTTCCTGCTGGCCGTGTTTTTCCTCGCAACCCGTGGCCTACACTTCTCGGTAGAGTTCACCGGCGGCACACTGGTCGAAGTTCAGTACAAGCAAGCCGCCGATCTCGAAGCCATTCGTGGCGGCCTGGGCAAAGCCAACTTCCAGGACTATGCGGTTCAGAACTTCGGCTCCAGCCGTGACGTGCTGATTCGCCTACCGCTCAAGCCTTCGCAAAGCTCGGCCGCGATCGGTACTGGCGTTATGGAAGCACTGGATGCCAGCGCCCCGGGGGCACAGCTACAGCGCGTTGAGTTCGTTGGCCCGCAGGTCGGTGAAGAACTGGCGCACGATGGCGCTTTAGCATTGCTACTCGTCATCATCGGCATCATGTTGTACTTGGCCTTACGCTTTGAGTGGCGCTTCGCCCTCTCGGCCATCATCGCTAACCTGCATGACGTCATCATCATCCTGGGGTTCTTCGCCTTCTTCCAGTGGGAGTTCTCCCTACCGGTGCTGGCTGCCGTTCTGGCTGTACTGGGCTACTCAGTGAACGAATCCGTGGTGGTCTTTGACCGCGTACGCGAAACCTTCCGCAAAAAACGCGGCATGACCACCCCGCAGATTCTGGACCATGCCATCACCAGCACCATCTCCCGCACCATCATCACTCACGGTGCCACAGAAATGATGGTGCTCTCGATGCTGGTCTTTGGTGGCGATGCCCTGCACTACTTTGCCTTGGCACTTACCATCGGCATTCTGTTCGGCATCTACTCATCCGTGCTGGTCGCCAGCCCGCTGGTTATGTGGCTGGGCGTATCGAAGGATCAGTTCATCAAACCGGTTAAACGGGTTGAAACAGCGAATGAAGATGGGGCCTGCGTTTAATTAGCGCCCGCACCAGTTAAAACGCCACCTTCGGGTGGCGTTTTTTATTGCTCGTCGCTACCAGTAGCTGAATCTTGCTTTGCCCAACATGCATCCAGATCTTTGAAGAAATCAGACGGCTTTAACTCAAGCGCCGCAACAATGCGTTCGATATTAAGTAAAGCCAGATTACGTTCGCCACGCTCGACACCACCCATATAGGAACGGTCGATTTCGCAAATATCGGCAAAAGCCTCCTGTGAATAGCCTTTTGTCTTCCGCTGCTCTCGTACAAGCTGCCCAAAGGCAACCAAAATGGATGGTTTTGCAGTGTTTTTAGCCATGGCTAATGCTCTCGTTATGGGGACGAAAGCACCACGGTCTAAAAATACACGGTTTATAAGCACGCGGTTTATAAGTATCATTTTATGATATCGTTCTATCTAGAGGATGCCAATACCAACCTTCCATAAAGGAGAGAACAATGAAAAAACTTATCACTGCTGCAGCTATTGCTGCCATTTCTGGCTCCGCCTTCGCGGCAGGCGCCTTTGACGGCCCGTTTGTTCAACTTGGTATAGGTGGTGCAGCCACCGAATCCAGCAATAGTTACACCACTAAAGGTGTATACAACACGGTATTAGGGAACATTCCAAGTGGCAGCACAGACTCAGGAAGTTTCTTGGGCCAAATCCTAGGTGGCTACTCACAGTCTATCGAGCAGCTCAATCTCGCAGCCAACATTTTTTATATGATTGGCAATCAAGATGCCGGTAGCCAAACCTTCAACACGCGATATTTGACCCTACCCGTTACCGTCTCCAACTCTGTCAAACTTGAGAACACCTGGGGCATTTCCCTAGAGCCTGGCTACTATGTCACCGACAAAACCCTAGGCTACCTAAAATTCTCTTGGTTTAATTCCACACTGAAATCATCTCCTAGCGTTTCTGCACTTGGTGCAACCGATACCGGAAACTATTCATCAAATGTAAACGGTGCTGGCTTTGGTATAGGTGCAAAGCAAATGTTCAACAATAATCTCTACGGATTTCTGGAATATCAGTACGTCACGTATGGTTCAACAAGCTTCAATACGTCTGATGGTGGTGTATCAATATCAGCGAAGCCGACGCAAAACTACGGCATGGTTGGTTTAGGGTATAAATTTTAATTACTCAATCTGAGCCCTTCGGGGCTCTTTTTGATTGGAGAACACTATGAAATTACTTATCACAGCAGCAGCCTTGGCACTGCTCGCAACAGGCTGTGCAACCAATAATTCACCTAGATATGCATCATCTGCCGACACTGTACATGCGCTCCGAGGTATGAAAATCGGAGAGGTAGCTACTGTAGGTAACTTTACAATGACATCGACTGCCGACTTACAATGCCGTGCAGTTGGTCCAATTATGCTTCCAGACAATCACAACTTGCCAAGCTACATAAAGAAAGCTCTTGAAGATGAGCTGAAGATGGCAGGCATGTACAACCCAACCAACCCGGCTGTCAACTTAACTGGCCTTGTTAACAAAGCGGCATTCACCAGTGCAAAAGGATTCTTTCAGGGGCACTGGGAACTGGATGTAACGATTCAGTCTTCCAATGGAAAATCAGTTAGCGCTCAAGAGCAATATGAGTTTGACAGCGCCTACCTTGCCGATAAGGGATGCCAGAAAACTGCTGACGCTCTTGTCCCTGCAGTACAAAATGTACTACAAAAAATCGTAACTTCTCCCAGCTTCAAGGATCTGTTTATAACAGATCAGCAAGTGCCTACAAAAAAGAAAAAATAGGTGTTGCAAGAACGAAACGCCACCTTCCGGTGGCGTTTCGTTCTTGCTCTATCCTGCTTGATTGATCACGCTCGTATGACGCCTCATTAGTACATGCATCAGTAAAAGCATTAGAAAGGCAGCACCTGCAAAACCATACATAATAAAATACGGCTCACCCTGATTCTGCGACAAACCCGTCTGGTAGAAAGCATATTGAAATAGTGATATTCCTGATACCACACCCAGGTTTAATGCCACTGGCAATACGGATCCGACCTCTTGAACCAGATCGCTAGGGATACTGCTCATCATCCAACGGTTATTAGGCGCAGAAAACAAACCAGTCGAGACGCCAAGAAAAAGCAGCAGCAAAGCAGCGGCTATAGATCCCTCTGACAACTGTACTGCAAACAAGAGACACCCCCCGCCGGCTATCATGTACGAGATCTGAACTAATTTTCCAGAGCCATATCGATCCGATCCACGGCCTGCAACAGCGGAAGCCAGGATAAATCCAATGGCGTAAACAAGCATAAATAGACTGCTTCGCAGACTACTCATATGTAGTGTCGATTCCATATAGAAAGGCGCGAGATATCGCACGCCGCCTAAAATGAGCTGGAACAAAAACAACGTCAATAGGCAATAAGCAAACAAGTCAAAACGAACTAATCTCTCAAGCAGCCCCTTCAAGGAGGTCGTTCTATTTTCCCGGAGCGCATCTGCCGGCAATGCGCGCATGGCGAATACAAGCAATGCTGCAAAAAGTGGGATCTGCACCAAAAACACCCAGCGCCATTCTAGACAATGTGCCACCAACCCACCCATCGGCAAACCGAGAATCATCCCCAAACCTGCCCCTTGAGAAACGATGCCATAACCCCAGCCTAAATGATCGCGCTCCAACCACATGGGGATCAAGGTGTAACCCGCTGAGACCATAAGCCCGATGCCAACACCTTGAATCAAACGAAACCACAGCAGCATGGATAATGCGTTTGCACATGCGCTTAGGACGGTTCCCGTAATGGCAATCACACAGGCAATAATAAACACTTTGGCGAAACCAAAGCGCCGGCCTAGAAAACCTCCAGGTAACAAAGCCAATACTGCGCCTAACAAATAAATCGTAATGACTTGGGCAATGGCTGAGCCCGAGACACCCAGTTCCCGTTGCGTATCAGGTAGCGCGATATGCACAAAAAAGGCCTCGAACTGAAAAAGAAAAGCTGCAAATCCCACACAATATGCAACGTAGCGTTGACGGCTACTTAAATGGGCATCCATCACAATAAGCACTTTACAATTAGAATCGGCATTGGATGTCAGCGGGTAAGGCACCATCCCACTTTTTAAAACTGGTCATAGCCATCCAGGCACCAGACACCTTTACAAAAGATTCATCTTTTGTGTAAACCGACTGCACTTCATACGGCAGTTGATGCGCCTGAAGGTGATGCTCTAGCAGCACATGCAGTAACAACGCCTTGTCGCGATCCGTCCCAGTTTTTAGCCTGAGCGTCTCGTCCGGCATGGCGATCCTGTCTCGGTCGTTGAAAATGGATGTCGATCCGGGAAGAGATTGAACAATTGAAACAATGTCGTCGATTCCCTCAGCGGCTCTTCCCGTGTCACGAGCCAGCGGATTTCTTCGTGCGTTTAACAGATACGGCGTGTGATTCTCGACCTGCAACGAGCGGTACGCATAAAAAGCTTTTCTTGCCCATGGTTCTGTTGTGTTTTGTAGACGGTCGATCAATTGCTCACGGGAAGAAATATCCAGCAATTGCCGGAAAAAATTTGCATGATCTGATTCAGGCGTGCTCACCTGTTTGTTTTGTAAACCATCCGTTACTTGTCGCAAACCAACACCAAAAAAAGCTTCCATCTCCTGCAAATATTCATCGAGGTATTCTTCAGGGATCGAAGATTCACCAGACGCAAAATCAAAAACACCTGAAACCGTTGTCATCTGGCTGAAATTGGAAAAAATCTGATCAAAGCAGGCTTGGTGATTGTCCGCATGTTGCTCAGCGACAAGGCGATCCCAGTCGTTTTTTGAATATAGCTGATTCTTTCCGTTGAACCACCAGCGTCTACCGTCCTCTGAATAGCCGAACGCACCATAGTGGGAGACACTACTCATGACCATTATGGCTCGAACATCGCCTGCTTTAGGAATTGCAATAGCCAGTGCGATAAATAGGGCAACCTCGTCCAGACATGAGGTCAAACCATTAGGGCTTTTCGTTGAGCGGCCCGTCAGTTTTCTATGTGCTTTGATTAAGTCGAAGTTTGTATAGGCATAGCTGGGAAACTTGCCCTCTTGAATCCAGGATATCGCCTGATTACCCGCTATTTCAAGAGCACCACCTTTTTTTTGGTATTCGATAAAACTCGCTTCAAGTCCGCGCACAGCATCATCAAAGAAGTGGCCATCCAACCGAGCCCGTTCTGAATGCAAATCGACAAAACCATAAATCGCCGCAACCTCAACCGGGTGAAGATGCGTAAAACTTTTATTCAGGTGCTTCTGGATAAGCCTAATCGAAGGCGGTATCTCTGATGCAGATTCCAGCGGGATAGCATCTGGCTGATCCAAAACTCTCTGGCTGAATGCCCAAAGCCCCGATGAAAGCAGATTGGCCAGACAGAGTGTCCCGATCAAATCGGTATCGAAAAAGACATCAAAGATATTCGGCGCGACAGCAACACTAAGCGCTTCATTCACTCGATTTATTTGTTGCGTCTGCAATGTCATGCCTTTGCCCCTAGACTTACGTGCTTAGCTAGATTTGCAACACTGTCAGTACGCTTACGCCAGCCCTCGCCGAAATGCACATAGGTCGGCAATAGCCGGTAGAAGTTATGTCGTGCCTCGGTATAGGCTTCAATTAATTCATGCAGACCCTGTGCAGACACATACTCATTAACGGCAGTAATCGTTTTAGGGCCGATAGCGCCATCAGCAGGGACGCCAACAATTCTTTGTAACAGACGTGCAGCCTGTGCTGGGCCGGCATTCACTGCCGTATCGAACACGGCCAGATCCAACCCATCCGGTAAATCACCGCAACGACAGGCATCCCAATAGCGTTTACGGTAGATCTCGGCGAGATGCTCATCGGGAATCGCGCGTAGTTCGTCGTGACTCACATCGCGCCCCAGATAGTGCGCGTAAGTTCTATGAGTAATGCCCTTCATGGTAGCGCCACCCGGATCATTCGGGTTATTGGCCCACCCACCCTCGAATGCGAGGGTATGCGCCAGCGCTTCCGGAAAATTACGTTCCATGGCGCTGGTCTTTGTTACCAGTCTTAGGCTGGCAGGTCTTCGACAACGGCAAAGACGTGCTTAACACGCAGCGTCTCTGCATCGTTTTCGGCAATCGCCAGGAGGCGGTCGATATTGGCGTGCTTACCGGGATTCGTACGCGCATCAGCCGTATGTTCGGCAAAGACATCCAGGCCCTGCTTGGCGGCATCGATATTGATCGAACCCCAGACTTGCGCCAGGTGGTTATAAACCGCCAGAGAACCCTGGCTACCCGCCTTGTTTTCAATAATGGCAGCGAGGTTACCCTCGCCATCACGCAGTTCAATGGCGGCCAGGTGAGAAATGCCGGGGAGCTTTTTGAGGTTATCAGCGAATGCCATAGGAGCTCCTTAGATACGCTTGGCCAGTTCAGCAGCCTTACCGGTGTAACCCCATGGGGTTAGCTCAAGCAATGCGGCCTTGGCGTCTGCCGGGATATCCAGTGTGTTAACGAAAGCCTGCATGCCTTCACGCGAGACACGGGTGCCCCGGGTCAGCTCTTTGAGCTTTTCGTAGGGATTGGCAATGCCAAAGCGACGCATCACGGTTTGAATCGGTTCAGCCAGCAATTCCCAGTTGGCATCCAGGTCGGCCTTCATCAGGTCAGTATTGATTTCCAGTTTGCCCAAGCCTTTGAGCAGGGAGTCATAACCGAGCAGCGCGTAACCGAGGCCGACGCCCATATTACGCAATACGGTGGAGTCGGTGAGATCACGCTGCCAACGCGAGATCGGTAGCTTTTCAGCCAGGTGCTTGAGCATGGCGTTAGCCAGGCCGAGGTTGCCTTCGGAGTTTTCGAAGTCAATCGGGTTCACCTTGTGCGGCATGGTCGATGAACCCACTTCACCCGCCTTGACCTTTTGCTTGAAGAAGCCGAGAGAAATGTAGCCCCAGACGTCGCGATCCAAGTCGATGAGGATGCCGTTGGCACGGGCAAAAGCGTCGAACATTTCTGCCAGGCCGTCATGCGGTTCGATCTGAATGGTGTACGGGTTGAATACCAGACCCAGCGATTCAACAAACTTCTTGGCAAAGCCTTCCCAGTCGTAGCCAGGGTAAGCGGCCAGGTGCGCATTGTAGTTACCAACGGCGCCGTTGATCTTGCCCAGCAGTTCTGCCTGGGCGATACGGGCACGCGCACGTTGCATACGGTAAGCCACGTTGGCCATTTCCTTGCCCATGGTCGATGGCGTAGCTGGTTGGCCATGCGTGCGGCACATCATCGGCACATCAGCGTAGGCGTGCGCCATTTCTGTGAGCTTGGCGATAACTTTATCCAGCACCGGCAGCATGACTTCTTCACGCGCACCTTTGCACATCAGCGCATGCGACAGGTTATTGATGTCTTCCGAAGTACAGGCAAAGTGAATGAACTCGCTCACCTTAGTGACTTCGGCATTGGCCTTGGTCTTATCCTTGATCCAGTATTCCAGCGCCTTAACGTCGTGGTTGGTGGTGGCTTCAATGCCCTTCACTTCAGCGGCATCGCCGGCGGTGAAGTTGTTGACCAAGCCATCCAGCTCGGCAATCGTGGCCGCCGAGAATGCAGGAATCTCGGTGAAATGCGCATCAGCAGCTAGCGCCTTAAGCCATTCGATTTCGACACGTAGTCGGGCATGAATCAGGCCGAATTCAGAAAAATGGGGGCGCAGCAGGTCAACCTTAGCGGCATAACGACCATCGAGCGGCGAAAGAGCGGTCAAAGCACCGAGACCATTAGACATCTGAAACTCCTGAATACGGAAAAATCGAAAGGCAGATTTTACCATCCGTAGCCCGTACCGGCTTGACGAGGCTGGGCGGCGAAGACAGTTCCGTGTAGGGTTCCGTTTTGCCCTCACATTTTGCCTCGCCTCACGGAGAACGTTTTCATGAAATTACTAGGCACCCCGACCAGCCCTTATGTGCGCAAAGTGCGCCTGATGCTGCTGGAAAAGAATATTCCGCACGAGTACCTGATCGATCCCCCGCGCGAGCCAGGCAGCCTGGTCGTACGCGTTAATCCTCTTGGCCGTATTCCTGCCCTGATTCTGGATGATGAAACCTGCGTATTCGATTCACCGGTGATTGCCGAGTACGTAGATACGCTCAACGACAATCCGATTCTGATTCCACGCAATGATGCCCTCGCCCGTATGCACGTCAAGCGCTGGGAAGCATTGGCTGATGGCATTATGGATTCGGCCATTGCTGTGCGTAACGAACGGCTGCGCCCAGAAGATAAGCAAGAGCCTGGCAACATCACCTTGCATAACAAAGCGATTGATCGCGCGTTGGACTTTGCCACCAAAGAACTGGGCAATCAGTCCTGGCTTTGCAGCAATGCGCTGACGCTAAGCGATCTGGCCTTATTCAGCACGCTGGTGTATCTGGACCTGCGCCAACCAGAACGGGATTGGCGTGCGGCGCACCCATCACTACTGGCCTGGTATAGCCGTGTCGCAGAACGGCCTAGCGCGAAGATTTCGCTGGCCGAACAATAAGCGAGATCGCTTACTCGGCGAGGGACTGCAAATCAGCAGTGCCCGCCGGGCGCCCGCCCATGCGGGCTGATTCAATAATGCCCCCACCCAGGCAAACACGGCTCTCGTACATCACCAGCGATTGACCTGGCGTCACTGCCCACTGCGGAGCGGCGAAACGGATAACAGCACGCTGTTCGTCAATCTGCTCGATTTCACAGGCGGCGTCGGGTGAGCGGTAACGTGTCTTGGCGGTATAGACCCAGTGTTTATGGGGCGGCTCGCCAGAGATCCAGTTCATATCCGTGATGGTGACTTCATCCACCAGCAATGCCGGATGATCATGACCTGACACAACATACAGGACATTCGTGGCCATATCTTTACGTGCCACATACCAGGCATCATGCTCGCCCGGCGTTTTATCGTAACCTTTGTCGTTGCCTTTAATACCGCCGATATGCAGACCTTTACGCTGGCCCAAGGTGTGGAACGCCAAGCCCTGATGCGTACCCAATAATTTGCCCGACTCCAGATCGCGAATCTCGCCAGGGTTCTGCGGCACATAGCGCTGCAGGAAATCGTTGAACGGACGCTCACCAATAAAGCAGATGCCGGTAGAGTCTTTTTTCTTAGCCACCGGCAAACCCGCGGCTTCAGCCTTTGCACGCACTTCCGGCTTGAGCCAGTTGGCCAGTGGGAACATGGCCGGCTGGAGCTGAGTCTGGTTGAGGCGATAGAGGAAGTAACTCTGATCTTTATTGCCGTCTTCGGCCTTGAGCAGCTGACGCTTGCCGTCAAAATCCTGCAAACCGGCATAGTGCCCGGTGGCAATTGCATCAGCACCTAGGCTGACGGCATGGTCAAGGAATGCGGCAAACTTGATTTCGGCATTACACAACACATCCGGATTTGGCGTACGGCCCGCGTTGTATTCCTGCAGAAACGTTGCAAAGACACGATCACGATATTCCTTGGCGAAGTTCACCACTTCAACATCGATGCCCAGAATATCGGTAACACTCATCACATCAATGAGGTCCTGGCGTGTGCTGCAATACTCATCCGTATCGTCATCTTCCCAGTTCTTCATGAACAGGCCAATCACACGATAGCCCTGCTCTTTGAGCAGTAACGCTGCAACGGAAGAATCCACACCGCCGGACAAGCCGACGACCACAGTTTTAATAGACGAAGACGACATCAGGTGGTTTCCTTAGCGACCCGCTAACGGCCTAGCGGCAGTCGTATGGTGTTGCGTTTCTAGCGTATAGAATCGGTACGCCGCCCATTCTCTCACGCTCGCAACAGGTGGCAAACTTCCCTGTTCTACAGGCCATGGGTCGATCGTATATATCCGGCTATCTTGTTCGGTATCGTCACCGGCTTCGACCAGTGTGGCCGTGTAATGGGATGCAACCAGCAGCGTTCGATGGGCATATGGGCCGACCTGATGCCAGCGCAATGCGCGCTTTTTCTGAAGCAAAGACAGCATATTGGCTGTGGTCGTTGAATGATCAATACAATCCATGCGGCCGTCTACGGTTTCTTCCTCATCATTACCGGGTTCATCCGCCCCAATCGGTGTCTGTTCTGCGGCTCTCACGTAGAGCTTTCGCACAACCTCTGCCGCGGCAGTGCGTTCTTCTGCCGGCGTTTTAGCCTGTCGCAAAGGGACAAGCGTTTTCTTGAGCCAGGCATCCGGATAAAGTACCGCAGCCTGCTTCTCGCAACCCCAGTTATAACAAACGACCACATAGCTTTCGGCGCAAGCCATGCTACTGGCAAAAAGGATGCCCAGAAATAGTCCGCGACGCAAAAGCCGATGCATCAATCGTAGTGGGTAATGGTGTCGAGTGGCATACGGCGCCCGTCCAGCCAGTCTTCGACACACTGCAGCACCAGTGGGCTGCGATGCCGATCTCGTGTTGCCTTCAGTTCCTCTAGTGTTAGCCAATGCGCGGCCACAATGCCGTCATCTAGCTGGCGACCAGCTTCTACTTGATCCAGCCGACAGTCAAAAGCAAAGCGTAGATAGGTAATATCGCCCGCCGGTACCGTCCATTGATAGACACCGACCAATGACTGTGGGGTGACATGGCAACCAGTTTCTTCCAATGCTTCACGCGCACAGGCAGCGACCAGGGATTCACCCTCATCCATATGCCCCGCCGGTTGGTTGAACCGCAACCCGGCCGAGGTTTCCTCTTCCACTACCAGGAACCGGCCATCTTTCTCAACCAGGGCAGCAACCGTGACGCTGGGTTTCCAGCGGGATTTTTGTGTATTCATATTGCACATTTTACCGAAAGCGCAGGCACGTGGCCTAAAGCGCGCTAAATCCACCAGACGACCTGATTTTGAGCGAGAAATCGGCTAAAATCGCACCATCTGGCCGATCTATTGCGGCCCATTTGTGACTTTTGTTCAAGGGATTCACATCATGTCGATGTCTGATCGCGACGGTTTTATCTGGATGGACGGCAAACTCGTGCCCTGGCGCGATGCCACCACCCACGTTCTGACCCATTCTCTGCATTACGGCATGAGTGTTTTTGAGGGCGTACGGGCTTACGATACCGGTCGCGGCACATCAATTTTCCGTCTGCAAGACCACACCCGTCGCCTGTTTAATTCGGCGCATATCTTCCAGATGGAAGTGCCCTACGACGAAGAAACCATCAACGAAGCGCACAAGGAAGTCGTGCGCAGCAACAAGCTTGAAAGCGCCTATATCCGCCCGCTGGTGTACTACGGGTCGGAAAAGATGGGCGTTTCGCCAAAGGGTGCCAAAGTACACGTGGCTATCGGCGCATGGCCATGGGGTGCTTACCTGGGCGAAGATGGTCTGAAAAAGGGCATCCGCGTGAAGACCTCGTCGTTCACCCGTCACCACGTTAACGTGTCGATGGTGCGCGCCAAGGCAAGCGGCCACTACGTCAACTCGATTCTAGCCAACAACGAAGCTATTGCTGACGGCTATGATGAAGCGCTGCTGCTCGATACCGAAGGTTATGTGTCTGAAGGCGCCGGTGAGAATCTCTTTATCGTTAAGAGCGGTAAAGTTTACACGCCTGAACTATCGTCTTGCCTGGAAGGCATTACTCGTGAGAGCGTCGTCACACTGGCTCGCGATCTGGGTATTTCGGTTGAACAAAAACGTATTACCCGTGATGAAGTCTATTGCGCCGACGAAGCATTCTTCACCGGCACGGCCGCTGAAGTAACCCCGATTCGCGAACTCGACAACCGCAAGATCGGCATTGGTAGCCGTGGCCCGGTTACTGAACGCATCCAGTCTGCCTACTTCGATGCGGTAAACGGCCGTAGCCCGAAGCACGAAGACTGGCTGAGCTTTATCTGATTCACTTCATTTCCGAGGCAATTCTGATGAACGCACCGCTTGAAAAAACACTGTCAGCCAAAGCACTGACGGTTACCGCCGATGATCTCCCCCTGCACTGTCCGCCGCAAGGCGTGCAACTGTGGTCGGGTCACCCACGTGTTTACCTCGATGTTCTTAAAACCGGCGAAGTAAAGTGTCCTTACTGTGGGACGCATTACACCTTCTCTGGCCCACAACCGCACGGTCATTGATTGCGTAGTCTACGCAGAGAGACTGTGAGTCTATGAAGGCTGTCTCTCTGCTTGTTGCGCCGGCCTGGGTCGGCGATGCGGTGATGAGTGAACCGCTCATCCGCAAAATTGCAGCGCACGATCAATGCCCTGTTGATGTACTCGCGCCACCGTGGGTGGCGCCGCTCTATGAGCGCATGCCCAATGTGCGCAAGGTCATTCCTGCACCTTTTGCCCATGGCCGTCTGGATCTCAAGGCACGCTGGAATCTAGGCCAGTTACTCCGCGCACAGGGCTACCAGAATGCTTACGTCTTACCCAATTCTTTAAAGTCGGCGCTGCCCACTTTTTTTGCTGGCGTTCCTAACCGCATCGGCTTTACCGGGGAATCCCGTTACGGCTTGATCAATAGGCGGCTGAAACTCGATAAGCAACAGCTACCCCGTATGGTGGATCGGTTTCTCGCTTTAGGGCCAGCGGCGAACCCGAACGTTGATGCCGACTTTCCCAAGCTCTCGGCGCGTCACGGCAGCTTTGAGCAGCTCGTCTCAGCCTTAGATCTGAGCATTCATGGTCGATTGGCCATTCTGTGCCCCGGTGCTGAATACGGCCCGGCCAAGCGCTGGCCAGCCGAACACTTTGCTAGCCTAGCGCGACAACTGCATGACGCAGGTTATACGGTCTGGACGGTTGGGTCTGGCAAAGATCAAGAGATCGGCGCACGCATAGAAGCATTAAGTGATGGCATAGCCATTAATCTATGTGGCCGAACAAAGCTGGCAGACGCCATTGATCTGATGAGCACTGCGGATATCGTGGTGAGTAATGATTCAGGCCTCATGCATGTCGCTGCGGCATTGGAACGACCACTCATCGCGCTATTTGGCTCTTCATCGCCCCAATTCACGCCCCCGCTGAGCAATCAGGTTGCCATTCTGCAGCATGCCGTACCCTGCAGCCCCTGCTTCGCCCGCACTTGCCGTTACGACCACCTGGATTGCCTGACCAAGCTATCACCTGAAGCAGTGATGGCCTCCATCCGTACGCTCAACCCGGAAAGCCACCCTGCATGAGCCTGCCACCGCCGACTGCACCCGTCCCCAATTTTGCGACGCCTGATGAAGCCGAACAGGGCTTTTATGAAAGCATTACCCAGGCAAACATCGATGCACTGATGGCCGTTTGGGCAGACGAAGACGACATTGTCTGCATTGACCCGGATGGACGCCGAGCTGCCGGTCATGTGGCCATTAGACAGGGTTGGCAATCAATTTTCAGCGGCTGCCATCATCTGGAAATCGAAGTGATGAATGTGATGCGCTGGCAAAGTGGGCTGGTGGCGATTCATCTGGTTCAGGAGAGTGTCACCCTCTTTAGCGTACCGGAAGAACTCACCGATCCGGAGCATCCGAACTCGCTCGTCAAGCGCAATGGCATCACTACCGCAATGAATGTTTATGTACGCGGCGGCAATGGATGGCGGCTGGTCTGCCATCAGGCAACGGCACAACTGGCTTCGATAGAAGAACAGGTTGCGGCCGCCGCAACGCATACCTTGCACTAAAGCAAATCCCTCATGTTGCCGATGGCGCCGTACCGTGCACCTTTCTACCTCTTCAATGGCCACCTGCAAACCTTATGGCCGGTGTGGCAAACCCTGCGCAAACCGGCAATTAACTGGCCTAGAGAACGTTGGGAAACACCTGATGGTGACTTTATCGATGTGGACTGCATCAACCAAGGGTCAGCAGACAAACCGGTAGTGATTCTGTTTCATGGCCTGGAGGGCAGCTCGCAATCACATTACGCGCGAGGCCTGGCTGCCGTGTTGCAGCAGGTGGGCTGGACTGGCTTTGTCCCCCACTTCCGTGGATGCAGCGGCGAGTTAAATCGCTTACCCCGCGCGTATCACTCAGGAGACTCCACCGAAATTGATTGGATCCTGAAACGGTTTAAACAACGCGAGCCACAGCGCAAACTCTTTGCAGCGGGCGTTTCTTTAGGCGGCAACGCCCTGATGAAATGGTTAGGCGAGCAAGGCGCATCGGCCGGCGACGTGATTGAAGGTGCCGCAGCCGTCAGCCCTCCGATGGATGTGGGGGCGTGCGGCGCCTGGTTAGATCAGGGTAATAACCGTTCGGTATACACCCAGCATTTTCTGCGCACCATGAAATTACAGAGCGAAGCACGTCTTGAACGCTTCCCCGATCTATTTGATGCAAAGCGCATGCGCGCCGCCACCACATTACGTGAGTTCGATGACACCGTTACGGCACCACTGCACGGTTTCAAGAATGTCGATGATTACTGGACGCGTGCCTCTGCACTCCCACTACTTGGCGGCATTCGCGCACCGACACTCCTGTTAATGCCCCGCAACGATCCCTTTTTACCTGACGCCTGTTACCCACAACAATGCCCAGAAGCCCTAACCTTGGAAACACCTGCCAGCGGTGGCCACGTGGGTTTTAGTGGCGGCAAAGGGCTGAATAAAGATCTGTGGCTACCCTCCCGTATAATTAACTTTTTTGCACAACTATCAGCCTAAACTAAGCTGCCGCTGATTCTTAACTACGAGCCTGACCGACCATGTCCGCTAACCGTTTCGCAATTCCTGCCCTGCCTGCATCGATTTTTAAAGCCTACGATATTCGTGGCATCGTCGATGACACACTGACTCCCGAAGTTGTTCGAGCAGTTGGCCTTGGCCTCGGTACGCTGGCACGTGAGCGCGGCGTCAAAGCCATTGCCGTAGGTCGCGATGGCCGCCTATCCGGTCCGTCGTTATCGCAAGCGCTGCAGGAAGGCATTGTTGCTGCGGGCATTGATGCGATTGATGTAGGCTGCGTGCCAACGCCCGTCACCTACTTTGCCGGTTTTGAGCTGGAAACCTATTCATGCGTATCCGTAACGGGTAGCCACAACCCACCGGATTACAACGGCCTCAAAATGGTTGTCGCTGGCGAAACCTTGTCGGGCGATGCCATTCAGGCACTTAAGCAACGTATCGAAGCTGGCGATGTGCACTGGGCAGATCAACCCGGCCAGATGCGAGTCGCCGATGTGAAGTCTGCTTATCTGGATCGTATTGTCGGAGACGTAAAGCTTGCCCGCCCGATGACGATTGCAGTGGATTGCGGCAACGGCGTTGCCGGTGAACTGGCCCCCGAACTCTTCAAGCGTATGGGCTGTAAAGTGATTCCGCTGTTTTGCGAGATCGATGGCACCTTCCCGAACCACCATCCGGACCCATCGAAACCCGAAAACCTGAAAGACCTGGTTGCTGAACTCGCCAAGACCGATGCAGAAATCGGCCTGGCATTTGATGGTGATGGCGATCGCTTGGGCGTTGTCACTAAAGACGGGCAGATTATCTTCCCGGATCGCCAGATGATGCTCTTTGCACAGGATGTGCTGAGCCGTTGCCCTGGCGCCGACATCATTTTTGATGTGAAGTGTTCCCGCCTGCTGGGTGATGCGATTCGCGCCGCCGGTGGCAAGCCGCTGATGTGGAAAACCGGCCACGCGCTGATTAAAGCCAAGCTCAAGGAAACCGGCGCCCCTCTGGCTGGCGAAATGAGCGGCCACGTATTCTTTAAAGAACGCTGGTTCGGTTTTGACGATGGCCTTTACACCGGCGCACGCTTACTCGAGATTCTGTCGCGATCGCCAGATGCCAACCCGGTACTGACTTCATTACCCAACAGCCAGAGCACACCGGAACTGAACATCAGCATGAAAGAAGGCGAGCCACATGCACTGATGGCAGAGCTGGCCGTGGCACCGGATTTCCCCGGCGCCCGTGACGTGATCACGATTGATGGCTTGCGTGTTGAATATGCCGACGGCTTTGGCCTTGCCCGCCCGTCGAACACCACACCGGTAGTTGTGTTGCGTTTTGAGGCTGACAATGCGGCAGCGCTAGAACGTATTCAGGCTGAATTCCGCCGCGTACTCAATACTGCACGCCCGGGCCTAGCACTGCCCTTCTAAGATAAGCGCTTAGCGGCCTTTGCCGCTAAGGCTGCCCCGGTTGTAGTCTTTGTCACCGGGCAGGATGTAGCGGCCAATACCAAAAGCACCGCCTTGAGCACCTTCTGGGCGAACTTTATTCTCTGGGAACTGATCCGCTACCTTCTTGGCTTCAGCCGCCTTGACGGTATTGACGTATTCCCAACGACCATTCGGAAATAGCAGAATATCTTCGCCATTGGCAGTTTTGCCAGCAATGGGTGTGCGCTCCGGCGTATCGGCAATATCAGCCCATGCCAGCGGTGTCACCACCACTAACAGTGCAGCAATACTGGCGTGAATTAGCTTACTCACCGTTCAGCAACCCAGGCATTGACCGAAGACAAAGCGTTCGCCAGATTGGCTGGCTGTGTACCACCTGCCTGGGCCATATCCGGACGGCCACCGCCCTTGCCACCGACTTGACCGGCAACAAAGTTGACGAGTTCACCGGCCTTGAAGCGGTTTGTCAGATCAGCGGTAACGCCCGCAATGACAGAAACCTTTTCACCTTCGGCAACACCCAGCACGATGACCGCCGACTTGAGCTGATCCTTCAGCTGATCCAGCGTTTCACGTAATGCAGAACCACTGACGCCTTCCAACTTAACAGCCAGCACGGAAACACCATTGACGGTCTGCGCCTGGCTTGCCAGGTCACCACCTTGAGCCGCAGCCAGTTTGGATTGCAAACGGGCGACTTCTTTTTCCTGAACCTTGATACCTTCCAGCACGGCAGCAATACGCGCTGGTGCTTCCGCTGGTTTACATTTCACCAAGCCCGCAATTTCATTAAGCGCCTGACGACGGAACTGTACGGCTGCCAAAGCGTAATCACCCGTGAGTGCTTCAATACGACGCACGCCAGCGGCAACCCCAGATTCGGCAATGATCGTAAATAGACCGATATCGCCTGTGCGGGTTACGTGTGTACCCCCACATAACTCACGCGAGGTGCCGATATCCAGTACACGTACAGTATCGCCATATTTTTCACCGAAGAGCATCATGGCACCAAGACGCTGTGCATCTTCAATACCCATCTCCCGAGCTTCGCTCGGCAGATTACGCATAATCTCGCGGTTAACAATATCTTCTACCGTACAAATCTGCTCGGCGGTCATCGGCGCGTTGTGCGCAAAGTCAAAGCGGGTCTTCTCGGCATCAACCAGAGAGCCCTTCTGTTGCACATGTTCACCCAGCACTTCGCGCAAAGCTTTGTGCATCAGGTGTGTGGCCGAGTGGTTACGCATGGTGCGCTCACGATCAACCACATTCACAGAGGCCTGAACGGTGTTGCCAACCGTCAGTGAACCTTCACGCAGCGTGCCATGATGCCCAAAGACCTGCGGCTGGATCTTCTGGGTATCTTCCACCAGAAACTCGCCGTGTGCGGACTTCAACACACCGCTATCGCCCACCTGACCACCGGATTCGGCATAGAACGGCGTCTGATCCAGAACGACGACACCGGCATCACCGGCCTTCAGTTCATTAACGGCAACGCCATCACGGTACAGCGCCACCACATTGGCTTCAACCGCCATGTGGTCGTAACCTTCAAAGCGCGTTTGCGGGCCTTCATAGACCAACGCCGCTGCCATATGGAATTTGCCGGCTGCACGCGCCTGTTCGCGCTGGCGCCGCATTGCCGTGTCAAAGCCGGCTTCGTCGACATTCAGCTCACGCTCACGACAAACGTCAGCCGTTAGATCCAGCGGGAAGCCATAGGTATCGTGCAGTTTGAAAGCGATATCGCCATCCAGCACGCCGCCTGTAGGCAAACTACCCAAAGCACCGTCCAGAATTTCCATGCCATGCGCGATGGTTTCGAAAAAGCGTTCTTCTTCCAGACGCAGAATATCAGTGACGCGCTGTTCAGCACGGGCAAGTTCCGGATAGGCTTCACCCATCTCGGCAACCAGCGCTGATACCAGCGTATTAAAGAAGGGCGTACGCGCACCGAGCTTGTAGCCATGACGAATCGCACGGCGGACGATACGGCGCAGCACATAACCACGACCTTCGTTACCCGGAATAACGCCATCCACAATCAGGAATGCACAAGCACGAATGTGATCGGCAATGACTTTTAGAGAGGCCGCATCAATCGTCGCTTCACCACCGGCTACATGAACAGACTTCTGAGCCGCTGCGATTAGACTCTGGAAGAGGTCGATTTCGTAATTGCTGTGTACATGCTGCAGCACGGCGGCAATACGCTCAAGACCCATACCGGTATCCACGCAGGGACGTGGCAGCGGATGCAGGACACCCGCTTCATCACGGTTGAACTGCATGAACACCAGATTCCAGATCTCGATGTAACGATCACCGTCTTCTTCTGCCGATCCCGGTGGGCCACCCCAGATGTCTGCACCATGGTCGTAAAAGATTTCCGTACACGGACCACAAGGGCCGGTGTCCGCCATTTGCCAGAAGTTGTCTGATGCGTAGCGGGCACCCTTGTTGTCTCCGATGCGGATGATGCGCTCTTTCGGCACACCGACTTCGTTAGCCCAGATGTCGTAGGCTTCGTCATCTTCCTGGTAAACCGTGACCCAGAGCTTTTCTTTGGGCAGACCGTAAACACCTGTCAGCAGTTCCCAGGCAAAGTTAATCGCATCACGCTTGAAATAATCGCCAAAGCTGAAGTTGCCCAGCATTTCAAAGAAGGTGTGATGACGTGCGGTATAGCCGACATTTTCCAGGTCGTTGTGCTTGCCACCGGCACGCACACTACGCTGTGACGAGGTCGCACGCGTGTACGGACGTTTGTCCTGACCTAAAAACACATCCTTGAACTGAACCATCCCCGAGTTAGTGAAAAGCAAGGTTGGGTCGTTTCCCGGAACCAGCGAACTGGAGGGCACAATCGTATGCCCTTTTGATTCGTAGAAACGGAGAAACTTTTCCCGGATTTCGGCGCTTTTCATAACGGGGTGGTCCTAATGCTTATGCTGGTAAATGAACAGATGATTATTTGCGACGTGCCTTGCCGGTGCTCGCAACGGTTGGCAGTGGCTTGTAAACAGCCTGTCCGCGAGCAACAGCGTTATCCAAAGCAGATTTGGCTGATTTCTTACCCATGAAGACTGCTTCCATTTCTTCATCAACAATCTGGCGCAACTGCGGATTCAGTGAAATCCAGCCTACGGTGGCGCCCGAAGCAGCAGGCTTCATGACATTTGCCAGACCCAGATCCTGCGCTTGCAGGTCATCACGCAGCAGCTTACTTTGCGCACCTGCTTGTGCAGCTGGCGTCAACGGCAAGAAACCGCCCTGACGAGCAATTGTCAATTGTGTTTGCGGTGTCAGCGTGTACTCGAGGAACTTGGCAGCAGCTTTGTACTCTTCCTTCGCATGACCTTGGCCAACCCATATTGCAGCACCAGCCGCCAGCGTATTGAAAGGTGCGCCTGCATTGTCATCAATCACAGGCAACGAACCCACACCGAAATCAAACTTCTTGCTGGCTTGCAATTCGGTGATCAATTCACTATTCGTGGTGATCATCGCACACTCGCCATTGACGAAATGCGCATCTGCTTCGTTATTGCGGCCAAAGCTCGTGAAGTATTCAGTTTTGTACCAGGATGTCAGGCGTGCCAGATGGCGCACCTGAATCAGCGTATTGAAGGCGAGTTTGCCGTCAGGCGTAACTGTTTGCGCACCCGCCCAGGCTGAGACGTTATCAATGTGAACCCAAACCGGCCATGACGTGGTGTACTCACAATTTGTCGCATGAGCTGCGTCAATCTTGCCAGACATATCCTGCATTTCTTCCCAGGTCTTCGGCGCCTTATTAGGGTCTAAGCCTGCGGCCTTGAAGATGGCTTTGTTCCAGAACAGCACGGGCGTTGTAAAGGCAACCGGCAGCGCCTGCACCTGATTGTTCACGGTAACAGCGTTGCGTAGTGGCTCAGCGATGGTTTTAGGATTGAATTTAACCTTGTTATCAGCCAACAGTTTTTCAACGGAGACATACGCATCCGGATTGTTCAGGTATTTGGCCAGATCGACACGGGTTGCCAGATTCAGGATCGAAGGCTTGCCATTCGGTGCACGTTTAACAAGCTGAACGTCAACGTCTTTGTTGCTCTCATTGAAGCGACTGACCAGTTGTTGGAGCTCTTTAGCATGCTGGCCTTCAAGCTGGTGCGCCAGCGTCAGTTCGGTTTTGGCAAAAGCGGCACTCACCGGTAGCAACAGCGTCAACAATAACGATGAGCGACGTACAAAAGCGGTATTTGCTTGAAACATGGTCGGAGTCCTTAATAGCTTGAAGACGATGCGATGCAAATTGCACGGGTCAATCTGCGCCAAAACCCTGAATTATACGGATTTAAGGGCAAAATCTGGCATTTTGGCTGTGTATAATCAGCCCATGACTGAATTGATTGCGGAAGATACACCGCCGACCCCGACATTTGCCGAATTGGGTCTTGATCCTGCCATCGTGCGGGCTATTACCGATACTGGTTACACTACACCCACCCCCATTCAGGCTGCCGCAATTCCTGCAGTCATGGGTGGCCGTGACCTAAAAGCTTGTGCCCAAACAGGTACCGGCAAAACGGCGGCTTTCAGCCTCCCTCTGCTACAGCGCCTGCTACCGCATGCCAACAGTAGCACCTCACCTGCCAAGCATCCCGTACGCGCGCTGATTCTGACGCCTACCCGCGAGCTGGCGATTCAGGTTTATGACAATCTTAAAGAATATGGCAAGTATCTGCCCTACCGCATTGCCTGCGTTTACGGCGGTACGGATATCAAACCCCAGATCGCCGAACTGAAGCTGGGTGTGGAATTTCTGGTGGCAACCCCGGGTCGTTTTCTGGATCTGGTTGAACAAAAAGCCGTTACCCTGAATTCGGTTCAAGCCTTAGTCCTGGATGAAGCCGACCGGATGCTGGACATGGGATTTATTCCAGACATCCAGCGCATCCTGAATCTCCTGCCTAAAACGCGCCAGGGTCTGCTCTTCTCTGCAACCTTCTCTACCGAAATCCAGCGGCTGGCCGACACCATGCTGCAAAACCCTGAGTACATCGAGGTTGCCAAGCGCAATAG
Source organism: uncultured Pseudomonadota bacterium (assembly GCA_903870055.1). GTDB lineage: Bacteria > Pseudomonadota > Gammaproteobacteria > Burkholderiales > Rhodocyclaceae > Fluviibacter. Next base: position 53,135 of record CAIQBG010000024.1, read on the forward strand.
CGTCTCCGATACGATTACCCATCAGGTACACCCGGTAGCCGAATCCCGCAAGATGGCGTTACTGGTCAACCTGCTACGCACCGGCACCATGAATCAGGCGCTGGTTTTCGTACGCACCAAACAAGGCTGCAGCCGTCTGGCGCGAGCCCTACACCATGCTGGCATCAAGACCGATGCCATTCATGGCGACAAATCACAATCAGAACGAATGAAGGCGTTAAGTGCTTTCAAAGCAGGCGAAATGCAGGCATTGGTGGCCACCGATGTTGCAGCTCGAGGCATCGATATTGAAGAGCTGCCTTATGTTGTTAATTACGAGTTGCCGCATACGCCGGAAGATTACGTCCACCGCATCGGCCGCACCGGCCGCGCTGGTAATCTGGGCAATGCGCTGTCACTGGTCTGCGCAGACGAAACCGGATACCTGGCCGATATTGAAAAACTGATCAACAAGCCGATCACTCAGATTGTCGTCCCGGGCTTCGAGCCGGAAGATGATTGGTGTTATCCGCCGTCCGGCAAAAAACGGGATCGCAGTGCGCTGAATTCAAGTCGAAGCACTGAACGTAACGAACGGACCCCTCGAGAAGGCCGCCCGACACAGCGGCCTGAACGGGGTTCGGAATATGCCGTTCGCGGTTCGGAGCACACCACGCGTCGCACTGAGCGTACTGATCGCCCGCAACAGGATCGATCACGCAGCCATTACACACCTAAGCCGACAACGGTTGCTGCCGATGGATTTGATTTCAACAAGCCTTATGAATCAGCGCCCAGCAGCACGGTTGAAACAACGAATAGCGTTACCCAAGCAGCCACACCAACTCGCCGTCCTGGCAAAATGGTAGCAGCCCTGCTGGGCGGCATTAAAAAGCCCCAAACTTAATATCAACGGAGTCGATCATGGGTAACCGATTGAGCAAGATCGTGACACGCACGGGCGATAGCGGCACCACCGGCCTGGGAGATGGTTCCCGTGTTGGCAAGGACAGCCCGCGTATCGACATGCTGGGCGAGCTGGATGAACTGAACTCTTCCATCGGCGTGCTTCTTGCGGAAGCATTGCCAGAGCCCTGCGGTAACAAAATTCGCGAGTGCTTACTGACCGTACAGAACCACCTGTTTGATCTCGGTGGGGAAATCTGTATTCCGGGGCATAAGAGCATTGGCGAAGATCATGTCACCATGCTCGAAGGTTGGGCCGAGGAATACAACGCCGAATTACCTGCGCTCAAGGAGTTCATCCTGCCTGGCGGCACACGCCCTGCAGCCATAGCGCATCTCTCCCGCACCATTTGCCGCCGTGCCGAGCGTTCAATCGTACATCTCGGTCATAACGAAGCGGTTTCGGTGCATGCCCGCCAATACCTGAACCGTTTATCGGATCTACTGTTTGTGCTGGGTCGCACGCTCAATCGTGCCGGCGGCCAAGGCGATATTCTCTGGAACAATACCCGCGGCCGCTAATGAAGTCTTTATAGCGGCACCATGAAAAAAGCCCGGTGAGAACCGGGCTTTTTTGTTTATGCAACGTAACAATTACTTGTCTGCGATTACCAGACGGCGTTGACGCACGCCTTCCGCCAACTGATCAAGCAGCTTGACGCTGTCTTCCCAGTTGATACAGGCATCAGTAATGCTCACGCCGTAATCTAGTGGCTTACCCGCCACCAGATCCTGACGGCCTGCATTGATATGCGACTCCACCATCACGCCCATGATGCGTTCTTCACCATTTGCCAGCTGTGCAGCCACATCGGTACTAACTTCCATCTGACGCTGATATTCCTTGCGGCTATTGCCATGAGAGAAGTCAATCATCACACGTGCCGGAATGCCAGCTTTAGCCATATCGGTACAAGCCGCATCAACGCTGGCCGCATCATAGTTAGGCTCTTTACCACCACGCAGAATCACATGGCAATCTTCATTGCCCAGCGTCTGCACAATGGCGGCATGGCCTGATTTAGTGACTGATAGGAAGTGGTGTGGTGACTGTGCCGAACGAATGGCATCCAGCGCGATGCGCACATTGCCATCTGTACCATTCTTGAAGCCTACCGGGCACGATAGACCCGAGGCCAATTCCCGGTGCACTTGCGACTCGGTTGTGCGGGCACCAATAGCACCCCAGCTGATCAGATCGCCCACGTACTGCGGCGTGATCATATCCAGGAATTCCGTGGCACACGGGAGGCCAATGGTGTTTACATCGAGCAGCAGTTTGCGGGCGCGGCGTAGGCCTTCGTTAATGTCAAAGCTGTTGTCCAGATGCGGATCGTTGATCAGCCCTTTCCAACCCACCGTTGTGCGCGGCTTCTCAAAATAAACGCGCATCACAATCAAAAGATCATCGGATAGACGTTCTGCTTCAACTGCCAGGCGGCGTGCATAATCCAGCGCCATTTCCGGTTCGTGAATCGAGCAAGGCCCAATCACAACCACCAGACGATCGTCCGCGCCATGCAGCACGCGGTGAATACCATGACGTGCCGCCGTAACGCGTTGTGCCACAGGCGCGCTCACCGGGAAAGCATTCAGCACACTGGACGGCGGCGCCAACTCACTGATAGCGCCAATGCGTACATCATCGGTGCTGGTCTGGGTCGTTGTGTTTCTAGTTTCAACCATGATCATTCCCTGAGAGTCTCAAACGCCTTCTTGCGGGTTAAGTTTTGCCGGTTCGTTGTGCAGGCGGTTTAAGGCATTAAGGTAAGCCTTCACCGAAGCAATGACGATATCGGTATCGGCACCACTGCCATTCACCACACGACCACCCCTCGAAAGACGCACTGTTACGTCGCCCTGGGCATCCGTACCGGAAGTGATGTTATTCACTGAATACAGGAGCAATTCGCAACCCGTATTAAGCACCGATTCAATCGCCTTGAAGGTGGCATCTACCGGACCAGAACCTGTGGACTCAGCTTTCTTCTCTTCTCCACCTACGGACAACGTCAAACGCGCCACAGGCACTTCGCCTGTTTCGGAAGTCACTTGCGAATAGGTGAGCTTGTAGTGTTCGGTTTCCGGCGTGACAGCTTCATCAGAAAGCAAAGCCTGAAGGTCTTCATCAAAGATCTCATGCTTCTTGTCGGCAAGCTCCTTGAAGCGGGCAAAAGCCGAGTTAAGCGCTTCTTCGCTTTCAAGCACTACACCAAGCTCGTTCAAACGCGACTTAAACGCATTGCGACCAGAATGCTTACCAAGCACAAGCTTGTTCTGCGACCAGCCCACATCTTCTGCACGCATGATCTCGTAGGTTTCGCGATGCTTGAGGACGCCATCCTGGTGAATGCCAGATTCGTGGGCAAATGCATTTGCACCAACTATCGCCTTGTTAGGCTGCACCGGGTAACCCGTAATTTGCGAGATAAGTTTCGAGGCTGGCACGATCTGTGTGGCATCGATTCGTGTTTCTACCGGGAAGACATCGGCGCGCGTGCGTACCGCCATCACCACTTCTTCGAGCGATGCATTACCGGCACGCTCACCCAAGCCGTTAACCGTACATTCCACTTGACGGGCACCAGCGATCACTGCAGCCAAAGAATTGGCAACCGCCAAACCAAGATCGTTGTGGCAATGGACCGACCAGACCACTTTGTCCGAACCCGGCACACGCTCGATGAGCTGACGGATCGTTTCGGCGTACTGACCTGGGACGTTGTAGCCCACGGTATCGGGCACATTCAGGGTGGTCGCACCGGCTTTGATGACGGCTTCGAAGACACGGCAGAGGAAATCAATATCCGAACGGCCGGCATCTTCTGCCGAGAACTCCACATCGTCCGTGTATTCACGTGCCCAGCCAATAGCCTTCACTGCTTGCTCGACCACCTGATCCGGTGTCATGCGGAGTTTTTTCTCCATATGAATCGGGCTAGTAGCGATAAAGGTATGGACACGCTTGCGTGGTGCCGGGGCAATTGCCTCGCCCGCACGACGGATATCGTTTTCATTGGCGCGTGCCAATGAACAGATCGTCGATTCACGAATCACCTGAGCGATCGAGTTAATCGAATCAAAGTCACCCGGCGATGCAGCTGCAAAACCAGCCTCGATCACATCCACGCGCATACGCTCCAACTGGCGTGCAACACGGATCTTCTCGTCCTTGGTCATTGAAGCACCCGGGCTCTGTTCGCCATCGCGCAAGGTGGTATCAAAAATAATCAATTGGTCTTTTTTCATGTCAGGCTCCTACGGGCGAGGCAATTTGTGTGCCCATGCCCTAAATCAAAATCGGGGTTCCGGCTAAGGCGCCGGATCAGTCATGGCAATGCGAGTGGGGGTTTATAGTGTGCGCGCCACGCGCAGCAGCGGCCGTGCACCCAGCAGCAGATGCAGCCAATAAGTCGCGCGGCCACCCGAGGACACCTTGAGAGTGCCAGTGGCATTAGCGAAAAGAATCATAAACATTGCAGACATGGGTTGTAATATAAGCCCTAGAAGGGTCTCTGGCAATTGTTTTTGCCTATAAGTTCAATAGCTTCTGAATCAGAGAGCACTTGCCATGACATTGAATGCCAAACAGTCCATCTTGCTGATCGTTGACCTGCAGGAACGCCTTTTGCCCGCAATTGACGGTGGACAAGCCATTATCAACCAGACCGCCTGGCTGATCGGCGTTGCACGCGAATTGGGTGTGCCTGTCATCGCTACCGAACAATACCCATTGGGATTAGGTTCGTCTGCGCCCCAGATTGCCGATTTACTCCTGCCCGGCGAACTTGTGGAAAAAACCCATTTTTCTGCGGTAGCTGAAGGCAATCTGCTCAGCCACCCCCATGGCAATCGCCTCCAATGGGTGGTTTGTGGCACTGAGTCTCATGTCTGTGTGCAGCAGACCGTTCTGGATCTATTAGCCGCTGGCCGCCAGGTTGCCGTAGTGGAAGAGGCCGTTGGTTCCAGAAAGCCCGGTGATACAGCGCTGGCATTACAGCGTATGCGCCAGCATGGCGCTGATATCGTTTCCCGGGAGATGGTCGCGTTTGAATGGCTAGGCAAAGCCAACACCCCCGAGTTTCGCACTGTCCTTAAGGACTTTATCCGCTAAAGACTAAACCGACGGCATCACAAGGCAGCGAACCCCTCATCAACTTCCCGCTGCGCGGTTGGCCGGATCACACGTGCTACTTCCTGGCCGTCTTTTACAAAAATCAATGCCGGCCAGAGTTTCACGGTGAAGCTACGCCCCAAGCGCCTGCCCTTACCGTCTTCCAGGCGGATATGCCGCACATCAGGGTATCGTTTCAGCGCATCTGCAATGAGTGGTTGAGCCGCCTGACAATGCGGACATTCATTGATACCAAATTCAAGCAACACCGCGCCGCGCATGGCGTCGACTTCGTCACGGCTTGGCTCAGTCGAAAAGGGAACTGGGGGCATAGCGCACTCCTGGACAATGAAGCGATATCATAACGCCCATGCTGCCCCATCATCTAGAACTCCTTGCCCCTGCCCGTGATGCCGACATCGGTATTGAAGCCGTTATTCATGGGGCCGATGCCGTTTACATTGGGGGGCCATCGTTTGGCGCCCGTGCCGCGGCTGATAACACGGTTCAGGATATTGCCCGGCTGGCCAAATATGCGCACCGCTTCAATAGTCGCATCTTCGTGACGCTCAACACCATTCTGCGCGATGACGAACTGGAACCTGCGCGCAAGCTCGCTTGGCAGCTCTACGATGCCGGCGTCGATGCGTTAATTATTCAGGATATGGGGCTGCTGGAAATCGACTTGCCGCCCATCCAGCTGCATGCCAGCACGCAAACGGATATCCGTACACCGGAAAAAGCACGCTTCATGCAGGACTGCGGTCTCTCACAGATCGTGCTTGCCCGCGAACTGACGCTGCCACAAATCGCTGCCATCGATGCCGCATTAGGTCCACGCGATGCAGCTGGACGTGCTGCGCTGGAGTTCTTTATTCACGGCGCCCTGTGCGTTGCCTATAGCGGCCTCTGCTATATCAGTCATGCACATACGGGTCGCAGCGCCAATCGGGGCGACTGCTCGCAGGCCTGTCGCTTGCCCTACGAAGTGAAAGATACACAGGGGCGCATTGTCGCGCATGACAAACACGTGCTGTCCATGAAGGACAACAACCAGAGCGATAACTTAGGTGCGCTGATCGATGCGGGCATTCGCAGCTTCAAGATCGAAGGCCGTTATAAAGACATGGCCTACGTCAAAAACATCACGGCCCACTATCGCTTGCTGCTCGACCAGATTCTGGAAGAGCGCCCCGAGCTGGCCCGTAGTTCCAGTGGGCACAGCACCTTTAGCTTTACACCGGACCCCAACCAGAACTTCAATCGGGAATTCACCGATTATTTTGTTCAGGGCCGCAAGGAAGATATCGGCGCTTTTGATACGCCCAAAAACCCGGGACAGACGATCGGCTGGATTACTAAAGTAGGCGCAGACCATCTGGAGCTCTCCACCGACCAAGCGGATACCCAGATCAACAATGGTGATGGTCTCTGCTACTACGACCTCCAGAAAACGCTCGTCGGCCTGCAGATCAACCGTGCCGAAGTAACGACACAGCCCGGCATCTGGAAACTCTGGCCCAAAGATCCTATAGCCAGCTTCAAAGACCTACGCGCCGGCGTTCAAGTCAACCGCAATCGCGACATGCAATGGACGCGCACCCTGGATAAGAAATCCGCCGAACGATTGATCGGTGTCTATATCTCGTTAAGCAATACAGGCGATAGCCTGCGACTTGAACTTACGGATGAGGATGGTCACAGCGGCAGTGCGACCCTGGATGGCCCATTGCAAGTGGCTAATGACCCGGCTCAATCCGAAGCCAAACTGCGCGATGGCTTACAGCGGTTAGGCGATACGATTTTTAAACCCATCGCCGTACAGCTTGAACTGACGCAGCCCTGGTTCGTGCCTGCATCGCAGCTCAATGCCTTGCGCCGTGCCGCAGTTGAGGCCCTGGAAATGACTCGAGCCGCTGCCTGGAGCCGCCTACCGCGCGCGACCCCCGTGTCGCCTCCGGTACCTTACCCGGAAGACACGCTCAGCTATCTGGCCAATGTTTTTAACGAACAAGCCCACGCATTTTATGCCCGCCATGGCGTCAAGATTATCGATGCGGCGTATGAGTCGCATGAAGAAGCGGGTGAAGTTAGCCTGATGATCACCAAACACTGTGTCCGTTTCTCACTTAACCTGTGTCCCAAACAGGCCAAGGGCGTCACCGGTGTTCAAGGTACGGTGCGTGCCGAACCGCTACAGCTCATCAACGGCAAAGAGAAACTGACCCTGCGCTTTGACTGCAAGCCCTGCGAAATGCATGTCATGGGCAAAATCAAACAGAGTGTGCTCAAGTCAGCGAGCGAGAGTCCGCTTCGTTTCTACAAAACGAGACCAGACGCCAAAGGCGCGCATTAGGAATTCGGTGGGCGCCGCTTGGCCAGCATACGATCCAGCTGATTGGCAAACGCCTGCACATCAGATTTAGACAGCCCCGATGGCCCACCCGTATCAACACCGCTGTTGCGTAAATTTTCCATAAAATTTCGCATGGTGAGGCGCCCTTCGATATTGCTCTTGTCCATGAGCTCGCCGCGCGAATCCAGCACCAGCGCTCCTTTGGCTATCACCTGAGATGCTAGGGGAATATCCGATGTCACCACCAGATCTCCAGACACGGCTTCCTCCACAATCCGTTGATCTGCGACATCAAAGCCAGCAGGCACCTGTAGCGCCCGAATCCAGGGTGATGGCGGTACTCGCAACATCTGGTTGGCGATTAGCGTTACAGGCACTTTGGCGCGATTAGCAGCCCGATACAGGACTTCTTTGATCGCAATCGGACACGCATCCGCATCAACCCAGATTTTCATGCATTCGTCCTAATGAAAAAGCCCCGACATGTGTCGAGGCTTTGAATGGAGATGGTGCCGATGGCCGGAATCGAACTGGCGACCTTCGCATTACGAATGCGCTGCTCTACCAACTGAGCTACATCGGCTCCAAGCGCAAGATTATAGCAAAATTTAAGGCAATGGCTCACGGTGCGGCGCTCCAGATTGAATGAGCCAGGCCTGCGCTGCCAATTGGGAAGTGCCCAGCCTTGCGGGTAAGTTCAAGGTGCTTTCCTCACCAGTTCTGGGCTCTCGCCAACGCATAATAATGGTGGCTTCTAGCAAGCCGCTGGCATTGGCAGAAGACGTCCATGAACGTTGTAACGTCACATCATAGGCCTTGGGCTCATCAGAGCCGGGCGGCGGCAGATGCCCTGCTGCCAGTTCAAAACGCATCGATTCTAGTTTATCTTCAGCCAATCGGATGGCACTATCATGCAGCACACTCTCTGCCGTGCCTCCAAGCATGCCAAGCTGCAAACGCGCCAGACCCAAGAGCCCCACACCCAGAATGACCAGAGCAATAAGCACTTCAACCAGGCTGAAGCCTTGCGCGTCAGAGGCTATCGACTTTGTGCGTCTCATTCGCCATCACTCCAGGTGCCTGGCACTGGCACAAAGGTACCCAATTTCGTTTGCGCTGCCTGGAGCGCGATCGGGTTATAGGTGTAGACACCCCCATCCTGAACGAGCAGATTGTTTTCTGCGATGAGTGCACCATCGAGTCGACCCGCTATTAAACGCAATTCAGTCACCGGTGCCATGCTGTAAACCACGCCACTGATCCGGGCCGATCCTGAAATCTGTAGTCCTCCGCTCGCAATGATAACGACTGGTGCTGTGTTTGTTCCCAAGGCGCCACTACTGAGACGTGCATTCCCTTCCAGCCAGATAACGCGGCTACCGGCCCCAGCAACAGCCCCACTACAGTCGCCGTTACAATTGATGTTGGTTGCTACTTTCTTAATATAGGCTTTGTCTGTGCCAAACCATGATTCAAAAAAGCGATCGGCCGAGAGCTGCGCATAGCGCTTATCGTGCATCACTTCCGCCGAATCCGGATGCTGCCCAGGAATCGTTGTGCGCTGTACAGCTTCGTCATAACTAATGGCTTTACCTGCATGTAACAACATGCCCCGCACAGCAGCTGTTTGATTATTCAAAGCGACTGGCCCGCTCACGGAAATATCACCACGCGCATTGAGTAAACTGTACGGAATACGGTGGAGACCACCACGCATGGCCAGCATCTGGGTTATCGTGGCGCGACCTTGCTGGCAGTCCGCCAGGCAACCGGTGCTTTGCAATTGCAAACGAATGTCTGACCCGCCAAGTGCAACTCCTTTAAGCTTTACGGTCGCATCAAGCTGATCGCCCAAAGACACTTTCTGCTCTGGCTGCAGAATCGTGTCGTAAGCACCATTAGCTTTACGGTCAACCAGTATCTGATTGCGCAGTAGTGGATCATTCAGACGATCCAAGGCGACTGCTAAACCGGAATCAGCGGCTGCATAAGCGAGCCGATGACTATACCCATTCTGAGTGATGCGCAGGTCGGTGAGCAGATTACGTTGTGTAAACAGCAGCATGAGTGCCGCCCCGCCCAGTAAGATCAATGATATAGGCAGGACACCGGCACCTTGCTGTCTGTGAAACAGGCGATTCATGGTGATGCCACCGAATTGCGCCAGGTGATGCGATCTACCAGCACCCGTTCGACCGTGGGATCTGATTTGAGACGACCCACAATGCGTATCTGTAGTGAAGGTATAGACATTGCCATACTGCCAGCAGGTGCTTGTGCTAGCGCTGCCTGAAACTCAAGTTCCGTTACACTCATAAAGGCCGGATCGGTAATCGTCTCGGGTGCTGCTGCTGTACCGGTATGCATCAGAATCGTGCCCGCTTTGGCATCGTGGGTAAATCGACCACTGACTAATTTCCCATCAGCCTCCCGATAGGCATAAGTTAGCGAACTACCCCGTAGTCCGGCATACAAGGCTTCTCCGTCAATGGCTGGGAGCGCTGGTTGATCAATCACAAATTTAGCGGGCACGCCGATGTCTGAGACTGCTTCGGGAAACTGCCCTGCCCGACGGATGTCCTGAACCATCATATCCATCAGCGTTCGGACATCTTGCTCCAGACGGGCAACTTTCAACGTCGTTGTATTGCCTTCGACTAAACGCGACATAAACTGCAAGACACCGGCCAGCACCATGAGCCCCAATGCCATGGCAATGAGGGTTTCCAATAACGTAACGCCGCGTTGATCGCGGCACATCTTCAGACGCTTAAGGGCTTTATTGCTGCCAACAAACCGCGGGTTCATAGTTTGTTTCCAAGCCGCGAACAACCAGCGTTAGGGTATTACATGGCGTACCTGCTTGTTCATCCTGAGCTTGATTGCTACCCGGCAATGCTCTGGCCGTCAGCGTGTAGTCCTGCCCACCCTGCGGCTGCAAGCTTAGTTGGTAGTGTTTTCCAACGCCTGCAGCTGTTGTCCAGCTTGCCGGCAGTGTCGGCGCCGCACCAATGCGCACAAGCCGCTGCTTTTCAACAACAAGCTGCATACGTAAAAGCTCTGCCTTGGCGTCCGCCCGCGCGCTGCGCTTGAGATAGCCGGAATACGATGGATAGGCGATGCCGGCCAAAACGCCGACGATCACCAGCACGATCAGCAATTCAATAAGGGTAAAGCCCGTCTGTAGCCGCCTGGCGGTTAGCACGGGCATAGGCTCAGACCTGTGGGCGCCGTTGCCGCTTAGGCAGAATGGTCATGACATAGCCCGAAAGCGCATAGACCAGGAAAAAGCCAAAGAGCCAACCCGGGGGGTAGCTTGAAATCAATACCAACGCCAGGGCAAAAGCGGCAACAGCGACAAAGGGCACGCTCTTGCGCAGGTTGATATCTTTGAATGAATAAAACTTGACGTTAGTCACCATGGTGACACCCGCAAAGATAGTCAGCCCAGCCGCCAGCCAGGAAACATCTGGCCCAGCAATGCCCAGATCACCCATCACCCAGATAAAGCCAACAACCAGCGCAGCGGCTGCCGGGCTAGGCAAGCCCTGGAAGTAACGCTTATCAACCACTTCTAAGGTCGTATTAAATCGAGCAAGACGTAACGCCGCACCCGCACAATAAAGGAAGGCTGCGAGCCAACCGAACTTACCCATGCCGCGTAGGGCCCATTCGTAAACGATGAGCGCCGGTGCCGCACCAAAGGACACCATATCGGACAGCGAATCATATTCCGCGCCAAAGGCGCTTTGCGTGCGCGTCATACGCGCGACGCGACCATCGAGGCCATCCAGCACCATGGCCACGAACACACCCACAGCGGCCTGTTCAAAGGCACCGTTCATGGCTTGCACAATGGCGTAGAAACCTGCAAATAGCGCCCCTGTTGTAAACAGATTCGGCAATATATAGATTCCCCGACGTTTTACCTCGGGGTTAAATAGCGCTTTGCGTGGTTTTTTTGCAGGAAACATGCGGGAAGCTTAATCCAGTTCGGCAATGACCGTGGAAGAAGCATACACCTTCTCGCCGATGCTGACTTTAACCTTGGCATTGAGCGGCAAGTAGAAATCCACACGCGAGCCAAAACGGATAAATCCGTAGCGCTCACCGGGATTGAAACGATCACCCACGTTAGCGTAGTTCAGAATACGACGCGCCACCAGGCCGGCGATCTGCACACAGGTGATGTCCTGACCGGTTGGCGTACGCAGGTGTAATGCGCAACGCTCATTATGTTCAGAAGCTTTATCCAGGGCAGCGTTCAGGAAGCTGCCTGCCACATACCATTTGCCAACGACTTCGCTGGTGGTCGGGATACGATTCGAATGAACGTTAAATACGTTCATGAACACACTGACCTTGAGTGCCCGGCGATTCAGCCAGGGATCATCGGTTTCAGCCACGACGATCACACGACCGTCGGCTGAAGAAACAACGCTGTTGGGGCCACCGGCGACAACACGTGGCGGATCCCGGAAAAACTGAACGACGAAAATAGCGATTGGCCAGAGCAACCAGGCCAATGCGCTATCCAGGATACTGGCCAGAATGGCCGCACCCAGCGCCAACCCGATAAAGGGCCAGCCCTCGCGGGCGAGAATAGGGTGCGGATAGTTCATGGTGTGTCCTTTAATAACTTAGTTCTTCGACTGATCGACCAGCTTGTTCTTGGCGATCCACGGCATCATGGCACGCAGCTGAGTACCGACCACTTCGATCGGGTGCTCTGCGTTCAAACGACGACGAGCCGTCATTTCTGGATAGTTGGTGCGACCTTCCAGGATGAAACGCTTGGCGTATTCACCGTTCTGGATGTTACGCAGGCACTCACGCATACCTTCACGCGCTTGCTCGGCGATCACGCGTTGGCCGGTAACGTACTCACCGTATTCAGCATTGTTCGAGATCGAGTAGTTCATGTTGGCAATGCCGCCTTCGTACATCAGATCAACGATCAGCTTCAGTTCGTGCAGACACTCGAAGTAGGCCATTTCAGGGGCGTAACCCGCTTCGGTCAGTGTTTCGAAGCCCATCTTGACCAACTCAACAGCACCGCCACACAGCACAGCCTGTTCGCCGAACAAATCGGTTTCGGTTTCTTCGCGGAAGGAGGTTTCAATTACGCCACCCTTGGTGCCGCCGTTGGCAGCTGCGTACGACAGGGCGATGTCACGTGCCTTGCCCGACTTGTCCTGATACAGCGCGATCAGCGATGGTACGCCGCCGCCCTTCAGGTACTCGGAACGAACGGTATGACCAGGGCCCTTCGGGGCAACCATGATCACATCGATATCGTCGCGCGGGATGACCTGGTTGTAATGCACGTTGAAGCCGTGAGCGAAGGCCAGAGCAGCGCCCTTCTTCATGTTCGGTGCAACGTCTTTGTTGTATACGTCCGGAATGTTTTCGTCCGGCAGCAAAATCATAACGACGTCGGCATTCTTAACGGCGGCGGCAATTTCTTCCACCTTCAGGCCAGCAGCTTCTGCCTTGGCCCACGAAGCACCACCCTTGCGCAGGGCAACGGTAACGTTAACGCCCGAGTCACGCAGGTTCTGCGCGTGTGCGTGGCCTTGCGAACCGTAACCAACGATAGTGACCTGCTTGCCCTTGATCAGGGAGAGATCGGCATCCTTGTCGTAATAAACTTTCATGATGATCCTTTCAGAGGGAATTCAAAAAAATTAAAAAATCAAACCTTGAGCATACGGTCACCGCGACCGATACCCGAGACGCCTGAGCGAACGGTTTCCAGAATAAGTGCCGGGTCAATGGCAGCAATGAACGAATCCAGTTTGTTCGATGTGCCCGTGAGCTCGACGACATAAGCCGAATCCGTGACGTCAATAATGTGCCCGCGGAAAATATCAGCCAGGCGCTTCATCTCTTCACGATCTTTACCTGTAGCACGCACCTTGATCATGAGCAGTTCGCGTTCAACGTGCGGCGCTTCCGACAGGTCGATGACCTTAACCACATCAACCAGCTTATTCAGCTGCTTGGTGATTTGCTCAACGATGTCATCCGTACCGGAAGTCACCAGCGTAATACGTGACAGCGATGGGTCTTCCGTTGGCGCTACCGTCAACGACTGGATGTTGTAACCACGGGCCGAAAACAGGCCGGCAACGCGGGAAAGCGCACCCGATTCGTTTTCCAGAAGAATGGAAATAATGTGTCTCATCGTGCGCTCCTTACAGGTGATCTTCGGCCAGAACCATGTCGGACAGGCCCTTGCCAGCCGACACCATCGGGAAGACGTTAGCCGTCGGGTCGATGATGAAGTCCATGAACACCAGATCATTCTTGTGTTTGTCGGAGAAGGCGAGTTCCAGCGCCGGACCCACATCTTCCGGACGTTCGATACGCATACCCACATGGCCATAAGCTTCTGCCAGCTTCATGAAGTCAGGCAGCGACGACATGTACGAATGCGAGTAACGATTCTCGTAGAACATTTCCTGCCACTGACGCACCATGCCCAGATAGCCATTGTTCAGGTTGATGATCTTGACCGGTACGTTGTACTGCTTACAGGTCGAGAGTTCCTGAATACACATCTGGATCGAAGCTTCGCCGGTTACACAGGCAACCGTAGCACCCGGATTTGCGTAGCGCACACCCATGGCGTAGGGCAAGCCCACACCCATGGTGCCCAAGCCGCCGGAGTTAATCCAGCGACGTGGCTTATCAAACTTGTAGTACTGCGCAGCAAACATCTGATGCTGACCCACATCCGAGGTCACAAAGGCATCGCCCTTGGTCACTTCCCAGAGCTTCTCAACCACGGCCTGTGGCATGATCTTCTCGGGATTTTTACGGTAATTCAGACTGTTACGACCACGCCAATCGGCAATGGTTTCCCACCACTGAGCGACAGCCGCATCCGGTTTGGAGCCAATGGCTTCCAGCTGTTTCATCAGCTCTTCCAGCACATCCGGTACGTTGCCGACGATGGGCACATCCACCTTCACGCGCTTCGAAATCGACGATGGATCGATATCAATGTGAATGATTTTGCGTGGGTGCGTTGCGAAGTCTTCTGGGTTGCCAATCACACGGTCATCGAAACGGGCACCGATCGCCAGCAGCACATCACAGTGTTGCATGGCCATATTGGCTTCGTAAGTACCGTGCATACCCGGCATGCCCATGAACTGCTTATCGGTCGCAGGATAAGCGCCAAGTCCCATCAGCGTATTGGTGATTGGGAAACCGAGGTAACGGGCCAGCTTGGTCAGTGGGTCAGCTGCGTCAGACAGAATGACACCACCACCGCTGTAAATCATCGGGCGCTTGGCTTCCAGCAGCAGATGCGCTGCCTTCTTGATCTGTCCCTGATGACCCTTAACTACCGGGTTGTAGGAACGGATATTGACCGTATCCGGATAAGTAAATTCGGTGCGGTGTGCCGTCACGTCCTTCGGAATATCAATCAGCACCGGGCCAGGACGGCCACTGCGTGCGATATGGAAGGCTTTTTTGACGGTCTCGGCCAGATCTTTGACGTCTTTAACCAGGAAGTTGTGCTTGACACACGGACGGGTAATACCAACCGCATCACTTTCCTGGAAGGCATCCTGACCAATATAGAAGGTTGGTACCTGACCACTGATTACAACCAGCGGGATCGAGTCATAGTAGGCGGTTGCAATGCCGGTTACTGCATTGGTCAGGCCAGGACCCGAGGTCACCAGTGCAACGCCAACGCGCTGCGACGAACGGGAATACGCATCGGCAGCATGAACGGCAGCCTGCTCGTGTCGTACCAGTACGTGATGAATTGTGTCTTGTTTGAAGAGCTCGTCGTAAATATGAAGAACCGAGCCACCTGGGTAGCCGAAAATCGTATCGACGTTTTCAGCTTGCAGACATTTAACAAGAATCTCTGCGCCACTTATTGCTGCTGACATACACACCTCCTCGCGAAGCGTCACTTCGCCTTGCCCCTATCCGGCACGCGCACCTTGTGAGTGGCTCCGACAACAGGGTTGTGGTTACGGGGAAAACCGCCAATGATAGCTAGTGCAGCGCTTTTGGGCAAGACTTGCTAGAATCGCCCCGAATTCTAGTGTTTTCTTTCTAGCCGGAGCAATTGCTTGGCCACCCCACGCGAACTGGATGCTTTTCTTGCCGATGTCGAGCGCCGGGCCTATAAAACGGCCTGGTTTGCCGTGCATAACGAAGAAAATGCGCTCGATATCGTGCAGGATTCCATGCTGAAGTTGGCCGAACACTATGGCGACCGCCCCGCCGATGAGCTACCAGCGCTGTTCCAGCGCATTCTGCAAAATACGATCCGTGATTTTTACCGTCGTAGCAAGGTGCGCAACCTGTGGACCACGCTGTTTTCCGCACTCGGCGGCGGTGAAGATGAAGACGATCAGGAAAAAATAGACCGTTTACGGGCAACCGATGCCGATCAGGCTGAACGCCCTGAGGATGCGCTGGAACAACGGCGAACCCTCGATGACATCGAAGAATCCCTGGCAAAACTGCCGGCTCGTCAACGAGAAGCCTTCCTCCTGCGTTATTGGGAGGGATTAGATACAGCAGAAACTGCCGAAGCCATGGGTTGCTCCCAAGGCAGCGTCAAAACCCACTGCTCACGGGCCACCCAAGCCCTAGCAGCGGATCTGAAAGCAAAAGGACATCAGCTATGACCCATAAAACGCCTCACCATGACCGCCCGCAGGA
Organism: uncultured Pseudomonadota bacterium; assembly: GCA_903870055.1. GTDB lineage: Bacteria > Pseudomonadota > Gammaproteobacteria > Burkholderiales > Rhodocyclaceae > Fluviibacter. The sequence continues at coordinate 69,250 of CAIQBG010000024.1, forward strand.
AGACCTGCTGGCCAAAGCCATGGCACGCGCACTGGATCAGGGCACAGATACGCTGCCCAGCCGTGTGACTGCACGCCTGGCGCAAATGCGTGAACAAGCGCTTTCCCATCAGAAACAGTGGCAAAGCGCGCTGCAACTGGCTGGACAAAGCACCCATCGCGCTATGGGTAGCCTGTTTGGCGACTCATTTGGCTCTGCGACCGACTGGCGCCGCTGGGCTGCCTCGGCAGGCATTCTGCTGGTTGCTGGCGCTTTTATGTTCTGGCAGGCACAAACACAAATCGAAGATCTGGCTAATGAAGACAGCGCCCTGCTTAGCGAGGCACTACCGCCTAATGCATTGATCGATAAGGGATTCCAGACATGGCTTTCCACCGGAACGCCAGCCGAAAAGGACTGATCCTTGTTGTAGCAGTGACTGCCATCATTGCGGTGGTGGTCGGGTATCCGCGCGTCCGCTCTAACCAGGATACCCCCAGCGGCGTGCGCGTCGCCGTACCCCCCCAGCCAGACTGGAAAGATTTAACAGCAACGCAAAAAGACATCCTCGCGCCGCTGCAAGAGGATTGGAACAATATGGAGCGATTCCGCCGCAAAAAGTGGCTGGAAATTGCTGCAAAATATCCTAATCTGAATGAAGCTGAGCAGGAACGTGTCCGCGACCGCATGCAGGTCTGGGCCAATCTGACCCCGGCGCAACGCCAGGCAGCTCGTGAACGTTTCCGGGAATTAGCCAAACAGACCAACCCTGAAGAACGGGCTGAGCTGGCGCAGAAATGGGCCGATTACCAGAACCTGCCTGAAAATGTACGTGCCCGGCTGGAAGAAGAGGCTCGCGAACTGGACAGAGCCAACAAACGCGCCGCCCGTACCCCTGCCGTTGATGGCAAACCCACGGTAACCACCACCAAAGAGGGCGCCCTGCCCGCCGGAACTGCAGCTGGCTCGTTAGCAACGGCACCCGGCGCAGTCAAAGTCGTACCACCGAAAGCGGCTGCACCTGCCAGCCCACTCACTTTTGCCCCGACCAAACCCGTTGAGGAAAGCGCAAACCCGGTATCTGCTGAATCTTCTGGCAATGAGAGCCGCTAACTACGCACCCCTAGGCCGCCGACTAGGCAGCCTGCTCTACGAAATGCTGGTGGTTCTAGCGCTGGGTATTTTTTTATTTGTCCTACCCGTCGCGATATTGTCCGGATTGACCCAACACACACCCGGCCCTGCCTTGCTGTGGTTTTATTTGTTCAGCCTATTAGGCACTTATTTCATCTGGTGCTGGGTCCGTGCCGGCCAAACCCTAGCGATGAAAACTTGGCGCTTACGCCTAGTAGACGCACAATCCGGATTGCCCCTACGCCCTTTACAGGCCTTTGTTCGTTACGGCATGGGCTGGATCTGCTGGCCAACCGGTCTGGCGTTATTGTGGAGTTTTATTGATCCGGACCAGCAGTTTCTGCATGACCGTATTGCCGGTAGCCGGATCGTCCTGCTCGCTAAATAATTAGCGTTTCTCGGCCCGCTTGAGCAAAGTGATTGCCGCACCCATAAACAGAATCATCGGCATAGCGGCTGTAACAAAGGGTGACCAGTTATTGATGGCACCCAGGCTGGAAACCAGCCCGTTCAGCATGTAGAACAACGCGCCAATCATGACGCCGGCGAAAATACGCAGACTGACACCGCCCACGCGGTCGTGTCGGTAAGCAAAAGGCAAGGCCAACGCCATCATCACCAGGATCGACAGCGGATAGAACACCTTCTTCCAGATGGCAATGACGTAGGTTTCACTACCCAGACCATTACGCTTAAGGTGCTGGATGTAGGTGTACAGCTCATAAATCGACATCAGATGCGGCCGCACCAACAAGACCTGTAAAACGTCCGGGGTAATAGCTGACTGCCAGGCCTTGTTAGCCAGTTGCACCTGACGCACGCGCTGGCCCTCTAGGACGGTTTCCGACACCTCATTGAGCATCCAGGTATCTGGCGCCTGAAAAGTAGCCGTCTTGGCATAAGACACGCGATCCAGCGTCATATCCTTACGGAACTGATAGATCCGTACCGATTCCAGACGGCCATCCGGGCGCAAGGCGTTGATGTTGGCGAATGTCTTGTCATCTTTAACCCAGACACCGGACTGCAGGCCCTGGGTAATCGTGCCGCTCATGGCTTTAACCCGCCACTCCTGAGCTTTCTGCTCGGCCGGCGCCACAACGAACTCACCCAGCACAAAGGTTGTTAGTACCAACCAGAAGCCAACACGCATCAGCGTCGTCAGCAATTGTGTACTGGATACCCCGGAGACACGGAGTACATTAATCTCGGAGTGCCGAGCCAGATTCGACAAGGCGTACAAGGTGCCAATCAAGACACAGATCGGCATCAACTCATAGATCCGGCCTGGCTGAATCAGTGCGACATAAACGATGGCCTGATAGAGCTTGTAACCCCCCTCACCCAATTTGCCCAATTCACCCATCAAATCGAAGAAGGCAAACAGCACCATAAAGGCACCCAGAATCAACAGGGTGGCCAGCAAGACTTCCCGACCGACATACTTGCGGTAAATCATTTCAGACCCCCGCCTTACGAGCGGCACGCATACGACGATGGGCACCGCGGGTCGTTGCGGTCATGCGGTAATAGAAACCCCAGATCAGCACCGAGAGCATCAGCAGATGCGGTACAACCAGGCCGACAGCAAAGGGGACGCGACCCTGGATGACCCAGGCACGCGAAATGGTCATCAGGTTGATGTACACAAAATAAACCAGCAGCGCGAGGATCATATTGGCAGAACGACCAGCGCGCGGGTTCACATAAGACAGCGGAATGGCTAGCAGTGCCAGCATCACCACCATAATGGTAGTGCCTAAGCGAGTGACGACGTCGCCAAGACTCTCGCGGGTGGGATTCATCAACAATTCACGCGTCGGCGTGCTGTCCTGATGACGGACACTGTTTTCAGCGGCGTTGGTTTCTACGCGAAAGCCATATTCTTCGTAGTCCATTTCGCGCAGCTCTGGAGAATTAGGCTTGAGCTCGTAGCGGTGCCCTTTTTCCAGAACAATAAAGCGATCCCCGTTCTCGTGAATCTCTTGGCGCCCCCGCTCGGCGACTGTAATGCCCAGCTTTTCGGGCTGGTTATCGCTCACAAAGATGTTGTTAACCGTCGCCCCTGATTTATCCGAAGATTCAATAAAGAAAATCCGACGGCCATCCGACGATTCCCTGAATACGCCAGGGCGCACCAGGCCCAACTCATTTTTATCTGAAACCTGTTTACGGTATTTGAGACTTTCACCATGCGCCCAGGGCACCAGCTCCTGCGTCAGCGCGCCCACCACCAGCATGATGGGAATAGAAAAAATCAGTACCGGGCGTATCCAGGCGGTTAAAGGCTGGCCGGCACTAAACCAGACCGTCATTTCAGAATCCCGGTACCAACGCGATAGCGTCAGCAGAATCGCCATAAAACAGGCCAGCGACAACAGAATCGGCAGGAAATTGAAGATGGCAAAACCCAGCAATGGGCCCACAGCGCCCGCAGACACCTTGCCAATCGTCGCCTCATTCAGCAGACGCACTAAAAACGTCGTCAACAGAATCACCAGCAAAGCCACCGAGATGGCTACCGCGTTCTGGACGAATTCACGCCGCATGGCGCGCGCAAAAATCATGATCGGAGAGAGTGCTTCAAAACGGTGCGGCCTGTACAGAGTGCGGAATTTTGACGAAAAGCAATGCCGGCGGGGATAATCACAGGTTAAAGTTTGCAACGCAAACCCAACGCAATCTATTTCCTTCCGGAGAATCCGATGAAATTTAGCACAAAAACCGGCGTAACCCAGACATTGAGCACTGATGCCCTTATTCTGGGCGTCTTTGAAAGTGGTGCTCAACCTGCTGCGACGGTCGCTGCAGACAAGGCCAGCAAGGGTCTGATCGGCCGACTCCAGAAGCAAGGCGACTTTAATGGCAAGGCTGGCACCAGCCTCGTCGTGCGTCATCCGGAAGGTCTTAAAGCAGAACGTCTCGTACTCGTAGGGTTAGGAAAAGCTGACGAACTGAACACTAAGAGTTGGACACAGGCTAACCGTACGGCCATTAATGCCGTTTTGGCGACCACCGCTGCTGATGCCATCAATACCCTAACTTCAGTAAAAGTCACCGAACTTTCAAGCACCGCGCAAGTGCGCCAGGCCATTGTTCTGGCCGGTGAGTGCGCGTATCGCTTCGATAGCTTCAAGACCATGCCCAAAGCCACACCAGTCAAACTTAAATCCGTTGCTGTACTGGTTAATGACAAAGCAACCAAAGCCACAACGGATGCTGTTAGCCAAGGCACCGCCATTGTCGAAGGCATGAACCTGACGCGTGATCTGGGTAACTTACCGGGCAACATCTGCACCCCGACTTATCTGGCTAATGAGGCCAAGAAGCTGGCTAAGACTTACGGTCTTAAATGCCTGATTCTGGAAAAAGCGGCCATGGAAAAGCTGGGCATGCATTCACTGCTAGCCGTGGCCAAAGGCTCGGATCAACCACCCAAGTTCATCGTGCTCGAATACAACGCCGGCAAGAAGACCGACAAGCCTGTCGTTCTGGTTGGCAAGGGCGTTACTTTTGATACCGGCGGCATCTCGCTCAAGCCAGCTGCCGAAATGGACGAAATGAAGTACGACATGTGCGGGGCTGCCAGCGTGCTGGGCACCCTACGTGCCGTAGCTGGCATGAAGCTGCCGATTAACCTTGTGGTGATCATACCGACTACCGAAAACATGCCGGGCGGGAGTGCCACACGTCCGGGCGATATCGTTAGCTCGATGTCGGGTCAGACCATCGAAATTCTGAATACTGACGCCGAAGGCCGTCTGATTCTCTGTGATGCCCTCACCTACGCCGAACGCTTCAAGCCAGCAGCTGTAGTTGATGTGGCCACGCTAACTGGTGCCTGCGTAGTTGCCTTGGGTCAGGTCGCTACCGGCCTACTGGGCAACAACGATCCATTGGTGAATGAACTGCGCACTGCGGGTACGGCCACAATGGACCGCGCCTGGGAACTGCCGCTATGGGATGACTACCAGGATCTACTGAAGAGCCCATTCGCTGACATGGCCAACATCGGTGGCCGCTGGGGCGGCACGATTACCGCTGCCTGCTTCCTCTCGCGCTTTACCAAGGCTTATCCGTGGGCACACCTGGATATCGCAGGCACTGCCTGGATTCAAGGTAAGGATAAGGGTGCCACTGGCCGCCCAGTACCTTTGCTGACGCGCTTCCTGATGACGCGCGCTGGCAAAGCCGACTAAGCCACCTTCAATCGCACCGTGACCCAGATCGATTGCTACCACGACCAACCGGATCGCCTCACTCAGGCCATCCGGTTGGCTGCACTCGCCTGGGAACGACGGAGACCGATCACTTTTTTCATACCGGATCCGGCACAGGCCGAAGCCTTTGATAAAGCGCTCTGGGCCAACGAGCCTACGTCGTTTATTCCGCACTGCCACGCTAATAGTGCCGAAGCTGATCGTACGCTGATCATCATTACTGATGATCTGAACACCGTGCAACAGGATGAGCTGTTGGTCAATCTGGCCGACGATGTACCCACCGGTTTTGCCCGCTATCAGCGCCTGTTTGAAATTGTCACCAGACAAGATACCGACAAAGCAACAGCCCGTAACCGCATGGCTTTCTATAAAGATCGCGGTTACCCGATCACCTATCGCAAATCCAATTAACCCCGCTTGAATTGAACACCATGACGCTTGCCAAATCCTTTGAACCCGCCGAAATCGAACGCCGCTGGTACCAGACCTGGGAAGACAGCGGCTACTTCGCTGCTGGCGATGACGCTGCCAAAGATGAGGCTTTCTGCATTTTGCTGCCGCCCCCCAATGTCACGGGCACCCTGCACATGGGTCACGGTTTCAATCAGACGCTGATGGATGCACTGACGCGCTATCACCGGATGCGCGGCGCCAATACACTCTGGCAACCAGGCACCGATCATGCCGGCATTGCAACGCAGATCGTTGTAGAACGCCAACTGGAACGCGATGGCATTTCCCGTCATGACCTCGGTCGCGAAAAATTCCTGGAAAAAGTGTGGGAATGGAAAGCCTATTCCGGCGGCACGATTACACAACAGATGCGTCGCCTCGGCAGCTCCTGCGATTGGACGCGCGAACGATTCACGATGGATGCCGGTCTTTCCAAGACCGTTACCGAAAGCTTTGTGCGCCTTTACAACGAAGGCCTCATCTATCGTGGCAAGCGCCTGGTTAACTGGGATCCGAAGCTCAATACCGCCGTCTCCGATCTGGAAGTGCTCTCTGAAGAAGAAGATGGTTTCCTCTGGCACATCCGTTATCCGTTAGCCGATGGCAGCGGCTCTCTGGTGGTAGCAACCACCCGTCCGGAAACCATGCTGGGCGATACCGCTGTGATGGTGCATCCGGAAGACCCGCGTTATCAACACCTGATCGGCAAGATGGTGAAGCTGCCACTGACCGATCGTGAGATTCCGATCATTGCCGATAGTTATGTCGATCTGGAATTTGGTACAGGCTGCGTCAAGGTCACGCCAGCGCATGACTTTAATGACTATGCGGTAGGCCAACGTCACAACCTGCCTTTGATTTCGATCCTGACACTGGATGCCAAGATCAATGACAATGCGCCGGAAAAATACCGTGGCCTGGATCGCTTTGATGCACGCAAAGTGGTTGTCGCTGATCTCGAAGCCCTGGGCATTCTGGAAAAAACCGACAAGCACAAACTGAAAGTGCCACGTGGCGATCGCACCGGCGTGGTGATTGAGCCGATGCTCACCGATCAGTGGTTTGTTGCCATGAGCAAACCCGGTGCAGACGGAAAATCGATTACGCAGAAGGCACTGGATGTCGTTGCCAATGGCGAAGTCCGCTTCCATCCGGAAAACTGGGTGAATACGTACAACCAGTGGCTGAATAATATTCAAGACTGGTGTATTTCTCGTCAGCTGTGGTGGGGCCATCAGATTCCAGCCTGGTACAGCGATAGTGGCAAGGTGTATGTCGCGCACGATGAAGCCGAAGCGAAAGTACAGGCCACCGCAGCCGGCGATACCGGCACGCTACGTCGCGATGAAGATGTACTCGATACCTGGTACTCCAGCGCCCTGTGGCCGTTCTCGACCCTGGACTGGACGCCGGATTGGCCGAATACGCCAAACGCCATGCTGGAACGCTATCTACCGACCAGCGTGCTGGTCACCGGCTTTGACATCATCTTCTTCTGGGTCGCTCGTATGGTGATGATGACCCAGCACCTGACCGGCCGTATTCCATTCAAAGATGTCTATGTTCATGGCCTGATCCGCGATGCCAAGGGTCAGAAGATGAGCAAGTCCAAGGGCAATGTGCTGGATCCGATTGATCTGATCGACGGCATTACCCTCGATGAGCTGATCAAAAAACGTACCTTTGGCCTGATGAATCCGAAACAGGCACAGAGCATCGAGAAGGAAACCCGAAAAGAATTTCCAGACGGCATCCCGAGCTTCGGTACGGACGCCCTGCGCTTTACCTTTACGTCACTAGCCAGCCCGGGTCGTGACATCAAGTTCGATCTATCGCGCTGTGAAGGCTATCGCAACTTCTGCAACAAACTGTGGAATGCCACACGTTTCGTGCTGATGAATACAGAAGATCAGGATTGCGGCATTGAGGCCACTGATGCAGATCTAAAATTCTCAGCCGCCGATCGTTGGATCGTGAGTCTGCTACAGCGCGCCGAAACAGAAATCGCCCAGCAATTGAACGAATACCGTTTTGATCTGGCGGCCCAAGCGCTTTACCACCTGGTTTGGGATGAATACTGCGACTGGTATCTGGAAATTGCTAAAACCCAGATTCAGACTGGCACTGCAGAAGAGCAACGTGCAACACGTCGTACGCTGTTGCGCGTTCTTGAAACGATTCTGCGTCTGGCACATCCGTTCATTCCATTTATTACGGAAGAACTCTGGCAGACCATAGCACCGATGGCCGGCCGAAAAACCGGAGACACTATCCTGCTAGCTGCCTACCCGGTGGCTGATAGCACCCAGATTGATAGCGCGGCAGAAGCACAGATCGATCGTCTCAAAGGGCTGGTTTCCGCTTGCCGTAACCTGCGTGGCGAAATGAGCCTGTCCCCAGCAACACGCGTGCCGCTGATTGTTGCCGCACCTGCAGCTGAACAATCTGAATTAGAAAGTGCGGCCGCTGTCCTGAAAGCACTCGCTAAGCTGGCTGATGTACGCTTTGTAGAATCTCTCCCGGCTGATGCCATGGCACCCGTTGCCGTCTTGGGCAATGTCCAACTCATGCTGGAAGTAGAAATTGATATTCCTGCTGAAATCGCCCGCCTGGAAAAGGAAATTGAACGCCTAGAAGGCGAAATCCGAAAAGCAGAGGGCAAATTGAGCAATGCATCGTTCGTTGATCGCGCACCTCCTGCCGTGGTGGAACAGGAGCGTCAACGCATGGCAGACTTCGGCAATACGCTGGCCATGCTGAAACCGCAACTGGCCAAGTTGAAACTGAGCTAAATCTATTTGAGATAGGCCGGCATCAAACCGCGTAGGGCGTTGCCCACGCGCAGCCGGCCTTCTCTCGATGCTGCCTTGATATCTGCGATTGTCAGCAAGGACTCGCTGGCCTCGCCTCGAGCCAATAATTCTGCACGCAGCACCCCTGGCAAAAGACCACAACGTAGCGGTGGCGTCAGTAAGCGATTACCCTCGCGCACAAATACATTGCTACGCCCTCCCTCGCATACCAATCCATCCTGATTGCAGAACAGGGCATCAAATGCCTGTTGCGCTATTGCGGTTTCGATTGCTGCATCGTAAACCGTGCGTGCAGAAGTCTTGTAGCGCAACAAAGGATTAGAGCCATCGAGTCGCTCTGCAGCCCAGATTAAAGCGACACGATCAGCCAAAGGCGGCAATACCGCCCAGGTTGATTGGAAAACGCCGTTATGTTCAAGATCAATGCGCACACGGAATGTTTTGGCATCTGTATTAACTGGTGATTTCTGACGAATTTCTGCTTTCACCTGCCAGAGCAGCGCTTCAAATGCCTGCGCGTCAAACGCATAACCCAGTGCCAGTGCTGATGTTGCCAAACGCGCACAGTGGCCCCGATAATGGGGATAGAGCTCCACTAGCGGCAAAGTGTCTTCAAGATCGGCAGCAGGCAATTCCAAACGCAATGTCTCAAAAAGCGTAAAGCCGGGATCCGGTTTAATGAGGAACGTGCTCTTCAACAGACATTCGTCATACTCTTCGGCAGCCTGTGAATCCCAGACAATACCGCTACCTATTCCTAGCACACCAGTCCGCGCTCCCGGGGTTTCGCCGGTAGGCGGGTCCAGAACCAGTGTACGTATAGCGACATTAGCTTGCACACGATCCGCAGATGCCCAACCGATACTGCCCGTATACAAAGCTCTGGGGGCGATCTCCCATTGATTGATCTTCTGCATGGCAGCAACCTTGGGTGCACCCGTTACCGAGCCACAGGGAAACAATGCAGCCATCAGATCGTTCAGGCGTGTCGTATTCAAGGTTGCCGACACCGTGGAAGTCATCTGATGGACAGTTGCATAGGCCTCAATATCAAAGAGACTCTCAACTACCACGCTACCCGGTTGCGCCACGCGGCCCAGATCATTGCGCAGTAGATCGACGATCATCAGATTCTCGGCACGATTTTTCTCAGAAGCCTTGAGTGATGCCGCATAGGCCTTGTCGGTTTTTGCCTCATCGCCACGCGGCGCGGTGCCTTTCATCGGACGCACATGAATCCGATCACCATCAACCGCAAAAAAGAGCTCTGGCGACAACGACAACACCTGATATTCAGGCATATCGATGTATACCGCATGCGCCGTTGGTTGCGCCTGCGCCATTTTTAAAAAAGCGCTAGCAGGATCGCCATAAAGCATCACATCCAGCGGAAACGTGTAATTCACCTGATAGATTTCACCATCGGCAATAGCTTGACGGATCTGCATCAATTTCCGGCTATAACTTTCGGCATTCAGGTGAGCTGCGCCTCTAATGCATCCAGAGGGAATATCCGTACCGCGCGCACGTAACCAGGCATCAGCTTGCGCTACTGAGAGCCACGATGCCTCGTTAAAAATCCAGACGTAGCCCAGTGGCGTAAGCCCGTTAGCTTCATTCGCCTTGCGCTGAGCAACAGCAGGCTCCAGAACACTACCCAACTCATAATCTAGGGCAAAAACAGCCAAGGCGCCTTGTGCACGTGCCACGTCAGCTGCATCTAAAGCGGTCTTGAGCGACTGTTTATCGTAAATAATCCAGGTCGACTGCACTGACGTACAGAGCAAGCTTCTAGCAACAGAGGCATCTGCCGTGCCATTGCGGAAGAGAACTGCGGGTAATGTCACTGACTGCACACTTATTTGCGTTTGAGGTAAAACACCAGACAGGCTTCTGTTTCTATCAATTGCAATAAGACATGTCCGGTCTGCCGAGCAAAAGCAGCCAAATCATCTTTCGTTGCAGGGTCTGTTGCATGGATCTCCAGAACCTCACCGCTTGTCATTTCTGCCAGCGTTTTCTTGGTTCGTAAAATCGGCATCGGACATTTCAATCCGGAAACATCGAGCTGACGATCAGAAATGGGGCGGGCAAATTCACTCATGGTGTGCATAACGCGTGCATTAATTAGAACGGCGACTGATTGGCATTTTTACGTTCTTCCATCAATTGCGCACGCAAAGCACGCAACCGGGTATCAATCATGGATTGATCCTGAAACTGTTTCGCTTCACGTTGTGCCAGTTCAAGTTGCTCAACTGCCGCCTGCGTCTGCCCATTCAGCGCATACGCCTCGGCGGTTGCGCGACGCGACTGCACTGATTTACCCAGTGCCGCATAAGACTGTGCCTCCAGCAAATATAGCTTCGGATCCCGCGCATTTGTACGCAGACGCGCATCTAGCACCTGTATCGCCGTTTCCTGTTGCCCCTGCAATTGCAGCACGTTCACAAACCCCAGAACAATGGCCTCATCATTCGGATAACGTTTGTACGCTTCACGGTAAATCAGGGCAGCTGCACCGATATCTTTTTCTGACATCTTGATCTCTGCAGCCAGCGTTTCAAACATGGGGTTAGCAGGCGCCAGCTTTTTAGCTTGTGTCAGCGATTTTTCCGAATCAGCCAAACGACCCTGACGCAATTGCGCACGAGAAATACCATACCAAACTGCGGACTCATGAGCGAAACGACGCTCTCTCAGTTGTGTTTCAAATTCAGCCAGCGCATCCTGCGGCGTAAATTCCATCACGCGTAGCTTGGCGCGCACCAGATAAAACTCCAGACTATCCCGCACCTGTTTATAGGGGGCGTTATGAGCACGCCCCTGCATATCGGAAATACGTTCCGTCGTTAATGGGTGCGTACGCAGGTAAACCGGTGCATTGTTTTCATAAAGCGCGGTGGCTTTCTGCAAACGTTCGAAAAAATCAGACATGCCTTTGGGGTCATAGCCGGCTTTAGTCAATGTGGTGAAACCCACTCGATCGGCTTCACGTTCGAAGTCCCGTGAATAACCGAGTTGCGATTGAATATTGGCGGCTTCAATGGCCTGTCCTGCCCCACTCACCACCTGACCTGTATTGCCGCCCGCCCGAGCAGCCAGCAACATAAGCGCCAGGCTCGCCAATGAAGCGATCGACTGGTTTTTAGCGGCCATAATGCCGCGCGCCAGATGTTGCTGAATGACGTGAGATATTTCGTGCGCCAAGACGCCGGCAAATTCCGATTCGGTACGCGCCGCCAGTAGCAAGCCCGTATTCACCCCAACATAACCACCAAAAGTCGCAAAGGCGTTGATCTGTCTATCCCGCAACACGAAGAAGGTAAAACGCCCATTGGGATCAGCACTGGCCGATACCAGCCGGCGCCCGACACGATTTACATAACCGGCAATTTCCGGATCATCGATGTAGCTTGGTTCGCGTAGACGTATTTCGTTATAAAACTCAGCCCCCAGCTTGCGCTGTACCTGTGGCGGCAATACCTCATGCGCCGCATCGCCCAGCTCGGGCAATTCGCTGGAAGCAGCAAAGCCCTGCATTGAGGCACTAGCAACCGCTATGGCCAATACTAACGAAAACGTCTTCCTGATGAAGTGCATACCGAATGATACCCAACAACGAAAAAGCCCGCCTTGCGGCGGGCTTTTTCATGATGGGGCTCTGTCACAAGGACATTGCCCACATCCGCATTAAGCGCGGCCGATGTTAGCGGCTTGCTTACCCTTCGGGCCGTCGACCACGTCGAAGGAGACGCGTTCGCCTTCCTTCAGGGTCTTAAAACCATTCATGGTGATTGCGGAGAAATGGGCGAACAGATCCTCACCGCCGCCATCCGGCGTGATGAAACCAAAACCCTTTGCGTCATTGAACCACTTGACGGTACCTAGTGCCATGTTACTACTTCCTTCCGGTCGTACTGACCTCTTTAAACTATTTCAGAACGTAGCACACTCAGTGCGCCCACACTCCTCCCTGTACCGGAGTTCCGGTATTTGGCTTTTTTACGCGATGTTTTCCACATCGTCAACATATTTTTTCATTTATTTATGTTGCACCGCGGGGGCAACCAGACTGGCTCAGGCGTATTTTATGTCAAACCCATTGAAGAATTGCCGTTCACCCCTTAAATTGTGCCCATGCCCAATCAACGAAAAACACAGGAAGGCACCGCACTCCTCGAACGAGAAGTGCTGGATCTCCGACCGCCACCGCTTTACCAGGTACTGCTACTTAATGACGATTTCACCCCCATGGATTTCGTCGTCCACGTACTGGAATTAATCTTTCGGATGGATGAGGATCGCGCAATGCGTGTCATGATGGCGGTGCATACAGAAGGACGTGGCATCTGCGGTATCTACACCCGCGACATTGCTGCCAGCAAAGTCGAACAGGTCGTTAATCTGGCCAGGGAACACCAGCACCCCCTGGCCTGCGTGATGGAGGAAGCCCCATGATTGCCCAGGAACTTGAAGTCAGCCTACATACCGCTTTTGTAGAAGCCCGCCAAAAACGACACGAATTCATCACCGTCGAACATCTATTACTTGCGCTGATCGACAACCCATCAGCCTCAGATGCGTTACGTGCCTGCGGTGCGCAACTTGAAGCACTGCGGCATGAACTCACACGCTTTACCCAGGATCACACGCCGGTTGTTGCCGAAGACGCGGAGACCGAAACACAACCAACGTTGGGTTTTCAACGCGTCATTCAGCGCGCCATACTGCACGTGCAGTCCTCCGGAAAAAAAGAAGTCACCGGTGCCAATGTGCTGGTGGCCATTTTTGGTGAAAAAGATTCACATGCCGTGTACTACCTGCAAAAACAGAATATTTCCCGTCTGGATCTGGTGAATTTCATTTCACACGGCATCTCCAAAGTGCCGCGTGACAGCGCCAAGCCTCAAGGCGACGATGGCGAGGCAGAATCTGCTGACAAGACTCAGAACGGCCCGCTCGAGCAATACACCATTAATCTGAATGTCCTTGCCCAGGAAGGCAAGATCGATCCGCTGATCGGCCGCGAGCGCGAACTGGAACGTGTCGTGCAGATTCTCTGTCGACGCCGCAAGAATAATCCACTGCTGGTTGGCGAAGCAGGCGTAGGCAAAACTGCTATTGCAGAAGGTCTAGCCCGCCGCGTTGTTGATAAAGATGTGCCTGATGTGCTGGCCAATGCCATTGTTTATTCACTGGACATGGGTGCCCTGCTCGCCGGCACCAAATACCGTGGCGATTTCGAGCAACGCCTGAAAGGCGTGCTCAAAGCACTGAAAAACAACCCGGAAGCCGTTCTCTTTATCGATGAAATCCATACGCTAATCGGAGCCGGCTCGGCATCCGGCGGAACCCTTGACGCCTCTAACTTGCTCAAACCTGCATTGGCGAATGGGCAACTGCGCTGTATCGGCGCTACGACCTTTGTCGAATACCGTGGCATCTTTGAAAAAGATTCTGCTCTTTCGCGCCGCTTCCAGAAGGTTGACGTGAATGAGCCCTCTGTTGCAGAGACGATCGAGATCCTAAAGGGCCTTAAATCCCGCTTCGAGTCTCATCACAGCATCAAGTACACCGCATCAGCACTCACCACGGCTGCCGAGTTAGCAGCACGTCACATTACTGATCGCCATTTGCCAGATAAGGCGATCGACGTTATTGATGAGGCTGGCGCCGCGCAGCGCATTCTGCCGAAGAGCAAACAGAAGAAAGTGGTCGGCAAGCACGAGATCGAAGAAATCGTAGCGCGGATCGCCCGCATTCCACCGTCGCATGTCTCTAACGATGACAAACGCGCATTGAAGAATCTGGATCGCGATTTGAAAGCGGTTGTCTTCGGACAAGACAACGCGATTGACGCGCTCGCCCGCGCCATCAAGATGGCCCGCTCAGGTTTGGGCAACCCCGGCAAACCGATCGGTGCCTTTCTCTTCTCGGGCCCTACTGGTGTGGGCAAAACCGAAGTGGCCAAACAACTGGCGTACTGCCTCGGCATAGAGTTGCTACGATTTGACATGTCTGAATACATGGAACGCCATGCGGTTTCGCGTTTAATCGGTGCGCCACCAGGCTATGTCGGCTTTGAGCAAGGCGGCTTACTCACCGAAGCCATCAATAAAAAACCCTACTGCGTGCTACTCCTTGATGAAATCGAGAAGGCACATCAGGACATCTACAACGTCCTGCTTCAGGTGATGGATCATGGCACGCTCACCGATAACAATGGACGCAAAGCAGACTTCCGCAATGTGGTGATTATCCTCACTACCAATGCTGGCCAGGAAACCCTCAACAAATCCGTGATGGGCTTTACCGCCAAGAAACAGGTTGGGGATGAGATGGAAGAGATCAAACGCGTCTTCACTCCAGAATTCCGTAACCGTCTCGATGCCACTATCTCGTTCAAGCCCCTGGATCTGGAAGTTATCTTGCGCGTGGTCGATAAATTCCTGATGCAACTGGAAGAACAGCTGCATGAGAAGAAAGTAGAAGTCACTTTCACGGAAGCGCTCAAAACCTATCTGGCGGAAAATGGTTTTGATCCACTCATGGGTGCACGACCCATGGCACGTCTGATTCAGGACACCATCCGCTCTGCATTGGCCGATGAACTCCTTTTTGGAAAACTTGCTCACGGCGGACAGGTCACCGTAGATATTGACCAGAATGACAAGGTACAACTACATTTCACCGACGCCGAAAAACTTGACCCACAAGGTCAGGCTTCAGTACCGGCCTAACCCCTCTTTCGTCACGACACCGCTAATATGACTGCCCTACTCACCACCGACCTCCTCGATAATAATGAAGCCCTGATCAAAGCTGAGCAGCTAAGAATCCTCGCGCCGATGTTTCAACGCTACGGCGGCAAGACAGCGTTTGCAGGCAGCATCGTGACGCTGAAGATTTTTGAAGACAACTCGCTTGTGCGCACCGTTCTTGGTGAACCGGGCACGGGTAAGGTATTGGTCATTGACGGTGGCGGTAGCCTGCGTTGCGCATTACTCGGCGACCAACTCGCGGACATGGCCGTAAAAAATGGCTGGGCGGGGGTTGTCGTTTATGGCTGTATTCGCGATAGTGCTGCTATTAACGCACTCCCACTGGGTGTCCGTGCTCTGAATACACACCCGTTAAAAACGGTTAAGAAAAACGTAGGCGAGCGCGACATTCCCGTTACCTTTGGCGGTGTCACCCTCAAGCCTGGCGAGTGGCTGTGCGCTGATGAAGACGGCGTCATTGTTTCAACAACACCCTTGATCTAGATACGGCACCTTTACCGCCCTGCTGAAAAACCGGCCGGTCTGGCCGGTTTTTTTATGCGGCAACGCACACAAAGTTCCAAAACAACAAAACAAACACGTTCCAACGCAATGTTTTTATTGGATTTTATATAATCTTATGTCTTATATAAGAGTTGTTGCGCACGCAGCAAAATGTGTATATAGTGATTCATGCACCGACGCGCGACTACCGCAAGAATCAACCGCACGCCAGAGCACTCCTCTTGCAAACTCTCCTAAGGAATCAACATGGCAACTCGTGAACAGCAAATCGCCGCCCTGGAAAAAGACTGGGCTGAAAATCCTCGCTGGAAGAACGTCAAGCGCGGTTACTCTGCCGCTGACGTCGTACGTCTGCGCGGCTCTCTGCAGCCAGAATACACACTGGCTCAACGCGGTGCCAAAGTTCTGTGGGACAAAGTCAACGGCGGCGCCAAAAAGGGCTACGTGAACGCCTTCGGCGCTATCACCGCCGGTCAAGCCATGCAACAGGCCAAAGCTGGCCTGGAAGCCGTATACCTGTCAGGCTGGCAAGTAGCCGCCGACGGCAACACCTCGGAAACCATGTACCCGGATCAGTCGCTGTATGCCTATGACTCCGTGCCAACCATGGTTCGCCGCATTAACAATACTTTCAAGCGCGCAGATGAGATTCAGTGGTCGCGTGGCATCAACCCGGGCGACAAAGAGTTCATCGACTACTTCCTGCCGATCGTTGCCGATGCTGAAGCTGGTTTTGGTGGCGTTCTGAACGCCTTCGAACTGATGAAGAACATGATCGCCTCCGGTGCTGCTGGCGTTCACTTCGAAGACCAACTGGCTGCTGCCAAGAAGTGTGGCCACATGGGTGGCAAGGTTCTGGTACCAACGCGTGAAGCCATCGAAAAGCTGATCTCCGCACGTTTTGCTGCCGACGTCATGGGCGTACCGACCCTGATCCTGGCCCGTACCGATGCTGAAGCGGCTAACCTGATCACTTCCGATTACGACGAAAACGATAAGCCATTCCTGACCGGTGAACGTACGCAAGAAGGTTTCTACCGCGTGAAAAATGGTCTGGAGCAATCGATCAGCCGTGGTGTTGCTTACGCGCCTTATGCTGATCTGGTCTGGTGTGAAACTGGCGTGCCTGACATTGGCTTCGCCCGCGAATTCGCCCTCGCCGTTCTGGCTTCTTGCCCAGGCAAGCTGCTGTCGTACACCTGCTCGCCATCGTTCAACTGGAAGAAGAACCTTAACGACTCACACCTCGCGGCCTTCCAAGAAGAACTGTCGGCACTGGGTTACAAGTACCAGTTCATCACACTGGCTGGCATCCACGTCAACTGGTACAACACCTTCAAGTTCGCCAAGGCCTATGCTGGCGGCGAAGGCATGAAGCACTACGTTGAAATGGTTCAGGAACCTGAATTCGCTGCTCGTGAAGATGGTTACACCTTCGTTTCGCACCAGCAGGAAGTCGGTACCGGTTACTTCGACGAAGTAACTACCGTCATCCAGGGTGGTTCGTCGAGCGTGAAGGCGCTGACCGGTTCGACAGAAGAAGAACAGTTCCACTAAGCACTGCAATTCTTCTAAATAAAACAGCACCTTCGGGTGCTGTTTTTGTTTCTGGCAAATCCGTCTAAACTATTCGAACACTACAACATCGAACTCAAAGGACCCCACCATGACTCAAGCAGTGACCCTAGGCGGCAACGCCATTCAAATCGGCGGCAAACTCCCACAAGCCGGTGCTACCGCACCTGCATTCAAACTAGTAGCAAAAGACCTGAGTGACGCTACGCTGGAAAACTTTACGGGCAAGCGCAAGGTGCTGAACATTTTTCCGAGTGTAGATACGCCTACATGTGCCACTTCCGTTCGTAAATTCAACACCCAGGCCAGCCAGCTGAAAAACACCGTCATACTGTGCATCTCGGCAGATTTACCTTTTGCCCAATCCCGCTTCTGCGGTGCAGAAGGCCTCGACAATGTACAAACGCTATCGACGATGCGTGGTCGCGAATTCCTGCAGGACTACGGTGTTGCGATTGAGTCTGGCCCGATCGCTGGCCTAGCTGCACGTGCCGTGGTCGTGCTTGATGAAAACAATCGCGTGCTACATAGCGAGCTTGTCAGCGAAATCAAGAACGAACCGAATTACGATGCCGCTTTAGCGGTTCTGGCTTAATGCCATTGCCTTTAGGCAACCAGTAATCCTTCTGACTGTACGCGTCTTTTAAAAGATCAATAAAGGCGCGTACTTTCAACGGCAAATGTCGCCGCTCAGGAAACACCGCATAAATCCCCACCGGGGGTGCAGCCCAATCATCCAGCACGCTGACCAGACGCCCTGCCTGCAAATCTTCACCCACCTCCCACATTGAGCGCCAGGCGAGCCCAGCGCCAGACCGTGCCCATTCAGCCAGCACAACGCCATCGTTGCACTCCATAGACCCCTTAACGCGAATGCTGCGCGTCTTTGTACCTGCCCCGCCCGAACGGAAAGTCCAACCACGCTGCGGCCCCAAAGCAAGACAATCATGTCCCGCGAGTTCTTCAGGGGTGCGTGGTTGCCCATGCTTTTGCAAATAACTGGGTGCAGCAACGACCACACGCTTCATTTCGCCCAGATGCACCGATACGAGGTTAGAGTCGGCCAGTGCGCCTAATCGAATGCCGCAATCAAAACCCTCGTTAACTAAATCCACCAAACGATCCGATAGATCCAGGGTCACATTCACATCCTGATGCCGATCAAGAAAATCCGGTACATGGGGTGCAACGTGCTGACGTCCAAAGCCAGCGGGTGCTGTCACCCGTAGATGCCCACTCACCTGCACACTACCTCGCGCTGCCGCAGCTTCTGCACTTGCTAGGTCATTCAGGATACGAATACAGTCTTCGAGATAATTAGCCCCTGATTCAGTGAGCGAAATACGCCGTGTCGTGCGATGTAACAAACGGGATCCGAGGCGCTCCTCGAGCGCATCCAGTCGCCGGGCCATAATCGCCGGAGTAACCCCATCAACACGCGCAGCGGCTGAAAGTGAGCCATGCGTTGCTACCAGCACGAGTGCCTGCATTTCCTTGAAAGGATTCATATGCAACGCCTTATTTATTTGATACTAAAAGTATAAGAAGAACAGATATTTTTACATCTTTCAATCTTATTTGATACCCAATAGAATGTACCCTGTTTTGTTAATCATCCTTTCCATCCGGAGTTATCCATGAGCCTCAAACTGCCTGCCGGCGTTCAGATCACTGGCCCGATCAATGCCCGTTACGACGAAATCCTGACGCCTGAAGCGCTAGCATTTGTTGCCAAGCTTCATCGTGCTTTCGAACCACGCCGTCAAGAACTTTTGAAGGCTCGCATTGAGCGTCAAGCACGAATCGACGCTGGCGAGATGCCTGACTTCCTGCCGGAAACCAAGCACATCCGCGAAGGTGACTGGAAAGTTGCACCGCTGCCTAAGGCTCTAGAACGCCGCCGTACCGAAATCACCGGCCCCGTTGAAGCCAAGATGATCATCAACGCCTACAATTCGGGCGCTGATTCGTACATGACCGACTTTGAAGATTCGAACAGCCCGAACTGGGAAAACCAGATCCAGGGTCAGGTCAATCTGTACGACGCCATCCGTCGCAAGCTGTCGTTCAAGAACGAAGCCGGCAAAGAATACAAACTCAACGATAAGATTGCCACCCTGCAGATCCGTCCGCGTGGCTGGCATCTGGATGAAAAGCACGTACTGATCGATGGTCAGCGCGTTTCCGGCGGCATCTTCGATTTCGGCCTGGTGTTCTTCCATAATGCCAAGGAACAGATCGCCCGCGGTGCCGGCCCATACTTCTATCTGCCGAAGATGGAAAGCCATCTGGAAGCCCGTCTGTGGAACGACATCTTTGTCATGGCCCAGAATGAAATCGGCCTGCCACAAGGCACCATTAAAGCCACCGTGCTGGTTGAAACCATTCTCGCTACCTTCGAGATGGAAGAAATCCTGTACGAACTGCGTGAGCACTCGGCTGGCCTGAATGCCGGTCGTTGGGATTACATCTTCAGCGGCATCAAAAAATTCAATAAGAACAAGGATTTCTGTCTGGCACAGCGTGGTGCCATCACCATGGAAGTGCCATTCATGCGTTCGTATGCACTGGCACTGGTTAAGGCTTGCCACAAGCGTGGTGCGCCGGCCATGGGCGGCATGTCGGCGCTGATCCCAATCAAGAACGATCCAGTCGCCAATGAAAAGGCACTAGCCGGCATTCGCCACGATAAGACCCGTGACGCCAATGACGGCTTCGATGGCGGCTGGGTAGCTCACCCGGGTCTGGTATCAATTGCTGCCGAAGAATTCCAGAAGGTCCTCGGCGATCGTCCGAACCAGTGGGAAAAACAACGCACCGAAGATTTCGGCGCCAAGGACTGGCTGAACTTCCAACCAGAACAGCCCATCACCGAAGCCGGTCTGCGCAACAACATCAACGTAGGTATCCACTACCTGGGTAGCTGGCTGGGCGGCAATGGCTGCGTACCAATCCACAACCTGATGGAAGATGCTGCTACGGCTGAAATCTCCCGTTCGCAGGTATGGCAATGGGTCGTGTCGCCGAAGGGTGTTCTAGACGATGGCCGCAAGGTTACCGAAGACATGGTACGTGGCATGATCGCAGAAGAGCTGACTAAGGTGAAAGCCACTGTCAGCGCTCAGGGCGAAGATACTGCGACCTACGATCAGGCGGCAGTGATTTTCGATAAGATGTCGCTAACCCCGGAATACCCGGAGTTCCTGACGCTGCCTTTGTATGAAGCCATGGCCTAATAGCTAACGCTTCAGGCAAAGACGGCACCTTCGGGTGCCGTCTTTCTTTGCGGATCCTCTCTCATGATCGCTGCACTCACCTGGTTACTGTTGTATCAACTCACCGGAGAAATCCTGGCACACGTTCTAGCGTTGCCCGTGCCCGGCCCCGTAATTGGCATGGCGCTTCTCTTCCTGACGCTGGTAGTCCGGGGCCAAAGTGAACGCCCGATTCCCAAGGCGCTAGAGCAGACGGCCAGCACGCTGTTACAACACCTATCACTACTCTTTGTTCCCGCTGGCACAGGCGTGATGCTCTACTTACAACTGATTGTTGATGAATGGTTGCCGATTAGCGTAGCCCTTGTTGTCAGCACTCTCGGCGCCATGACAGTAACAGCGCTGATATTACGGGTCATGACCCATAAGAAGTCGGGAGCAGATCATGCCTGAACGGATAACGCAGACCTGGGTATACCTTTCCGCAACACCACTCTTCTGGTTAACCATGACATTGGTGGCGTATCAGATCGCTCATTGGATATACCGTCGCTGTGGTGCTCATCCATTAGCGAACCCGGTACTGATTGCCGTGGCCTTGCTACTTACGCTCTTACAGCTGACCCAAACCCCTTACGACACCTATTTCAGCGGTGCCCAGTTTGTACATTTTCTGCTGGGGCCTGCGACAGTAGCTCTGGCCATTCCGCTCTACGGCCAGTTCCAGCGCTTGGTTGGACTGGCTGGCCCTTTGCTACTCGCTTTGATCGGTGGCTCACTGACAGCCATGCTGAGCGCTGTGTTTGTTGGCCACTGGCTGGGAGGCAGCATCCCCACATTGCTTTCCTTAGCGCCTAAATCAGTCACCACCCCTATTGCGATGGGTATTGCAGAACGCATTGGTGGGCATCCATCTCTGGCCGCCGTGATGGTCATCGCCACCGGGATCCTGGGTGCCATTACCGCACAAACACTCTTTCGCTGGCTCAAAGTCAAAGATGATGCCGTCGGCGGTTTTGCCCTCGGCGTTGCTGCGCATGGTATCGGCACTGCGCGTGCATTTCAGGTGAGTGAAACCATGGGTGCCTTCGCTGCTTTAGGCATGGGATTAAACGGCATACTCACTGCCATCTCTTTGCCCAGCCTGATGCAGTGGCTCAAACCTTTGTTGCAATAGATCGCAAAATAAGCGTCAGGCCAGAACCAGCTCACAGGGCACCGCCCAATCTAATGCAGCGGCCTGCCAACGTTGCGCCCAGGCACTCGGTCCAAATAGCCGCACTTTTTCAACACCCGGTTCGCCCACGAGCGACAGTGCAACAGGATCACGCACATAGATCACGTTAAACACCCTATCCGGCAAGCCACATTGACCACAAAGTTCGGCCAATGCCAGGGCACAGGAAGCTGCATTAGCATCTGGAACCAGGGTTACTGCGCCCCCAGTACTGACAACCGGTAGCGTCAATTGAATAGCTGCTGAAAGTGGCATGCCCGGCCCAGCCAGTGCCAATATTGATCGATTCGCTTCAACTGAAGCAATATCGTTGGCAGGCTGCGCCATCAGTGCCTGCACAAGCGCAATTGCATTCGCAACGTCGGCTTTGCCCGCATCCAGATGCGTATGGCTCTCCACCGCGCTGAGTCCGGCAAAATGCGCTTCCAATTCACCCAGGGCGAGCAGCAAAGATTCCAGAAAACTTTTAACCGCTTCAGGCAATAGGCGCTGTGCCTGATTCGCATTAGTAATCGCACTGGCAGCCAGCTCTCGATCCACCATGGGTACACGGCGTATTAATCGCTGCGTCGCTGCCTCGCGAATTTCATGAAACTCCTGGGGCATCGCCAAAACCGCGCGACCATTAATCCATAACGGAATCGCCGGTGCTTCACGCGGCGGAAAAGTACAACATCCTGTCATTTTTATTCCCGGCAGCAAGACCCGTTTTCACATAGTAAAATACGGTCTAATCACTAAATTATTCCTGCACGCATTCTATCTTTTCTATAAGCCCACTGCCCGACTGATGACGACGAAGCCTCAAACAAAACGCACGGTAGCCACCCTTAGCGGTATTCAGGTGTTTGAACGTGCAGATCTGCTTCTGGGCATACTCGCTGCACAGGCCGCTCCCGTGGGGCTGAAATTGCTCGCCGCTGAATCCGGTCTCAATATCTCAACCGTCCATCGAATTCTGGGTGCGCTTGCCAGCATTGGTCTGGTAGAACATCAGGTCGGTGGCTTTTATCGCCTCGGCTTGCGCTGGCTCGAATACGGCAATCTGGTGCGTGAACGTCTACAGATTCGCGATATCGCCCGACCCTTCATTGAACAACTGCATGAGCAGATCGGTGAACCCGTTAACCTGGCCATCCGTGATGGCGATGACATCATCTACCTGGATCGGGCTGCAGCCAATGCAGCTCGAGTACGCGTTTTCTATCGGGTTGGTTCACGCGCACCGCTGCACCTGACCTCACTAGGCAAACTCTTTCTGGCAGAAGAAAGCGCGGTCCAAATTGAAGCCTATGCCAAACGCACCGGTCTCCCGGGCAATACCGAACACTCGTTGACTCGGTTAGCTTCTTTGAATAAAGCCCTGTCGGCAGTGCATCGTGCTGGCGTTGCATTCGACAATGAGGAAGCTGAACTTGGGCTGCGGTGCGTTGCTGCACCTGTCAAAGATGACCAGGGATTGCTCGTAGCCGCTATTTCTGTGTCATCACCCAGTGAGCGATTCAGCGAGCACGAAGCCGTCTGGGTACCCGCGCTTAAATCCTGTGCGGACGAAGTATCACGCGCACTAGGTGCGCGCCTATAAGCCAGTTAGCTCTGCGCTTCAGCCCACTTCTTCAGACGATTGGCGTCACCGACGCGCGTCATAGAGCCTTCGGAATCGAGCAGCACGAATAACATCGGACGATTGTTCACCTTGGCCTGCATCACTAGACACTTACCTGCCTCGCGGATGTAACCCGTTTTAGACACGCCAATCTCCCAGCCATCGGTACGGACCAACGGATTTGTATTGCGATATTCCAGCATGCGACCCAACACGTCCATACGCGCATCAGAGGTCGTTGATGCTTCGCGGATGGCAGGATACTTATAGGCAGCCCCAACCATCTTGGCAAGGTCACGTGCCGTGGACACATTAGAAGAATTTAGGCCCGTCGGATCGAGGAAGCGGCTATTAGTCATACCCAGTTCCTGCGCTTTGCGGTTCATCGCTGCTACAAATGCTGAAATACCGCCCGGGTAGTTACGGCCCAGCGCATGTGCTGCACGATTTTCCGATGACATCAGTGCCAGCAGCAATGTTTCCTGACGTGTCAGGCGTGCGCCCACAGAAAGACGTGAACGGCTCCCTTTGAGCGTATCTACATCGTCATCAGTAATGACCAGTTCCTCCTGCATAGGGAGGTTGGCATCCAGCATTACCATGGCTGTCATGAGTTTGGTGATAGAGGCGATCGGCACAATCTGTGTCGCATTCTTCTGATACACCGCTTCGCCATTCTGCATATCCAGCAGCAACGCAGCATGCGAATGCAAACCGGGTGAACTACCTACCGGACCATTCCAGTCGCCCCAGTGGCTCGGCGGATTAGCCCGTGGCTTCTTGCTAGCAATGAGGCGACTCGGCTTTTTAGCCGTTGCACTCACTACTTTGTCCCGCGCTGCACTCTGCGCTGCAACAGTTTTCGGTGTTGCCTTCATCACCTGTGACTTCACAGGTTGCGCCGTCTTTTTGGTTTTTGAGGCGACAGTTTTGCTCTTGCTACTCTGCTTGCTATCCGAAGTAGCTGCGCTCTTGCTTGATGTCGCTGCATAACTCGCAGAGGCAGAAAGCAGGCAGCTGCTTATGAGCGCTGCCAACAATTTCAGAGAGAGAGATCGCTTATTCAAAGCCATAGACACGCACCACCCGAGCAAAGTGCTCCACAAGCAAACAGCCAATGGAACCCGATTCATATTCAATGGGTGCATTCTAGCGCAAAAGCCCGGATTTTCAAAAGAAAACCCGGGCGCAAAGCCAATTAAATTAATGAGATAGGCGAGTTCTCTTAAGCAACCTTTCAGCTTCGCTGCTGCTCATCCATCAATGCATCAACCACAGCTAGCGCAGTCACGTTAACAATACGACGTACCGTTGCCGTAGGCGTGAGAATATGCGCTGGTTTGCGCGAACCCAACAGAATCGGGCCCACGGTCAGATTATCGCCGGCGGCCACCTTAAGTAGGTTAAACGCAATATTTGCGGCATCCAGATTTGGCATGACCAGCAAATTGGCGGGGCCTTTCAAACGGCTATTAGGGAACACCTGCGAACGGATCACGTCATCCAGGGCAGCATCCCCATGCATTTCACCCTCCACTTCAAGCGTCGGCGCCACTTCATGCAGCCGCGCCAGTAGTGCGCGCATTTTCTGTGCAGTAGGCGTATCCAGACTGCCGAAAGAAGAATGCGATAGCAAGGCTACTTTCGGGGCGATACCAAAACGACGGATCTCTTCGGCAGCCAACAGCGTCGTTGTCACCAACTCTTCTACGGTCGGGTCGTAATTGACGTACGTATCGGCGATGAATACCGTACGGCCCGGCAGCATGAGCAGATTCATGGCAGATAGTCGATCAACGCCATCCGCATTGCCAATGATGTTTTCTACGTGCGTCAGATGCAGCTCATAACGACCAAATGTGCCGCAAACCAGGCCATCGGCATAACCCAGGCGAACCATCAGTGCAGCGTACAGCGTGGCACGGCGACGAATCTCACGCTTGGCATACTCTGCGCCGACGCCCTTGCGTTCGGTCAGACGGTGATACTCCTGCCAGAACTCCTCATAGTGGGCTGCAAAGAAGTCACCATCGTTATAGATAACTTCGAAATCCACACCCGGACGAATGCGCAGGCCGGCGCTTTCAATCTTGCGTTCAATCTCGGCAGGACGCCCAATCAGTACCGGCTTGGCAATAGCTTCATCGCAGATAACCTGCACCGCACGCAGTACACGTTCCTCTTCACCTTCAGCGAAAACAATACGCTTAGGTGCTAGCTTGGCCTGAGCAAAAACAGGCTTCATGATCATGCCGGAGTGGTACACAAAGTCATTCAGACCCTGCAGATAGGTATCCCAGTCACGAATCGGCCGGGTAGCCACACCGGAATCCATAGCCGCCTTGGCTACGGCAGGTGCAATCTTCACAATCAGGCGTGGATCAAAGGGTTTGGGAATCAGGTACTCGTGCCCGAAACCCGAAATCTTCTCACCGTAAGCGGAGGCCACTACATCCGATTGTTCTGCACGCGCCAGATCAGCAATCGCTTTCACAGCGGCCAGTTTCATTTCTTCGGTAATGGTCGAAGCACCCACATCCAGTGCGCCGCGGAAAATGAACGGGAAGCACAGTACGTTGTTCACCTGGTTCGGGTAGTCTGAACGGCCGGTGGCAATGATTGCATCATCACGCACTGCCTTCACTTCATGCGGCAGAATTTCCGGCGTCGGATTAGCCAGTGCCAGAATCAGCGGGTCTTTCGCCATTTTGGCAACCATCTCTGGTTTCATCACGCCGCCCGCAGACAACCCCAGGAATACGTCAGCCCCTTCGATCACTTCACTGAGCGTGCGCGCATCCGTCTTCTTGGCATAACGCGCCTTGATCTCATCCATGTCTTCCGGGCGGCCTTCATACACCACGCCATGAATATCCGTCACCCAGATGTTCTCAACCGGCACACCAAGTTGCACCAGCAGCCCCAGACAGGCCAGAGCCGCTGCACCGGCACCGGATGTGACCAGTTTTACTTCCTTCAAATCTTTACCCAGCAGGTGCAAGCCATTGAGCAAGGCAGCGCCCACCACAATGGCCGTGCCGTGCTGGTCATCGTGAAACACGGGAATCTTCATGCGCTCGCGTAACTTCTTCTCAATGTAGAAGCACTCGGGGGCTTTGATGTCTTCGAGATTGATGCCACCGAAAGTCGGTTCCAGACTGGCAATAATTTCGACCAATTTATCCGGATCGTTTTCACTGACTTCCAGATCGAATACATCGATGTTGGCAAACTTCTTAAACAGCACACCCTTGCCTTCCATCACCGGTTTGGCCGCCAACGGGCCAATATTGCCCAGCCCCAGCACGGCGGTGCCATTGGTAATCACCCCAACCAGATTAGCGCGCGAGGTCAACGTTGCCACCTCTTCCGGTTTCGCCACGATTTCTTCACACGCAGCCGCCACACCCGGCGAATAGGCCATGGAAAGGTCGTACTGGTTGGTCAATTGCTTAGTGGGCGTCACCGCAATCTTGCCCGGCTTAGGGAAGCGATGATAGTAAAGCGCCGACTCCCGCAGGCGTTGTGTGTTGTTTTTTGCAGAATTAACGCTATCACTTTGTTTTTTATCGATTTTGTCGCTCACCGCACCGTCTCCATGGGGATTGTTCTTCATTGAAAGCATACGCCGACTTTCTTAGCCGTGCTTGAAGTGCGATAATTACACTCTTATATGAGAGATGCGCTTTCGCGCACCAGATACCCATCACAGAAGACTGGCCGGCACGCTTCAGCCAAAGCAATCCAGCGGAATGCACAAGGACACACAGGAGAAACCATGGTCGCCATCAATGCCCCCGAATACCTTAAGAATGCCCGCCTGAAGGCTTGGGTTGAACAGATTGCCCAACTGACCGAACCGGATCAGGTGGTCTGGTGTGATGGCTCACAAGAGGAATACGATCGCCTCTGCGCGCAGATGGTTGAGTCAGGCACGCTGATCAAGCTTAACGAAGCCAAGCGTCCGAATTCTTACCTGGCCTTCTCCGACCCATCGGATGTGGCTCGCGTAGAAGATCGCACCTACATCTGCTCCGAAAAGCAGATTGATGCCGGCCCAACCAACAACTGGGAAGAGCCTGCCAAGATGCGCGCCACCCTGAACGGCCTGTTCAAGGGTTGCATGCACGGTCGCACGATGTACGTGATTCCATTCTCGATGGGCCCACTGGGTTCGCCGATCGCACACATCGGCATTGAGATTTCAGATTCGCCTTATGTCGTTACCAACATGCGCACCATGACACGCATGGGTAAAGCGGTTGTTGAACTGCTGGGCACGGATGGTGAGTTTGTTCCGTGTATTCACACCGTGGGCGCCCCACTGGGCAAGGGCGAAAAAGATTCTGCCTGGCCATGCAACCCGGACACCAAATACATTGTTCATTTCCCGGAAACTCGTGAAATCTGGTCCTACGGCTCAGGCTACGGCGGCAACGCACTGCTCGGCAAGAAGTGCTTTGCGCTGCGTATCGCTTCAAGCATGGCGCGTGACGAAGGCTGGCTGGCTGAACACATGCTGATTTTGGGTGTTGAATCGCCTGAAGGTGAAAAGTCCTACGTAGCTGCCGCTTTCCCATCGGCCTGTGGCAAAACCAACTTCGCGATGCTGATTCCACCGCAAAGCTTTAACGGTTGGAAGATCACCACCATCGGTGATGACATTGCCTGGATCAAACCACGCAAAGACAAAGATGGCGTTACCCGCTTCTACGCCATTAACCCGGAAGCTGGTTTCTTCGGCGTTGCCCCGGGCACCAGCGAGAAGACCAACTTCAATGCGCTGGCTACCCTCAAAGAAAACATCATCTTCACCAACGTTGCGCTGACCGACGATGGCGATGTCTGGTGGGAAGGCCTGACCAA
Source organism: uncultured Pseudomonadota bacterium (assembly GCA_903870055.1). Taxonomy (GTDB): domain Bacteria; phylum Pseudomonadota; class Gammaproteobacteria; order Burkholderiales; family Rhodocyclaceae; genus Fluviibacter. Next base: position 97,640 of record CAIQBG010000024.1, read on the forward strand.
AGAAGCACCGGCACACCTGATCGACTGGCAAGGTAAAGACTGGACACCGGAAATCGCTAAGGAATCTGGCCGTAAGGCAGCGCATCCGAATTCACGCTTCACCGCTCCGGCTGCTCAATGCCCATCTGTGGATAGCGCCTGGGAAGATCCTGCTGGCGTACCAATCTCGGCATTCATCTTCGGCGGCCGTCGTGCAACGACCGTACCGCTGGTGTATGAAGCATTCAACTGGAACTACGGTGTCTATCTGGCATCAACGCTGGGTTCGGAAACCACTGCCGCTGCCTTCGGTGCACAGGGTGTTGTTCGCCGCGATCCATTCGCCATGCTGCCGTTCTGCGGCTACAACATGGGTGACTACTTCCGCCACTGGCTGAAAATGGGCAACACCGTCGACAACCCACCAGGCATCTTCTGCGTTAACTGGTTCCGTGTTGATGAAGACGGCAAGTTCATGTGGCCTGGCTTTGGCGACAACATGCGCGTCCTCAAGTGGATCGTCGACCGCGTCAAGGGTCGTGTCAACGCCAAGGAAACTGCTCTGGGCTGGACACCGAACTACGAAGACATCGACTGGACCGGTCTGGAAATGACTCGTGAAGACTTCAACAAACTGACCAAGCTCGATGCGGCCGGTTGGGAGAAGGAGCTTGAGTCGCACAAGGAATGGTTCGACAAGCTGGCTGAGCGTCTGCCGCAGGAACTGGAACTGATTCGTCAGCTCAGCACCCTGTCGATGGCCGAGGCTAACAAGCAGGTCGCTTAAAAGCCACGCGCTTCGTTACAAAGGCCACCTACGGGTGGCTTTTGTATTGATAGCAACGGCAGATATGCATATGAGCCCTAAGAACAACGCCTTGCACAAACTGGCCATCTGCCTTGCCTGCCTGGCCATTCTGTCCTTGGGTTTACCCGCACAAGCACAGATAGCATCCAGTTCTTTGCCCAGAATGACCAAAGAGGAAGTGGTGCCGACCCGATCTGATTTTGTGGCCCCTAATACGTTATTGGGAGACTGGGGCGGACTTCGATCTGCACTGGATCAGTATGGGATTGGTTTCACGCTTAACCAGACCAGCGACTATGTGGGCAACACTCACGGAGGTATTCAGCAAGGATTTGTCTACGATGGTCTGTTAGACCTTGAAGTGGATATCGATCTAAACAAAGCAGTCGGCTGGAAAGGCGGAAAGGTTCACTTTACCGGCTATGGCATCCAAGGCCAGAACCTCGCTACCCAATACGTCGGCAGCGTTTTCACCACCACCAACGTCGAAGCAAATCCATCGATCCCTAAAGTGGGCGAGTTCTGGTTAGAGCAAACACTGCTAGACAATCGACTTGGCATTCGTGCTGGCCTGCTCGAAGCAGATCGGTATTACATTATCAGCCCGACTGCCAATGTATTCGTCAACTCGACTTTCGGTTTCCCTGACAGCTGGGAAACGAATATGCCGGGTAGCGGCCCCGGTTACCCGAATGCAACACCGGGTTTGCTCGCCAGCTACGACTTTAACGATGATTGGAAAGTCACGGCATCCGTCATGAACGGCACACCCAATGGTCCTGACACCACTTCCTCACAATATGGAATCACGCTACCCATAGGCACTGGCACCCTCTCCTGGCTTGAAACAGCTTTTTCCCCCGAATGCTCTCTGGGTAACCAGGTTCTCCCGGGGTATTACAAACTCGGCGGTTGGTATAACTCTTACACGGTTGACAACGTCACCCTCGATGATAGTGGGCGGACATTCAGCAACCCGATTAATACGACCTATAAGGGACAATATTCCGTATACGGCGTGGTCGATCAGGCACTATGGCGCGAAGCCAACAGCACGACCCAAGGCCTAAATGCCTTTGCCCGTGTCACCTATAGCCCGCAAACCAACCGCAACCTGATCACCTGGTACTTTGATACCGGTCTTGCCTACATCGGGTTGTTTGATGGTCGCCCGGAAGACATTATTGGTCTCGGTTTTGCCTGGGCAAAATTTACACCTTATCTCGACAGCCAAATCAGCTCACAAAATATACTGGCCGGCACACAAACGCCGATGGCCACGGCAGAATCCTTGATTGAACTCACCTACCAAGCACCCATCTCCCCCTGGTTAACGTTGCAGCCATTTTTCCAATACGCCATGAATCCTGGCGGCAAAGCACCTATGCCTAACAACCCGAACCAGGCCATCCCTAGCGCAACCGTCGTTGGTTTACGCGCCAACGTTGCTTTCTAGCAAGGTCGTTAAGGCGTCACTGCCATATGAGGGCAAGCTGCTCGAACTTCTGCCCAATCAAAACAGGAGCCCGGATCTGTCTTGCGCCCCGGCGCAATATGCGAATGGCTGGTAATAGCAGCAATCGGCCATATCCCTGTCAAAGATTTCAACAGAGCATTTAACGTTAGGTACTGCGCCGGTTCAAACGGCGTATTGTCGTCACCTTCCAGCTCGATACCTATCGAAAAATCATTACAGCGCTCACGCCCTTGCCAGTTCGACAAACCGGCGTGCCAGGCACGCATGCCTACCGGCACAAACTGCACCAACTCGCCATTCCGACGGATCAGAAAATGGGATGACACCCTCAAGCCGGCAATCTGCGCGTAGTACGGATGCTCATCGGGACTCAGTTGGTTCGTAAAAAGCTGTTCAATAGCCGGCCCACCATACTCCCCGGGAGGCAGACTGATCGAATGGATCACAATGAGATCGATCGAGACCCCATCCGGCCGTTGGTCAAAATTGGGTGAAGCAACAATTCGAGCACCAGAGTGCCACTCGCATGACGTCTTTGAATTCATGCAACGATAATAACCAATTCCTTGCAATTTATTCAGCTTTCACATGGTTTCCGTGACATAGATAGCGATTTTGTGTAACTTAAGCACCTCAACCAATCACTCAAATTTTCAATTCCATGATTCGCAAACTTATTCTTGCCATTGGCATCCTTCCTACTCTTCTGGCGCTCACCGCCTGTCAGACCACCAATAGCAATGGTCAAGCGTTGACACCCCGTGAAGTGGTTGCCAAACGAGAGGCTATTCTCAAGATGTCACGCACTGGCCTGGATGATCTGATCCGCCAGAATCCGAAAGTCGCAGAAGAAATTCGCAAGAGCGCCGGTTATGCCGTCTTCAATGCAACCAATGTGAACATCGTTCTAGTCGTTCTATCTAACGGCGATGGCGCTTTGTTCCAGCCTGGTCAGAAACCTTTCTTCATGCAAGAGCGAAAAGCAGGCGAAGGTGCCGGAGCTGGCTATCAGAAGCAGTACCAAATCATCATTTTCAAGAACGCTGATGCGATCAAACAATTCACAGCAGCCAAAGGTGTTGGTGGTGACGTGAACGCTAACATCTCTGCGGGCTCTGGTGGCATGCAACGATCATTCAACCCTAACGTCACCACTTATCTGGTTGGCCAATCAGGCTACGATCTACAAGCCAACTGGGGTGGCGAGCTTTACACACCGAATGACACACTGAACAACCCTGACATTCAGGGCGGCTACTAAACCTCAGTGTCTGTCACATTAACGAATAAAAAAGCCCGGTTCCCCGGGCTTTTTTATTCTTCGTCGCCTTCGCCCTCTTTCTCATCTGGCTCAACGGGTTGCGCTTCCTTATTCTGATAAGCAGTATAACTATCACGCAACAGACAGTTTCGAACAAAATCGATGGAACTGCGGAGGGTGTAGTAATCACTAGAGACTGACTTCGGCACTTTCATACCCAGTGCATCACGCTCCATCGTATCCAATCGCGTCAGATACGCCTGCTTTTCATCCGGGTTATAAGAAGACACCAGTTCCTGCTCAAAAAACTTCAGGCTCCCATACATACGGTTAATTCGACCTCTTACCCGGTTCTTGTGATAGTTGGGCATCGAACGGATGATTGGATAAGCCAAAGCAAAAAACGGCAACAGTGTAACGAAGAGGCGCGCTATAAATTCAGCCAGCCAGAAAGGCATAAACTGCATCAATGTTGGCGTACCTTTCTCGTAAAAAATTTCTGCCTCTTTACTCCGGAACTGTGTGCTATCTAAAAACCTCGGGAACTCGCCTTCCTTAGAAAAGAAACTTTCCTTGCCGTTAATTGAACGCGCCGCAATGAGGAACAAATATTTAATCGCTGGATGCAAACGGTCATCCACCAGAATTTCTGTAGTTGTTGCCAACATGGTGTAGGGTGTTGCCGGAAGATTTCTCTGAAGACTCACGCCACCAACAGGCATTGTCACCATTTCGATGGACGGAATAAGCCGGGCATAGGTTTCTGCGCGGCTAAAATTTGCCAACTGCAGCCCGGGCATTTTTAACAGCGCCTGAATATTTGGAGCGTCATAGGTGTCAACAATACAGACACTCTCTATCTCCTTTTTATTCAGCGCCTCTATTGCCTCATCGTCAGGCATATGTTTGAAGTTTTCATTGTCTAGCGACAGGCCATTGATTTCGATCCATAGCTTGGCAACTGCATAGGTACCACTATTTTTCGTACCCACATTGATAGGTCGCCCAATTAATGCATTAATACGTTCCTGCGTGTCCAGCGGCTTATCCGAGCGGTAAAAACACCAATACGGTTGATAATTGATACTGCCCAGCGTCTGTATACCCTGAGTATGTGGTTTAGCAGCACCGCTCATTACAAACGCGGCCATTACGGGATCATTACGATCCTGCAAACGCATCACATTTTCAACCGAGCCTTCAGTCGGCACCAAATCAAGTCGAATACCTTGCGATGCAAAGTACTCTTGGTACTTTTTGCCCAACATCTCATTAGAACTGCCTGCCGGTCCGGTTGCCATCACCACATGCGGCGGCGGTGCCGGGTCTGCCCACCAGATTGCCCCCACAAGTATGACGAATAGAATGGTCAGCGCCGGCCAGGTTTCTTTAATAAACTGAACCAGATCGTTCCAGCCATCGACAATCGTTTCATGGATAGCGACAATCTGATCTTTTACATCTTCGTGAAAACTGCCCATAAAGCCCCTCAACACTTCAAAATTACTGCCCAAGGCAGAAGACTAACGGATAATCACGGTTTTCGTCTAAAACAACGACCATAGTGCGTACACAGATCGATCAGACAAATTTGAAAATTGCACACACCCCACATACTCGGGTCGCTGTTGCCGCCTGCTTTGGTACATTTCTGGAGTGGTACGATTTTCTGACCTTTGCTGCGCTGGCCGTCTGGTTTGGGCCACTTTTCTTCCCTCCGGAAAACCCCACCGCTGCGCTATTGGCCAGCCTGGCCACTTTTGGTGCCGGCATGGTGGTCAGGCCTTTGGGCGCCGCCATCTTTGGCTCGCTCGGTGATCGCATTGGACGTCGCAAAGTATTCATGATCACCATTCTGCTGATGGGAGGCGCCACCCTTGCCGTCGGCCTTTTACCAACCTACGCACAAGCCGGCCTCTGGGCACCGATCATGCTTCTCGTGCTCCGCCTGCTGCAAGGTTTGTCTGCGGGTGGGGAAATTGGTGGGAGCGCTGTCTACCTGACCGAACATGCGCCGGCGCAGAACCGTGGGCTGTATACCAGCGTGCTACAACTTATGGGGCCTCTTGGCATTCTGGCTTCAACGCTGCAAATCGCATTCTTACAGCAGACTTTGAGCCCCGAAGACTTTATAACCTGGGGATGGCGCGTGCCGTTCTGGGTATCGCTCATCCTGCTGATCATTTCCCTCAAAGCGCGCATGGCGTTGCACGAAACCCCGATATTCCATGCGCTACAGGCTAAGGCAGACCTTGCAAAAACGCCACTCCGTGACTGCTTCCGTGATCGGCAAACCCTATCCCGCATGGGCATACTATTTCTCTGCGTATCTGCAGGCGGTGCCGTCTTATTTTTCTCTGCCCAGGTCTACAGCGGCGTTTTCCTGAAAACGGTTGCCGGTTTTGATGGTGCGCACAGTAGCCTACTGGTTGCGATTGGTACCGCGACACTTTTCCCGTTAACGCTATTTGCCGGCTGGTTATCCGACCGCATTGGTCGTCGCAAAGTTGTACTGGCCGGCCTACTTCTCGGCGCTATCTGTATTCAGCCCGTGTTTAGCGGCTGGCTTGCGACATCCGCAACAACCAGCAACCTAGAAGCCGGTATGCTCATGGTACTCATCACCCTGCCGTTGGCACTGGTCACAGGGCCGCAGACAGCGTTACTCGCAGAACTATTCCCTGCCCGTACCCGTTACAGCGCCGCTGCGCTCCCGCATAACCTATCGGCCGGCTGGGTCGGAGGATTGCTGCCCTTCTTCATTACATTAATTAACGATGCGACTGGCAATCCACTTGCTGGTCTCTGGTATCCGACGATCCTGCTAGCGGTAGCCTTTCTTGTCGGCTTGAAATATCTGCCAGAGACACGCGGCGTCAATTTAAGCCTGTAGCTTAGCCCCAGCGACGCACCCTACCGGTATCGATATGCACAAACTGTTCGGAAGGGTAATAACCAACCCCGCCAGCATCAAGCGAAATCGCTGCGTCCCGTAACTCTGCCAATGGCACACCCGGTAGCCGAACATCAATTGCCTTGCCTTCCATATGCAGACTACGCTTGGCGACACCACCGCCACGGGAATTTCTCAAATGGCTATTGGTTTCCGGACAGCGATAGCCGGAGATCACCTCAAAGGCTGGCAGCGACTTCCCACCCAGAACGTGACGCACCTGGTGGAGCAAATCAAACAGCAGTGGATCTATCTGCCCGACAGTACCCGAGTAATGGTCCCGCAAGAATCGATTCAAAGTACGCAACGCATCCGGCACATACTGATCGTTAACCGCATAAGCCAGATCAATTCGCTCCCGTGTATGAGTATGATTGAATGCCAAAACCCGCTGCTCACCGGAAACCAATCCGGCTACCGATTCTTTCGATGGCCGTTGCGGGTAGCCCGCTTTGGCCGACCCTGCAAACGGCAAAGCAACACCACCAGCCGTTAGTTTGATGGCCTTGTGCAGAAACTGGCGACGATCGTGTTTTGTTGTCTTCATGTTTTGATTCTAGTCCACTTACTGAAGATTACCAGTCGTATTAGACACTTGTGTCTGAAAACGCTGGCTGTATTTCTGCAAAGCTGCTCTCAGTTGGCGATCATGTCCATAAATATCGCCATAGAAGTAAATGGCGCCACCGCGCTGTTTCACAATAGCGGTCGCATAAGCAATCACTACCATGATCGGATTTTTAATCCGTATGGTTTTAGACGTCCCGTTTTCCATCGCCTCCCGGATTTTTTCCGGTGTCCACTCTGGCTCACCTTTCAATACAAACTCTGCAAGTTCCACCGGTGATTCCACCCGGATGCACCCATGGCTTAAATCCCGACGGTCACGCTGAAAGAGCCCAACGGAAGGCGTGTGGTGCATGTAGATATTGTCATTATTCGGGAAAATGAACTTGATATCGCCTAATGCATTCTGCGCTCCGGGGCGCTGACGTATGCGGGACTGCCCACTCTGCAAGGCAGCTAATTGCGCATCATCCAGATGCGTTACTACCTCGCCCGAACGCGTCACAATCTCGAACCCCTGACGGTCAAAGTAACCAGGATCCCGTCGCAGCTTAGGCACTGTCTCTGCTTTGGTAATGGATGGTGGCACATTCCAGTAAGGGCTGAATTCAATGGCACGCATCTGCTCGTCAAACATAGGCGTCTGGGTATTCAGCGCCTTGCCAACGATCACATTCATTTTTAAGGGAATCTGAACTTCGTCCCCATTAATCTCAAGACCCCGTAATTCAAACTCTGGCAAATTTACGACCAATAGACGCTTATCCACCATCAATGGCGTCCAGCGCAAACGTTCAAGCGTCAGCGAGATTTGTTCAACACGGGTCGCAGGTTTAACATTAAGTTGTTCGAAGGTGGTCTTCCCGATAACCCCATCGGGGGTCAAACCATGCCGCTTCTGAAAAAGTTTTACCCCATCAACCAGCGTGCCCTGATAACGCTCCGGCGCCAAAAACCCAGTCGGCAAATCACCCAAAGAGACTAAGCGTGCGGCCAGCAACCCTACACCGGCATAAGCAGCACCAGGTTCCAGCTTTTGTGCGGGTAACGGTGGCAGATTTCCTGACCATGCGGGATTAGCCTCTAAAGCACGGTAAGTGACGAGCCATGGACGCAATGCCTTGTATAAAGGAAATGAGGGGGTTGCTTCCTTAACTGCCAGACTCAAGTCACCGGCAGCAACAGCCGCATTTAGCGTTGCCTGTAGATTGAGTGTCTTGGGCGGCACATCGAAATTGGCGTAAACCGTACGCGGATCTACACGCCCATAGTGCAAATCATGCAGATAGCGCAGCAGAGACTGCGTAATAGATGAATCAAGTTCTGTCTGTTTAGCAACAGATAGGGGCACACCCTGACTTGCTGCAGCAACGTCCTTAGACAAGATGGAAGCATCATAATCTGATGGATTGAGCCCCTCATCCCCCGCCTGCTCAAGAATCTTCACGGCAGATTTTGCCATCGCCGTTGGTCTACCCTGCACGGCCCAAGCAACAGAAGTTTCGGCTGACATAACAACTGGAGAGAGGGCCAGCATGCTTAAAGCACAGGTTATAGCCAACAAGCGCTGACGCCAGATAACCATGGGGGATCTCCAAAAGAATATTTGGAATCATTGTGCCGTATTTCATGCCAATAGACTATTTGATGACTCACTCAAATCGCCTGCACAAAAAATTCTTGACAGGGTGCTGGTAGGCTCTATAATTGATTATGTTGCGCCGCAGCAAATCCATTGGAGAGCCTGCCTGGTGCAAAGAATAAGAAATTCCGAGACCCGCGTTTTTTGTTTTTTTAGTTCTTAGCTTCACCCCTTTGATCATCTATTAGGAGTTCACCATGTCTGCACTGAATAACGAACAAGTACTGTCGGCCAACAAGGCTGCCATCGATACGCTGCTGTCTGTTGCTAACACTGCTCTGGCTACTGCCGAGAGCCTGGCTGCGCTGAACCTGGGCACCGCCCGCGAAGCACTGCAAGACAGCGCCAAGAACGTTCAAGCCGCTATGGGTGTTAAGACACCACAAGACGCTGCTGCGCTGAACACCAAGCTGGGTCAACCTGCTGTTGAGAAGGCTGTTGCTTACTCGCGTAGCGTTTACGAAATCTCGACTGGTGCTGCTAACCAATTCACCAAGCTGATTCAAGCCCAGTTCGTAGAACTGAACAAGGCTGCTCAGGATCTGGCCGAAAAGACTGCCAAGGCTTCGCCATTCGGTTCTGATGTGGCTCTGGCTGCTGTTAAGCAAGCGGTGAATGCTGCTAACTCGGCATTTGACAACCTGAACAAGGCTGCCAAGCAAGCTGCAGAATTCACCGAAGCCGGTGTTTCTGCTGCCACTTCGGCTGCTGTTAAGGCTGCTGGCACCAAGGGTAAGAAGTAATCCTTCGGTACCTCGCTGGATAGCGCCCTAAGCCACAAGCTAACCGCTACCCACAGAACTCCGCCCGGATCTGATGATCTGCGCGGGGTTTCTCTTTTATAGCGATAATGTCGTCATGATGACATTTAACTTTGATACGCCCATAAATCGCCAGACGCCTCCCCACGATGACTCTGTAAAGTGGGCAAAGTATGCGGGGCGTGATGTGTTGCCCATGTGGGTAGCCGATATGGACTTTGCTCCACCGCCAGTGGTGATAGAGGCCGTGCAAGCCAGGGTGGCGCATGGTGTGCTTGGTTATCCGCACGTCACGCAGTCGGTAATAGATGCTGTCCTGCTTCATCTTGAGCGGGATCTTGGCTGGGTGGTTGATCCTGATTGGCTGGTCTGGCTTCCCGGTTTGGTGACAGGGCTTAATGTGGCCTGTCGGTCTGTGGGCGATACAGGTAGTGCTGTACTGACATCAACCCCCATTTATCCACCGTTTTGTTCAGCGCCAAAGTTCAGTGAACGCACCCTGCAAACAGTTTCCCTACAGCAGCAGGGGAATGACTGGATATGGGATCTGGATGCGCTTAAGTCTGCCAGCGATGCCTCTACTAAGCTCCTGATGCTTTGCAATCCGGATAATCCGGTTGGCCGTGTGTGGCGTGAAGAAGAGTTACGTGCTTTGGCTGAACTGGCGGAGGAGCGAGATTGGGTGATCTGCTCGGATGATATTCATTGTGAGTTGTTGCTAGAGCCAGGCATTCGTTACACACCGCTGGCGAGTCTTTCTCCGGAAATTGCACGACGGACAATTAGTCTATTCGCACCGTCCAAGACATATAACATCCCCGGACTGGGCGCTTCATTTGCAGTGATTCCAGATGCGGTTTTACGCCGGCGATTCGAACGGGTGATAGCAGGCATTGTGCCGCATATCAATGTGCTGGGTTATACCGCTATGGAAGGGGCTTATCGTGATGGGGTGCCATGGCGTAATGCACTGCTTGCGTATTTAAGGGTCAATCGGGATCGTCTGATTGGCGCAGTCAATGCGATGCCGGGTCTGAAGGTGCATTCACCTGAAGCCACTTATCTGGCCTGGATTGATGCCCGTGGTCTGCAACTGCCAGAAGGGGTAAGCGCCGCACAGTTTTTTGAAGCAGCCGGTGTGGGGCTCTCGCCAGGTCAGGATTTTCAGCCCGGCGCAGCTGATTATGTGCGGCTCAATTTCGGTTGTACGCGACAGACGCTGGAAGAAGCGATTGCCCGCATGGCCAGCGCTTGTGCAAGGCAGGTTGGCTAGCGCTTACGGTTATCGAGCAGTAATTCACGCAGGAACAGATGCTTGGCAACTTCTCCCTTGAGCATCGCTCGTATTTCCGCATCGCTCTGACGGCCCTTGAGCTCCAGTCGCTCTCCGAGAATTTTACAGTCAGTACATATAGGTGCATCCAGAGGCTGCTGAACGATAAGGATCGGGTACTGTTCGCGCAGGAGATGCAGTGGTAGGTTGCCATCGCTCCGGTAACCACGGATATCTGCACCGGGTAACAGGAAACGGTATTGCTCGTATGCAGCATTGAAGTTATAGGGTACCCATACCTGCTGACCAGCCAGTTGCCATTGCACGGCTTCTTTATAACGGCCCATGGGGCCATCGAAGACGCTTAGAAAGCCCGTAAGGGTTAGATAGGCGGCAAAGACCCCTGGCAGCGTGAGCCAGGGTAGCAGGCGTGGGATAAGTAGTGATAGCACCAGGGCGCTAAGTACGATGACCAGGAGTACGGCCTCCGTACCGGAATACAACGTTTGGCCGACATCCTGCTGCAAGAGCCAGCCGAGATAACCGATCGCGCTGATTGCGAGGGTGCAAATCAGGGTGGTGGCAAAAAGCAACCAGCGATTCAGTCGGAACCATACGAGTGCAATCAGGATAGCCAGCGCCGGCATAGCTTCAAGTAGGTAGCGGCTGGAACGTTGGCTCGGGAAGCAGAATACGACAAATAGAATCAGCACCCACCACCAGAGATACTTTTCGTCATCGCTCAAGTCGCCATGACGAAATAGACGCCACAACACAAGACCAATGGTCCCGAAAACAATGATGGCTAATAGACCGGCGTTAATGCCATAGCCCGGAATCAGCGTCCAGATGCTCCCATCTCCCCAGAACATTTTTGAAAGATAGCTTGGGCCATGTGGATCAAATTTGCCGGCATTTTCACCGATCACAAACTCATTCCAAACCGCTTGAGGATCCGGATCAAAAACAAACCACAGAGCAAAAATACCGAGCGAGAGTAGGGCAATTAGGATCAGTTTGTAGGAATCGCGTTTAAAACACTCAAAAAACCGATAGTGCCGGTAGCGCAGGTACCAGAAGGCAAGACCAACCCCGACGGGTAGCAGTAATGCAAAGGATTTGTAGAGCAGGCCGATGCCGATAGCGATGCCGATAGCGAGAGGGATTTTCCAGGCAGATTCAAAACTCTGTTTGCCGCCATAGAGCAGCAGAAAAAAGGGCATGAATAGCCAAAAGATTTCACCCGCATTGGTAAGGAAGGGGCGGCCGAATCGGTAAGTACTGAAGAAGGCAAGCCAGATAACAGCAGCAATCAGGCCAGTAACAATGTGCCGACCCGAAATCTTCCAGCCGAGCAGCCCAACCATTAATGCCGTAGCGAAGGTGTAAAGCACGTTGGGATAACGTAATTGCCAGAGGCTCCATTCCTGACCCCAGTGCGTACTAAGCATGCCTTGCCAAAAGAGCATGGGCGGCTTGGTGTTGCGCATGTTGTCGAGTGTGGATTGCAGGGGCAGCCAGTGGCCGCTATCTGCTGTCAGGCGGGCGATATGAGCGTAGGGAAACTCATCACCGTTTTTGGGGATTTGCAGACTATCCAGACCGAAAAAGTAGGTGCCGATGGCCAAAAGTAATACCGCAACACCCCAGAGAATGGCCAAGGGAGCTGAACGTGGGCCAGGATCTAGCTTGAGCCGTTGTTGGCGTAAATTGGCTGGTGTGGCCTGTTTCTTCATGCGTTCGGGGGTGTCTGCCGGGCAGCTCGGTTAATCTTGAGCCGGCCAAAAGTCCAGAAATCATTGGCGACAAAGTTGAACAGGCTGGCAATAACTACGGCAATCAGGTTGGCCAGCATGTAGTGGAGGAATAATGCAAACAGGTTCGTCAGGCCAAACTGGACGGCAATGCCAACCCAGCAAGCAAGCGAATATTGGCCGAACTGAATGAGAACCGGTACGGAACGATGCTGCTTGCGGTCGAGCCAGGTCCAGCGACGGTTCCAGAAGAAGTTGCTAATTGTTGCGACAAAAATTGCCAGGGCTAGTGACAGATTTAACCGGAGGGTTTGTTGGGCCACTTCAGTGAAGAGGTATTCCTGCCCGACATATAGAACTGCCAGATTGACCACAACACCCGAGGCGCCAACGATGCCGAATTTGATAAAGCGCGGCCGGAACAAGGCGCCGATGAGCGGCAAAGCCTGCAAGGACTGAATTAGCGCACGCATATCGAACACTCTCTCACGAACGTCGTATCAGCGAGATTCGAGTGTGAAGGAAACGGGTTGTGCTGTAGGCGGTAGCCCCAGCAGTTCGTGCGCTTTAGCCAGCACTTGTTCCGGGGTGATCTGCTTGAGGCACTGGTTGTCACCATCGCAAGGGGACATACGATGGTTGTAGGCCGTTAGACAAGGCGAACAGGCCAGTGGCTGATGGAAAAAGTAGGCGTTCTTGGCCCACGATTGGTACAGACGCGGCGTTTCTGGACCAAAGAGAATAATCGTGGGAATAGGGGTCATAGCCGCAAATTGCCCCGGACCACCGTCATTGGTTACCAGTAAAGCAGCCCGATGGAACAGCGCTAATAGGTGACGGACAGATCGGGTGTATCCCGTCAGATCAATACACATCGGGTGGCGGCAATGATTCAGTACGGCCTGGCCAAAGGCCTTGTCGCCCTTCAGGCCGATGACACCCACGGCATAACCCTGTTGCAGAAAGTGATCGGCAACACGGTAATAGTTTTCCAGCGGCCAGGCACGAATCGGTAGAATGCCGCCGCTAGGATAGATCAGCACCAGAGGCTTGCCAGCGACTGTCGGGAAATCGGCTTCGAGTTTAGTGACTTCGTTGGTGATCTCGCCGTCATTGAAGATCAGGGTCGGTGGGACAATGACTTCGTCTGTTGGTACCGTTTTGCCCGCTGGGTAGGACGTTGCATCAATAGCATCAACCATGTTCAGAAGCTGATGGCTAAGATGGCGGTATGGGTTGTACATCACCGGATTGGTGAGGTATCCGCCTCGATAGAGGCCTTCCTGGGTATGCGGCTCAAAGCCGACCAGTACCGGTGCGCCACTCATATAGGCAATAAGACTGCTGACCCGGGCAAATAGTTCACAGTCGATAACGACATCAAAGCGCAGGGTGCGCATTTTCTGTAGCGCCTCCCACATGTCTGAAGCAAAGTCTTTCAGATTGCTATCGTTCAGGGTAATAACGTTCTGCTTGGGGACGATATTCAGTAGGTCCAGCACTTCGCGGTTTTTGGCGAAAAGCATGACATGGAGTTCAGCACCCGGATAACGTGATTTGATCCGCTGGAACATCGGTTCGGCTAATACCAGGCTGCCCATTTCGGACAACAGGATGACCAGAATGCGTTTTGGCTCAAGGCTACGTTTGCGCCGTAGGCCCAGTTTACGGATGCACCAATCCCAGGCTGTAAAGAGGGCGCACAGGGGCACACCTGCATATTTATCGACAGCGCGTTGGAATCGGATATCCATGTATATGAGTTATTCAGCCAGCAAAGCCTGAATGATACCCGCCCTTGAGATAAAATGCCCCCATGACCGCTTGTCTAATCTTACGAAACCGGGGAGCCCATGCTTAAACGCTGGTTCCCTATGATGGTCTTTGCTGTGGGGCTGTTGGCAGCCATTTTTACGGCTACCTTGCCTGAACGCCCACAGTTTGGGCAACCTGATCAAGCTACGGCAGCGTTGGCTGCCACAAAGGCCGCTGCTTTGCCCGCAAGCTTTGCCTGGGCAGACTTGCCAAGGCCAACGCCCTCCGCACATGCTGCAACCCTGGCAGAAGTATTGCCGGGTACGCGTTTGCCCGTTGACAGAACAGAACAGGATCTGGAGCCGGTACATCTGGTCGCGGCCTGGTTCGGCGGTAGCCGGGAAGGCGCGGCGGACGTCTCCCTATACCAGGCAGACTGGCATGCAAATGCCTCCTGGTTACCTGCGCGGGAAATTATGACGCGACAGCAAGCTGAACGAGAACTGGGTCGTAATATCCGTAAGCTGGGAAATCCCCTGATCGTTACAGAACCTGGCCGGCTACATTTATTCTTTGTGAGTGTTTCTTACGGGGGTTGGGCTGGGAGCGCTATTAACCGCAGCACCTCCACGGACGGCGGTAAGTTCTGGCAGCCATCACAACGTATTGTGACCAGTCCATTCTTTAATCTGAGTACGCTGGTACGCAACCCGGGCACCTGGTTATCTGACGGCAGCCTGGGGTTGCCCGTTTATCACGAGTTTGTGACCAAGCATGGCGAGTGGCTACGCCTGGACCCCGAAGGCCGTGTTCTAGCCAAAGAGCGGATGCCAATGCCGCGGGCCACATTGCAGCCGGCCGTGGTTGCGCTGGATGGTCAGAATGCCGTTGCCGCACTGCGTGATGCCGGACCCGGCGAAAACCAGGTCCAATGGAGCGAAACACATGATGCTGGGCGTAGCTGGCAAGCGGGATCGGCTCGAACCATTCCTAATCCGAATTCTGCGGTCGCGATGATCGGGCTACGCGATGGTAGCCTGCTGATGGCCGGAAACCCGATTGGCGGTAACCGTAACCAACTCTCTCTGTTGCGCTCCACTGATCAGGGAAGCACCTGGACCCTGGTACGTGTTGTAGAACAAAGCCCGAATGACCGTGATGAATTTTCCTATCCGGCACTGATTCAGGATCGTACCGGGGCCATACACCTTGTGTATACCTGGTTACGTAAGGGCATTCGACATGCCCGATTTACCCAGGCCTGGCTGAATAATCCAGGCAACCCCACTGTACCGGCGGTACCACAATGATGTTGCCTGATCGTATATTCATGCGTTTGCTGCGTTTGCCATATGTGCGCACACGCATGCTTATCATGTTGCTGTCGCTGGTGATGTTCGTGCCTTTGGCAGATCAGCTACTGTGGCGTTACGTTTATGGCTTTATTAATGATCTGAGCCCAGGCACCTGGCTGATATTTTTTGTCTGGCTTGGCTTCCCCGACGCTTTTAATTTCTGGGTACGTGAAGAGTTGGCTTTCAAGCGCCGACTGATCCTCTGCCTGGGAATGCTGTGTTTCTATGTGTTGGCGCTTGGCGCTATCCCGTTTGACCCATATGCCTACGGTTTTCAGCCTTGGATTATTCTGTTTGGGTTGACTGCCTGGGTAGCCTGGCATGGCCGCAATGCAGCGGGGATTACCCTGTTGCTCGGTATTGATCTGGCCGTTTACGCACTGCATGGACTGGCTTCAGATAACCTCTGGGATTACCTCTTTGATCCGGTCATGATGATTGTTCTCGCTATTAGTCTCATCCGCCCGCTCATGTCTCGTCGTAAAATCCGCTCTCAATCCTAACCTTAGGCTGTTCCATGTTTGATCTCGTTAATAAACATCGTAAATTTGTTCAGATCTTGCTCGCCATGATCACGCTGCCATTTGCCTTCTGGGGTATTGATTCCTATTTCAAGGATGCCGCGTCGACAGACGAAGTAGCGCGTGTGGGCAGCAGCAAAATCACCATGCAGCAACTGGATGTGGCTATGCGTGAGCGCGCAGATCAAATACGCAGCCGTCAGGGAGGCTCGGTGGATGCCAAACTATTCGAGTCACCTGAGTTCCGTCAGAGTGTTCTAAACGAACTGGTCGAGCAGCGTTTGCTACTGGTCGAGTCGGAGCGCCTGGGGCTGGTGGCCAATGATGTCATTTTGCGTGAGCTGATCGCCCAGATTCCTGCGTTCCAGGAAAACGGTAAATTCTCACCGACGAAATACGAACAAGTATTGCGTGCACAGGGTATGAACCCGACCACTTTCGAACAGAACCTGCGTCGTGATCTGACACAACAGATGCTGGTGAATGGCGTGGCTGCAACCACACAGATTTCCAAGACTCAGCTGAACCAGATCATTACGGCTGAATCACAGGAGCGTGATGTGTCAGTTGCCATGATTTCTGCGAGTGATTACCTGAAATCGGTCAGCGTGAGCGATGAAGCGGTTCGACAGTTCTATGAATCCAACCCCAAGCAGTTCCAGACGCCGGAACGCGTTAAGGTGGCTTATGTCGTGCTGAGTGACCCTAAGGTTGTTGCCAAAGAGTCTGAGAATTTCAGCAATATGGTTTACGAGCAATCGGATAGTTATAAAGATGTCGCCAAAGCACTTAACCTGAAGGTGGAAGAGAGCGGTTGGATTAGTGGCAATGCTCAGGGCGCACAGGGTTTGCTGGCGAACCCGAAGGTACTGCAAACCATCTTTAATCCGGGTAGCCTCAAAGATAAGCGGAATAGTGCGGCGATTGAAGTTGCGCCCAATGTGCTGGTTTCGGTGCGTGTTACAGAATACGAACCAGTTGGCTTACGTCCATTTGATGCGGTTTCTGCAGATATTAAAACCTATTTGACGCGTAAAGCAGCTGTCGAAAAGGCAACGGCTGACGGAGAAGCCAAGCTTGCTGAACTCAAAGCTGGCAAAACGCCGGCTGATTTAAAATGGTCGGCCAACAAGAGTGTGAGCCGTCTGCAGCCGAATGGTTTGCCGGGGGATGCCGTGCAACTCGTGGGTGCTGTCGATGCTGCAACCTTGCCGGCCTATACTGGTGGTCAGGCGGGCGGTGAGGGTTATGCGCTTTACAAGGTCAGTGCCGTTAAATCGGGTGCGGCACTCGGTGATGAAAAGCGTGCGCAGATTGGTATGGCTTATCAGCGTTTTGTACAACAGGCTGACGTGGTCAGTCTGATGGTGGGCTTGCGTGATCGTCACCCGGTAAAGATTGCCAAGCGACCAGAAGCTGAGAAGCAATAATCTTTGAATTGTAGACGATAAAAAAAGCCAGGAAATTAACCCTGGCTTTTTACTTGGCCAATCGAATGTTTAGACTTCTTCGTGCCCAAGTGCCGTGATGTTAAAGCCCGAGTCGACATAGGTGATTTCACCCGTCATGCCGCTGGCCAGATCGGACAGCAGGAAGGCGGCTACATTGCCGACTTCGTCAGTAGTCACGTTGCGGCGAAGCGGGGCAACCTTGGCGTTATGCGCCAGCAGCTTGCCGAAGTTACCGATGCCCGAGGCTGCGAGCGTTTTGATCGGACCTGCAGAAACTGCATTGACGCGAATGCCTTGTGGACCCAAAGCGACGGCCATGTAACGGGTTGCCGCTTCAAGGCTGGCTTTCGCCATGCCCATGACGTTGTAGTTTGGCATGACGCGTTCAGCGCCCAGATAGGACAGGGCTAGAAGCGCAGGGTTATTACCCTTCAACAACAAGGGACGCGCCGCTTTTGCCAGGGCGGCATAGCTGTATGCCGAGATGTCATGAGCAATGCGCGAGGCTTCACGAGTCAGGCCATCGAGGAAGTCGCCTTCCAAGGCTTCGGCTGGTGCGTATGCAATCGAATGAACCAGACCATCCAAGCCATCCCAGTGTTTGCCGAGCTCGGTGAATAGATTTTCGATTTCGGTATCGTTGCCGACATCGAGAGGAAAAATCAGTTTGCTATCGAATTCGTCAGCGAACTTGGTAACACGATCGATAAAGCGCTCGTTCTGGTACGTGAAGGCTAGCGTGGCGCCTTCACGATGACAAGCCTTGGCAATGCCGTAAGCGATAGAATGTTTGGACAGCAGACCGGTGATCAGAATGCGCTTGCCAGCTAGAAAACCCATGTTGACTCCTCGAAGGCCGCCTAGCGGCAAAACAGGATAAAGAATAAGGCACTAATTATACTTCGAAGCGGGGCCAGATCAGTTAGACTTGCAGACATGGTTTTTTTGTCAATTTCTGCGTGCTGCCGATGTCTATGCCTGTTTTTGGGTGCCGCACTGCTGTTGACGGGCTGTGGTAACGAGTGGAATGACCCCTATCCGGCGGCTGAGCGGGGTGCTAATCGACTCTACAGTGCCTTTTCCGAACGACCCAAGCACCTGGATCCGGCTATTTCCTACTCGAATAGCGAAATCGGATTTATTGCTCAGATCTACGAACCGCCCCTCCAATACCACTACCTGAAACGCCCCTACGAGCTCATACCGTCTACGCTTGACGGCATGCCTCAAATTCGTCTTTACGACAAAGCAGGTCGGTTGCTTCCGGAAACTGCCTCTGGTGATCAGGTAGAGCGGTCGGTCTACCGCCTCAAGCTACGGCCTGATGTGCGCTATCAGCCTCACCCGGCCTTTAGTCTTAATGAGGATGGCTCGGCGCGCTATATGAATTTGGATGCAAGCCAGAGTCGCGCACTGCAGACGCCCTCGGGTCCTATGGCGCTCGCTGAGCCCGGATCGCGTTTGCTCACTGCGCATGATTATGTTTACCAGATCAAACGATTGGCGCATCCGAGCGTGCAGTCACCTATATACGGCATGATGAGCGAGCATATACTTGGCTTGAAGTCGCTATCAGCGCTGATTAAATCAGCCCTTGATTCGGCGCCCGGTGCGTGGGTCGATCTCGATACGATGCCACTGCCCGGTGCCGTTGCAATTGATGATCAAACACTGGAAATTACCCTCGAAGATAAATATCCGCAGTTCATCTATTGGCTTGCGATGAATTTTTTTGCGCCCGTGCCCAGAGAGGTAGATCAGTTTTACAGTCAGCCGGCGCTGCGTAACGGCAATGTACAGCTGGATACATGGCCCGTAGGGACCGGGCCCTTCATGATGGTTTATAACAATCCCAATGCGCGTATCGAACTAAGTCGCAATCCGAATTTTCATGATGAGCGTTATCCCTGCCAGGGGCAGCCCGAGGATATTGCAGCAGGCTTGCTGACTAGTTGTGATGCGCGGTTACCGCTGATCGATTCAATTGTTTTCAGCCGAGAGAAGGAAAGTCTGCCGTACTGGAACAAATTTCTTCAAGGCTATTACGACGAGTCCGGCATCTCGTCGGATAGTTTTGATCAAGCTGTTCGCGTCAATATCAACGGTGATGTGAACGTCTCTCCGGCAATGTCGGCGCAGGGCATTCAACTTCAAACTTCAGTAAGGACTTCGGTGTATTACATGGGGTTCAATATGCTGGATCCTGTGGTTGGAGGTCGGACACCAGAAGAACAACGTCGTGCAAAACTCCTGCGCCAGGCACTTTCGATCGTGCTGGATCAGGAGGAGTTTATTTCGATCTTCCTTAATGGACGAGGGCAACCCGGCATGGGTCCGTTGCCGCCGGGGATATTCGGTCATCTTGACGGAGAAGCGGGTATCAACCCTGTTGTTTATAAATGGAAGGATGGCGCGCCCCAGCGTCGTAGTCTGGCTGAAGCCAAGGCTTTGTTGGCCAAGGCCGGGTGGCCGGACGGTCGTGACGCCAAAACAGGTAGTCCGCTGGTGCTCAACCTAGATACTACTTCCGGTGGTCTGGGTGATAAGTCAACAATGGACTGGATGTCCCGCCAGTTGAATCAGGTGGGTGTCCAACTGGTGATAAGAAGTACAGACTTCAACCGCTTTCAAGAAAAGCTGCGGAAGGGAAGTGCTCAGCTTTATTTTCTTGGCTGGAATGCGGATTATCCGGACCCGGAAAACTTCTTCTTTTTATTCTATGGCCCGGAGGGCAAGGTTGCCCATGGTGGTGAGAACACGGCTAACTACAGCAATCCGGAATTCGATCGTCTGTTCCGTATCATGAAGAATCAACCGAATGGTCCATCCCGCCAAGCCGTGATTGATCAGATGTTGAACCTCGTGCGTGAAGACGCGCCTTGGATTTATTCTTTCTATCCAAAGTCTTATGTGTTGCGCCAAGGTTGGTTACAGAACTTCAAACTGAATAATGTGGCTAGTAATACGATTAAATATCAACGCATTGATGCTGCCAGTCGCGCTCAGCTGCGTGCCGAATGGAACGATCCGTTGCGCTGGCCTTTTTTGATTATGCTCGGTGGGTTGGTGCTGCTGCTCTGGCCTGCATTGAATGCTTATCGCGTGAGATCTGGTCTGGATGCGTTTGGTAAACAGGTTAGGAAGCGCTGATGTTTGCTTATATCCTGCGCCGTGTTTTATACGCCATACCGATTTTGATCGGAGTGAATCTGATTACCTTCGCACTATTCTTCATGGTGAACAGCCCGGATGATATGGCTCGAATGCAACTTGGGGTGAAGCGCGTTACACCTGAGGCAATACAACAATGGAAAGCCGAACGTGGTTACGACAAGCCGCTGTTCCTGAACGAGACATCTGCCGGGGTGGCACAGATCACCGATACCATTTTCTACAGCAAATCACTCACCTTGTTTGCCGGCGAGTTCGGCCGCAGTGAAGATGGACGTGAGATCGGCAGAGAGATCCGTGAGCGGATGGGGCCTTCGTTGGCCATTGCTATCCCTACCTTTCTGGTGGGTCTGGGTTTGACTGTTAGCCTGTCATTGTTTCTGGTCCTTTTTCGCGGCACTTGGCTTGATCGTACCGGGGTAGTGCTTTGTGTTGGCCTGATGTCCATCTCCTCACTGTTCTTTATTATCGGTGGGCAATTCATCTTCGCCCGCATGCTGCAATTGGTGCCGATTTCTGGCTACGAAAGCAATCCATTAGTTGCCTGGCATTTTCTGATCTTGCCAGTGACTGTTGCTGTTGTTGCCGGCATTGGTAGCTCGACACGTTGGTATCGCACCTTGTTTCTGGAAGAGATTGGCAAGGACTACGTACGTACAGCGCGTGCCAAGGGCTTGTCTGATACAGCGGTTCTATTCCGCCATGTGCTGCGTAATGGCTTGATTCCTATTCTGACCGGCGTGGTTGTGGTCATTCCCACCTTGTTTATGGGTTCGCTGCTCATTGAGTCCTTCTTCGGTATTCCCGGATTGGGGAGCTATACCATCGATGCCATTGCAGCTCAGGACTTCGCCGTGGTGCGCGCCATGGTTTTCCTTGGTTCTGGTTTGTATTTGCTCGGGTTGATTCTTACTGACCTGTCGTACACCCTGGTTGATCCTCGGATCCGGTTGAAGTAGGGCGCCATGACCATTCATGCACTGTTTAGCACATTGAGTCAGAGTTTGTGGGTCTGGCTGGCAACAGACGTGCTGTTGTGGTTGCTCTTCGTCCTCTTTCTGTTCTCAGTGGTCGTCATCGTCCGGTCACCTTTGCAGCGTGCTGTCTGGCAAAAGGTTTTTAGGCAGCGTCTGGCCGTGGTCTCTACAGTCTTGCTGGCGATCGCCGCCTGTTTTGCGTTACTGGATTCGATCCATCTGCGCGAGCCTTTGCCGCGACTAACACCCGAGGCTTCTGTACGCTATAGCGTCGAGGTGAATTCGGTGCTGGATCTGATCCTAACGGATCTACGCAAGAATCATGAGAAAACGTATTCAGCCCCCTTGGCTGTAAACCTCGCCGCCCTGGAGCCGGTTACAGTGAGTATGCCCGATGGCGCAGTTGAGGTGCGTCGTGAGGCGCCACGACTTAAAGTGGCCGGATCAATCTTTCCCCCAGGGCCGGTTAACGATACAACGTACTGGCTGGATGTCTTACAGCGCGTTAGCTTTGGCGCATTGGGTGGGGCGTTGCTCTTTGCCTTGCTATGGTTGGGTTGCCTCATGGCCCGACGAGTTTTAACAAGTAACCCACAAAGCAATCGTGTTGCCTGGCGCTGGGTAGGCCTGACCTTGGGCGTAGTTTTTATTACTGGGGGTGTGTTTACCGGCCTCAGTACAAACTTCCATGTGTTCGGTACAGACAAGGTGGGTCAAGATGTGTTGTATCAGGTGCTCAAGAGTTTACGAACCGCCTTGGTGATCGGTCTGGTGCCAACACTGGTGACGTTACCACTAGGGATTGCTCTTGGTCTTTCGGCCGGTTACTTCCGCGGCAAGGTTGATGATGTCATTCAGTATATTTACACCACGGTGAGTGCCGTGCCGGGTGTGCTGCTTATTGCAGCGTCGGTGCTGAGCATCCAGGTCATGATTGATAACCACCCGGAATGGTTTGCAACGGCAGTGGAGCGGGGCGATATCCGCTTGCTTGCGCTGTGCATTATTCTGGGCATGACTAGTTGGACCGGGATTGCCCGCTTGCTACGTGGCGAAGCCCTCAAGATGCGTGAATATGACTACGTACAGGCAGCTCGAGCCTTTGGTGTGGGTGCTGGCCAGATTTTGTTAAGACATGTGTTGCCCAATGTATTCCCGATCATTCTGATCACGCTGGTGATGGAGTTTTCTTCACTGGTGCTGGCCGAAGCGGTGCTTTCCTACATTGGTATCGGCGTGGATCCAACCATGTTCAGTTTTGGACTGATGATCAATAACGCCCGCATGGAGCTTTCACGCGACCCGGTTGTCTGGTGGTCGCTGACGGCAGCATTTCTATTTATGGTTATTCTGGTGCTGGCAGCAAATCTGTTAGCCGATGCGGTACGCGATGCCCTTGATCCGCGTTCGGAGGGCCAGTCATGAGCAAACCACTATTACAGGTTCGCAATCTTTCGCTCGGATTCGCCCGAAGGGATGAGGTTAGTGAATCACCCAGGATTGTGGACGCCCTGAGTGCCATCAGCTTTCAGCTACATGCTGGTGAAACACTGGCGCTACTGGGGGAGTCAGGCTGTGGAAAGTCCTTAACGGCACTGGCACTCATGCGGCTATTGCCACAGCAAGCCAGGTTTCAATCCGGGCATGTGTTGCTGGAAAGCTCAGAGTCTGGTGTGCGTTCGGAGGATTTGTTACGTGTCTCCGAAGATCGTATGCGCCAGATTCGTGGTCGCCGCATGGCCATGATTTTTCAGGAGCCAGCTACCAGCCTTAATCCGGTGATGCGGATTGGTGAACAGATTAACGAAGTGCTACGGTTGCATCGTGGGCTAACGACTGCTGCTGGTGATGCAGAGGTGCTGGCACTGCTCGATCAAGTCGGCTTGCCCGATCCTGCAAGGGCAGCCGCCGCTTACCCCTTCGAACTTTCAGGTGGTATGAAACAACGTGCCATGATTGCTATGGCATTAGCTGGTGACCCGGACATATTGCTGGCCGATGAGCCAACGACAGCCCTGGATGTAACACTGCAGGCACAGATCCTGGATCTGATCCGTGACTTGCAACAGCAACGTCAGATGGGTGTGCTGTTGATTACACATGATCTGGCGGTAGTTTCAGCACGGGCAGATCGTGTAGCCGTGATGTATGCGGGACAGATTGTAGAAAGTGGACCAGTGGCCCAGGTGCTGAATCAACCATCACACCCCTATACCAGAGCGCTACTAGCCTCACTGCCGGAAAAGGCTATCCCGGGAAAGGCCTTGACCCAATTAGCGGGGCGCGTGCCACCACTGGGTAGCTGGCCGATGACTTGTCGCTTTGAACCACGCTGTGCGATACGTGAACCGCATTGTTTGGAAGAGTCCCCACCCTGGGTTTTTTTGCCGGGCGCTGAGACGCCGCATGAACAGCATCACGCATTGTGCTGGCGGGTAGGGGATGATTCAACCGCGCCGGTTGATGCGGGAGAGCCTTTATCAGCAAGCACACAAAGCACAGGGTCACCACCTGTATTACAGGTCGTTGATCTGAGTGTTCGCTATGAATCTGCATCCAAGGGACTTCTGTATCGTTTAAGGCAGCTATGGCATCGTGCTGAAGCTTTGCCAAGCAGCCCGGTGGTAGATGCCATCAGTTTTGATCTGCGCCCTGGTGAGACGTTGGCAATCGTCGGTGAATCCGGTTGCGGTAAAACGACCACTGCACGCGCCATCTTGCGTCTGATCGAGAGTGAGTCAGGTCAAGTGATCCTTGATGGAAAAGAGATCGTTGGCCGCGGCATCAGGCCGGCCAAAGGTTGGCGGCGTGATGTGCAAATGGTGTTCCAGGATCCTTTTGCCTCGCTGGATCCACGACAGCGCATCCGTCAGATTCTCTCCGAAGGTCCGCGTGCGTTGGGGCTGTCTGCAACAGACTACGATAATAATGCGTTGATCCGGTTACTTGATCGGGTCGGGTTACCGCCAGAAGCGCTGAATCGATTCCCGCATGAGTTTTCGGGTGGGCAGCGCCAGCGGATTGCGATTGCGCGTGCCCTGGCTGTTTCGCCTAAAGTACTGATTTGCGATGAACCGACCTCGGCATTGGATGTTTCTGTTCAGGCGCAGATACTTAATCTCTTGCAGAAGCTACAGGCAGAAACAGGCATTGCCTATCTATTTATTACACATAACTTTGGCGTTGTGCGTTACCTGGCGGACCGGGTTTTGGTCATGCAGTCGGGCAGGGTGGTAGAGGCTGGCAACACCGAGCAATTATTGAAAAACCCGCAACATGCTTACACCCGGGCGCTGCTCGCTTCTGTACCGGTGCTCAGCTAAACGCACCAAGCCGTAATATGGCAGCAAAACTACTTGCTTTTATTGTTGCCGGATTTGGCAGTGCTTTTGCTACTGGATTTGGCGGCCGCAGGCTTCGGGTCTGAAGTGGACTTGGCAGGCGATTTGGCGGTGCTGCTCGACTTAGCGGTGGTTTTGTCAGACTTTGCTGCTTTTGTGCTCTTGTCGGTTTTATCGGTCTTAGCTGTTTTGGCTGCTTTATCGTCTTTGCTGCTTACGGGCGTCGCTGTTTTGTTGGCCGCGGATTGGGTAAGGGCAGCACTGTTTTTGCCTGTAGGCTTGTCAGCGGTTTCGGCAACATTAACGGGTGTGTTTTCGTTGAGCTCAGTCAACGATGAAGCGGCCGGTGTTGATTCAGTAGCGCTGTCTTTGAGTACCAGTAGCGGTTGACCCGGCTTACCGAGGGATTTCATCGAAATCCCATTAGCTTCCTGTAGCTGAGCCAGGGACATATTGAATTTGCCGGCAATGCGATCAGGTTTCTCACCAGGTTGAACGGTATAGCTTCCCCAGCGGGATAGCGGCTTATCCGATTCCTGATAGGCATTCAGATTAGACTTAAACTGTGGCACGCGGTCTTTGGGTAGGTTGATGGTCTCAACCTTCATGACTGGCCGGGAGTGTTCAGGGTTCAGTGCCTTGACCTCATCAACGCTAATGTTGGCCAGCTTGGCTACGGTATCCAGATCGATATGTTTGCCGTAAAGGGCAACTGATTCGAAGTACGGCCGGTTTGGCAAAACCGGCAGATTCATCTGTGCAACCAGTTGTGGATCGCGCAGGATATTCTTGATTGCCTGGAGTCGAGGCACGTAGTTCTTGGTTTCCGCAGGCATGCGCAGGTCATCGTAGCCCGTTGCCTGACCTTGAGCCTGATTCTTTGCAACTGCGCGTCCTACGGAGCCTTCGCCCCAGTTGTAAGAGGCCAGGGCCAGATGCCAGTCGCCCATCAGGCTGTACAGATAGGAAAGGTAGTCGAGGGCGGCACCAGTCGATGAGACAACGTCGCGGCGGTTATCCTCCCACCACGATTGGCTCAGGCCGTAGCTTTTGCCTGTGGAAGGTATGAACTGCCAGAGGCCGGCAGCGCGGGCAGGTGACAGTGCTTTCGGGTTGTAGCTACTTTCCACCATGGGCAGCAGTGCCAATTCGCTAGGCATGCCACGGCGCTCCAGTTCCTCGAGCACGAAGTAGGCGTAGCGGCGGCCATTATCTAGTAGGCGGCGCATGGCGCCCGGGTGCTGGATATAGTAATTCTGATACTTCAGCACCAACTCATTGTTCAGGTCTGGCATGCCAAAACCATCGCGCAGACGTTCAAGTAGATCGGGGGCTTCGCGGCCCGGGCGCGTATTGACTGCGCGCGTCCAGCCGATCGGTGATTTATCCGGTGCCACCACTCCCGTCGACTGATCCGCAGCCAGGGTCATCACTGGGGTGACCGAAGCTCCGAGTAGTACGGCAGTGAGAATGGCGCGCAGCAGCATAGGGCGATTGAGTGGTTCAACGAGCACTTGTGTGCGGTAGTCGAACTAATTAATTATTAGAATCAGTATGATAGCACAAATAGGCTCAAACCCGCGCCGGACGCGGCGTCCAGCTGATGTGGCGGTGCAAGAGTTTTCCTGTCCCGGAAAACAAAAAACCGCCGTAAGGCGGTTTGATGGCGTGACGTTTCTAGAGGCTACATTTCGATTTGGCGCGGAAGACGGGGCTCGAACCCGCGACCCCCGGCGTGACAGGCCGGTACTCTAACCAACTGAGCTACTTCCGCGCAAATCTTGGCGTCCCCACGGGGATTCGAACCCCGGTTATCGCCGTGAAAGGGCGGTGTCCTAGGCCTCTAGACGATGGGGACGTCGATACAACTAACGTCTTGTTCTTGCCATACTTCGACTGGTGGAGGTATGCGGGATCGAACCGCAGACCTCTTGCATGCCATGCAAGCGCTCTCCCAGCTGAGCTATACCCCCGAAGATCGCGGTACAGCAGGAACAGGGCGAAACTATACCTATAAATCGGCAGGATTGCAAAGCTTTTTCGAAGTTATCTCGCGAAGCTTTGCAAGCTACTGATTTAGTTACCGCATGCAAGCAAGGTATCGATGCGGCGCAGCACTTCATCCTTGGGAAAGAGAGCAATCAATGCATCGACTGAGGGTGTTTGAGTCTGTCCAACGAGTGCCAGTCGCATCGGCATGGCCAATGCAGGCATCTTGGCATTGTGTGCCGCCAGGGTGGCTTTAAGAGCCGCCGAGATGGAGGGAATGTCCCACGCTACGTTCGATAGCTCATCTCTGAATGCTGCAAGTATGGGGCGCGTTTTTTCTGTGAGATGCTGTGCTTTAAGTTCTGCGGTGGGCGTTGGATGTCCCTGGAGTTGCTCAACTGCATCCGTCAATTCAACCAGGGTCTGGGCGCGATCCTTGTACAACGCAACAATGCTTTCTACGCTTGGCGTGGCAGTGTCTTTTGCGTTCCGCAATGCAAGACGTCGACGGACGTCGGCCGCTAGACGCGGTTCATCGGCTTGCTTGATGTAATGGGCGTTGAGCCAGTTCAGCTTCTGTGTGTTGAATTGCGCTGCCGATGGTGTGATGTGGTTCAGGTCAAACCATTCGACGAACTGCTCACGGCTGAATACCTCGTCATCACCATGAGACCAGCCAAGACGGGCTAGGTAGTTGATAACGGCTTCCGGTAGATAGCCCTCGTCATCGTATTGCATCACCGATACAGCACCGTGACGCTTGGAGAGCTTCTGGCCGTCATCGCCCAGAATCATGGATAGGTGCGCGTATTGAGGTACGGGTGCGCCTAGTGCGTTTAGTATGTTGATCTGGCGCGGCGTGTTGTTGACGTGATCATCACCGCGAATCACCTGGGTAATCCCCATATCCCAGTCATCAACGACTACACAGAAATTGTAGGTAGGGGTGCCATCAGCACGGGCGATGATCAGATCGTCCATTTCGCTATTGCTGATTTCAATACGACCCTTAACCAGATCATCCCAGGCCACAACACCATCAACGGGATTGCGGAAACGGATCACCGGGTTAATACCTACAGGCAGGGCAGGGAGATCTTTTCCCGGTTCCGGGCGCCAGCGGCCATCGTAACGGGGCTTATCACCACGCGCTGTCTGTTCAGCACGAAGGGTTTCCAGTTCGGCGGTTGAGGTGTAGCAGGGATAGGCAGTGCCGGCTTCCAGCATTTGCTGAATAACGGCCTTGTAGCGATCCATACGCTGGGTTTGATAGAAAGGACCTTCGTCATGGTTCAGACCCAGCCAGTTCATGCCGTCCAGAATGGCCTGCACGGCTTCCGGTGTTGAGCGTGCGAGATCGGTATCTTCGATACGCAGCACAAACTGCCCCTGGTGGTGGCGGGCAAAGGCCCAGGAGAATAAGGCGGTACGGGCGCCACCAATGTGCAGAAAACCTGTGGGCGACGGTGCGAAGCGGGTGCGAACCATGTGTCAATCCGGTAAACGTGTAAAAGCGATATTCTACCGGTTCACAATGACACATCGCAGCCTGACATTGACCTGGATCGACTATTTGTCTAGAATCCGCGCTTCGTTGGGCGGTTATATTCAGCGGTAGAAGGCTTCCTTCACACGGAAGAGGTCACTGGTTCGATCCCAGTACCGCCCACCAGGAACACCAATGGAAAAGGCTACCTACGGGTAGCCTTTTCCATTGGTGCGTCACTCACCGGGAATGAAAAGATCTATGAACGAGCACTCAAATGAATCGCATATCAAGAGCGATGCTGTGCAAGACGAATTTCAATCCTTTAATCTATTAAGTCGTTTGTCGGCGACGCTATCGTCACCGATAAATGGACGCGTTGTACTTGGACCCAATTGGTTTGCTTCTGTGATGGGCACAGGCATTATTGCCATTGCCGGGGCGACATTACCTGTTCAGTTTCCAGGGTTGTTTTATATATCATCGGCAGCCTGGATGCTGGCAGTGATTCTATTAGCGGTGATGCTGGTAGTGATCCCCATTCATTGGATCCGGCAACCCGGCACATTTACTGCAATTGCCCGCGACCCGATTTTAATCCAGTTTTTTGGCGCGCCGCCGATGGCCCTCATGACCGTCGGCACAGCAACGCTCCTCATTGGTTCGCATTATGTCGGGCAATCAACGGCCATTGCTATTGACTCAGTGCTTTGGCTTATTGGATCGATCTTAGGATTTATCACAGCAGTGGCAGTGCCCTATCGACTTTTCACTCAACTCAGTGTCAGCAGCGATGCTGCCTTTGGTGGTTGGCTCATGCCCGTCGTGCCACCCATGGTTTCAGCAACCGGCGGCGCGCTTCTCGTGCCCTACATGGAAGCAGGCCCATTTCGCGAAAGCTTGTTGTTGATTTGTTACGCCATGTTTGGCATGAGTTTGGTAGCGTCGTTGATCATCATTACGATGATCTGGAGTCGATTAGCCCATTTCGGGTCGTCCGGTTCAACACGGGTGCCTACGTTGTGGATTGTTTTGGGGCCAGTGGGGCAATCGATTACGGCGGCCTGTGCCCTAGGCAGAGCAGCTATTACTGCTATTGATGAGCCATTCGCTACAGGTTTCAAGACTTTTGCGCTTGCCTATGGTGTGCCCATGTGGGGCTTTATCTGGTTATGGCTACCAATTGCGCTATTGCTCACGATTCGCGCTAGACACAAGCAGATGGGTTTTGCGTTAACCTGGTGGTCGTTTACCTTTCCTATTGGAACCTGTGTGACTGGTACAAGTCTGCTGGCTGTGCTCACAGGGTTGCCGATGTTTCAGTGGACGGCGGTATTTTTGTTTGTCATTCTCATAAGCGCATGGTTTGTGGTGTTGACGAGATCAGCGCATGGATCATTACGGGGCCAATTGTTAACGCCATCACTTAATGCCCCACATCCTAAAGCCTTCAAAGACTAACTAGGGATTCTCGAAGGAGCCATCCCCTGTCCAGGGTTCGCAATACGTTGAGTACATACCGCCACGCTGGTAGAAGGGGTCGGGCCATATCTCGGTGGTTTTAACCAGCAGGGTATCCTGGTCAAAGCTGACGGTAAAAGCCATACGCAGCAGGCTTGAATCACACCAGCCCCAGTTCCAGTCCAGCGAGTTCTTCTGCGGAAACCGGTAGGTATCGCGGTAGGGGCCAAGAATTCTGAGCACCTGTTCCTGCGTGTCACCCACTTTGATTTCTGTGAAATGCTTGAGGTCTAGCACCTGGGTGATTCGGGACAGATGGGCCGTGTCATCAAAGTAGGCCATGAAGCTGACCCAGCCAGCAGGACCCCGTGGATAAGACAATTGCACAATCTGTCCCTGGCTGTTCTTCCAGCTAAGCGCAGGAGTGCCCATAGTGTCTTCGACATCACTTACGGTGGCAATGCCCGGTTTGAGTCCGGCACCACTGTATGAAGCGCAGCCACTCATTAGTGTTGCCGCAATCGCCATAAGCGTCGTCAGCTGCTTCATGTGTTAAATAACTTGCCGAGCCAACTATCGGCGCCCGATTTACCGGTAAGCACATAGTTCAGCGCGTTGCTATAGTTTGTTGTTAGCTTCTGCTCATTCCAGGCTTCACGTGAGCCTGCCCAGATGATTTTGTCGCCCGCATGGAGCGGAAAATCTGCATCCGGTCGCAGAATGATCTTGCCCGCGCGTTCCATCATGAGCGGGAGCGCTTTGAGCGGCTGGGTACGGTTACGATTAGAGGTCATCAATGCCGAAAGCGGGATGGATAGATCAGTGTGCTGTAACACCTGCGTTAAAGCTGGTGTTTTAATGTGGTTGATCCGGGTGGTCCAGACGAAGGGGACGCGGCCAGCGCAAATAGGGAGGAGTGCTGCCAGAGCTGATTCAGCCCAGTCCGAGGACTGCTTTTCGATTTCCCGGATAAAACGCGAGAGCATGGGTGTCGTTAGGAAACTCAGGCATGCATGCGCCACCGTGTGTGTAGTAACCATGGTGAGGTTGGCATCAAACGCCTCAAACAGCATTGAATTGCCCGAGGTGCTCTGACGCATGACAATGAATAGGTCAGGGTTAAGTTCACGTGCAGTGATGGCTATGGATAGGTTATTGATGTCGTTGTCGGAAGCGGCAACGAGTCCTACGGCCTCTTTGATGCCAGCATCGATCAGAGGGTTGGCATCGGTGCCGGAACTGATGATGCTCAGGTGGTCATCGGGGCTGGTGGATCTCGGATCAATAATCCGGATATTGTCGTGCAGCCCCATGCTATCCAGATGCTGGACGATAGCGCGCCCGAAGTGGCCGTAACCACAGATGATCCATTTGCCGATTGGTGGTTGATGTAGCTCCGGAATAGCGCTGCCGGGTACACGGGTCAGGCATTCCACTAGCTGGTAGCTCGGCGGGCTACGCATGGCCAAGCCGAGCCGGCGCGCATAGAGCGCATAGGGGTCAACCACAAAATTGGTGTCAAATGAATTCATGTTGGCAGCGGTAGCGGCGTGCTCGGCGCGGGCAATAATCGGTATGCCCGGATTCAACAGACGGACAGTCATTGCGATAGCGAGATTAGCCTCATCACTATTGGTGACTGCTAGAACGGCTTTGCACTGCGGGCGCCTCAGTCCGGCAAGCAGTAAGGTACTGGGCAATTGAGCATCGGCATTTAAAGCCGGTACATCTGCCTGATAATCGCCCAGTTCGAGTTCTTGCAAAGGTTCTGCCCGGGTATCCAGAACCACAAATCGCATTTGTACCTGGTCGAGTGTTTGGGCGATAAGTGCACCCGTTTCACCTAGCCCGCAAATGATGCAGAAGGGTTCGGAAAGATTTTTGACCTTACGCTGAAAGCGGCCACGAGCCAGCGCGCGTTGTAGGGCATCATCCTTGAGCAAACCTAGAATACTGAGAATGGAATAAGTCCAGCCGATTACCGTAAGGTAAATGCAGACCGTTACCCAGAAGCGCTGACCATAGGAAAAGGCATTGGGGATTTCACCAAAGCCAATTGTGGTGGCTGTATAACTGATGAAATAAAAAGCATCAAAAAAGGACATCGGCGCTGTCGATACACCGGCAGCATCGATGCCCGGGATGAGCACGAGCCCGAAGATCGAGATCGCATAAATCAGAATCATCACGATCAGCGGCGTGCGCATGCGGCGCAGCACGAGGAAAAGCACGCTGTCGTTAACGATGCTCATCGGTCACT
The DNA here is from genome assembly GCA_903870055.1 of uncultured Pseudomonadota bacterium. Taxonomy (GTDB): domain Bacteria; phylum Pseudomonadota; class Gammaproteobacteria; order Burkholderiales; family Rhodocyclaceae; genus Fluviibacter. Next base: position 129,882 of record CAIQBG010000024.1, read on the forward strand.
ATCCGTTATACCAACAGGCGGGTCATTAACGGCGCATCATCAGGGTTTCTGCTATGAGCAGAATGACAGAGACAACGTTGGCGAAGAGTGCGCCGCCCGAAAGCGAGACCACGCTGGCGGTGATTTCCGGGGTCATCCCGACTTGGAGAACATGGACAGCGACACCCCACGTAATGGCTGCTGCTATTAGCTGTAGATCGGCAACCAGGCTGGTGGCGAGATGAATGGCGCCAATCTGGGTGCGATCACCGAATTTGAGTGTCGTGGCAATCAGGTTGACGACTATCGCCGCGAAGAGCTCATAAACATGGTGAAGCTCTGGTCGTGCAATGTCACCAATGAAAAACCCGAAGTTGAGTGTTGCGGCCAGTAAGATAAAAAAACCAAAAACAACTTTTTCCAGATTCATGGTGCGCCTCTAAATAACTTGCTGATAACTGTTCGATTATAGGCCTTGCCGTTTTAACGGGGCGGTTTCAAGTCTGAAGAGCAACACTTGACCAATAAGGTAAGGTGTTTTGCATGGGAAATAGGAAATATCAGCAACTTCAGACAGATGAGCGCATTCGCGTAGAGTTATGGCAGGCAGAGCATGTCAGTATGCGAGA
>CAIQBG010000025.1 GCA_903870055.1 uncultured Pseudomonadota bacterium
GAAGCCAAGAAGATGGTGGATGAATCTGTCCAGATCTACAATCAGAAACGACTACATTTGAGCCTAAAATACAAAACGCCCGATGCGGTGCATCAGGCGTTCTTTGCTACTTAAACCGTCAACGTATTTCAGGACGGGTCATGGGCTCGGAAAATTAGCCTTTGCGTGTCACCTGGCTGATGTCCCGTACGGCACCACGATCTGCTGAAGTCGCAAATAGGGCATAGGCCTTCAGTGCCTGCGATACCACACGCTCACGCGCTACCGGCTGCCAGGCTTTCGCACCACGTGCTTCCATCGCTGCTTGGCGGGCGGCCAGGTCGTCTTCGTTGACGTCCAGATGAATGCGGCGATTAGGGATGTCGATTTCAATCGTGTCGCCGGTTTCTACGAGGCCAATCAGGCCACCATCTGCCGCTTCGGGGGATACATGGCCGATCGATAGGCCCGAAGTACCGCCGGAAAAACGACCATCCGTTAGTAAGGCACAGGCTTTGCCCAGGCCGCGCGACTTCAGATACGACGTCGGATAAAGCATCTCCTGCATGCCCGGGCCGCCTTGCGGGCCCTCATAGCGAATCACCACCACATCGTTTTCAACGACTTCACCAGACAGAATGCCTGCAACTGCATCTTCCTGACTTTCGTAAACGCGGGCTTTACCGGTGAACTGCAGAATAGACTCATCCACGCCGGCGGTTTTAACGATGCAGCCGTTCAGTGCGATATTGCCGTGAAGCACAGCTAGGCCACCATCTTGTGAATAAGCGTGAGCACGGTCACGGATGCAGCCCTGTTCCCGATCGGTATCCAGTTCGTCGTAGCGACGATCTTGAGAGAAAGCGGTTTGCGTTGGGATGCCGCCCGGAGAAGCACGGAAAAGGGTGTGTACGCGTTCGTCAGTGCTGCGCGTGATGTCATATTGATCCATCGCTGCGCCCAGCGTTGGGGCGTGCACCGTTGGAGTATCGCGATGAATTACACCGGCGCGATCCAGTTCGGCCAGAAGACCAAGAATGCCGCCGGCACGATGCACATCTTCGATGTGGTACTTGTCTGTCATTGGTGCCACTTTGCATAGGCACGGCACATGGCGGGAAATGCGGTCAATGTCCTGCATGGTGAAATCCACCCCGGCTTCCTGTGCGGCTGCCAGAATATGCAGCACGGTATTAGTGGAGCCACCCATGGACACGTCGAGCGCCATCGCGTTTTCAAAAGCCTTCTTGTTGGCTACGTTGCGCGGCAGTACGGAAGCATCATCCTGTTCGTAGTAGCGCTTGCAAAGCTCGACGATGCGTTGACCCGCGCCCAGGAACAACGCCTTGCGGTCGGCATGCGTAGCAACCAGTGTACCGTTGCCAGGCAAAGACAGACCCAGCGCTTCGGTTAGGCAGTTCATCGAGTTAGCGGTAAACATGCCAGAGCAGGAACCGCAGGTCGGGCAAGCCGAACGCTCTACGGCTTCGACTTCTTCATCAGAGCACTTCGAATCGGCCGCTTTAACCATGGCATCTACCAGATCCAGCGAAATCACCTTACCACCAATTTTTACCTTGCCGGCTTCCATCGGACCACCCGAGACAAAAATTGCCGGGATGTTCAGCCGCAGCGCGGCCATCAGCATCCCCGGGGTGATCTTGTCACAGTTGGAGATACACACCAGCGCATCGGCACAGTGAGCGTTCGCCATGTATTCCACCGAGTCGGCGATCAGTTCGCGCGACGGGAGCGAATACAGCATGCCGCCGTGGCCCATGGCAATACCGTCATCCACCGCAATGGTGTTGAACTCTTTGGCAACGCCACCTGCCGCTTCAATTTCGCGCGCAACCAGCTGACCCAGATCTTTAAGATGCACGTGGCCCGGTACAAACTGGGTAAAGGAATTCACCACAGCGATAATCGGTTTGCCGAAGTCGCCATCTTTCATGCCGGTAGCGCGCCAGAGTGAGCGGGCGCCAGCCATGTTGCGGCCATGGGTCGAGGTACGGGAGCGGTATTGCGGCATAACAAATCCTTTGGGAACAAACAGGGCAAGCCAACCCAGCCAATGCGTGGTGGCCTATAATTTCAACATTCTATCGCCACAGACGCCTTTTCGTGGAGACTCGTTAGTCTGCCGTCCTAGGTTGCTGTGTATCTTGCAGGATTTTATGTCACCCCTGATTCACCCCCAGTTTGACCCGGTTGCCATCAGCATTGGTCCATTGTCTGTACATTGGTACGGATTGATGTATCTGCTGGCGTTTGTGCTGTTTGTCGTGCTCGGGCGAGTGCATGCCAAACGGCTGCCGGCAGAAGGCTGGAATAATCAGGCCATCGATGATTTGCTTTTCTACGGCGCGCTCGGCGTTGTTTTAGGCGGTCGCCTAGGCTATGTGCTGTTTTACAAGCCCGTCTACTTTTTGGGACATCCGCTGGAAATTCTGGCGCTCTGGCAGGGCGGCATGTCTTTCCACGGTGGTTTGCTGGGCGTATTGCTGGCGATGTGGCTGTACGGTAAAAAGCATGGGCGAAGTTTCTTTGAAGTTACCGACTTTATTGCGCCATTAGTCCCGCTAGGCCTGGCCGCTGGCCGCATGGGCAACTTTATTAATGGTGAGCTCGTGGGTCGGGTAACCGATATGCCCTGGGCGATGATCTTTCCGCGTACCGATTACTTGCCGCGTCATCCATCACAGCTCTACCAGTTTGCCTGTGAAGGCCTGCTGCTTTTTGCGCTGCTCTGGTGGTATGCCTCGAAGCCGCGCCCGCGTGCGGCAGTTTCTGCTGTCTTTCTGATGGGTTATGGTGTTGCCCGTTTTGTTGCCGAATTTGGGCGTGAACCGGATGATTTTCTCGGGTTGCTGTTTGGCAACCTGTCGATGGGGCAATGGCTCAGCCTGCCCATGATTCTTGCTGGCATTGTGATGTATCGCTATAGCCAGCGCCAACCTGTTTGATTATAAGGAGTGACACTATGACGCGTCCATTCAAAATTCTAGGTGTGCAACAGATCGCCATTGGTGGCCCTTCGAAAGAAAAGCTGCGCACCCTGTGGGTTGATATGCTGGGTCTGGAAATTACCGGCAACTTTGTTTCCGAGCGTGAGAACGTTGATGAAGATATCACCGCCATGGGCAAAGGCCCGTTCAAGGTGGAAGTTGATCTGATGCAACCGCTGGACCCGGAAAAAAAGCCAGCCGTTCACGCGACGCCGCTCAATCACATCGGTCTGTGGGTTGATCACTTGCCAGTGGCAGTAGAGTGGCTAACCAACAGCGGTGTCCGCTTCGCGCCGGGCGGCATCCGCAAGGGTGCCGCTGGTTATGACATTACTTTTATGCACCCTAAGGCGAATGACGAGTTTCCGATCGCCGGCGAAGGCGTGCTTATCGAGCTGGTACAGGCACCACAGGAAGTGATTGATGCCTTTGCTAAGCTGGCCGGTTAATTGCGCTTCTTTCGCCGCCAATAAAAAACCCGGCCTAGGCCGGGTTTTTTATTGAAGCAGATTCGGATCACTCGAATTCGATAATGATCTGATCCACCGATAAGGATTCACCGGCAGCTGCCGAGACCTTCTTCACTTTACCGTCCTGTTCGGCCTTGAGGATGTTTTCCATCTTCATGGCTTCAATGACGGCAAGCTTTTCACCGGCTTTGACTTCCTGGCCAACGGTTACGGCTACTTCACGCAGTAGACCTGGCATTGGTGAGAGCAGGAACTTGGACATGTCCGGTGCCTGTTTCTCTGGCATCAGGCCGAGCAGTTGGGCAGCGCGGGCGCGCAGCACGGTTAGGTCAACCTGGGTGCCCCAATGGAACAGACGGTAAGCCAGTTTGCGGCGTTCCAACTGCATGGTGAAGGGCTCGCCATTCACGGTGCCTTCGAACAGGGCTTGGCCTAGTTTCCAGTCAGAGCGCAGCTTGAAAGTTTCGCCAGCGTAGGTGACATCGTAACCGCCTTCGGCAGCTTCTACGGTAACGCTATGAGGCACACCGTCACGCAGCACCACCCATTCGTCGCCTACCTTGAGCTCGTGGCCAGGCAGTTGACCCGTCACACGCGCAGCACGATCGATGTAGGTGCGATGCACGAATGCAGCAACGCTGATCAGCAGTGCTGGATCGTCGTGCGGTACATCGCTGGCATCAAAGCCCTTCGGGTATTCCTCGGTGATGAAAGCCGTTGTGAAGTTACCAGCCTGGAAGCGCGGGTGCTGCATCAGGGCTGACTGGAACGGAATATTCGAAGAAATACCGCGGATCACAAAGCTGTTCAGGGCATCGCGCATACGCTCAATGGCCTGTTCGCGGGTTGCGGCATGAACGATCAGCTTGGCAATCATCGAGTCGTAGAACATCGAGATTTCGCCACCGTCATAAACGCCGGTATCCACACGCACTTGGCCTGGCACTTCTTGTGGCGGTGCAAACTTCACCAGACGACCGGTGGATGGCAGGAAGCCGCGGAACGGATCTTCTGCGTTGATACGACATTCCATCGACCAGCCGTTAAGCTGTACATCCGATTGACCAAAGGCCAGTTTTTCACCGGCGGCCACACGAATCATCTGTTCAACGAGGTCGAGGCCAGTGATCAGTTCGGTAACTGGGTGCTCTACCTGCAGACGGGTGTTCATTTCGAGGAAGTAGAAGGACTTGTCCTTGCCCACCACAAATTCAACCGTACCGGCTGACTGATACTGCACTGCCTTGGCCAGTGCCACCGCCTGCTCGCCCATGGCTTTACGGGTCGCTGGATCGATGAAGGGCGACGGTGCTTCTTCAATGACCTTCTGGTGACGACGCTGAATCGAACAGTCACGCTCGTTCAGGTAGACGATATTGCCGTGTGCATCGCCCAGTACCTGGATCTCGATGTGACGTGGTTCTTCAACAAACTTTTCGATAAAGACGCGGTCATCACCGAAGGCGTTCTTGGCTTCGTTCTTGCACGAAGCAAAACCTTCGTAGGCTTCCTTGTCGTCGAAGGCAACGCGCAGACCCTTGCCGCCGCCGCCGGCCGAGGCCTTAATCATCACCGGGTAACCGATACCCTTAGCGATTTCAACCGCTTCTTCCGGCGTGCCGATCGGGTCGTTGTAACCCGGAATGGTGTTGACCTTGGCTTCGTTCGCTAGCTTCTTGGAGGCAATCTTGTCGCCCATCGATTCCAGGGCGAGCACCTTAGGACCAATGAAGACGATGCCGTTAGCTTCGAGCTGACGACAGAAGTCGGCGTTTTCCGATAGAAAACCGTAACCCGGGTGAACAGCCTCAGCGCCAGTCTGTTTACAGGCAGCGATGATCTTTTCAATAACGAGATAGGACTCCTTGGACGCAGCCGGACCGATACAGACCGCTTCATCGGCCAGTTCTACGTGACGGGCCGAGGCATCGGCTTCCGAATAGACGGCAACGGTTTTGATGCCCATCTTGCGAGCAGTTTTGATAACGCGGCAGGCGATTTCACCGCGGTTGGCAATCAGGATTTTCTTGAACATGTTTTTATCTCCCGGGGCGATCAAAGCGGAATGTTGCCGTGCTTGCGCCACGGATTAGTAATGTCTTTGTCTTTGAGCATGGCCAGCGAGCGGCAGATGCGCTTGCGGGTTTCGTTCGGCATGATGACGTCGTCGATAAAGCCACGTGCACCAGCCACAAACGGGTTGGCAAACTTGGTCTTGTATTCGGCTTCGCGTTCAGCCAGCTTGGCTGGGTTGTTCTTTTCTTCGCGGAAAATAATTTCCACGGCGCCCTTCGGACCCATCACGGCGATTTCTGCTGATGGCCAGGCAAAGTTGACGTCGCCACGCAGGTGCTTCGAGCTCATCACATCGTAAGCACCGCCGTAGGCTTTACGGGTAATCACAGTCACCTTAGGCACGGTACATTCGGCGTAGGCGTAGAGCAGCTTGGCGCCGTGCTTGATGATGCCGCCATATTCCTGCGATGTGCCCGGCATGAAGCCCGGTACGTCGACAAAGGTGACGACGGGAATATTGAAGGCATCACAGAAACGGACAAAGCGGGCAGCCTTGATGGAGGATTTGATGTCCAGGCAGCCGGCCAGTACCAGTGGCTGGTTAGCCACGATACCGACGGTACGGCCTTCCATGCGGCCAAAACCGATGATGATGTTCTTGGCGTAATCCGGTTGAATTTCGAAGAAGTCGCAGTCATCGACAGTCTTGATGATCAGTTCCTTCATGTCGTACGGCTGGTTCGGGTTGGCCGGCACCAGGGTGTCGAGCGAATGATCCAGACGGTCGGCGCTATCCAGCGTCGGTTGTACGGGCGGTTTTTCTTTGTTGTTTGATGGCAGGAAGTTGATCAGACGGCGTAGCATCATGAGTGCTTCGACGTCGTTCTCAAAGGCCAGATCAGCAACGCCCGATTTGCTGGTGTGCGTGACTGCGCCGCCCAGCTCTTCGGCAGTTACTTCTTCATGCGTCACGGTCTTAACGACTTCAGGGCCGGTCACGAACATGTACGAACTGTCTTTGACCATGAAAATGAAGTCAGTCATCGATGGCGAGTAGACCGCACCACCGGCACAGGGCCCCATGATCATGGAGATCTGTGGCACAACGCCCGAGGCCATCACATTGCGCTGGAATACATCGGCATAGCCACCCAGTGCGGCAACGCCTTCCTGAATACGGGCGCCGCCCGAGTCGTTCAGACCGATGACCGGTGCGCCAACCTTCATGGCTTGGTCCATGATCTTGCAGATCTTCTCGGCGTGCGTTTCAGACAGCGAACCGCCCAGCACGGTGAAGTCCTGCGAGAACACAAACACCAGACGGCCGTTGACGGTACCGTAACCGGTAACTACGCCATCGCCCGGCAGCGATTGCTTCTCCATGCCAAAATCGGTGCAGCGGTGTTCTTTGAACATATCCCACTCTTCGAAGGATTCCGGATCCAGGAATAGTTCGATACGCTCGCGGGCTGTCAGTTTGCCCTTGGCGTGTTGCGCATCGATGCGCTTCTGACCGCCGCCCAGACGCGCCTGTTCGCGCTTCTGTTCGAGCTGATGGATGATGTCGTGCATAGTGGGACTCCTTTGGTGATATCCGGAATTAGCTGCCTAGACCCGGGGTCATAGGCGATGTTTGAGCAAGAGTTGTACCAACTCTTGCGTTGGTAAAAGCACTGAGCAATTGACGTGCTGCCGAGGCAGGCGTCTGGCGAGCTTCAGCCACGGCCTGCTTGATGCCAGGCAGGTTGGCGAGCACAGCGGGGTTGGCATGAAACGCACGGCGCAGACCCGAATCGATCAGACTCCACATCCAGGCTTGTGCCTGATGGCGGCGCCGTTCGGCAAATTCGCCGGTAGGCACCAGCGCGGTGCGGTATTTTTCAATAGCTTCCCAGAATTTTTCGATGCCGTCATGGTGGAGTGCGCTCAGCGCGATAACGGGCGGTTGCCAGTTCGGGCTGGTTGGGCGCAGCATACCTAGCGCGTTTTTCCACTGAGCGGCAGTGACGGCAGCGGCACGGGGATCGATATCTGCCTTGTTGATAACCACCAGGTCGGCAATCTCGACGATGCCCTTCTTGATCGCTTGCAGATCGTCACCGGCATTCGGTAGCTGCAGCAGACAGAACATATCGACCATGCCGGCAACGGTAGTTTCTGATTGACCCACGCCCACCGTTTCGACAATGATCACATCGTAGCCAGAGGCTTCACAGAGCAGCATGGCCTCGCGGGTTTTTTCAGCAACACCACCGAGCGAGCCCGATGATGGGCTAGGACGGATGAAGGCCTCTTCGCGTACCGACAGCTGTTCCATCCGGGTTTTGTCACCCAGAATCGAGCCACCGGAAACGCTGGAAGATGGGTCAACCGCCAGTACAGCCAGCTTGTGGCCCTTCTGGATCAACCATATGCCGAGCGCTTCGATGAAGGTCGATTTGCCGGCACCCGGCACACCGGAGATGCCGATGCGAATGGCGTTGCCTGTTTTAGGCAGTAGCGCATTCAGCACCTGTTGCGCGCGCAGCAGGTGGTCATCCCGCGTTGATTCGATCAGCGTGATGGATTTGGCCAGCGCACGACGCTCCCCGGCGAGCACGCCCGCTACCAAAGCCTGATCGGCTTCGGTTAGCGTTGTGACTTCTTCGGGGCTCATTGCGTTCATGCCGGCTAAATCAAACGCGGATTACTTGGCAAGCGCCTTGCGGATTTCGGTCAGCACAGTGCGGGCCGAATCTTCAATGCGCGTGCCTGGGCCAAAGATAGCCTTGGCGCCAGCTTTATAGAGCGTGTCGTAGTCTTGAGCCGGGATCACGCCACCAGCAAAGACGATGATGTCGTCCGAACCCTGTGCCTTGAGTGCATTGACCAGGGTTGGCAGCAGGGTCTTGTGGCCGGCAGCCAGCGATGAAACGCCAATGGCGTGCACATCGTTTTCAATGGCCTGGCGCGCAGCTTCTTCCGGTGTCTGGAAGAGTGGGCCCATATCGATGTCGAAGCCCAGATCGGCGAAGGCAGTAGCAACCACCTTGGCGCCACGGTCGTGGCCATCCTGACCCAGTTTGGCAATCATGATGCGCGGACGACGACCTTGTTCCAGAACAAACTTCTCGATGTCCTGCTTGATCTCTTCCCAGCTTTCCTGACCTTGCACAACGCCTCCGTACACACCAGAAATCGTTTGGTTATTGGCGCGGAAACGGCCAAAGACCTTTTCCAGCGCATCCGATATTTCGCCTACGGTAGCGCGCAGACGCACAGCCTTCACCGCAAGATCAAGCAGATTGCCCTGGCCGGATTTGGCACTTTCGGTCAGCGCATTCAGTGCGGCATCAACAGCGGCACTATCACGCGTGGCGCGAATCTTCTGCAGACGGGCCACCTGGGATTCGCGTACGGCGTGGTTATCGATATCAAGGATATCGATGGCATCTTCCTTGGCCAGCTTGTACTTGTTAACGCCAACGATGACGTCCTTGCCGGAGTCGATGCGGGCTTGCTTGTCCGCGGCACAGGTTTCGACCTGCATCTTGGCCCAGCCCGATTCCACAGCCTTGGTCATGCCACCCATGGCTTCGATTTCTTCGATGATGCTCCAGGCCTTGTCAGCCATATCCTGGGTGAGCTTTTCCATCATGTAGGAACCGGCCCACGGATCGATCACGTTAGTGATGTGGGTTTCTTCCTGGATGATCAGCTGCGTGTTGCGAGCGATACGAGCCGAGAACTCGGTCGGTAGCGCGATGGCTTCGTCCAGCGCATTGGTATGCAGCGACTGCGTGCCGCCGAAAACCGCTGCCATGGCTTCAATGGTGGTACGCACCACGTTGTTGTATGGGTCTTGCTCGGTCAGCGACCAGCCCGAGGTCTGCGAGTGGGTACGCAGCATCAGCGATTTGGCGCTCTTCGGGTTGAATTCCGACATGATCCGGTGCCAGAGCAGGCGTGCAGCACGCATCTTGGCAATTTCCAGATAGAAGTTCATGCCTACGGCCCAGAAGAACGACAGACGGCCGGCGAAGGCATCAACGTCCAGACCCGAGGCAATACCGGTGCGCACATATTCGCGACCATCGGCCAGCGTAAACGCCAGCTCAATCGCCTGGTTCGCGCCGGCTTCCTGAATGTGATAACCCGAGATCGAAATCGAGTTGAACTTCGGCATGTGTTGCGCGGTGTAACCGAAGATGTCCGAAATGATCTTCATCGACGGCGTTGGCGGATAAATATAGGTGTTACGAACCATGAACTCTTTAAGGATATCGTTCTGGATCGTGCCGGACAGTTTGTCTTGCGAAACACCTTGTTCTTCGGCGGCCACAATATAGCCAGCCAGAATCGGTAATACCGCGCCATTCATGGTCATCGAGACCGAAATCTTGTCGAGTGGAATCTGGTCGAAGAGGATCTTCATGTCTTCAACGGAGTCAATCGCCACGCCAGCCTTGCCAACGTCACCAACCACGCGGGCGTTATCCGAATCGTAACCACGGTGTGTTGCCAGATCAAAAGCAACGGAGACACCCTGGCCGCCGGCAGCCAATGCCTTGCGGTAGAAAGCGTTAGACGCTTCAGCGGTCGAGAAGCCGGCGTACTGACGGATCGTCCACGGCTTAACGGCGTACATCGTTGGCTGCGGACCACGCAGGAAGGGGGCAAAGCCCGGGAGCGTGTCAGCGTATTGCAGACCGTCGACATCCTGTTGGGTATATAGCGGCTTGACCGTCAGGCCTTCCGGCGTGTGCCAGTCGAGGCGGCTCAGATCGCCTTCGGGCGATTGTTTGGCAGCGGCCTTTTTCCAGGCTTCAATGGCCTCAGGGGTAGCTTTGTTCGAATGGCTCATGGCAAACCTCACGACGAAATTCTTAACGGTTGCGGTGCAACATGTCGCGCAGACAATCGCGCGACCCTTGCTTCGCGGGAAATGCTACTTCGAGTAGAAAGCAGCAAACTGTGGCAGACTGCTGAGAGCAAACCACATATATCAAACCGAATCATACGTTATTCATAATTATGGGCGCAACATCCCCGAAATCCCCAAAAAAGACCCCGCGCAGCGCTCGGCAACCCATTGTTTCTTCAGCGCTTTATCAGGAGGTCGCTGATCGGCTCCGCGAAGAGATTTTCGATCACGTCCTGCAGCCGGGGGAATGGATCGATGAACAGGCTTTGGTGGTGCGTTATGGGATCTCTCGGACGCCACTGCGTGAAGCGCTGAAAGTGTTGGCCGCCGAGGGTTTGGTAACGCTAAAACCACGGCGCGGTTGTTATGTCGCCGAGATTTCCCGGGGAGATGCCGCCGAGATTTACCCAGTGCTGGCCATGCTGGAAGGGCGTTGCGCCTATGAAGCCACCCGCAAACTGGACGATGCCGCGGCCACCCGGTTGCAGCAATGTCATGATGAACTGGAAGTAGCGGCTGCGGCGAATGAAATCCGTCAGTTTTTTGAGGTCAATCAGGAGTTCCACCGGATCGTGCAGGAACAGGCCGGTAATCGCTGGCTCATCCAGATCATTAATGATCTACGTAAGGTGCTAAAGCTCTCGCGTTTGAATTCATTGTCCCGGGTCGGCCGCCTCGATTCCTCATTGGCCGAGCACCGCCTGATCCTAGCTGCCATGCTGGATCGGGACGCCGAAGGCGCCGAAGCCGCCATGCGCGCGCACTTGCTGGCAGGCCAGCATGCGATTCAGAAGCAAATGGATGAGGGCGCCCCTCGCGAACGTAGCAATACCTAGGTGACTCTGAACCTGGGTTCAGTGAGGCCGACGGCGTGCCGCATCAGGTTCACCCGCAAGGGGCAATCACAACAGCAGCATTAAGTGCCTTCGACCATTGCTATAAGCATTGGTTCAAGCAACGCTGGGCATCACCAACGCCGCAAGGGGCATAGAAAATTAGAACAGCGCGTTCAGATGGGTTTCGATAGCCGCTTCAGCACGCTGCACCATGGCGTCCACTTTACGCTGGCTTTCAGCCGTGTCAACGCTGCCTACTGGGGCTGCATTACCGTTCTGAGCCTGTAGAAGTTCATGGGCCAGGGTTACGGCAGCCATAATGGCCGCGCGTTCGGCAGAAATTTGCCGCCCTTTGCCTGCAACTTCCTGCATCTTGCCGTCAACGAGCGCAACCGCTTTCAGTAATGCCGCCTGTTGTTCCGGTGGGCAAGCCAGACGGTATTCGCGTCCGAAGAGCGTGATATCGAGGTGATTCGGGGTCGTCATGACAGGTTCACCGATTCCGGCAGGCGGGCAACAACCTGCTCGAGCTTGTTACGCGCCGTATTCATTTGTGTCTCAAGCTCATTAGAACGCGCTTCCGCAGATTCCAGGCGGGCACGTAATTGCACGTTCTGCTCACGACTTTGGTCGAGCAGTGCGATGAGTTGAGAGAGCTTTTGATCCAGCAGAGAGAGATTGCTATCCATGGCGCGACTATAGGACGCCAAGGCGATAGGGTCAACTCTATTTGTACTAACTTGATGTTTTTCAAGCAATTGCGGTTTTGATGTTAGAATCCGCGCCAATCTTGGGCGAATGCTCAGGATCTTCCGAACGGTGCCCCGCTGCAGTGAAACTGCCTCGGGGTGAAACGGGAAACCGGTGACGCATGCAAATGCCATCCCGGTGCTGCCCCCGCAACGGTAAGCGCTATGTCGTACCACAAGCCACTGGATCTTCTGATCTGGGAAGGCGGTACGTTCGGCAGGAATGTCCTGCCCGGCGCGAGCCCGGAGACCGGCCTTTTGGAAACCAAGCGCTGCGGGTGAGCAGCTTCGGATTGCCATTTTCTGGCCGTCGGAGCACTCCTTTCAGTATTTAAGTTGTCTTGAACCTGCGGGGACGCTCGTTCAGATGGTTGGCACGCGTGTGCCAGGAGCTCTCATGTCTTATATCCAAAAGCCGAGCGTTGCTCGCTCGCTGGTGGCGTGTGCCATAACGTTATTGACCGTGTCTGCGGTGGCGCAAGAGCAAGAAAATTTTTCGCAAACGACGGATATTGCAGATCCTATTGTTGTTACAGCAACGCGTATTCCAACGCGCTACAACAAGTTGATTTCGGACGTTACGGTTGTCGATCAGGAGCAGATTCGTGACTACAACCCTGCTGAACCAATCTCAGATGTGCTGGCGAATACCCCAGGCGTTACGGTGAGATCTAATGGTGGGCTAGGCACGAATACTACCGTTCAAATTCGCGGTGGAACCAATGCCCAAACGATTCTTTTGGTTGACGGGTTGCGACTGAATTCGGCAACAACCGGTGCACCACCCTGGGCCTATATCCCAATGCCGCAGATTGGGCGTATGGAAGTAGTACGAGGCCCAACGTCATCCTCATATGGTTCGGATGCAATTGGTGGTGTTGTGCAGCTGTTTACTCGTAAGGGTGAAGGTCCGACCAAGTTTTATGCGGATGCCGGTTATGGGACTTATGGCACAACTTCTGAAAATATAGGCGTTGAAGGCTCTGAAAGCGGGTTGAGTTACAGCGTATATGGAGGTAGCACACATTCCGTAAGTTTTCCGACGCTGATTAATAGTCCTTACAATAAGCAACCTGCATCCTATACAAACACGAATGCATCGGCTAACTTGGTGTACACCATTGCTCCAGGTCAAGAGTTGGGCATCAAGACTCTATACGGTAGCGGTCAAAATGGGTTCACCAGCACAAGTGCTGCAAATGGCCTTGCTACAGGACCAGCCACGAGCTTTGAATCTTTAAATGTTCTCTCTGCATTCACTAAAAACAAAGTGCTAGATGAATGGACAAGCCTTATTCGTTTTGGTTCATCCCAAGATAACTCACGCAGCTGGTACGCCAACAATAAGCAAACTTCGTTTAATACGACACAAAAACAAGCACAGTGGCAGAACGACATCAAACTGCCGATTGGCAATGCCATGCTCGCCTATGAATTTCTAAATCAGGCAGTTAATTCTACGACAGCCTATAACGTGAATAGTAGAAATATCAATACAGTTCAGGGGGGGTGGAATGCGGAAATCGGTGACCATTTGCTTCAGGCAAATCTACGTAATGATGACAACAGTCAGTTTGGAAATGCCACGACAACTTCGCTGGGGTATGGCTACTTCATTGTGCCAACAGTGCGTGGAACGGCGTCTTGGGGTACTGGATTCCAAGCGCCTACGTTTAATCAACTTTATTATCCAGGAACGGGTGCGCCAAACTCTTATACCGGTAATCCTAACTTGGTGCCAACGCGTTCTGAAAATACGGAAGCTGGATTGCGCTATAACGATGGTGTCCACAGTGCAGGCGTAATTTACTACTATAACAACATCACAAACTTAGTGAATTACAACAGTACAGGTTCTAGTTACATCAATGTGGGTAGATCAGTGATCCAAGGTATTACGACTTCCTATGACGGCAATATTTTGGGTTTAAATGTGATGGGAAGCGTAGATTACCAAAATGCAGTTAATGCAGATTCGTTCAACGTTAGAACGAACCCAGGTGGCAACAAAGTACTTGCGTATCATCCACAGGCTTTTGGTAGCCTAACTATTGAGAAAGCAGTCAGTGATTGGAAACTAGGGGGGCAGATGCAGGCGCAGGGAAGTCAGCAGACAAATCCGGCATCAACATCGACAACAAACCCAAATGTCACCCTCGGAGGTTACGCATTATTCAACCTGTATGGCAACGTTAAGCTATACAAGGATGTATCGTTTTTTGCACGTTTAAACAATATCTTTGATAAGCAATACCAGACGGTTCAGAACTATAGGACGCCTGGTTCTAATGTATTTGTCGGGTTGCGTTTTGATAATCGATAGAATGCACGTATGACTACTCGCTACCGATTGCTTTTGGTTGTAACGGCTCTCTCGCTGCTAGCGCTGGGAGCCATTACCATCGGGTTGTCGGTGGGCAGCGTCAAAATGTCTTTCGCGGATGTGATGGCCGGATTGTTTGATCCAGCAGCACCGGCATCGAGCGTGATTCGTGATTTGCGTTTGCCGCGTACGTTGGCCGCGTTTGCCTGCGGTGGGCTGCTTGCATTAGCTGGCGCGTTGATGCAAGTGTTGTTGCGCAATCCACTAGCCGATCCATACATTCTGGGTATTTCTGGGGGTGCGGGGGTAGGTGCGTTGCTGGCAATTTTCTTCGGCCTTGGTGTTGCCGGGTTGAATGGCTTTGCATTTGCGGGTGCCCTACTTGCTATTCTGATTGTATTTGGGCTTGCGCATGGTGATGGCAGTTGGACTCAGACCCGTTTATTGCTGACAGGGGTGATGGTGGCTGCGGGTTGTGGCGCCGTGATTACCCTCTTGCTGTCGATTGCACCTGAAGAACGTTTGCGGGGGATGTTGTTCTGGTTGATGGGTGACTTCTCGCAGGGTGTGAATCCGGTGTATGCACTGATTGGCGTGGTTGGTGTCGGATTGTTAACCGCGCCGCTCGCACGTGACCTGAATGTGCTGATTCGGGGTAACGATACGGCCAAGGCGCTTGGTGTATCCGTAACCTTTGTGCGTATCGCAGTTTATTTACTGGCCTCTATGGCAACGGCTGTATCGGTGACGACAGCAGGATCGGTAGGGTTTGTCGGGTTGGTGATTCCTCACCTAACCCGAATGATGGTGGGGAATGACCAACGGGTTCTGCTGCCAACGTCTATGCTGGCAGGCGGTATATTTTTAGTGCTAGCTGATGCCCTGGCGCGCATTCTGATTGCACCTCAACAGCTGCCTGTAGGCGTCGTGACAGCACTGATTGGTGTGCCGGTCTTCTTGTATCTGCTTAACCGGACGCGTTATCAATGACGATACGCCATACTAGTTCTGTAGATGCTTTGAAGGCCATCTTCAAAGTGGACAACGTAGATCTGCAGGTCGGTCAGGTGCAGGTTTGTAATTCTTTGGGGTTTGAGATCTACCCGGGCGAAATGCTAGCGATTCTTGGCAGAAATGGCGTCGGCAAGTCGACATTGCTTTCGAACTTGGCGGGTTTGCCGCGAGGACAGATGAGCGGTGAGGTATTGCTCGGGGGCAAGAGTTATCAGGATTGGGGTGCCCGCGCATCAGCCTGTTGGCGTGGCTGGTTGGCGCAAAAACAACAGGATCAGTTCAGTGCGACTGTGCTGGAAACGGTAATTTCAGGCCGGCATCCGCACTTGAATAGATGGGCATGGGAATCGGCTGAAGATCGTGCGTTGGCATTGGCGTCCCTTGATTCAGTAGGGATGGCCGATTTCGTTGATCGTGATGTGCTAACTCTTTCCGGTGGCGAGCGTCAGCGGGTAGCTGTAGCAACGATACTGACGCAGAATCCAACGCTGTATTTTATGGATGAGCCATTGGCGCACCTCGATCTCAACCACCAAATCGAAGTGTTGAGCCTAATGCAAAGCAAAACGAAGCGTGAACGCGTCAGCGTGCTCATGGTGTTGCATGAGCCTGGATTGGCCTATCGATTCTGCGATTCGGCGCTGCTGCTTTTTGGTGAGGGCGAATGGCTTTATGGATCAGCGGCTGCCGTATTAACTGCCGAAAATCTAACGCGTCTCTACGGACATCCGTTGCTGCAAATAGAAAGCCCTGATGGTGAAGGTCAGATGCAGCGTTGGTTTGTTCCTGGGTGATTTTGCTAGGCTAAGCGCCAATGATGGCCAGTGCACCGAGGTAGAACGCGAGTTCCGATATTTGTTGAGTGGCACCTAGGCAGTCACCCGTATAACCACCTAGCCATTTTTGTAATTTGCGACCCAGCCAAACGGTGGCCAGCAGAGCAAGGGTAGCGCCGGTGAGCGTAGCGGAAATTGGTAGCAATAGGAGGGGGGTAATGCCGAAACCAGAGGCTACGAGTAATGAATTGCGTGACAGTTGTCTTGCTAAGGGCTTTGCTTTACTTGAGGCATCTTCGCGAACGTAATTCATGCCGGCCATGATCAGTACGGCGCAGTAGCGCGAGAAGCTATGCCCAGCTATAAGCAACAGTGGAATCCAGCCTGTACTGAAGTTGCTCAGTAAAACAAATTTTGAGAGTAACGCAAAAGTGATGGCCATAACGCCATAGTTGCCGACACGCGAGTCTTTCATGATCTCAAGAATGCGTAATTTTTCCCATCCGCCACCCAGGCCATCGGCCATGTCGGAGAGACCGTCTTCATGAAAGGCACCCGTGATGTAAACGCTCGTGGCCATGGCAATGAGCACGCACACCATCTGAGGCAAAATGAGCGTGCTAATGCTGTAAGCTGCAGCGCTGCAAAGGCCGACTAGTATGCCAACTGCGGGGAGGTAGCGTGTCGCATCATTCAGCCCTTCAGCCGAATGCGGGATGCGATTGGAAACCGGTATGCGAGTAAAAAAACGCACCGCTTCGAGAAACGCATAAAGTTCTCGCCGAGGGCTTGTCACGGTTTATTCCTTGCAGTCGGTCGCCGATTACGTGCCGTCTGCAATGCATCACAGAGGATTTGTGTTCCGTCCAGAATGCGCGGACCGCTACGATTCATCAGATCAGATTGAACGAAGAAAAAATTATTACGTTGGGTTGCCGTGAGGTTAGGCCATTTTTTCCAGGTATCGAGCATTTCAGGATTCTGATCTGCCATTCCGGACGTAATAATGGCTTCCGGATTTGCGGCGATCACAGCTTCGAAACTTACCCTAGGGGCAAGCGGCTTCAGGTCGGCAAATATGTTTTGACCCTGGCAGAGCGATACCGCGTCAGACATAATCTGCTGGCCCCCAATAGTGATAAGGGGGTTTTGCCAAACTTGGTAAAAGACCGTTACCGGTGATCTATTCCGGTACTTGTTAGCGAGGGTGTTATAGCGTGTACGGAAATCCTGCGCGGCCTTTTTCGCGATGTGGGTAGTGCCGGCCAGCGTACCGATGCGCTCAATTTCACCGGGAATATCAACCATCTTGTGTGGTTGAGATATGTAGACCGGAATGCCTAGTTGCCGGATTTTTTCGATGGCAGAGGGTGAATTCCCAGACTGCCAGGCGATTACCAGATCTGGTTTGGCGGCAATGACCGCCTCGAGATCGATCTTCGAGTGTCCGCCAACACGTGGAATTTTTAATGCAGATGCGGGATAGTCACTGTATTCAACTGTGGCCACAATCTTGTCGCCTGCCCCTGCCGCGTAAGTCACTTCAACAACAGAGGGTGACAGCGTGACGATGCGGCTTGCTGGCGTAGGCAACGTAACAGTAAGACCTGTGTCGTCCTTAACCGTGACTGGTGCAGCATAGGCAGTGAGCGAGCAAGCGGCCATCAGGATAGGCAGCAGTTGATTTTTAAGGCGCTTAGTTAAGTTCATCGGACTAGTTTAGAGGATTCGAGCAATCAGGGCACTTGCTGCAATGGCGGTTAACCAAAGCCACTGTGCGCGGCGTACCAGCAGCTGTGCACGGCCTATGTCTCGAGGGACCGGTTTGTCTCCTAAACCGAGTAGAGGCCTCGCTTCTGTTGCACCATCATAATCAGCAGCGCCGCCTAGTTGAATATCTAATGCACCAGCCCCTGCAGCCATGACTGGCCCTGCATTCGGGCTATCCCAGCCAGGTGCCTGGGTTCTCCAGCAAGATAGGGCGGACTTGGTTCGGCCGACAACGGCATAACTCAGTGCCGTAAGGCGGGCGGGTAGATAGTTGAGCGCATCGTCAATTTTCGCTGCCGCACGGCCAAAATGTAGATAGCGTGGTGTGCGATAGCCCCACATCGCATCCAGCGTGTTGGCTAGTCGGTAAAGTACGGCCCCGGCCGGGCCGAGCATGCAGAACCAGAAGATAGGCGCGAAAAGCGCATCATTGCCGTTTTCCAGTACGGATTCGATACAAGCTTTGCTGATGTCTGTTTCATCAAGTTGGCGCGTCTCACGTGAAACCAGCCAGCTAACATGGGTGCGTGCGTCGGACAGGTTGCCTAATTTCAAGTCCTCGTCGACACGGGAGGCATGTTCCTGCAGGGAGCGTCCACCGATTGCAATATAAAGAATGAGCGTGCCAGCAAAGAGTTGAATTAGTGGATCTGCTGTAAGCATCAGCATGATTACAGCCGCACTAGGTATGAGTACGAGCATGAGCCAACAGAGCAGCCCGGCTTGATTCAACTGAATGGCGGTGAGATTGCTTTGGTTAAAACGTTGCTCAATTCTGCGCACCAGCATGCCGAATCCAACCAGCGGATGAAAGCGGGTAGCTTCGCCAAAGATCCGATCAAGAGCGCACGCGCAAAGAATCATCAGTGCAATAGCGGATAAGCTGGAATAAATCATCAGCTCAATAGGGCGGCCACGGTAGCCGGGGCGCTTGGGAAATAAGCATGAAAATAGGTGGCGGTAAGTCGATTGACCCGATAGACCGCTTCGCTTTGCCGCTGGTGAGCATCAATGGTGTGCGCTACAGGGGTTAATGGGCATTCAAATGTGGAGTAATGGAAGGTATGCCCGCCCAGATTGCCTGTTGGTTCCGCGAGGGATTGCATGCCTAGCGCTGCCAGCTTCTTCTGCATCATAACAACGCCCGGCAGAATTCCGGTGAGGGGGTGTGATTGACCATCGGTATCGACGAGGGTGGAAGCCAGCGCGATCATGCCCCCACATTCGGCAAGCATCGGTTTTCCTGCGTCGATATGCTGCTGCAGCGAATTAATCATTGAGCGATTGGCGGCCAGGGTATCGCTGTGTAGTTCGGGGTAGCCACCGGGCAACCAGACCGCATCGCAATCTGGCAGTGCTGCATCATGCAGCGGGGAGAAAAAAACGAGCTCGGCACCTAATGCTTTAAGGCATTCCAGATTGGCCGGGTATGCGAAACAAAATGCAGCATCCTGTGCGATGGCAACTTTTTTGCCTTTTAGGCTTGGCGTGAGTTGGGGGGCAATGGCTGCAGGAAAGGACGCGGGCGGTGGCAATTGTGCCGCTGCTGTTTCAGCCATGCGATCAGCCAACTGATTAATACGTTGTGCGAGGTTCTCGATTTCGGCAGCTGGCAGCAAGCCAAGATGTCGTTCTGGCAAGGCCGAGTCTGCATGGCGTGGAAGTGCGCCAAACCAGGCGACGCCCTCGGGCAGACTTTCTTCAAGTAGCTGTGCGTGATAAGCGCTACCGACGCAGTTGGCAAGCGCACCCACAACCCGTGTGTCGGGTTGATAGGTCTTCATGCCGAGCGCGATAGCACCAAATGATTTGGCCATGGCGCTGCCGTCAATAACAACGAGAATCGGCAGGTTATAACGCCGGGCAAGGTCAGCTGCCGACGGATCGCCATCAAACAATCCCATAACGCCTTCAATGAGAATGACATCATTCTCTTGTGCTGCGCGTGCCAATCGCCAGGCAACATCAGCTTCGCCGCCCATGCGGAAGTCGAGGTTTTCACAGGGTGCTTCACTGGCGACTGCATGAATCTGAGGATCTAGAAAATCAGGCCCGCATTTGAATACTTTGACACGACGCCCCTGGCGATGATGTAAGCGGGCTAAAGCCGCAGTGACCATAGTCTTGCCCTGGCCGGAAGCGGGTGCAGCAATCAATAATGCCGGGCACTGCAATGTCTGGGTCATCATGGCGTTCGGTTTAGTACTCAACACCCGGCATGGCTTTAATGCCCTGCTGGAAGGCATGTTTCACCATGCCCATTTCGGTTACCGTATCGGCAGCGTCAACGAGTGCGGGCGGTGCAGCGCGACCGGTAATAATGACGTGTTGCATGACGGGGCGTCGGCGGAGCGTTTCAATCACGGGTTCAATTTCCAGCCAGCCAAATTTAAAGGCGTAGGTAAACTCGTCAAGAATCACCAGATCAATCGCCGGATCAGCGAGTTTTTTGCAGGCTTCTGCCCAGGCAGCTTCAGCGGCACGTTTATCACGCTCGCGGTCTTGTGTTTCCCAGGTAAAGCCTTCACCCATCACCTGCCATGAAACCTGCTCTGGGAATTTCTGAAAGAGCGCCTCTTCACCGGAATCGGATCGGCTTTTAACGAACTGGATCACTGCGCAGTTAAAGCCATGGCCAATCGCACGGGCCAGCACGCCAAAGGCAGAGGATGATTTTCCTTTGCCGTTGCCCGTATGAATCAGTAATAAGCCTTTTTCTATCTGGGCCGAAGCAATCTTTTCGTCAACAATGTCTTTTTTGCGCACCATGCGCTGTTCGTGCCGTTCATTACGACCGTTATCTTGTTCGTTTTTCATGTTGCTCTCTGTTGTATTGTGTTGTGCCACGTTTGCAGAACATTCTCTAGTCGTTTCCATTCATGGTCTGCAGCAATGCCAATGCGGATGAGTGATGCTTCGCGGAAAAGACGAACCAGAATGCCGTGAACTGCCAGGTGCTCGAAAAGCGCTTCT
This sequence comes from uncultured Pseudomonadota bacterium, assembly GCA_903870055.1. Classification (GTDB taxonomy): domain Bacteria; phylum Pseudomonadota; class Gammaproteobacteria; order Burkholderiales; family Rhodocyclaceae; genus Fluviibacter. The sequence goes on from CAIQBG010000025.1 coordinate 20,818, forward strand.
GCGTGACGAGTATGTAACGTACTGAATAGGCCTGTGGATTTTACCGATGTCTCTGGCGCCACAGTGCGGGCAATTAACTGTTTAAGGCGTATGCCTGCATCGCGGATGTATGCGACCTGGTTGGCTTGCCAAACTGTATCGGTCAAAGCCTTTTGCGCTACAAATCGCGATGGACCGCTGATCGTCCACGGGCCGAGTTTATCTGCCAGTCGGTTCAACAATGATGTTGCACCGAATGCAAAGCCGACGCGCGCACCCGCTAATCCGAAAAATTTACCGAGAGAGCGCAGGGTGATGAGATTGGGTGCGCAAGAGCTGCCTGCAAGATTGGTCACGCTCAACTCGGGGTAGGGATCGCCGTAGGCTTCGTCAACGATCAACCAGCCCTGACGCTGGCTCAACTGATGCGCAGCGGCAAGCAGTTCCTCAGGCTGATGGTGTGTTGCTGTCGGGTTGTTCGGGTTACATAGCAAAACAATAGGGGCTGCAGACTCCAGCGCTGCCGTCAGCGTACTGGTAATCAGAATTTCGTGGTCGGAGAACTCCCACGCAGCGATGTGTTCGTTATACGTTGGTCCGACAATCGCAATTCGAGTAGATTCGAATAGATGAGGCAGTGCCTGAATGGCAGGCTGGCTACCTGAGGTAGCGAGCAGCTGCGTGTTCCCATAATAGTCGGCAGCGACCGCATTCAATTCATCATCTGGTTCTGGTAAGCGGTGCCAGGCAGTAGTTGGAATTTCTGGTATCGGATAGGGCCAAGGACTGATCCCGGTGGACAAATCTATCCACTGGTCGAGTGCGATGCCATAGTGTTGAGCAGCTGCCCGGAGTCGGCCACCGTGTTCAAGCATAGCCATAGCGTTTTCTTAGTGCTTGATAGTGTGGCGCCAGTGGGTCCTGGCCATCGCCGGTCTGCCCCCAGGTTTCGTGAAACACAAGATCTTCAAGGGGTAAGCGAGAAAGCCAGCCTGCTTTTTCGAGCTCCGGTTTATCAAGAAACTCGCTTACGTAGCCGAGGCACAAGTAGGCGATCGGAACGATGTTTTCAGGAATGCCAAGCGCTTCTTGTAATTCATGCTGGTGAAAGATGCTGACCCAGCCGACACCAATCCCTTCAGCACGTGCGGCCAGCCAGAGATTCTGAACGGCGCATACGGTGCTGTATAGATCCATTTCTTTGATGTGCGTACGGCCTAAAATAGTTTGGCCGGTACGCTCACGGTCACAAGTAATACAGAGATTAACGGGTGCATCGAGAATGCCTTCCAGCTTGAGTCGGCTATAAAGATCTTTACGGTCACCGGCAAATTGGGTTCGCGCTTCATCGTTTGCTTTGCGAAATAGTGTTTGAACTTTTGCTTTGGTTTCAGCAGAGCGGATGAGCAGAAAGTTCCAGGGCTGCATAAAGCCTACAGACGGGGCATGATGAGCCGCCATCAATAATCGGCCAAGCACCTCATCCGGCAGTGCATCCGGTAGGAATTGGCTGCGCACATCCCGTCTGGAGAAAATTGCCTGATAGACCGCATCGCGGGCAGCCTCGGAAAACGGGTGGTCGGTGGGTGCGTCGTATGGATTCATGAGGCCGTAAATACCTGTCAGGCATGGGATAATAAACGAATAAGGCGCTTAAACTACGGTTAAGGGTGCCTCTTTTTTACCGACAGGATTTATCCACATGTCATGCGCTTCCCTGATGGTTCAGGGCACCACTTCCGATGCCGGAAAATCAACACTGGTTGCAGCCATGTGTCGCATTCTGCAGCGCCGCGACATGCGGGTGGCACCCTTTAAGCCCCAGAATATGGCGCTGAATTCGGCAGTCACCGAAGATGGGGGTGAAATCGGCCGCGCCCAGGCACTGCAGGCTTACGCCTGCGGATTAGAACCCCACACGGATTTCAACCCCGTTCTGCTTAAACCAACGACAGATCGCCAAGCCCAGGTCATTATCCAGGGCAAGGTAGCTGCGGATCTGAATGCCAAGGACTATCACGCCTATAAGCCACGGGCGATGGGCGCAGTACTCGACTCCTGGCAACGCTTGACGCAGCGTTACGAGGCCGTACTGGTCGAAGGCGCAGGTTCTCCGGCTGAAATCAACCTTCGGGATCGGGATATCGCTAACATGGGCTTCGCCGAGGCTGTTGATTGCCCGGTTATTCTGGTGGCCGATATTGATCGGGGCGGTGTCTTTGCCCATCTGGTGGGCACGCTTGATTTGCTGTCGCCTTCGGAACAGGCGCGCGTCAAAGGCTTCGTGATCAATCGTTTTCGTGGTGACATCGGACTTCTGGAATCCGGATTGCGTTGGCTGGAAGACCGGACCGGCAAACCGGTTTTGGGTGTGCTGCCTTATTTGCATGGCCTGTTTCTGGATGCAGAAGACGCTATTGCCGGTGGCCAGGTGACTGATGCTACAACGCGCTTAAAAGTTATTGCACCGGCTTATCCGCGGGTCTCTAACCACAATGATCTGGATCCGTTACGATTGCACCCCGAGGTTGATTTCCAATGGATTGGCCCGAATCAGCCAATTCCACCGGCTGATCTGATTGTGCTCCCCGGCTCCAAAGCTGTACGTGCAGATCTAGCGTGGTTGTGTTCACAGGGGTGGGATAAGGCCATCGAGCGGCACTTGCGCTATGGCGGAAAGTTGCTCGGCATTTGCGGCGGCTTTCAGATGTTGGGTCGGCAATTACATGATCCACAAGGGCTTGAAGGGACGCCAGGCTCTTCGCCCGGATTGGGTTGGCTGGATATAGAAACAACGCTTGAATCCGAGAAGCAGCTCAGAAACGTGCGCGGCCATTTGTGTCTATCGGGCTCGCCTGCAATCAGCGGATACGAGATTCATCTCGGGGTTAGCAAAGGCGTAGATCTGAGTCGTCCGCTAATGGCGCTAGAAGATGGTCGCAGCGATGGCGCTCGTTCGAATGATGATCAAGTCGCTGGCACCTATTGCCATGGTGTCTTTGATCAGCCAGACGCTTTAAGTGCGCTTCTGGCATGGGCCGGCTGTGCGGATGCGCAGACCATTGATTTTGTGGCGCGCAGAGAAGCTGACTTGAACCGTCTGGCGGATGCTGTCGAACAAAGTCTGGATTGGCATAAGATCGACCAGATTCTGCAGGAGAGCCGTCATGCGTGAATTAATTCTTGGTGGCGCCCGAAGTGGCAAAAGCCGTCTGGCAGAAAGCCGTGTTGCAGAATATGAGCAGGCCGGACTACAGATTGTTTATATTGCAACAGCAGAAGCGCTAGATGAAGAGATGGTTGCACGCTTGCAACATCATCGTGCCAATCGGCCGGCGCATTGGTTCACATTGGAAGAGCCGGTGCACTTGGCGCAGGCGCTCAAGGAATATGCCGCGCCTGATCGATGTCTGCTGGTTGATTGTCTTACGCTCTGGCTGTCTGCACTGCTTTTTAAAGGCGAAGGTGGTGCGCAGTTAGAAACAGGATTGCCACTAACTTGCCCTAAATTCTGGGAAGAGCGTCAGGCGCTAATAGATGTGTTGCCCCAGCTGCCAGGTGAGATTGTGCTGGTGAGCAATGAAATCGGATCAGGCGTTGTGCCAGAGAATCGTCTCGCACGACGCTTTGCCGATGAGCAGGGCCGTTTAAATCAGGATGTCGCCGCACTTTGCGAGCGTGTGACATTATCTATTGCCGGTTTGCCACTGAGCTTGCGCGGTTAATTCAGGAAATTTATGCAACGCTTTAACATTGAACCCACAGCAGGCCCATTGGCGCAACAACTGCAAAATAAAATTGACGGCAAAACAAAACCGCTGGGGGCATTGGGCCAATTAGAATCATTGGCACAACAGATTGGTCTCATTCAGCAGACAGACGCTCCGAAATTAAGCGCGCCACAGATGCTGGTGTTTGCCGGTGATCATGGCGCAGCCAAAGCGGGCGTCTCGGCTTACCCGCAGGATGTGACCTGGCAGATGGTTGAAAACTTTCTCGCGGGTGGTGCAGCAATCAACGTCTTTACGCATACTTATGGACTGCCGTTGGCCGTAGTGGACTGCGGCGTTGCGCATGAATTCGGTGAGCGTGATGGATTAATCAATTACAAGCTGGGTGCTGGTACAGCCAATTATCTAGAGACGCCGGCTATGACGGCGGCTCAATGCGCGCAGGCTATGGATAACGGCGCAGCGCTTGTTGAACGCTATGCAAAAGCAGGTTGTAACGTGATTGGCCTCGGTGAAATGGGCATCGGTAACACGGCATCGGCCAGCTTGATTACTCATTGTCTGAGTAATCAGCCGCTGGATGCGTGCGTGGGTCGTGGCACAGGCTTGGATGACGCAGGGCTGAATCGCAAACAGCAGTTGCTGGCACAAGCATTGCTGCGTACCGGCAAGATGAGTGATCCGGTCAAGGTGCTGCAGGAATTTGGCGGTTTTGAAATTGCTACGATGGTCGGGGTCATTCTGGCAGCTGCCGAGCGCCGCATGGTGGTGCTGATCGACGGCTTTGTCGTTGGCGCCGCTGCGCTGGTTGCCTGCGCGCTCTATCCGGCAGCTCGTGACTATTGTGTGTATTGCCATCGCTCGGCAGAGGCTGGCCATCAGGTGCAATTAGCAGCAATGCGTGCTCAACCTCTGTTGGATCTGGGCATGCGTCTAGGCGAAGGCACCGGTGTAGCGTTGGCCTGGCCACTGGTACAGGGCGCCGTGGCATTCCTTAATGAGATGGCCAGTTTTGCATCGGCCGGTGTGTCAGAGAAAACCTGATCGAACATGATCAAGCTCTGGTTGATCCGGCACTTACCACCAGACGTCCCGGCGGGCGTTTGCTATGGGCAAACGGATTTATCACTACAGACACCAGTGTCACTTCAATCAGAGACGGTTGCAGCTTTGCGTCAGCAATTGCCAGCATCATTGCCTGTCTTTAGTAGCCCGCTATTGCGTTGTGCCCAGCTTGCCGCAGTGATTGATCCACAACATGCGCTGGATATACGTCTGCAAGAGCTGAACTTCGGTGATTGGGAAATGCAGTCCTGGGATGACATTGGTCCGGGTGCGCTAGACGCCTGGGCGAATGATCTTGCAGGCTTTCGACCACCGAATGGCGAGACAGGATATGAATTGCAGCAACGCGTACTGGATTGGCTCAAGGAAGTGAGTGCAGAATGCACCGAAGCCATCGTTGTAACGCATGCGGGCGTTATCCGTGCCCTGCAGGCACATCATCAGGCATTGCCCGGAGCACAGTGGCTCACATTACGTTATAACTATGGGCAGTTGATCTGTCTGGATTTCGCAGATGAGCAAATTCAGGCGGCACCGGTACAATAACGCCATGCCCGCAGATGCTATCAATATTTCGCAAGTCCGCCGTGTTCTCGTAACCAAGTTGCGACATCACGGTGACGTGCTACTTGCTTCGCCGGTGCTCTCTGCGCTCAAAGCAGCAGCACCCCAGGTCGAAATTGATGCACTGGTTTATGCCGATACGGCAGAAATGCTGCAGGATCATCCAGACATGGTGCAGCTACATTGCATCGATCGTGGCTGGAAGAAGCTTGGTCTGATCGGCCAGGGTGCCGCCGAGTGGGCATTGTTCAGCAGGATGAAAGCGCGTCAATACGATCTGATTATTCATTTGACCGAGCACCCGCGGGGCGCCTGGTTGTCCCGCTTGCTCAAGCCGCGCTATTCGGTGGCGCCTCGGGTCAATGGCCGTGGTTATTTCTGGAAGAAGAGTTTTACGCACTTCGTATCACCCATCATGGGGAGCGGGCGGCGCCATGTCGTTGAACAGAATCTCGATGCGCTGCGTCGCTTAGGTATACAGCCAGCGCCGGATCAACGTGCGCTGACATTAGTACCGGGTACCGATGCCGATGCGCATGTGAGTGTGCGTTTGCAGTCGCTGGGCGTGAAGCCGGGCGGGTTTGTACATCTGCACCCCCCTTCCCGCTGGCACTTCAAATGCTGGACACCTGAAGGCTGGGCAGAAATTATTGCCCGCATCCGTGCTGCGGGTTGGCCGGTTGTCCTCACTGCTGCGCCGGGTGACAAGGAAGGCCGACTGATTGACCAGATTCAACAAGCCTTAGCTAAGCGTAATGAAGCACCCGCATTAAGTCTGGCGGGCGCATTGTCGTTAAAGGAACTGGGCGCTTTGACCGGGCAAGCTAAGCTGTTCGCTGGCGTTGATTCGGCGCCCATGCATATTGCTGCTGCCATGAAAACACCGGTGGTCGTTCTGTTTGGCCCGTCAGGCGAAGGTCATTGGGGGCCTTGGGGCAAGCCGCGCGAAGGTGAGCATTACGTTGTGACACGCAGCGCTCAATTTAATTGCCGACCGTGTGGCCTTGATGGTTGCGGTGGCGGCAAAGTCAGCGAATGTTTAACGAGCATTACCCCTGATGAAGTCTGGTCAGCGATATCTCCGCTTCTGACCGATCACCCTAAAGGCTAATAAAAGCCTTCTGGAATTACTGCTTTAGTAAAAGTATGCCGGCTACCTATTTGTAGTGTGCCGGCCGTAAGCCATTGAGCGGCCCCAATTTCATTAAAGTTACCTGTATCCAATCTGGGTCAGCTATCGTATTTAATAGCGCTATTGTGATTCAGTAAAAACTTTTGAAGTTTTTCTTGCAAATATGTATTAAATGCTAGGTAAACTTCGACAAAAGAAAACAAGAATGCGAGACAAATTTTTCAAATGGCTGATTGGTACCCCGCCAGCGATTGTTGGTGGGTGGTGGAATCGTGCGGGCGTATGCCTCGTGCGAAAGCTGCATTTGTCTGACGCGCGCGCTGCCCTAGATATCATCTACGAGCCGTGCGGCCTTCTTTCGGCAAATGAGGCAGCTGCCGATGCGCCCATCCAAAGTGACATCGTTAATGCATTGCGTTGCGCAGCCGAGCATTTGGGTAACGAAAAATTTTATTTAGCAGTGGGTGTGCCCTCGGGCGATATTTTCATTAAAAACATCGAGATCCCGAGTGGGCTGAGCGAAAAGCAAATTGAACAGCTTTCTGTGGTGGAGGCGGTGTCAAATTTGCCTGTGCCACCAGAAGAAATTTGTGCTGATTTCCTCAGAGGCGAAATCAGATCGGATGCAGTCAATGAGCGCATCGACGTTGCATTTTGTAAAAGAGGGCTTGTGGATGAGTTGAGCTTGCTTGCAGAGGATGCCGGTGTTGTATTAGGTGTCGTTGATCGAGATGTGCAGGCAGTTCACGATGCCACGCTGTGGTGTGCGGCACGTCAATTGGATATGACAGCCGTCTCATATCCACTAGGAATTCTCTTTGCGGGAGATGCGGCGAACTTTCTGGTTTGCCGGAGTGCATTGGATCATTCTTCTTACCTGGTTAACGGCCTTGCTAATGCACTGACCAAACCCGCAGAAGACATGGCGTTGATATTGGCAGAACTTCAGGCCTATTGTCGTCGCGCAGGATTATCCGTTGAGAAAGGCGAGCCTCTGGCTCAGCTGTATCTGATTGATGCGGGAAACGGGGCTGAATTAATGGCCTCAAGTTTTGATGCGCTGACAGGAAATGCGGCACGTATTAATCCAAAGATGCTCGTGAGCGGTGATAGCAGTGCGGTGCCCATTTTTGGCTTAATGGTAGCGATAGGTATGGCGTTCAGGACGCACGCGTGAAGGGCCGATTCAATCTGCTGCCACATCGAGCGCAAATACAGGTGTGGCACAGGCGTGTGCTCACTCGCCAGGCTAGCGTTGTGCTACTGCTCGCATTCTTATGTGCTTTGATCGTTCAGGGCGTATTTTCGTTGCGGGTCGGCTATCTCGATTCCTATAACGCGACGCTGAGAATGTATATAAATCAAATGGCGCCAGATTTTCGGCTATCGCAACAACTACTGAACCAGCGTGATGACATGCTGGCCAAACAGAAAACCCTGGAGCGGTTGGACGCCCGTCGATCCACGAGTGTGATGATTCTCAACGATGTGGCCAACGCCTTGCCGCCGGATATCTACCTGACTAGGCTGGAAGAAGACGGAGAGCATTTCAGGCTCGAAGGGAGGTCAGTTCATAACGCTGCCATTGCGCATTTCTTTGAATTAATTGTGAAGTCCGAGAGATTGGCGGGCTTATCGCTGGAAGAAATTCGTACACAGGATGGCGAGAACATCGCACCCTATATCTTTACTATTGCTGGGCAAGTTCGACTCGTTGGGGCAAGCACCCTGGATACGCCAGAGCGTCAGCCATGAAAAAACTGATTGCATTCTGGCACCAGGGGCAGCGTTGGGTGCGCGAGGCGGTTGGCAACCTGCTCCACAAATATAAAGCCATACATTCAAAGCATAGACAACCTGCTCAGGCGCGGCCCTGGTGGAAAAAAGAGCTCGGTGAACTGCTATCTGATTTGAAGCAATTGCGTTCACAGCACCAAACAGGCGTAGCGCTGCAATCGGTTTCCGATATTGCGCAGTGGACGATGCGGTTCCGGCTTGCTGTGCTCGGGATCATTTTTGTTAGTGCCTTTCTGGCGAGTGCTCTTCTGCTCTGCATCGGCCCATCCGACGAGATCCGGCTGCAGGCAGATGAACGGCAAATTCTGGAATCGCGTTATTTAAACTACGCCGGCCAGGTAGATTTGCTGCCGGTATACCGGCAGCAAAGTGAAATCATCCTTGAGCGATTTGGAGAGCTGCTTGATGCGATCCCCGCATCACTGGAGTCCGTTCATGTTTTATCGCAACTTAACAAGGCGGCTAAAGAGGCTGGGTTGCATCTGGAGCTCTTTAAACCGCTGGTGGAAGAAGCTCATGGCTATTACATAGTGCTGCCGATAGAAATACGTTTGCGTGGTGATTACAATGCCATCGCCCGATTTCTCGAGCTGGTCTCGAAGATGCAGCACCTGGTGACGGTTGATGTCGTAATATTGCCGGCGGCCACGCATGAGAATCAGGTAGTTTTGGCATCATTGTTGAAGGCATACCGGTATAAGGATCTACCGCTTAAACTCGGAAAGAAAACGGCCCATGCAGTACCTTAGACACTTGGGTTGGCTAGGCACCGCTTTATTCCTCAGTGCTTGCTCCGCTTCAGGAGAAGATGCTGCGCAGCAATGGGTAGAGCGCAGAGCGCCCGTTGCATTACCCGAAGCCTCTTCATCGCTTCCGCCCATCGTTGATACGCCGCCGGCGGCTTATACGGCAAAAACAGTTATAGATCCCTTTTCGCCGAGTCGTATCGGACAGTCGCGGCAAAACAGTGATGCTCCCCAAAGCGCGTCGGGTGGTCGGCGGTACTTCGCCGATCTAACCGTTGATTCGCTCCGGGTCGTTGGCTTTATGGAAGTGCTTGGGCAGTACGTCGCAGTCCTTGAGGGAAGCTCCGGCTTTGTTAACGCGAAAGTCGGTGATCGGCTCGGCAATCAGCAATTAGAGATTATTGAAATTTCTGGGAAGGGAATCCGGTTGCGGCAATCCGATGGTTCCGAATCGTGGGTACCAATTAGTAGGGGGAGTCGCTAGAAATGAAAATGTTTTCCCGTTGGTTCTGTAGGTGTCTGGCGATTTCAGGGTTGCTGTGTTTGTCCTGGATCTTTATCGCACCATATACCGTGTTGGGTGCTACCAGTCCGCGTATCAGTATGGATATACAGAATGGAGATGTGCGACAGGTGTTGGCGCTTATTGGTCGGGAACTTGGTATCAATATTGTTGCCAGTGAAGCGGTTAAAGGCCAGGTAACGGTTGTGATGAACAACGTACCTGCTTCCGAAGTGTTGCAATCGATCTTTCAGCAACGCGGCCTGGTGGCTAAGCAGGAAGATGGCATTTTGATTGTGCGACCCAAAAGCGAAGCGATCGAACAGGAGCGTGTGGGTATGGAATTGGCTCAGCAGGCCCAGACCATCGGTCCGCTGCGACAGGAAGCTTTCCGTTTGCGGTTTGCCCAGGCGGTTGATCTGGAGAAGCTTGTACGCGAACAATTAACGGCCCGCGGTAAAGTCAGTGTTGATTCACGCACCAATACGCTGTTTGTGAATGACACGGCGTCAAAGCTTGCGGAGATCTCATCTCTGATCAAGACGGTTGACCAGCCTATACGGCAGGTGCTGATCGAGGCGCGGATCGTTGAAGCCAACGAAACGTTTAACGAAGAATTGGGTGTGCGGCTCGGCGCGCTAGATACGGTGCGCATGGGAGGCGGTGGTTTACAAATAGGCGGTGGTCAATATGTGCCGCCCACTCAGGCAGGACAGGCGCTCAACTACAATCGATTAGTGCCTGGTGGTCCGCCCGGCTATCAGACCTTGAACAGCGTGAACGGCCAACCCTTTTCAGTGAATCAGACACTCGGATCGGTTAATTTGCCAGTAAACCGTGCGGCGGCCGGAACAATGGCTTTTGCATTGTTGAGCCCAACGGGATCGCGCATTTTGAACGTAGAACTTTCTGCGTTGGAATCTGATGGACGTGGAAAGATTATTTCCAGTCCGAAAGTAGTGACAGGCGATAACGTCAAGGCGGTCATCGAGGATGGGACGGAAATCCCTTATCTATCGACGGCGCAAACCGGCGGTACGACAATTCCGACCGTGGAGTTCAAGAAAGCCGTTTTGTCTCTGGACGTAACGCCACAGATTACCCCGGATGGCAAAGTCCGCTTGAAACTGATTGTGCGCAAAGAGGAGCCGGACTATGCCGCAATGCAGCTGATTCCCGGATCTACTAATCCACCGATTAAAAGCACGGTTGTCACGACTGATGTTCTGGTGGAAAACGGGGGCACCGTTTCCATAGGCGGCGTTTTCATCAAGAAAGTGGATAATCTCGTCACGCAGGTTCCCTTTCTCGGGGACATTCCTTTTATTGGCAACTTCTTCAAATACCGGTCGACCACCGAACAGCGGCGTGAGCTGCTGGTTTTTATCTCGCCACAAATTGTGGCGGGCGGCACGACAGGCCCCTGAACTTTATCTGGCATGACAATCGTTCTTCCTGAAAACATCTTTCTCGTTGGCCTGATGGGCGCTGGCAAATCTACGGTCGGCCGCATTCTGTCGCGCCGGCTCGGCAAACGCTTTGTTGATACCGATCATGAGATCGAAAAGCGCAATGGGGTAACGATCCCCGTGATCTTCGAGATTGAGGGAGAAGATGGCTTTCGCAGGCGTGAGCAGGAAGTATTGGCAGATCTGGCGCAAGAGCAGGGTTTGGTGCTCAGCACGGGGGGCGGGATTGTGCTCAAACCCGAAAACCGGGAGACGCTGCGTAATCATGGTTTTGTGGTGTATCTGAACGCCCGGCCCGAGTTGCTTGCCGAGCGTACTAAACACGATCGCACGCGGCCACTGCTTAATGTAGAAGACCCGCTAACGCGTCTACGAGAATTGCATGCTGTGCGCGACCCGCTTTATCGGGAAGTCGCCCATGCAGTCGTCGAAACCGGTCGCGGTGCGCCGCAGCAGGTGGTTCAGGCGATTCTGGGCGAAATCAGCCGTATAGAGCGCTAGGTCGGCATAAAATGACAACTATGAATACAACGCATCAAACGCTAACCGTTGCGCTGGATGAGCGCAGTTACCCGATTCACATTGGTTGCGGCCTGCTGAGCAATGCGGCGCTGTGGGCGCCTCATTTGAACCCGAAGACGGGCGCTGTGGTGATTACCAACACCACCGTGGCGCCGCTTTACCTGGATAAGGTATTGGCGACGCTGGCCGAGCTAGGGTGTCCGGCATTTTCGGTCGTATTGCCAGACGGCGAGGAATATAAATCCTGGGAAACGCTGAATACGGTATTTGATGCGCTGCTGGAAAATCGCTGCGAGCGCGGCACAACGCTGATCGCCCTGGGCGGCGGCGTTATTGGGGATCTGGTGGGTTTTGCAGCGGCCTGTTACCAACGTGGTGCACCGTTCATTCAGGTGCCGACGACCTTGCTCTCGCAGGTCGATTCCTCGGTGGGGGGCAAGACGGCGATTAACCACCCGTTGGGCAAGAATATGATTGGTGCGTTTTATCAGCCCAAACTGGTGCTGGCCGATCTGGATACGCTGGATACGCTGCCGCCGCGCGAAATGGCGGCGGGTATGTCGGAAGTGATTAAGTACGGCCTGATCCGTGACCCGGCGTTTTTCAGCTGGCTGGAACAGCAGGCCGAAGGTTTGATGCAGCGGGATAAAACCTTGCTAGCACAGGCGGTGTACCAATCTTGCGCCCACAAAGCTGAAGTGGTGGCACGTGATGAGCGTGAAGCCGGCGAGCGCGCCCTGCTGAATCTGGGCCACACTTTTGGCCACGCGATCGAAACAGGTATGGGTTACGGCAGCTGGCTGCATGGGGAAGCCGTAGCCGCAGGCACGGTCATGGCGGCTTTGTTGTCGGAGCAGCTGGGTTGGCTGGATCAGGCGGCGATTGAACGCCTGAAAGCGCTATTCCGCCGAGTGAGCTTGCCGGTGGAAGGCCCTTGGCTGGCGTCAACGCCTATGGCCAGCGCCGAGCGCTATCTGGCGCTCATGCGTCACGATAAGAAGGTGAGTGCTGGCGTGATGCGCCTGGTGCTATTGCAGGCGATCGGGCAGGCGGTTGTATCGGCTGAAGCTAGCGACGCGGCAATTCTGCAGGCCATTCAGGCCGGGTTGGCGGTTTCGCCGAGCGCCCGGAGCGTCCCGCCGACGCAAAATTAGGGCAAATTTAGCCCTTGAGTGTGCCATTTTTGGCACAACCTTTGCTTTGATATGGCTTGCAGTCTCGTCCATTGCACATTTTTGCACTGCAACGTCTTGAATTGAAGGGGCGTTTGGGCGTATATTGGCCGGTTCATTTTGGTGCATAGCGCGAAATGGCCGCACCATTTTGTGCTGCGTCGGCTACCGACGGGTTCACGTTTTTGTGGAAGGAAGAAAACTCATGGGAGTACCGGAGCGTCAGGGTTTATACAACCCGGCTAACGAACACGATGCCTGCGGCGTCGGTTTTGTCGCGCACATTAAGAATGAGAAGAGTCACGATATCGTCGAGAAGGGTCTGCTGATCCTAGAAAACCTCGAGCACCGTGGCGCTACAGGTTATGACCCCATGCTCGGCGATGGCGCCGGGATTCTGATCCAGCTGCCAGATGCCTTCCTGCGCGCCGAGCGTGCCAAGCAGGGTCTGCGCCTGCCGCCCGTGGGTCACTATGCCGTGGGTAATGTCTTCCTGCCGCAATCGGTTACCGGTCGTAAGGCCTGTGAATCCGTGCTGGCCCGCATTATTCATGAAGAAGGTCTGGAATTCCTCGGCTGGCGCGATGTGCCAGTTGATACCTCGATCCTGGCGCAAGCCGCCCGTGATCTGGAGCCGGTGACCCGTCAGGTTTTCATTGGCCGTCCGGAATCGCTGAAAGATCAGGACGCATTTGAACGTAAGCTGTTCGTGGTGCGTAAGCGCGCCGAACACGACGTACGCAAACTCAAGCTCGATGATGGCAAGCAGTTCTACCTGCCGTCGCTGTCGTCGCGCACAATGGTCTACAAGGGCATGTTGCTGGCCAATCAGGTTGGCGCCTACTTCCTGGATCTACTGGATCCGAAGCTGGTATCAGCCATTGCGCTGGTGCACCAGCGTTTCTCGACCAATACCTTCCCGACCTGGGATCTGGCTCACCCGTTCCGCATGATTGCTCACAACGGTGAAATCAACACCGTGCGTGGCAACGTGAACTGGATGCGTGCCCGTCAGAAGGCCATGTCTTCGGACTGGCTGGCAGAAGATCTGGACAAGCTGTGGCCGCTAATCGTTGAAGGCCAGTCTGATTCGGCCAGCTTCGATAATGCGCTGGAACTGCTGGTCATGGGTGGCTACTCGATGCCGCAAGCCATGATGATGCTGATTCCGGAAGCCTGGGCTGAAAACCCGCTGATGGATGAAGAGCGTCGCGCCTTTTATGAATACAACGCTGCGATGATGGAGCCGTGGGACGGCCCTGCTGCCGTGGCCTTTACCGATGGTCGCATGATTGGCGCTACGCTGGACCGTAATGGTCTGCGTCCGGCGCGTTATCAGATCACCGATGACGGTATCGTCATGCTCGCCTCCGAAATGGGTGTGCTGACCTTCCCGCAGGAAGAAGTGAACAAGAAGTGGCGTCTACAGCCGGGCAAGATGTTCCTCATCGACCTCGAGCAGGGCCGCATCATTGATGATGAAGAATTGAAGCGTGGTATCTCTACTGCGCGTCCGTATCGTCAGTGGATCGAAAAGAGCCGTCAGCATCTGCACACGCTGCCGGAAGTGGAAGATAGCGAAGGTCTGCGCGAGTCGCTGCTGCACACGCAACAGGCTTTCGGTTACACCCAGGAAGACGTCAAGTTCATCCTGGCGCCTATGGCCAGCAATGCGGAAGAAGCCACAGGTTCCATGGGTAACGACAGCCCGCTGCCGGTGCTGTCCGATAAGAACAAGCCGCTGTACAACTACTTCAAGCAGTTGTTTGCTCAGGTCACCAATCCGCCGATTGACCCGATCCGTGAAGAAATCGTCATGTCGACGATGTCGTTTATTGGCCCGCGTCCGAATCTACTGGGTATTGAAGTCAAGGCAGGCGAAGAGCCGCCGCTGCGTCTGGAAGTAGAACAGCCGGTGTTGTCTTCGGCTGATCTGGCCAAGCTGCGTCAGATTGACAAACTCACCAACGGTAAATTCCGTGCGCTGGTGCTGGACATTACGTTCCCGGCTAGCGAAGGTACCGTTGGTTGTCAGGCTGCGCTGGATGCACTGTGTGCACGTGCTGAAGCCAGCGTGGGCGAAGGTTATAACGTCCTGATCCTGTCGGATCGTAATGTGGATCGTCAGCGTGCGCCGATTCCGGCCCTGCTGGCAACCAGCGCCGTGCATCAGCATCTGGTGAAGACCGGCCTGCGTACTTCGACCGGTCTGGTGGTGGATTCTGGCTCGGTTCGTGAAGTGCATCACTTTGCACTGCTGGCTGGTTACGGTGCTGAAGCCGTATGCCCATGGCTGGCTTTCGATACCATTGCTGAAGTGGCGGGTGATCTGCCGGGCGAGCTGTCGGCCTACGAGGCGGGCAAGCGTTACGTTAAGGCAGTGAACAAGGGTCTGCGCAAGGTCATGTCCAAGATGGGCATCTCGACCTATCAGTCGTACAACGGCGCACAGATTTTTGAAGCCATTGGCCTATCGTCGCAATTGATTGGTGACTACTTTGCCGGTACCGCAACCCAGGTTGAAGGTATTGGTATCGATGAAGTTGCCGAAGAAGCGCTGCGCGTTCACAAGAGTGCCTTCGAGCACGATCCGGTGCTGGCAAATCTGCTGGAAACCGGTGGCGAATATGCCTACCGTGTTCGTGGTGAAGAACATATGTGGACACCGGATGCCATTGCCAAGCTGCAGCATTCGACACGTTCGGGCAAGTTCGAAACTTACGAAGAATACGCACGCATCATTAATGATCAGACCAAGCGTCACATGACGCTGCGCGGTCTGTTCGATATTAAGCCTGCTGGCCCATCGATTACGCTTGAGGAAGTCGAACCCGTCAGCGAAATCGTTAAGCGTTTTGCTACGGGCGCTATGTCGCTGGGGTCGATTTCGACCGAAGCGCATACGACGCTGGCTGTTGCCATGAACCGAATTGGCGGCAAGTCGAACACCGGTGAAGGCGGCGAAGATGCAAATCGTTTCCGCAAAATCAAAGCGGGTGAGAAGCTCTCCGACATTATCGGCAAGGGCCGTATCGAAGCAGATCTGCAACTGAAGGCTGGCGACTCGCTGCGTTCAGCGATCAAGCAGGTGGCATCGGGCCGTTTTGGTGTGACTGCTGAATACCTGGCCAATTCGGATCAGATTCAGATCAAGATGGCACAGGGTGCCAAGCCGGGTGAAGGCGGTCAGCTGCCAGGTCACAAGGTGAGCGAATACATCGGCTTCCTGCGCCATTCGGTGCCAGGCGTGGGTCTGATTTCACCGCCGCCGCACCATGACATCTACTCGATTGAAGATCTGGCGCAGCTGATTCACGATCTGAAGAACACCAACCCGGTGGCTTCGGTTTCGGTGAAGCTGGTGTCGGAAGTCGGCGTGGGTACCGTGGCGGCTGGTGTCGCTAAGGCTAAGGCTGATCATATCGTTGTTGCTGGCCATGATGGCGGTACCGGTGCATCGCCGATTTCTTCGGTTAAGCATTGCGGCGCCCCTTGGGAGCTCGGCTTGGCCGAAGCCCAGCAAACACTGGTGCTCAACCGTCTGCGCGGCCGTGTCCGTCTGCAAACAGATGGTCAGCTGAAGACCGGCCGTGACGTCGTCATCGGCGCACTGCTGGGTGCTGACGAGTTCGGTTTTGCGACAGCACCACTGGTGGTTACCGGTTGCATCATGATGCGTAAGTGCCATCTGAACACCTGTCCGGTGGGCGTGGCGACGCAAGACCCTGAACTGCGTAAGCGCTTCAGCGGTCAGCCGGAGCACGTGGTTAATTTCTTCTTCTTCATTGCAGAAGAAGTCCGCAAGATTATGGCTAGCATGGGCATCAGTCGTTTTGACGACCTGGTGGGTCGTGCCGACTTGCTCGACACCCGTGCGGGTATCGAACACTGGAAGGCCAAGGGTCTGGATTTCTCCAAGATCTTCCACATGCCTGCCGTTCCGGAAGAAGTGGCGATTCGTCACGCCGAAACGCAGGACCATGGCCTGGAGCGCGCGCTGGATCACGAACTGATCCGCGCTGCCCAACCGGCAATTGGTCGCAAAGAAAAGCAAACGCTGGATTTCCCGATCTGCAATGTGAATCGCAGTGCGGGCGCCATGCTATCGGGCGAGATCGCCAAGCGCCACGGGGGTGCTGGCCTGCCGGATGGCACGTTGACGATCCGTCTGCACGGTACTGCCGGTCAAAGCTTCGGTGCCTTCCTTGCCAAGGGCGTTAACTTCGTCCTCGAAGGTGAAGGTAATGACTACGTGGGTAAGGGGTTGTCAGGTGGCCGCATCGTGGTTCGTCCGCCAGCCGCCTTCCGTGGTGAAACGCAAGACAACATCATCGTCGGCAATACCGTGCTTTACGGCGCAACTGATGGCGAGGCTTACCTCAGCGGTGTCGGTGGCGAGCGCTTTGCCGTTCGTAATTCCGGTGCAACCGCAGTGGTTGAAGGTGTTGGCGATCACGGTTGTGAATACATGACGGGTGGTACGGTGGTGGTGCTGGGTCAGACCGGCCGTAACTTCGGTGCTGGTATGTCCGGTGGCTTTGCTTATGTCTATGACGTGGATGGCAAGTTTGCCAGCCGTTGCAATATGGCCCAGGTAGCCCTGGAGCCATTGCCAGCGGAAAAGGCTGCTGCCGATGCGTCCGAGTTTGGTGAAGATACCGAATACGGTGCCGTGGATCTGCGCCACCTCACCATGCACGATGAAGATCTGCTCAAGGAGCTGATCGCCAAGCACGTGGAGTGGACGGGTTCGCAACACGCCAAGAGCATGCTTGACCATTGGGACAAGCATCGCGCCAAGTTCATCAAGGTGATGCCGCACGAATACCGTCGCGCCCTGGATGACATCAAGAAAAATGCCAAGGTGAAGGAGGCTGTGTAATGGGAAAGCCGACTGGATTCCTCGAGTTCGAGCGACTGAGCGAGACGTACGAAAAGCCGGACGCCCGTAAAAAGCATTACCGTGAGTTTGTTGCGGCGCTGGATGATGCATCAGCCAAGCAGCAGGGTGCTCGCTGCATGGATTGCGGCATCCCCTTCTGTAACAACGGCTGCCCGGTGAACAACATCATTCCGGATTGGAATGATCTGGTGTATCACGGCAAATGGCGTGAAGCCATCGATGTGCTGCACTCGACCAACAACTTCCCGGAATTTACCGGCCGTATCTGTCCGGCACCGTGTGAGGCTGCCTGTACGCTGGGCATCAACGTGCTGCCGGTAGGCATCAAGTCTATCGAGCGTGCCATCATCGATAAGGCCTGGGCTTCGGGTTGGGTTGTGCCGCAACCGGCATCGTCTAAAACCGGCAAGCGCATTGCCATCATCGGTTCGGGCCCTGCCGGTCTGGCCGCTGCACAACAACTGGCCCGCGTTGGTCATGATGTTACCGTCTTCGAAAAGAGTGATCGTATCGGCGGTCTGCTCGGTTATGGCATTCCAGACTTCAAGATGGAAAAGACGATGATTGATCGTCGTGTTGCCCAGCTGGAAGCCGAAGGCGTGACCTTCAAGACCAAGGTGCTGGTCGGTTCCAAAGACCTGCCAGCCGGCATCAATAACGACGCCGAAAGTTTTGTGTCTGCCGAACAGCTGCAAAAGGACTTTGATGCCGTGATTCTGGCCGCTGGTTCGGAAGTGCCGCGCGATTTGCCGGTGCCGGGCCGTGAGCTAACGGGTGTTTATGCTGCCCTGGAATTCCTGATTCCACAGAATAAGGAAGTGCAGCAAGGCAAGGCGAATCCGATCAACGTGAAGGGTAAGCATGTCATCGTGATCGGTGGGGGTGATACCGGTTCAGATTGCGTAGGTACGTCGAATCGTCACGGTGCTGCATCGGTGACTCAGTTCGAATTGATGCCTATGCCACCGGAACAGGAAAACAAGCCGCTGGTTTGGCCGTACTGGCCGATCAAGATGCGTACCTCGACCTCGCATGATGAAGGCTGTAGCCGTGACTTTGCCGTGGGAACCAAAGAATTCGTCACCGATGGCAAGGGCAACGTCAAAGCATTGAAGGGCGTGCGCCTGGACTGGAAGGACGGCAAGATGTCGGAAGTGGCCGGTTCGGAATTCGAATTGCCTTGCGATGCCGCTTTCCTGGCGATGGGCTTTACCAATCCGGTAGGTGGTTTGCTTGAAGCTTTTGGCGTAGATAAAGATGCACGCCAGAACGCCAAGGCAACTACCGATGGCGCAGCTTGCTACAAGACTAACGTTGCCAAGGTGTTTGCTGCCGGTGACGTACGTCGCGGTCAATCGCTGGTGGTCTGGGCCATCCGTGAAGGTCGTCAGTGCGCACGTTCGGTCGATGAATTCCTGATGGGTTCGTCGCTGCTGCCACGTTAATCGCGTCAAGCATGCATCAACAAAGGGTGGCTTTGGCCACCCTTTGTCATTGGGCTTCCGGTATCCTTGAGGGTATTGTCTAAAACGAATTAACGGAGTCAGTGTTGAGTCATACACGTCCATTGCAGGTGGTTATTCTCGCTGCGGGTCAGGGCACCCGTATGCGTTCCGGTTTGCCGAAGGTGTTGCATCCTATTGCCGGCAACACCATGGTGAGTCGGGTGATTGCGGCCGCAGCACCTTTGCAGCCACAGAAAACCGTCGTTGTGGTTGGTCATGGCGCGCCTGTCGTTGAAGCAGCCTTGGCTGATGCTGGCGTGGCCTTTGCGCTGCAATCGCCACAGCTAGGTACGGGGCATGCGGTACAGATGGCCATGCCGGCATTGCAACCCCTGCCAGAAAATGGACAAGTACTCATTCTCTACGGTGATGTGCCGCTAATCCAGCCGGCAACCTTAAAAGCCCTGCTGCAAGCAGCCGGGGACGGTGTCGGGTTGATTACGCAGCAGCTTGCTAATCCCAAGGGTTATGGCCGCATCGTTCGTGATGCCGCAGGCAAAGTCGTGTGCAACGTCGAAGAAAAAGATGCGACGGATGAACAGCGCCACATTACCGAAGTCAACACAGGCATTCTCTGCCTGCCCGCACGACATTTGTCGGCATGGCTGGGTGCGTTGTCGAACCAGAATGCCCAGGGCGAGTACTACCTCACCGATCTATTGGCCATGGCCGTGAACCAAGGCGTCTCTGTGCATACGGTATCCCCCGCTCATGATTGGGAAGTGGCGGGCGTTAATTCCAAATCGCAACTTGCGGCACTGGAGCGTGCCTGGCAATTACATCAGGCAGAAGGCTTGCTGGAAAACGGTGTACGCCTGGCTGATCCGGCGCGCATCGATATCCGGGGTTCGCTCGATTGCGGACGTGATGTGAGCATTGATGTGGGTTGCGTGTTCGAAGGCGATGTGGTGCTGGAAGAAGGGGTACAAATCGGTCCCTACTGTGTGATCCGCAACGTGACGATTCGTGCCGGTGCGCGTATCGATGCCTTCAGCCACCTGGACCAGGCCGAAGTGGGTCCGGATGCGGTGGTGGGGCCTTATGCACGCTTGCGTCCGGGCTCGACCTTGGGCGCGGGTGCGCACGTGGGTAATTTTGTCGAACTCAAAAACACGCAGCTGGGTAATGGTTCGAAAGCGAATCATCTGGCCTATGTGGGTGATGCCACCGTGGGTGAGCGCGTCAATATTGGCGCTGGCACCATAACCTGTAACTATGATGGTGCCAATAAGTTCCGCACCATCATCGAAGACGATGCCTTCATTGGTTCGGATACGCAGCTGGTGGCACCAGTAACGGTGGGCCGTGGCGCCACGCTGGGTGCGGGCACCACGCTCACCAAAGATGCGCCGCCGGATACCTTAACCGTTTCCCGTGCCAAGCAGTTGTCATTGCCGGGTTGGCGGCGACCGGTCAAACAGAAAAAATAACTGAAAGAACCCGATGGATATCGCCTTTTTTGCTTTTGTTCTTAGCATCGCCCTGCTGGCAGCCGTTGGTGTTGTCATGCTGCTGGTTGGCTACATTGTTGTTATTCCGGCCAGCATTACGCGTGGCTGGTGGTGGGCTGCTTTTGTGGTTTTTCTGCCGATCCTTGGTCCGATCTTTTTCTGCCGGGCTTTTCCCGAAGGCTTGCGTAAGACGCGCCTGCAGATCTTTTTTGGCACTTTGCTGCTAATGGGCGCTGCCGCGCTGCTGTACGGCGGCGGCCCATGGATTGCTCAGCAAATGATTGATGCCGCCAAGGCGGCCGGCTAATCAACCGGATTTTTTAGCGGCGCGTTTTGCGGCAGGTTTTTTGGTGGTTGCTGCTTTGCGTGCCGCCGCAGTCGCACTGCCTGCAGATTTTTTGGCCGCCGTCGGTTTCTGATTCGAGTCTGCCAATTGCGCCTGCATTTTGGCGTTGAGCTCATTCATCATTTCCCAAGGCCACATCGCGGCTTTACCCAAAGCGGCTTCGTCGGGTGCTTCAGATGGGGCTTCAGGCGTTGGTTCGGGCTCGGGCGCGGCCTGGGGTTCGGGCGTAGCAGCCTGCGCCATTTTGAAGAATGCGCTAAAGGGATTCTCGGCCGGCTGTGCGGCTGCTGCTGCAGCTTCGGGATGCGTGAAGCTTTCGCTCATGCTGCGGAAGGTGCCCAGTGCGGACTTTTGCATTTCCAGATTCTGGATGGTCATCTGTAGCATCGACAGATTCATGCGCAGCCAGTTCTCGACAGACTTCAGGTCCTTGATCTGTTTATCCAGCTCGCCCTCATCCAGCGTCGGCGTCACCATACCGGGTAGCTGGAAGCCCATCTGATTCCACATGCCTTGCAAAAAGTTCAGCGGATTGTTTGTTGAGTCACTCATACGAGCCTCCGATCAGGAATAGGCTTAGAAAAGATTCAGACCGTGCCGGCCAGATGCAGAATGAGCCATGTGGCTGGCGCAATCAGGCCTTCGATAATGCGGTAACGCCATGGGTAGCTTGCCAGATAGGTGAGGAAGAAGGCCACGCCGCCGATCACCAGGGACATGCCCATCCAGGGGATGGGTTGATCAAAAATGGCATAGCTGGGTGCGCCCAGGGCGAGAACGCCCATGGTCGGCAAGGCTTGCAGGACGATCAAATACAGCAGGGTAACTTTGCGTGGGGTGTGCTCCGGAATGGCATAAGCACTCCGGTCTATATGATCCGACATGACTCTTCAAACTCCAGTCTAGGGTGGCGAGGATGCAGTGATTGGGGGTCGCCATGCCCCAGATTGCAGATGAAATTGATTGTGTAACGACCGTCAGGAAAGAAAGTCTCGTTAATTAATGTCGGATCAAAACCCGACATCGGGCCACAATCCAGGCCCAGGGCTCGTGCAGCCAGCATGAAATAAGCGGCCTGTAACGTGCTGTTTCGTGTAGCGGATTCCCGTGCAATATCTTTATTCGTTTCACCAGCGAACCAGCTACGGGCTTCGGTGTGAGGAAAAAGACGGGGAAGATGGTCGTAAAACTGCAGATCAGCGGCAAAAAGTGCGGTAACGGGCGCTAGCATCGTCTTTTCGATGTTTCCCGGCGCGAGGCAGGGCTTGAGCTGGGCTTTGGCGACTTCCGAGCGCACGAACAACACGCGCAATGGTTGGCTATTAGCAGCTGTCGGGCCTAATCGGGCCAGATTCCAGACCCGCATGAGGAGAGCGTCATCCACCGGCCTTGGCAGCCAATGGCTGAAGGTGCGCCCGTGAGCAAATATCCGGTTCAGTAGGTCGGGATCTGCCGGATGGGTGCAATCGGGGGATAAGTGGGCTGTGTGTTCTGACATGGCTGAAGCCGCTATGCGATACGGCACTCTACCACTCTGGCCGGGATTCGCCGTGTTGCGCCGCGAAATTGCCGCTGACATAAAAAAGTGCGCATGCTGCTTGACAGTATTGGGTGAAATCAGGAATAATCCTTGGTTCTGGTCCGCGGAGGGATTCCCGAGCGGTCAAAGGGAACAGACTGTAAATCTGTCGGCTCAGCCTTCGAAGGTTCGAATCCTTCTCCCTCCACCAACGATCAGAAGAACAAGCGGTTTTCTCCGTGCTGCGGTTTGGCCGGGCGGGTGTAGCTCAATGGTAGAGCAGAAGCCTTCCAAGCTTAAGACGAGGGTTCGATCCCCTTCACCCGCTCCACGGTTTAATTCAGTTGTTCGGGATTTGCCCATGTAGCTCAGTGGCAGAGCACTCCCTTGGTAAGGGAGAGGTCGGCAGTTCAATCCTGCCCATGGGCACCAGGTTTCTGGTGTTTCCGGACAGTATTTCGTCTTTTTGTGTCTTTTATTTTTTCGGCTTGAGGGTCTAAAAATGGCAAAGGGTAAGTTTGAACGTAACAAGCCGCACGTAAACGTGGGCACGATTGGTCACGTTGACCATGGCA
>CAIQBG010000026.1 GCA_903870055.1 uncultured Pseudomonadota bacterium
GAAGCCAAGAAGATGGTGGATGAATCTGTCCAGATCTACAATCAGAAACGACTACATTTGAGCCTAAAATACAAAACGCCCGATGCGGTGCATCAGGCGTTCTTTGCTACTTAAACCGTCAACGTATTTCAGGACGGGTCACCTGTTAAAATCGCAGAATGAATACACAACAGGTATTACAACTGGCGTTTCAGCATTTAAACAATGGCAATTTTCCAGCTGCCGTGCAGTTGTTTAATAGTGTCTTGCAGCATGAACCACAAAACTTTGCCGCATTGAATGGTCGTGGCTTTATTGCCCTCCAGCAGAATTTATTGCCACAGGCGCAGGCGGATTTACGAGCTTCACTATCGATTAACCCTAAACAGCCTTTTGCCCACAAGATGTTGGGCATTGTGTTGGGTGCGATGGGGCAATTTGAAGCCGCAATGCAAGCCTTTGCAGCGGCTTTGGCCTTGGATGCCAAAGACCCTGAGGTTTATTTCAATCGGGCGAATTTCCGTTTTCAGGCAGGGCAAGTTCACGAGGCGCTTTGCGACCTAGATGCGGCTGTAAAGCTGAAGGGTTCTTATCTGGAAGCGCGTTCTAATCGAGCGAATCTGTTAATCCAGCTGGGCGATTTTGCTCGCGCAGAGAAAGACCTCGACTATCTGGTGAACAAAGTTACCAATAACCCAGATATATGGGTGGCACTTGGGCTTGCGCGCCATAAGGTGGGTAAGCACAAAGAATCCATGCTCTGTAATGAGCGTGCACTTCGCTTGATGCCGAACCATCCGGATGCACTTCTGAATAGTTCCAGCGTTATGTTCGATCAAGATGAATATCCTGCAGCGCTAGTCTGGGCGGAAAAGGCTATAGCCGCTTACTCTCAGCGTGCTGAAGCGCATTACGCCAAGGCTCAGGCATTGCTGGCCATGAACCGTTTTGAATTAGCAGATGCTTCTTATAGTCTTGCCCTTGAATTCAATCCCAATTATGCAGAAGCCTATATGGGACGTGGCTTAGTTCGTGCGCGCTTACACCAATTAGATTTAGCAGTAGCTGATTATGATCAGGCGATTATGTTGAAGCCTGACTATGATGAAGCCGCATTTAATAGAGGACATGCCTATCTAGAGCATCGGAACTTTGTGCTTGGGTGGCAAGGCTATGAGCACCGTTTCCAAATGCCTTCTGTAGGTACTAGATATCTTCCAAATATTCCTATCTGGGGTGGTGACGATATTCATGGATTGCTGTTAGTTAACGGTGAGCAAGGGCTAGGCGACCAGTTGCTTTTCGGCTCTGTGTTGTACGATTTGGTTCATCAGCACCGCGAAATTTGCGTCCGTCTTGATCGACGTTTAATAACATTATTTCAACGAGCCTTGCCTTCAATTAAGGTGATTAGCTTTGAAGAGGCGGTGCCCAGAGATGTCGTCGCACAAATTGCTTTAGGCAGCCTTCCTCAGTTTTTTAGGAGAGCGGAGGCGGATTTCCTGAAATCTAAGCGGCCGATCCTAACGGCAGACGCTAAGATAGTTTCAAAATATCGTGCGCTCTTGGCGCCTAATGGTGAGCGAGTAATTGGCATCAATTGGCGTAGCTTCCAGAATAAGTATGCGGATGATAAGTCGATAGAGCTTAAGGATTTGTTGCCGATACTTAAGGAGCCTGGGTGTGTGTTTGTCAATCTTCAGTATGGAGACGTAGCTAAGGAAATTGCGGGCTTAAAGACTTTGGGAGTTAAATTTAGCGATGTTTTGGCTGTTGATTTGACTAATGATCTAGAAGGTGTTGCTGCGTTGATTGAAGCTTGTGATGTAGTGGTGAGCGTGAGTAATTCAACAGCACATATTGCTGGCGCATTGGGCAAAGACGTTCGTCTTATGTTGCCGTACCGTACCGGTAAGCTCTGGTATTGGTCAGAGGCCAAAGGCCAAGGGTCGTTGTGGTATCCGACGATTCAAACCTTCCACCAGGATGCGCAGGGGGATTGGACGGGTACAATTGAAGCAGTTAAAGCATCGCTGATGGGTAAGGTTTAGCACTATGTCCCGAATTCAAATTGCAGTTGGTTATGATCCGCGCGAAGCGGTGGCTTATCACGTGTTCTGTCAGAGCGTGCTGGAACGTGCATCGCAGCCTGTAGCCTTTACCCCATTAGCACTGAATACCTTTACGAGCTATACCGAGCAGCATACGGACGGTAGCAACACCTTTATTTATTCCCGTTTTCTGACGCCTTACCTGATGGATTACCAGGGTTGGGCGATCTTTGCCGATGGCGACATGATCTGCCTGGATGACATCGCCAAGCTGTGGGCGCTGCGCGATGAGAGCAAGGCTGTGATGGTGGCAAAGCATGATTACAAGACCAAAGCGCAGCAGAAGTATCTGGGTAATAAAAACCAGGATTACCCGCGCAAGAACTGGTCGAGTGTGATTTTGTGGAACTGTGCGCATCCGGCCAACCGTTGCCTGGATCCGCAGTACGTGATGACGCACCCAGGTTCGCATCTACATCGTTTTGCTTGGCTGGATGATGCGTTGATTGGCGAGATTCCTAAAGCATGGAACTGGCTGACGACGGAGTATCCGGATAACTACGATGCCAAGCTGCTGCATTACACGCTGGGCACGCCGTGCTTTAAGGATTACGCTGAGTCGGAAATGGCCGAGCTGTGGCATGCCGAGCACGACAAGATTAATCAGGGCATGGGCGCCTAAGCGCTTACTTGCCCGTTCAATCCTAGTATGGCAAAGAAGAAGTCGGCCTTTGATCGGGTGCAGAAGCGCCCGGCGGGTACAGCAGCTATTGAGGGATTGAATCAGCAGGGTTTGATCCTGTTGCAACAGGGACAGTTTGCGCCTGGCGCTGAGTTGTTGAAACAGTCCTTGGCCTTGAGTACTCGGCAACCTGAGGTGAGCTATAACCTTGGTTATGCCTTGCAGCAACTGGGTCGACTAGAAGAAGCCTTGAGTGCGTTTACTCAAGCTGTGACCTTGGTACCGGATGATCTGGATACGGTGATGAGTCGTGGCCGCGTGTTGGCGGATATGAAGCGCTACGAAGCCGCAGCGGCAGATTTTGCGAAAGCAACGAGACTGGTGCCACAAAGCCCGGATGCCTGGAATAACCTGGGTAATGTGTTGCTGGAGTTAGCGCGCGAAGCCGAGGCGGTTGAGGCCTACGATAAGGCATTGGCATTGCGCCCCAATTTCACCCAGGTGTTGTTTAACAAAGGTAAAGCGCTCGGTGCGCTTGAGCGTTATACCGAAGCGGCCGATGCCTATGAAAGCGCATTGGCACTGAATCCCAATTACGAAGAAGCCAAGTGGCATCTTTCGTGGGTGAAGCTGGTGCTGGGTGATTTTGCGCAGGGCTGGCCGTTGTTTGAAGCACGCTGGACGGTGCCTAGTCTAGGCAACCAGCGGCGTTATCCGCAGTTACCTCAGTGGTTAGGATCGGAGCCGATTGCGGGTAAGTCGCTGTTGCTTTACGCGGAGCAAGGTCTAGGCGATACGCTGCAGTTCGGTCGCTACGCACCTATCTTGCAATCTATGGGCGCCAAGGTAAGCCTGGCGGTACAGAAACCGCTGGTGTCGTTGCTAGCGACTCAGTGGCCTAGCATTGAAGTCGCGGAATCTTTTGTTGATGTATCCGAATTTGATTTCGCGACACCGTTGATGAGTTTGCCGCTGGCGCTAGGGACAACGCTGGAAAGCATTTCAGCTGAAGTGCCGTATTTGCGCGTTGAAGCAGCGGCGCAGCCTGTGGCTGGCGAACGACCCAGAGTGGGGCTGGTATGGTCGGGTAGCACCGGGCACAAGAACGACAAAAACAGGAGCGTGGCGCTGTCGGTGCTGGCGCCCTTGTTTGATTTGCCGGTGGATTGGATCTGTTTACAACCTGAATTGCGTGAGTCTGATATTGCCTGGTTGGCCGAGCACCATCACGTAAGACTCGAGCGCCCAGCGCTGACAGACTTTGCTGAAACAGCAGGCATTATTTTGGGGCTGGATTGGGTGGTGACGGTAGATACCGCAGTCGCTCATCTGGCCGGCGCTTTGGGTAAAGCAGTGTGGCTTCTATTGCCAACGGGGTCGGATTATCGCTGGTTGCTTGAGCGTGCCGATTCGCCCTGGTATCCGACAGCGCGTTTGTTCCGGCAATCGAGTCGCGGTGATTGGGCCGGTGTGGTCGGGCAGTTGTGCACTGTGATTCAAGATAGAATGCCTTAAACAATTTTCGGCGATTTAATAGAATGGTACCCGTATGAAGAAGCTGGTTGCGATCGGTGGTTTGGCGTGTTTACTCCTGGGGGGCTGTGCATCGGGCGGTTTTGGCAGTACCGAGAGCCTAGATAATATTCAACAGCAATTACTGGGCGATATGCCGCTACCACAAGGGTCAAAGATCAGTAATGAACAATCGATCATTCTGGGTGGGGGTGCACAGTGGACCGGCCGAATTGTGATCAGCACGCCGCAAGGACCAACGGACACCTTTACCTTCTTCCGTGAGCAGTTTCCGAAGGCTGGATGGACGGGCATTTCTTCCATCAAGGCCAAGACCAGTATTCTGGTATTTGCCAAAGGCGATCGTACTGTGACGCTAGAGATTAACGAGAGTGGCACTTTCTCAAGTGGGGGCTCGATCGTTAATCTGACGGCGGCGCCTAAAGGTGGCACAGGGCCGGTGAACGTAACGCCTGGGCAAAACCAACCACGTTGATTGTGCAACAAGCTCAGCAGAATGGCATTACGCTGATCGAGGTGCTGGTTGGCCTAGTCTTGCTGGTGATTGCCGGGCTAGTGGCTGTTCCTTCGTTTACCGAATATCTGGAGCGGCAGCGTTTGAAGGCAGCGGCGGAAAGTTTGGCCGCCAGTTTGAATCTGGCCCGATCCGAAGCCTTGGCCCAGCAACAGTTTATGTATGTGCAGCTGGCCGGGCAGGGGAGTGAGCGTTGGTGCTATGCAGTGTCGAAAGAGCCCAAGTGTGATTGCTTTTCAGCAGCGTGCGAGGCATTGCAACGTGGCGATTCGGTTAAACAACCTGGCGTTGAACTGGGCAGTGCCAGTAGATCAACCTTTCGCTTTAATTGGAAAAACGGTTCGGCGACAGGCGCTAATGGCACGGCCAGTTTTGTGGGACAAAAAACTGGGCAACAATTATGTGTAGTGCTCAGTAATCTGGGGCGGGTTAGAATCATTACTTCCAAGAACAAGCCCGTTGACGGGTACCCGCAGGATGCGACCTGTCGCTAAGCTATGAGCCACCATCACAAACATCGGCAGTCGCCGAGTACCGAACAGCCGTCACAAGCCAACGACTTTGATCTGATCATTGTCGGGGGCGGGTTGACGGGTTCTGCGTTGGCGGTTGCTTTAGCCGATACGTCATTACGCATAGCGCTGGTAGATGCCCATGCGCCCAGCCGTCCTCCAGAGTGGCCAGCGCAGTGGGATAACCGCGTGTATGCCATTAGCCCGGGCAGTGCTGATCTTTTGGCGCAGATTGGCTGCTGGGGACATCTGACGAACGATCGTTTGCAACGCGTGGCACAGATGGTGGTGAGTGGCGATTCAGGTGGGGTAATCAATTTCTCTGCCTTTGATATCGGCACGGAAGAGTTGGCCTGGATTGTGGAGTCCTCTGAGATGGCCTGCGAGTTGTGGACGACCGTGAGTCGTCAGCGTAACGTCACCTGCTTTTGTCCGGCTTCACCTGTAAGGCTGCAGGTGGGAGACGCGGTTGCAGAATTAACGCTGGAAGGCGGCCAGGTTTTGCGCGGCAAACTGGTCGTGGGCGCCGATGGTCGTGAATCCTGGGTGCGTCAGCAGATGGGTTTGAGCAGCCAGCATGATCCGTATAACGAACTGGGTGTGGTTGCGAATTTCCGGACGGAATTGTCGCACTTTGGTACAGCCTATCAGTGGTTTAGAGCCGATGGGGTGCTCGCCTACTTGCCCTTGGCCGGTGGTGCGGGGGATGACCATGGCAAAATGATTTCCATGGTCTGGTCGGCTCCGGAGGCTTTGGCCAGGGAGCTACTGGCATTGCCGGCTGAAGAGTTGGCCTTTCGCGTAGCTAATGCCGGTGAAAACAAACTGGGTCAATTAGAACTGATGGCGCCAGCAGCAGGGTTCCCGCTCAAGCTGGTGCGCGTGCCACAGGTGGTGGCGCCACGAGTCGCACTGATTGGTGATGCGGCGCATGGCATTCATCCGCTCACGGGCCATGGTGTTAATCTGGGTTTTCAGGATGTGCGAGTACTCGCCGATGTCATTCGCACTGCGCGGCCGGTGGATGATCTGGGCGACATGCGTTTGTTGTCGCGCTACCAGCGGGCTCGTCGAGAAGAAGTGGTGATGCTGCAATCGATCACAGATGCCATGCGTAAACTGTTTGCCAGCAATGCACCGGGCTTGAGCGTCTTACGTAATGTTGGACTGAGCCTGACGGATAAGTTGACGCCGCTGAAATCTATGTTGATACGTTATGCGCTTGAGCGCTAAGTTTTTTAAGGAAGACCTATGAAGCAAGTTGTGCTGAGTGTTTTGGCGGCTGCAGTGATGAGCCTGGGTGTGGGCGCAGTCGAGGCGCAAGAGATTGCCTCCCCCTCGTTGGCCAAAGTGGTAGAAAGCCAGCTGGGCGTAAAGCCGCAGCGGATTATTAAGACACCTTATCTGGGTGGACTCTATGAGATCTATGCAGGTGGCCAGTTGTTCTATAGCGATGAGAAGGGCTCGGTGTTTGTATTTGGCTCGCTGATTGATGGTAAAACCCACCGTAACATCACGGCCGAACAGCAGATGGCTTTGTTGCCGTTGCAAGATGCGATTAAACGCGTTAACGGCAATGGCGGTAACGGTAAGCGCACACTCATTACCTTTGAAGACCCGAATTGTGGTTACTGTAAGAAGCTGACCAAGGAGCTGGTGAATCTGAAGGATTCAACCGTGTATACCTTTATGGTGCCGATTTTGTCCGAAGATTCACTGGTGAAGTCCAAGAAGATCTGGTGCTCTAGCGATCGGCTGAAGGCCTGGGACGCTTGGATGTTAGATGGCAAAGCACCAAGCGCTTCGGACAACTGCGCTAATCCGCTGGAGCGGAACAGTAAGTTGGCTCAGGGTCTGGGCGTCAGTGGTACGCCAGCGATTTACTTCCCGAACGGGGAGAAGGTGCCAGGTTATATGCCGCTGGATAAGATTGAGAAAGCGCTTAAGGGCAATTGATTTATGCCCGAGCAATAAAAAAACGGAGCGCCTAGCGCTCCGTTTTTGTTAGTGCCTGAGGCTGTTACAGATCGCGTGTATCTGGCGTAGCTGTAATGCGGTGAATCGTCAGATCGGCACCGTTGTATTCTTCTTCCTGATCCAGTCGTAGGCCGACGGCCATTTTAAGTACGCCGTAAACAATGCCGCCGCCCACCAGGGCAATGACGATCGCCAGGCCAGTCATGATGGCTTGTGCGGGCAGAGATATGCCACCAAGACCGCCTAGCGCCTCTGCGCCAAAGATGCCAGCGGCAATGCCACCCCAGGCACCACACAGACCATGTAGCGGCCATACGCCGAGTACATCATCGATTTTCAGGCGGTTTTGTGTGAAGGTGAATGCATAGACAAACATGCCGCCAGCGATGAGGCCGGTAGCCAGCGCACCCAGTGGGTGCATGAGATCCGAACCGGCGCAGACGGCGACCAGGCCAGCCAATGGGCCGTTATAGGCAAAGCCCGGGTCATTCTTGCCGGCGACGAGTGCTGCGATGGTGCCACCGGCCATGGCCATCAGCGAGTTGGCAGCGACCAGGCCGCTGATCTTGTCGAGGGTCTGTGCGCTCATCACGTTAAAACCGAACCAGCCCACTGCCAGAATCCAGGCGCCCAGGGCCAGGAAAGGAATGGATGATGGCGGGTGTGCAGCGATGACGCCATTCTTACCATAGCGA
Source organism: uncultured Pseudomonadota bacterium (assembly GCA_903870055.1). Lineage (GTDB taxonomy): Bacteria > Pseudomonadota > Gammaproteobacteria > Burkholderiales > Rhodocyclaceae > Fluviibacter. The sequence continues at coordinate 7,944 of CAIQBG010000026.1, forward strand.
CCATGGCGGGCACCGAGTAGCAGCACGGCAGGCAATGCAATCCAGCCGCCCATGGCGTGCACCACGACAGAGCCGGCGAAGTCATGGAACTCCTGGCCGAAGGAGCCCTTGAGCCATTCTTGAATGCCGTAGTGTTGGTTCCAGGCAATGCCTTCAAAGAAGGGGTAGACAAAACCGACCAGCACAAAGGTAGCGGCCAGTTGGGGATTGAACTTGGCGCGCTCGGCAATGCCACCCGAAATAATGGCGGGGATGGCAGCTGCGAAGGTCAGCAGAAAGAAGAAGCGCGTAATGTCGTAACCGCTTTTTTCGGCGATCTGGCTCGCGCCGATAAAGAAGTCAGTGCCGTAGGCCACGGTAAAGCCGATAGCAAAGTAGGCAACGGTCGATACGGCAAAATCTGCGAGGATTTTAACGAGGGCGTTGACCTGGTTTTTCTTGCGGACCGTGCCCACTTCGAGGAAGGCAAAGCCGGCATGCATGGCAAGCACCATGATGGCGCCCAGCAGAATAAAGAGGGTGTCTGAAGCTGTTTTTAAGAGTTCCATCGTGCACATTCCTGGCGCATAAAGCGCGCTATGAATTAATGATGTGCATTTTTAAGCAAACGGCGTGCCAGTTTGGTGCGTTTTCGGGCGCATTAATCTGAATTTGGTGCGGTTTCGATTTTTTAACCAATAAATCAAAGGCTTGCAGAGTGTGCTGGGCGGTTATTTTGGTGCGGGCTGACCCTTGGCAGGAATTTTATGGTGCATCTACCCCTGGGTTTTTGCACCATAAAAGTGCATTAAAGCACCGTGTCGATGCGCTTCACGATCAGCCAGACGCCGTTGCCCATCACCTGGTGCGTTTGCAACTGAATGATGTCGAAATGTTGGCATAGCTTTGGTAACCACCAGGAAGTGGGTTTCTGGATCAAGTGCGCATTACGGCCATCGGACAGTACTTTGCCTGCCGGCCCCATGTGGATGGAGAAGAAACCAATCTTGGTTGTAATGCTGGCCAGTTCGGCAATTACGTTGTCGATGAGCTCAGGTTCGATATGTTCCAGGACGTCGATGCAGCACACCAGATCGGCCGTTTGTGGCGTGCCGTATTCAGGAAATGCCGGGTCGTAGGGTTTGTAAACCGGATTGACGCCCACCTGATTAAGGCCCACGAGCAGATTCTTTTTGCCGGCACCATAGTCCGAAACGCTTTGTGAACCGGATTGCTTCATCAGATCAGCCACCAGGGGGGCAAACTGCAGAGACGCAACACCATAATTGGGGTTCTGGTGGAGTTCCTGCTGAAGCTTACGATAGTCTTCGGTGATGGTCTGGCTCATGGTCTTTGTCTGGATCTCGGTGAATCTTGGGTGCGGGTTTAGTCGCGTACTTTATCAGCTGGCACGGCGGCTGGGGGAATGAGCGCCCACATCTGGCCGGATTGCTTCATGCGGCCCGCCTCTTTACCGGCATCGGCGCCAAAGCCCCAGAAGAAGTCGGCTCGCACGGCGCCTTTGATGGCGCCACCTGTGTCTTGGGCCAGCACGAGGCGTTGTAGGGGTTTGTTGCTATTGGGGTAGGTGGTGTCTAGCCAGACGGGGGAACCGAGCGGGGTAGCGCGTGGGTCGATGGCGATGCTGCGACCCGGAGTAAGCGGCACACCCAGTGCGCCGGGTGGACCAGCATCCGGGTTGTTTGGATCGGTGGGCAGCACGCGGAAGAACACGTAGCTGGGATTGGCGTTGAGCAGACTCTGTACCTTAGCCGGATTGTTACGTGCCCAGTTCTGGATGCCCTGCATAGAGGCGGTGTCTTTGGTCAGCACCCCCTGTTTGATGAGGACGCTACCGATGCTTTGATAGGGCTGCCCATTCTGATCGGCATAGCCGACACGCAAACGACTGCCATCGGGCATCTGCACGCGACCGGAGCCTTGTACCTGCAGGAAGAATAGTTCGATGGCGTCATCAACCCAGGCCAGTGATTTGGCATGCATGCGCGTTGGGTTAGTTTCAATCTGTTCACGGGTCCAGTACGGAACAACCCTGTTGCCATCGGTCAGGCGGCCACGCACACGCTTGCCTTTGAGTTCCGGAAAGAGATCGCCCAGTTCGATGGTGAGTAGATCGGGTGGCGTGCCGTAGATCGGGTAGCGCGCTTTGTTGCTTTGTTCTTTGGCGCCTTGTAGAAGCGGTTCGTAGTAGCCAGTGAACAGGCCATTGTTGGCGCCATCACTTTGAACCAGCTGATACGGTTTGTAGTGCTTCTGGTAGTAGGCACGTAGCGCTGAAGGATCTTTACGTTGCGCATCGTTGAGGGCTTTAGCCGCGCTACAGGCCTCTTGCCAGGCGGGCTTTTTGCCCAGCGCGTTACAGCTTTGCAGTTGTGCCGGGAAAGCCTCGGTCAAGGTTTTATCGTCGGACCAGCCGGGCAGATCTGACCAACTGGCTAGCTTGAGCGGTTTGATGATCTGTACAGCCGCAGCAGGTTTTTCTGGTGCCGCACAAGGGGGGCATTCAGTGGTGGCGCAGCCCGCTAGAAAAGTGGCGGCCACGCTGGCGGCAAGTAGGCCAAGACCGGTAAATACAGTATGGTGTGCGGTATGGAAATTCGGTCGGTTCATGGCCAAGGCAAGGTGAGTGTGACGTGAAAAAATCAGATCAAAAGATGCAGGCAAGTATACCGAACCTCGTCGCTGCTGAGGCGCCGGGTCGTTCGCTGGTGCGGGTGGCGCGCTCATGAAAGAGAAGCCATTGATTGCCTCGGGCGCACAGATCGAAGCCAAACTAACGCGAGTTTCTGCGGCCGTGATTTTCCGCAACGATGGGATGGAATATCTACTGGCGCAGCGACCGCCGGGCAAGGCCTACGCTGGTTACTGGGAGTTTCCGGGCGGCAAGGTAGAGTTCGGTGAGCATTTTGCCGATGCATTGGTGCGGGAGTTGCAGGAAGAACTGGGTATTACTGTGACGGCGATGACGCCGTGGGTGACGCGTCACTTTGTGTATCCGCATGCGCGGGTTGAGATCCGATTTTTCCGGGTAACGGCCTGGGAAGGTGAGTTGCACCCGCATGAGCATACCGACATGACCTGGCTTGAAACCTGTTGGATGGCCGGCGGTAAAAACCTGGAGCAAATGCCGGTGAGCCCGGTGTTGCCGGCCAATACGCCGATACTGCGGGCGTTAGCATTACCTTCGGTTTATGCCGTGACGAATGCAGGTGAGTCGGATGTGCCAGCCGAGTTGGCGCGTATAGAACGGGTACGGCCGATGCTGGTGCAGGTGCGCGAAAAGTCATTGGATACAGAAGCGCGGCAGGCGTTTGCGCGACAAGTTGTGGCATTGGTGCATAGCTATGGTGGTTACGTATTGCTCAATGGCAGCGTTGATGAAGCAGTGGCCGTTGGGGCGGACGGTGTACACCTTAGCTCGATTGCGCTCATGGCCTGTGCACAGCGCCCGGATTTGCCGCTGGTATTTGCCTCGTGCCATACGCCGGATCAATTGCTCAAGGCGAGTAGCCTAGGGCTGGATGCGGTGGTGCTCGGTTCGGTTAAGTCAACGCAAACACATCCGGGTCAGGCACCGTTAGGGTGGGAGGCTTTTGCGAATCTGATCGAGGGCTGTGCGCTTCCGGTCTACGCGATCGGTGGCATGACACGAGCCGATGTGTCTGATGCGATGATGACTGGCGCGCAGGGTGTGGCGATGATGCGGGGCTGGTAAGCCGGGCTGGGTTTATTGCTCGGCAGACGCTTCGTCAGACATGCCCTGATCGTTTTCCTGCACAGGGATTCGGTATGACTCGGTGGCCCAGGCGCCCAGGTCGATCATCTTGCAGCGTTCAGAGCAGAAAGGTCGCCATTTATTCTCGGGGCTAAATAGCGCTAGCTCACCGCAATGCGGGCAGGGTACTTTAGTGCTCACGGATTTAGATGGCGCAGAAGGTGAGGTCGAAGCGTACGTCGCGTTCAACCTGGCGTGGCCGTTGGTGGAAATCGGTTTCCATGAAGCGCAGATTCAGTGCGTACTTATTAGCGCTGGTTTCTGGCGTAATCATCGCATCATGAATGCGGATGCGTAGCATTTGCGCGTTAACACCAGCCAGTGTGCGCTGGTAGCTGCCGCGTGATGCTGTGTAGGCTTCGGGCGAACCGCTGTCACGCAATAGGTGTAGGACGATGGCCAGGCCATCACGCAGTGGCAGGAAGGGTTCGAGCCAGACTTGCAGATCATGTTGACGCTGCGCGGTCGGTTGATTCAGCCACAGGTGATACGAAGGAATGTCGAATTCGCTCAGGCCACCCGGAATCATCGAACGGTTCTTGACGGAGATCAGCCACTCGTTATCGCGCAGATGTTGTCCGAGTTTTCCGGTGAGGGCGTGGAGTAAATTAAGCGCTTGACCGATTTCGTTCAGTGCAGCATCAAGCGCTTCGGAAGAAATGTTCGGGTTGTCGCGGAATGCCGTCAGCACCTGACGCTGGCGTTCCAGTTCCTGCAGTAGTTCGGATTTCAGATCGGGCCGAGCCACTTCCAGAATTTCAAACAGCACCGTTAAAGCGGCATGGTGATCGTGAATATCCGGCGCACCAAGGTAGTGCGCCATGCGTGCAAACAGGTCTTCAAGCCGCAACAGGGCTCGAATGCGTTCGGTAAGCGGATATTCGTAGATCAGCACGATAGGGGTGTGTTTGACCTGAAGTGGTGCCGATATGGCAGATTCTTCGAATAATAGCCCTATTTGCTGCATTTGTTACACGCAAGTAGGGTTTTTGTCGTTATTTTCGGTGCCGGCTGCCAGAAACAGATAGCGTTGGTGCAACTGATCGAGCTTTTCATCCCGCTGCTCAGGGCTACCGCTGTTGTCCAGCACTTCGGTCGCCAGACTGAGTCGTGTTTCTCTCGGTGCCTGGGCCTGCAGAATCAGATCTGCCAGCTCTTCAGGCACGTTGCCACGGGCCAGTAGCCGTTGCTTCTGGATTTCCGGCGGGCAGTCGACCACCAGGACGCGATCTGCCTGTTCACGTAGAAAACCGGTTTCAGCAAAGAGCGGAACGTCAGCAACAACATAAGCAGAGGTGGCGCATGCCAGCGCTTCGATAGCCTTGCGCCGTATCATCGGATGGAGAATTTGTTCCAGCCGGGTTTTTTGATCAGGATCGTTAAAGACGATGTCGCGTAGCGCTGCACGGTTTAGTGTGCCGTCTGCGGCAAAAATGTCGTCACCGAATGCGGTGTGCAGTTCGGGTAGAGCAGCACCGTTAGGCGCCGTTAGCGCGTGAGCGATGGCATCCGTGTCGATCACGTCGATACCGTGTAGGCGAAGTCGCTGGGCAACCGATGATTTGCCGGTGGCGATGCCTCCGGTCAGAATGACCAACGGGCGGCCGATGGTCAGGTTCTGGTTCATACGATGACGAGATTGTCTCGGTGAATGAGTTCCGGTGCGTCCAGATAACCTAGACGCTCTTCGATTTCGGTGCTCGGGCAGCCGGCAATGCGTCTTGCTTCGCTGCTGGCGTAGTTGCTCAGTCCGCGGGCAATTTCAAGGCCGGTTTCATCTAGGCACGCCACAACGGCGCCGCGCTCGAATTCTCCGTCAACGCTGGACACACCAACGGGCAGTAAACTGCTACCGGCTCGAAGTGCCTTGCTGGCACCGGCATCCAGATGAATGCGGCCGGCGAGTTGCAGATGATCGGCCAGCCATTGTTTGCGGGCAGCCAGCGGCTGCTGGCTGGCCACGAGCAGCGTGCCAAGCGCCTCACCTTGTAGCAGGCGGGGTAAGGCATTGGCGGCGCGACCACTGGCAATAACGGTGTGTGCGCCGCTGCGCGCAGCGCGTTTGGCAGCCCAGATTTTGGTGATCATGCCACCGGTGCCGACATGGCTACCACTGCCACCGGCCATACGTTCGTATTGTTCATCACCCGCTGCGCCCAGACTCACCAAGGTAGCAGAGGCATCCTTGCGCGGGTCTGCGGTATAGAGGCCTTCCTGATCGGTAAGAATGATCAGGGCATCGGCTTCAATCAGATTGGCAACCAGTGCGCCCAGCGTGTCGTTATCACCAAAACGGATTTCATCGGTGGCAACGGTATCGTTTTCATTGATGATGGGCAGAACGCCCAGATCCAGCAGGGTGCTGATGGTGGCACGGGCATTGAGATAACGCGTGCGATCGGCCAGATCCTCGTGCGTCAGCAGAATCTGGGCGGTACGGATGCCATGTGCGCCAAAGGCCTGCTGGTACGTCTGCGCTAAACCCATCTGACCGACGGCCGCAGCCGCCTGTAGTTCGGGAATGCTGCCGGGGCGCTTGCGCCACCCCAGTTGTTGCATGCCGCAGGCAATGGCGCCGGAAGACACCAGTAGAATCCGGCGGCCGTTAGCGGCCAGCTCGGCCATTTGTTGTGCCCAGCTATTGATTGCATCCAGGTCGAGGCCGGTGCCATTGTTGGTGATGAGCGCACTACCGATCTTGACGACCAGTGTGTGGGCATCAACCAGCGGTTGGCGAGCGACTTGGTGCTGGGTCACGATGCATCATCCTCGGCGGCATCTTCATCAATGTAAACCGTTTCGCCATCAGGGATGACATCGCGAACATCGTGTTCGGTATGCACCGGTAGTGCAGGTGGCATAGCATCGAGCGCATCCTGAATCGCAAAAACCAGCGGACGGGTACCGTCGCCGGTAATAGCGGCAATTGCGAAGCGTTGCTCGGCGCGACCGCCGGCCTTCTTGAATTTCTTCAGGAAAGTATCGATGCGTTTCTGGCGCTCTTCTTCGGGAATCAGATCCAGTTTGTTCAGGATTAGCCAGCGTGGCTTTGCTGCCAGCGCGGGGTCGTACTTTTCCAGTTCGGCCGCAATGGCGATGGCATCGTGTACCGGATCGGCTTCTGGATCGAACGGCGCTAGGTCGACCAGATGCATGATCAGGCGGGTGCGGGCCAGGTGGCGCAGGAAGCGGTGACCAAGGCCAGCACCTTCAGCGGCACCTTCGATCACGCCGGGAATATCAGCAATGACAAAGCTGCGGTTCTCATCGGTACGCACCACACCCAGATTGGGGTGCAATGTGGTGAACGGGTAATCGGCAACTTTCGGTTTGGCGGCAGAGACGGAGCGGATGAAGGTGCTCTTGCCGGCATTAGGCAGGCCGAGTAAACCGACATCAGCCAACACTTTAAGTTCCAGTTTGAGCATGCGCTCTTCACCGGGCGTGCCACGCGTGAACTGGCGGGGTGCGCGATTAATGCTGGATTTGAAGTGAATGTTGCCCAGACCGCCGCGACCACCTTGAGCGACCAGTACGGTTTTACCGTCTTCGTTCATGTCATGTAGAACGACACCCGTCTCGTAATCGGCAATAACCGTGCCCACGGGCAGACGCAAGGTAATGTCATCGGCGCCCGCGCCATAACATTCTGCGCTCATACCGTTCTGGCCATTACGGGCCAAGAATTTACGCGTGAAGCGAAACTCCACTAGCGTGTTGATGTTACGGTCAGCCACAGCCCAGACGCTGCCGCCTTTACCGCCATCACCGCCACTAGGGCCGCCACGGGGAACATATTTTTCGCGACGGAACGCGGCACAGCCATCGCCGCCCTTGCCGGCAATGACTTCGATGCGTGCTTCATCAATAAATTTCATACGTGCTCTGCTAAAGAAAAAGCCCTACCGGTAAGGATAGGGCTTTAATGTGTCGGCGGGCAAGATGCCCGGCCAGACACGAATTACTGTACCGGCTGAATAACGACGGTGCGGCGCTTCTGCTCGCCTCGTACGGTGAACTTCACCGTGCCGTCGATCAGCGCGAACAGGGTGTGATCCTTGCCCATGCCGACGTTGTCACCCGGGTGGAACTCGGTACCGCGCTGGCGAACGATGATGTTGCCAGCTTTAACCAGTTGACCGCCGTAGCGCTTAACGCCAAGTCGTTTGGCTTCTGAGTCGCGGCCGTTACGTGAACTGCCGCCTGCTTTTTTATGTGCCATGGTGTGAGGCTCCTTAGCTTGACCGGATTAGCCTGCGATCGTGTTGATCTGCAGTTCGGTGTAATTCTGACGATGGCCTTGACGCTTCTGGTAGTGCTTGCGACGACGCATTTTGAAAATGCGAACCTTGTCGTGACGACCCTGGCTCAGGACCGTCGCAGATACTGTTGCACCTGCCACCAGTGGCGCGCCGATTTTTACGGCTTCGCCTTCGCCGACCATAAGAACCTGGTCGATGGTGATCTGGGTGCCAACTTCTGCCGGTATCTGTTCTACTTTAATTTTTTCACCAGCGACGACACGATACTGCTTGCCGCCGGTTTTTATGACCGCGTACATGTTGGACTCCAAAGGGATATTGCAAAGAACTCGCGACTTTACGCAAAAAATCCTTTGCTGTCAAAGCCTTTGCGCTGTTATCGGGGGTGGGACGTGGTTTTAGGCCAGATTTCGGGTCTTTTGCCTTGACGCGGGGGGCTAGCGCCCGTACATTCGGCTCTTTTAACCCTATGGCAGGATGCTGCTGCCATAGCGCACATTGATTTAGCCTGTGACTGCCAGCCAGACCCAACCCCTTTTTGCCGAGTTGATTGCCGATGAAATGCGGCAAGTGGACGAGGTTATCCGCGCGTCCCTCCATTCGGAGGTGGTGCTTGTCCGTCAAGTATCGGAATACATCATTCACAGCGGCGGCAAGCGCTTGCGCCCCGCCTTGCTGTTGCTGACCGCCGGTGCCTGTGGGGTGCCGGGTCAGCAAGCCCGTAAGCTAGCAGCGGTGGTGGAGTTTATTCATACCGCTACGTTGCTGCATGATGATGTGGTGGATGAGTCCAGCCTGCGTCGTGGTCGTGAAACGGCGAATGAACTTTTTGGCAATGCCGCCAGTGTGCTGGTCGGTGACTTCCTTTATTCACGTGCTTTCCAGATGATGGTTTCTGTTGGCCGTATGCGGGTGATGGAAGTGCTGTCTGAAGCCACCAATATTATTGCCGAAGGCGAAGTGCTGCAGTTGATGAACTGTAACGATGCCGATGTGAATGAAGCGCGCTATCTGCAGGTGATTCGCTATAAGACAGCCAAGCTATTCGAAGCGGCATCACGTCTGGGCGGTGTTCTGGCTGATGCCGATGCCAAGCTTGAAGATGGGCTGGCCCGTTACGGTATGCACCTGGGTACCGCCTTTCAGATCATTGATGATGTACTCGATTACTCGGGCAATGAAGCCGATACTGGCAAGCACCTGGGCGATGATCTGGCTGAAGGTAAGCCGACCCTGCCGCTAATTTATGCGCGGGATCGGGGCACCCCAGAAATCGCTGCGGCTATCCGCCTAGCGATTGAGACGGGCGGCCTGGAAGCGTTTGATGCAGTGCTCAAGGCAGTTCATGAAAGTGGTGCGCTGGATGCCGCTCGTGAAGCCGCGTGCGCGGAAGCTGGCTTGGCGCGAGATGCGTTGAGCGGTTTGCCGGATTCGCAATATAAACAGGCCTTGATCGAGCTGGCAGATTTTGCCGTGGCGCGGTCACATTAATGATGGATCACCTGGCCTTTATCGAGCTGATGGGCGAGTGGGGCGATGCCCTGGGCGTTGCGGTGATCGTTGTTGGCGTTGTCTGGGGTCTGCTGCGCTTTCCCTTTGATCTGTCGCGCCAGGGTATTGATGTGGCCTACACGGGTATCCGTAATCAGATCATCCGCACACTCTTACTGGGGCTGGAAATTCTGGTGGCGGCCGATATTATCCGAACAGTAGCTGTGAGTCCGACGCTAACCAGCGTGTCTGTTCTGGCAGCCATTGTGGCGATTCGTACGTTCTTGAGCTGGTCTCTGATTCTGGAGATGGAAGGCCGTTGGCCCTGGCAGAAGACGCCAATCGACAAGCGCTAATGCATGAATGAGTAAAACAAACGGGCCGCATTTGCGGCCCGTTTGTTTTGTGGCACGTAGTTCTTAACGCTTGGCCGTTGGCTTTTTTGCCGCCGGTTTTTTGGCGGCAGGCTTGGCAATTACCTTTTTTGCAGCGGCTTTAACGACAGGCTTCTTGGCGACCGGTTTTTTCGCCACAGGCTTGGCAACCGTTTTAGCCGATGTGCTTTTAGGTTTGGAGATTTGGCTGGTTAGTGATTTGTGAGCCTGGCCTTGCGAGGAGCGGAAGGCGTAGTCAGTAAAGGCATTGCGCGGGGCCGTCGGGTCCGGACACTCTGCAGTAAACCTGGCTTTACGGTGAACGTCGTAAGTCACGAAATTTTCGCCCTTCGGCGGCATGTTCAGGCACGAAGGATCGGTGAGCGTTTCTTTGATGTCATCAAGCCCCACAGTCCAATGGCGCTGCATGCTCTCGGCACTGAACTCGGCATCCTTATATTGGCCTTCGCCAGTTTTGTTTTGATAAATCAGCTGAATGACATTGAAGTTCGAGCCCATGGCCTGTTCTGCCATTTTGGAAAAGAAAGGATCAGCCTTACGAACCGACTCGGGTACACGGTCAATCGTATCTAGCAACAGTTGACGCATCCGGTGCATATTGCGTACGGCATCGGTAATAGCACGAGTCCGGCTGGAGTATTGAATGTCTTTCTGACGTTCGCTGATTTCGAAGATGTTGCTCGGCAACTTGCCGTGTGAGCTCCACAGATCAACCTGGAAGACCAGCGTATCCTTGTTGTCGCTTTCGGTCATGATGTAAAGCAGTGGCGTGTTAGAGACGCAACCGCCATCCCAGTAGTACTCGCCATCAATTTCCGTAGCGGGGAAGCCCGGGGGTAGGGAGCCTGACGCCATCACGTGTTCCGGGCCGAGCTGCATATGCTTGTTATCGAAGAATACGAAGTTGCCGGTGCCCACATTGGTAGCGCCCAGCGATAGGCGCATGGCGTCTTTATGGTTGATGCGGTCGAAGTCAACAAAGCGTTCTAGGGTGCCCTTGAGCGGGGATGTGTCGTAGAAGCTGATTTGGCTGGGATTGCCGAATCCTGGTGCCATGGGACGAGGATAGAAAAATTCGTTCTGACCCTCAAGGATGGCCATAGATGCTGCATAAGAACCGAACGCCTTGTTGATAGTTTGTTTGATAGTTTCCTGGAAGGGTTCTAATCCCATGCCCATGAAATTCATGGCTTCGGTTGCAAAGCTGGCCGACATTGATGGCGGACGGCAGACCGTTTCCCAGAAGTCGTGGAGGCGTTCCACGCGTTTTTCAGGGGGGTTGCCAGCGACAAGTGCTGCATTAATGGCACCGATAGAAATACCAGAGACCCAAGTCGGTTCAATGTGGGCTTGGGCGATACCGTCGTACACCCCAGCTTGGTAGGCACCAAGGGCACCGCCCCCCTGAAAAATTAAAACAACCTGCTGATAGGGCGGAAGATGAATTTTGGCCATGGTGACGCGTCCTCTGGGGTAGGGTGCAGCGCAAACGGGTTTGCGGCGCGGCATTAAAGTTTGGTTAGCGTAATTATGCAATGTATTATACGGTTTCGCCATAATGTTCTGATTTTCTGAGCTTTTCATGACACCTGCGTCGCGGGTGGGTCGCTTTAATTTATGTCCACCTTGCGCTGGCTACCTCCGCTAGAGTTTCCGATTTCGCCTGAAAGCATGGCGAGGGTTGGTGCTGGCTTGAAATTAGGGCTTTTGACTACCCTTGCTTTTGGCCTTGCGTTGTTTACCAGTTTCGAGGCCTTGATTGATATGGCAGGTTTGGCTGGCATGTGCGCAGGTATTCTGTCGCTGCCGGACCCTGGAGCGGTCTTTGCCAAAAGTTATGCACGGCTATTTGGCACCGTCGTCGGTGGTGTTGCTTGTGTCGCGCTGTACTGGATATTTCCTCAGGCACCCTGGCTTTTTGCGGGTGGTCTGGCCCTCTGGATGGGTATTTGTGCCTTCTGGGGCAGTAAACTCAAGTACTTCGGTTCTTATGCGTCGATTCTGGGGGGGTATACGGCTGCGCTTGTGGCCAAGTCCACCCCCAACCCTGAAGACGCGATTGGTATTGCCGGTGAGCGCGTGAGCGTCATCGTCATCGGCATTCTGTCCGTGGCGCTTGTTTGGGGGGTGTTCCATATACGCAAAGGGTTCCAGGCCTATTTGCCGCCACTGCGCGAAATGAGTGACCGCATTACTGCGCAAATTGTTCAGGTGGTTAATGAGCCGGAATCTTATGATCATGTGGCCACGATGCGGATTTGGGCCAGAGACATCGAAGCGATGCACCAGAGTTTGGAATATGCCGGCGCGGAGGACCCCGAAGTGGCCTTGCATGCCCGATCAGTCCGCTGCGGACTGAATGAGTTTTTTGCGGATATTGCCGATTTTAATATCAGGCTCAAGGAGTTGGGCTTGTTGCTGCAGGATTCTCCGCATCGGGAAATCGCGGACGAGATTAATCGGGAAATCCTCGCAGCATTCAAGGCTCGGTTGGACGAACCTGATGATCAAGCGGATGCTCGCATGGCAGCAGCGCGAGAACGCGTGCTTGACTACTTTGCAGCGCAATCCGAGCCTGATTATCTGGGGCGCATCCGCCTGTTGGCTGAAATTGATGCCGCACGCAAGTTAATAGATACCATGAACCGGGTGCGTCGTGGTCGCGAGACCTATGACGAGGAGGACATCCGCCCATTGGGGCAAGCAACTTCTTTTGGCCACAGTCTCTATGTTGCCGCCGTGGTGGTGTTTACGTTCATGGTGGGTTGGGGCGTTTATATCGTCAACGAATGGGATTCTGCTGGGCTGCTATTTATTGTAATGACAGCCATCCTGGTGCAATTGGTGAGCGTGTCTGAGGACCCGGTGGGTGGGATTAAGAACTTCCAGCTCGGTATCTTTGGATGTGTTTTTCCGGCTTTGCTTTGTTCGCAGGTTCTGATGCCGCTGGGCAGTGGTTTTCCATGGCTGATTCTCTCTTTCTCCGTCATCATAATTCCCTGCTGTATCTTGCGCTCCTTCCCGAAAACACAGGTTGCAGGCAATACCTTCATGATTTTCGGGATGATATTGAGCTTGCCTGACAACCAGATGCAATATGACTTGCAAGGGTTTCTTAATAATTTGCAGGCGATGATAGCCTCATGGACTATGGTGCTGGCGTCCGTACTGATTTTTTTTCCGATACGTAATCGGGATAAGGCGTTGCGTATAGAGCGTCGTGGCTATCAAGATCTGATGGCATTACCGCACCATTTGCGCAAGGATCGTTTTCAGATGTGGGAGGACAAACAGCAGGAACGTGTTTGTTCCATTGATCGGATTGGCTCCTTGAAAAACACGGTCGTTGCTCAGGAAGCAATCAATGCGCTATTGATGATGATGCGCCTGGGCCGGTGTTTCAGTCGTCAGCGTGCCGATCTGGCCGGGCTCCGTGTGCCTGCGCATTTGCGCCAGCGGCTTAATCAGGCCGAATGGTTCTGGAGTCGGCAAATCGAGAGTCCCGAACGCTTCCAGCACGTTGTGGGTCGACTTGTCGATGCGCTCGTGGCTGAATCGCTGCTTCAACCGACGCATCAGCTAGAATTACAGGCTGCCGCCCAAGCGTGGCGAATGATTTCAAAAAATAACCAGGTTCTTGCGTCTCTACCATGCTAGCGAATGTTGATGTTTACGGGTTTTATATTTCACCATTTGCAGCTGATGTGGTCGTTACCCTCGTTATTTTCTATTTTTTGCGTAAGGTGCTTGCCCGGATGGGGGTTAATCATCGGGTCTGGCATCCGAATTTGTTTGAGATCGCGCTCTTTTCCATCATTTTGTGCCTGATTGTATTCATTCAGGCGAGTTGACCGATGCAAAATAACTGGAAAAAAAGGCTACCAGACTGGATACCGAGTGACCGTTCGGTAGTCGGGGTATTGGTAACGCTTCTGTTCGTGATTATCGCCCTCTATCTAGGTTACGTGCTCTGGATGCTCTATATGCGTTCCCCATGGACGCGAGATGCATTTGTGCGGGCTGAAGTTGCGGATATAGCGACAGAAGGTGTTTCCGGATATGTCACCGCCATCTATGTAAAAGACAACCAGAAGGTTCGTGCAGGGGACCCACTGTTCGATATTGACCCAACGCGTTACCAGTACGCCGTGAAAGAGGCCGAAGCACAGTACGAAACCAACAAGAAAAAGCTGGTGCTGCAAAAGTCTCTGGCCAAGATGCGTATGAACGCCCAGGGTGCGGTGTCTGTGCAGGATAAGCAGATCTATGAAACGGATGCCGAAGTAGCGCAGGATGCGGTCGATAACGCAAAGGCCGCCCTGGATCTTGCGAAGTACAATTTATATCGCACCAAGGTCGTGGCGCCTTGCGATGGCTTTATGACGAATATGCGCTTACGCCTTGGGGATTACGCGACCTCTGGTCAATCGCAGATGCAGATTGTGGATAACACAACTTTCTGGATCGAAGCCTATTACGAAGAAATCAAGCTGATCAATGTAAAGGTCGGCGCCAAGGCGACCATCAAACTGATTGCCTATCCGCAGATTTTGCTGGGCGAAGTTAAGAGTATCGGGCGTGGTGTGCTTAATCAGAACAATGCGCCAGGCTATCAGGGCTTGCAGAATGTGAATCCGATTGATGCGTGGATTCGTCTGGCACAACGGATTCCGGTACATATCGCCATTACCGACGTGCCGGAGGGTGTATTCCTGGCGGCAGGGCTTACAGCCAGCGTGGATGCGGGCCCTGAGGCGCAGCGCCTGGCCGAACCGCGTTCGCTGCTTGACTGGATCCAGCGATGGCTCGAATTCAACATCTGATGCGCCGATACCGGTTGGGGTTGTGCTGTCTCAGCCTGGCGCTATCCGGGTGCATGACGGGCCCGGATTTTGTGCCGCCGGAAAACACCGAGCTGCCGACGACATTTTCTCGTCCTGATTTGATGAAGCCAGCAGCCAGCACCGAAGATGCTGTCTTACAGGCAGACATCATGCGATGGTGGGACGTGTTTGATGACCCGGTGCTCAACCGAATTATGAGTACTGCCGTTGAAAATAACTGGGATGTCCTAATTGCAACCCAGCGCATTGAGCAGGCACGCGCTCAGGCGGCCAGTACGCAGTCACAGCTCTTTCCGCAGGGGTATCTAAATCCGACAATTGGACGTCAGCAAAGTGGTTTGAACAATAAGGCGACAAGTCTAGGAATGCTGGAAAACCTAGAGGTGCCTATCGGTGTAACTTGGGAGATGGATGTCTTTGGCAAGATCAAGCGAAGTACTGAATCCCAGGTTGCTCGTGTCCGTGCCGCGCAAGAATATCGGCGTAATGTCCTAGTATCGTTGACGAGTGAATTGGCCAGCTACTATAGCAATGTGCGTACGTTACAGGCGCAGATCGATTACACGGAAAAGGCCATTGTTGCTTCAAAGCGGCAGCTCGAGCTGACCAAGTTACTACTCAAGCGGGGTATTGATAGTGATTTGAACCTTGCTCAATATGAACAAGCGTATGAGCAACAGCTCAGCCAGTTGCCCCCATTGAGAGCGCAACGTGATTGGGCCATTTACCAATGTTCGTTTCTGGCCGGGGGCTTTCCCCTGGGTTTACAGGCAACACTGGAGAAGCCGGCGTCCCCATTGTTGACGCGCAAACCGCTGCCATCGGCGTTGCCGTCACAAATGCTGCGTAATCGTCCGGATATCCGTCAGGCAGAGCAGGTGCTGGCAGCATCAACAGCCGAGATAGGTGTCGCAGAAGCTGCCTTTATGCCTGACTTTAGTATTCCGCTAGGAATTGGCTTGAATACAGGCCCATGGGGATTGTTGTTCAACCCGGGGAGCTATATCTGGAGCTGGGCATTGAACGTGACTCAGCCACTATTTACTGGTGGCCAACTGCAGGCGCGCTTGGCTTTAGCCAATGCAACGCGAGAACAGGATCGTTTGGCTTATGAGAAAGCGGTTCGTCAGGCGATGGTTGACGTGGAAAAAGCACTAACGGGTTTTGATAACTATCGCAGCCAGCGTGGCAAATTACAGGATACGGTGAGTGCACAGCAGCAGGTATTCCTGAACAATCAGGTTCTGTACAAGGTGGGTATTCAGCCAGAGTTTCAGTATTTGCAGTCCTTAATTACCCTGAACAATAACCGAATCAGCCTGGTGCAGGCCCAGAATCAGGAGGCCGTTCAACTGATTTCATTGTATAAGGCCATGGGCGGTGGCTGGCAGTGGGAAGCGCCCATTACACAGTCGCCAGTGGATGATGGCATGACCACGCCGGGGACCTTCAAGCAGATTGTGCAGGATAATCTGATCAGTCTGGGAGCGCCGGAAAAACCAGTTAAAGTCAGCGCAGGGGCGGCTACTGCTCAGTAATCACTTATACATAAAAGAGGGGTATAGTCATCGTATTGTTTCAATAACTTGCCCTATAGAAACATCCCCAAGGAGACAAATGCAATGAATAAAGATGAAATCCGCAAGAACGCCTATGCGATGCCGTACATGAATCCTGCTTTTCCGAAGGGTCCCTATGAAATGTTCGGCCGTGAGTTTTTTATCATCAGCTATCGGACTGATCCGGAGTTGATGCGTAAGGCCGTGCCGGAACCATTGACGGTCAAAGACCCGATTGTTAATTATGAATTTATCCGCATGCCGGATTGTTCATCGGGCTTTGGCAACTTTACCGAAAGCGGTCAGATTCTTTCGGTTGTTGATCAGGATGGCAATGCAGGTGGTTTTAGCAATTACCTCTTCTTGGATAATGAAGCCCCACTGGCGGGCGGCCGTGAGCTGTGGGGCTTCCCAAAGAAAATGGCAAAGCCAACGCTGGGCGTTGATGGCGATGCCCTCGTAGGAATTCTGGACTACGGCAAGATTCGTGTGGCTAATGGCACCATGGGTTACAAATACGCTCGGATAGACCATGATGCTGAAGCCAAGAAGATGATGGCAACACCAAATTACCTGTTGAAGGTTATTCCGAATCCGGACGGCACCCCAGGTGTTTGCCAATTGGTGCGTTACTATGCGCAAAATGTGCGTATCGCCCAGGCTTGGACGGGCCCTGCTCAACTGGAGCTTTTCAAGCACGCCCTGGCACCCGTGGCAGACTTGCCTGTGCTGGAAATTGTGGGTGCCAAGCATCTGGTTACGGAAACCTACACCATTGGCCTCGGCGAAGTGGTTGTTGATTATCTGAAGTAAGTACTTATCTCTCAAAAAGAAGGAATGTAAACATGTCGCTTAAAGGTAAAGTTGCGCTGGTTACTGGCGCTGCCAGTGGTATTGGTCGTGAATGTGTGCTCAACATGGCAGCTAAGGGCGCAAAGGTTGTGATCGCCGATTTGAGCCTGGAAAAGGGCAACCTCGTCGTTGACGAAATCAAGAAAGCCGGTGGCGAAGCCATGGCCGTCTCGATGGACGTGTGTGACGAAGCCCAGGTTAATGCTGGCATTGACGCCTGCGTTAAGGCCTTTGGTGGCATCGATATTCTGGTATCGAACGCCGGTATCCAGATCGTCTACCCGATTGAAGAATTCCCGTTTGCCGATTGGAAAAAACTACTATCGATTCATCTGGATGGCGCATTCCTGACTACCCAGGCAGCGATTAAACATATGTATGCTGCAGGTAAGGGCGGCAAGATCATTTATATGGGTTCGGTGCACTCGCACGAAGCTTCGAAGCTCAAGGCCGCTTATGTTACAGCCAAGCATGGTCTGCTGGGTCTGGCTCGTGTGGTTGCTAAAGAAGGCGGCCCACACGGCGTGAGCGCCAATGTAGTTTGCCCGGGCTTTGTGCGCACACCGCTGGTTGAGAAGCAGATCCCTGAACAGGCTGCCGAATTGCATATCACGGAAGATGAAGTCATCAAGACTGTGATGCTGAAAGATACCGTTGACGGTACCTTCACGACCACGGACGACATCGCCGAGATGGTGGCCTATCTGGCTGGTACAGAAACGAATGCTATTACTGGTCAATCGTTTATCGTTAGCCACGGCTGGTTCATGCAGTAATCAACGCCAGTTGATATGAAAAAGGCGAGGAGAAATCCTCGCCTTTTTTGTGCCTGCGGTTGATTAGAACGTATACATCACGCGGCCGTAAGCGTTCCAGAAGTAACTAAAGTTGTCATTGATGAGTGGTGCCGAGGCGCCAATGCTAGCCCCCCAGGACTTATCAAAGCTGTAGGTCAGCATGGCATCGGCCGGTACAAACCATTTGCCTGTGCGTGCACTGAGCGCAATGCCGGTTTCATCCCACATCGCCAGTTTGAGTTTGGGGGTAATCTGAAATCCGGTAGCTGGGTAGAGTTCCAGCGTACGCATTAGTGTGGCGCTTGGCGAGACTTGGGTCATGCCCATCATGTATCGCACGGTGGGTGAAAAAAAGCTGAAAGCACCAGCGTTTTTTGGGGCGTAGGTCATGCCAAGCTGTGGCCCCATGGCCCACTGCGCTGAAGAATATGCCGGGTTGTTATAGCCCGTGGGTAAAACCATTCGGAAGCCCCCACCAAAGGTGAAGTCTTGGGCTACTTCAGGTGAGAATGCGGCTAAGGTCCATCGGGTGTTGCCCGGATTGAACTCACCACCGCCCCCGCCATTATATTTGGGGCCGCTGTTCGAGTTGAAGCTGGTGTCCAGACGGGTAATGCCCTGGGCACCAGAGCGGCCGATTGGGAAAGAGTGATACAAGCGTGGCTGAATAGTATTGGTGGCACTGTCATGCCCCTGTCCATTGTGAAAGCCCCAGACTTCAAGCCAGGTTTTACGTTTGCTCGCGTAGAACAACTCGTCATCGGCCTGGGCACGACTTTCGTCTCGGACGAGCACATCATCGGTTTGAACCACGCTGGGGTCTGAAACTGCTTGCTGGGCGAATGCGTTGCTTGCTAAAAAAGCACTTAAAACCAGTGTGGCTGGCGCTGTAAGGTGTTGAAGTTTCATTAGTAGGTTTTGATTGTGCGTACAAGGCTTTCGAGCCACATATAGCCTATAGGGTCGGCAGGGCACTGGGTAAAGCCGCACTCTAGCAATGTTGATAACAGATTGCCACAGACAACCGCCAGGAATGCCAGCATGACGAGGCCAGTGATGCGTCCCGGTGATATGGGGCGACCACTTTGGTATTTGTCCGTTAAACAAAGCAATATGGCAACGCCACCCATGACACCTACAAAACTCAGGAAAGACCAGGTGTAGAGATGAAAGCCAAATACTGCTTTGCTGTAACCGGGGTCTCCGGGGGCGATGTGTAACAGGATTTGTCTTACCGAAGTGGCTGCGCCGACCAAGGCACCCAGCAGCGTGACGCCATAGTGCATGGGTTGAATACCGAACCGGAGATTGAGCAGAAAGCCTAAGCCAACCGCAATAAGCCCGGCGCGTTGTAACAGGCAAAGCGGGCAGGGCAGTTCACCGAAAGCCAATTGTTCGACAAACGCCCCGCCAAGAACGGCGGTAATCAGTGCAAGGGCCAGTGTGTTGAGCGAGAAAGCGATACGCTGTAGATTCATATCAGTCTCACAAACTAATCGGGAGTTTGTCGGTCATGTGATGAACCAGCAGCCCGGCTAGGACGGCGATGGTTAGCAGACTTGTTGCGACGGCAATTCTGGCGCGCCCACTCAGAATCAGCAAGGTGGCCCCGACTGCCAGCAGAAAGACGATGTACATACGATTCTCCGGTTTACTGACGTGCAGCGGCGGCTTTTTTCAACCGCTCCAGATGACGCTTTTCACCGTCTGCGCGTGCGGCACGGACATTGGCTTCGGTGGGTTCGGGAAATTTGCCGCCAGCCAAGCTGACCATGTATACAACAGCTCTGGCCACTTCAATATCATACAACTCGGGGGCACCACCTTTAGGTGGCATCATGCGCACACCTGTAAGTGCGCTACCCACTAGATCGTCGTAGCCTTCGGTAATCAAGGGCGCCCATGATGGACGGTTGCCGGCTTTAGGCGCACCCGCTAACCCATGGGCGTGACAGGTAACGCAGACCGCTTTATAAACTTGTTCACCACTCATTGGCGCTTTGCCAAAAGCGGGCGTCTTTTCTCCACCCAATGCATTGCAGATGGGGGCTAAAAATAGCAGCAATAAGGCAGGATGAAAAAGTTTGTAGGGCATGTAAAACTCCTTGATGCGAAATCGTAGCAGAACTCTTGATTCAGAGCGGTAATGCGTGCCTAATGAGGGCATGAAAAAACTCATGATTTGTCTGCTGGGTGTGTTTGTGTCTGCCTGTTCATCTGGGCCACGTGCGCCAGCGTTGACTTATCGTAGCGGGGATCAGCTGACAGAAGCCGATAAGCTGGGCTATCAGATTAGTGATCCGGTGATGAGAAAAAAGATTCTGGAATTGTATAAACGTAAAGATATCGTGGTCGAGCAGGTTGTCATTCGTTGACCTGGCGTAGTTAACGTTCTCGGCGAAGTTTGTGGCTAA
>CAIQBG010000027.1 GCA_903870055.1 uncultured Pseudomonadota bacterium
CGCATACTGACATGCTCTGCCTGCCATAACTCTACGCGAATGCGCTCATCTGTCTGAAGTTGCTGATATTTCCTATTTCCCATGCAAAACACCTTACCTTATTGGTCAAGTGTTGCTCTTCAGACTTGAAACCGCCCAGATTCTGTTTGTTATCCCTTTGCTGGCAATGACAAACCTCTATGCGGGCGAGTCATTCAGAGATCGACAGATTGATGCAAAGTTTGCTGCGGCTGATAAGAACCGGGATGGCAAGTTGACGCTGGAAGAGGCGCAGCAGGGCATGCCTAGGGTTGCCGCTAACTTCGATAAGATAGATACAGAAAAGCGTGGGTATGTAACGCTTGATCAGATTAAGGCAGCAGCCGATCGTTGATCCATCAAAATCACTAAGGAGAGCGTTATGACAAGAAAGATTGGTAGTGCTTCAACATTCGGGCGCGCTTGGCGCATCATTATTGGCGCTGGCTGGTTTGTTGCCGTTGTCAGCCGAGGCGCAGTGGGTTTTTGTGGCGCGCCATGTGATGGGGCGTGTACAACAAGTAACGCAGCAACAGGACGCACAAGACGGACAAGCTGCGCCGCAACGAGTCACCCAGGTTGCTACGGTGGTGCTAGATGCTCCGGCAAAAAGGGTTTATCAGGTAGCGACTAATGCCACTAATAGCAATCAGAAAGTTACAGTGGTGAGCAATGATCCAGCTTTGATGACGATTCAACTTAAAGAAGGTGCCGAGTCGGCAACGCTCAACGTAACGGCGTTAAATAAAAATGTGTCACAACTGATGATTGTGGGCTCTGCCCCTGCCGGTGAAAATCCGCAGACTACGCGCATCGTTAATGCGGTACTGCGTCTATGCGGTGATCTGGGCAAAACCTGTCAGGTAGGCAGCAATTAATCAATGAGCGAACCAATCCGCTTGACGCAATATAGTCATGGCGCAGGCTGCGGCTGCAAGATTTCTCCCAAGGTGCTGGACGTTATTGTTGCGGGTAGTGGGCTACAGAACCTCGATCCTCGCTTATGGGTAGGTAATGCCTCGCGTGATGATGCGGCGGTATATGCCATTGATGAAGAACGTGGCGTGGTGTCGACCACTGATTTCTTTATGCCGATTGTGGATGACCCCTTTGACTTCGGGCGAATCGCGGCGACCAATGCCATTAGTGACATTTACGCGATGGGCGGCACACCGTTGATGGCGATCGCAATTCTAGGTTGGCCTGTGAATGTGCTGGCCCCTGAAGTTGCGCGCGAGGTAGTGCGCGGTGGCCGCAGTGTTTGTGATGATGCCGGGATACCACTGGCGGGTGGCCATTCGATAGACGCGCCGGAGCCGATTTTCGGGTTGGCTGTAACTGGGCTGCTAGAAAAAGCCCACATGAAGCGCAATGACACGGCAGAAGCTGGATGTCGCTTGTATCTGACCAAACCACTGGGCGTCGGGATTCTGACAACGGCTGAAAAGCGTGGATTATTAGAAATTGCGCACGTGCATGTGGCCCGTGATTGCATGACGCGTTTGAACAAAGTCGGTGCAGATTTCGGCAAGTTGCCGCAAGTGCTGGCAATGACGGATGTTACGGGCTTTGGGTTGCTGGGCCACTTGGTAGAAATGGCCGACGGTAGTGGCTTGACTGCTGAGCTGGATGCTGCGGCCGTACCGGTTTTACCGGGTGTGATGCAATATCTCGCAGCAGGATGCGTACCAGGCGGTACGCTGCGTAACTTTGATAGTTATGGCGAACGAATTTCAGCACTGAATGACGATCAGAAACATTTACTGTGTGACCCACAGACAAGCGGTGGATTGCTGGTAGCGGTAACACCAGAAGGCGATGCTGCATTTTTGAACGTGGCAAAGCAGGCCGGACTGGATCTTCAGCCGATCGGCCAATTGGTGGCGAAACGGGCGCAAGCGGTTGTTGTTCGCTGATGTTGCCTACAGAGGATGATTACCGAGAGATCTTCCTAAGTGGCGCGCCACTTATGGATACCCGGGCGCCCATTGAATTCGGGCGTGGAAGTTTCCCCGGGGCGATAAGCCTGCCCCTGATGACGGATGATGAGCGGGCCCGCGTGGGCACCTGCTATAAGCAGTCCGGGCAAGATGCAGCGATCGTTCTGGGGCACCAGTTGGTATCGGGTGAGATTCGGGCAAAGCGCATTGCGGCCTGGGTCGACTTTGCGCAGGCGCATCCGGAAGGCTATCTGTTCTGTTTTAGAGGCGGCTTGCGCTCACAGATTGTGCAACGCTGGTTGGCCGAAACGGCGGGGGTCCAATATCGCCGGGTCGCTGGTGGTTATAAGGCTATGCGCCAGTTCTTGATGGCAACGACACATGCGGCAGCAGAAGAACGTCCGCTATGGGTGGTTGGCGGCATGACAGGCACTGGTAAGACTGAACTTCTGTCGAGCTTGCCGAATGCGGTAGATCTTGAGGGGTGTGCCAACCATCGAGGCTCCAGTTTCGGAAAGCGCGTGAACGGCCAGCCGGCCCAGATTGATTTCGAGCATCAGATTGCTATCCGTTTGCTGCAGCTTGAAGCATCGGAGCAGTCGGGTTTTGTCGTTGAAGATGAAGGGTTGTTTGTAGGTAAATGCTCGGTGCCAGAGCCTTTGTATCGGCAAATGTCGCTAGCACCCGTGGTCTGGCTAGAAGACACCTTTGAAAACAGGGTGAGCCGTATATTGCGAGACTATGTGGTGGAACAGTTGGCCGATCATTTGGCCATGTACGGCGAAGATGACGGGTTTAATCGTTTTGAAGCACATCTCCGGCAAAGTTTGCTGAATATTCATAAACGCCTGGGAGGAGAACGCTACAAGCGGGCTTTGGCCATGATGGCCGATGCATTGGCGGTGCAACGGGCATCTGGTGTGGTGGAAGGGCACCGAGCATGGATCGAATTATTGTTGAGTGAATATTACGATCCAATGTATGTGCACCAGAAAGCCAGTAAAGCACTGAGAATCAAGGCAGTAGGTGATTTTGCCGCGTTGCAACAGTTTTTGCTTAAATGACAGATTGTCACAATTCGGTAACGTTGGCCCCCTAGACTCCAGTCTGTTGGAATTCAAAGTCCCATTGCCGCGCGTTAGCCGGTTAATTACTGGAGTCTGCTCGATGAAAGTTTCTGTTAATAAGCTGTTAGCCGGTTTGCTGGTTTCGACCGGTCTGGTTGCTGGTGCCAACGCTGCCCAGCTTACGGGTGCAGGTGCAACCTTCCCGGCGCCGATGTACGCTAAGTGGGCAGAGGCCTACAAGGCAGAAACCACGACGACAATTAACTACCAGGCCATTGGCTCAGGTGGTGGCGTGAAGCAGATTCAGGCCAAGACCGTAGATTTTGGTGCGAGCGATGATCCTGTTCCGGCAGCTGATCTGGAAAAGAATGGCCTGGCTCAGTTCCCGGCTATCATCGGTGGCGTAGTGCCAGTAGCCAATATCTCGGGTATCGCCCCAGGTCAGCTGAAGCTTAACAACGATGTGCTGTCGGACATTTTCCGCGCCAAGGTCACCAAGTGGAATGACCCTGCTATCGCCTCGGTTAACCCAGGTGTGAAGCTGCCGGATACGGCGATTACTGTTGTCTACCGTTCTGACTCGTCGGGCACCACCGCCGTATTTACGGATTTCCTGGCGCAAGTTTCACCGGGCTTCAAAGGTGTCGTTGGTTCGGGCAAAACAGTTAATTGGCCAGCGGGTGTGGGCGGCAAGGGCAATGCGGGTGTTGCTGCGAATGTAACCAAGATCGACGGTGCAATTGGCTATGTTGAATACGCTTACGCCAAGCAGAACAAAATGACCCACTTGTCGCTGATCAACAAGGATGGCAAGGCTGTTCAGCCAAGCGAAGCCAGCTTTAATGCAGCGGCTGCCAAGGCTAACTGGGCAGGCACACCAAACTTTGCGGTAAACCTGAACAATCAGCCAGGTGCGGCTTCGTGGCCAATTACTTCTGCTTCGTTTATTCTGATGTACAAGAAAGCAGAAAAGCCGGAACAGAGCGCCGAGGTGCTGAAGTTCTTTAACTGGGCTTTGACCAAGGGACAGAAGATGGCGGTTGCGCTGGATTATGTTCCGCTGCCCGATAATGCAGTTAAGGCAATCACCAAGAGCTGGGCCGAAATCAAAGGTCCGGATGGTAAGCCAGTCTACGTAGCCAAGTAATCAACGATTGCTTAACAAGCACAGCCGGCGCATAGCCGGTTGTGCTGTCTCAGGCAGGATGCAAATGTCTCAACACATGATCGAAACCGAAGCGGCTGTTCAAGCTGCTATGAAACGGCAAGCTGAAAAGTCTGCCGTCTTTTTGCGGCAAGACCGTATCTTTGCCGGCATTACGTTCAGCTTTGCTGCGCTGGTACTGCTGGTGCTGTTCGGTATTTTGGTTTCGCTGATGATTCAGGCATGGCCAGCGATTAGTGAATTTGGCCTGAGTTTTTTCTACAGCACTACCTGGAGTCCATCGACGGGTGAATTTGGTGCCGGAATTGCAATTTGGGGAACGCTGGCGACATCATTGATTGCGTTGCTGATTGGTGTGCCGATCAGTTTTGGTATTGCGATGTTCCTAACGGAATCCTGCCCGGTCTGGATGCGCCGCCCACTGGGTACAGCTATTGAGCTATTGGCCGGTGTCCCTTCGATTATTTATGGATTCTGGGGCTTGTTTATTTTTGCACCGTTAGTGCAAGAGTACATCCAACCCTGGATGATCAGCTGGTTGGGCGATCCTTTCTTTGCTGGACCCCCATTGGGGTTGGGCGTCTTTACGGCGGGCTTGGTGTTGGCGCTAATGATTATCCCGTTTATTGCTTCGGTGATGCGAGATGTTTTCGAGACGGTACCTGCCGTGCTTAAAGAGTCGGCCTACGGTATTGGCTGTACGCGCTGGGAGGTAATCCGCAATATTGTGCTGCCGTATACCCGTGTGGGCGTTATTGGCGGGATCATGCTGGGTCTGGGCCGGGCGCTGGGTGAGACGATGGCGGTGACCTTTGTGATTGGTAACGCCAACCGCTTTGCGCTTAACCTGTTTGCGCCTGGCAATTCGATTGCATCAACGCTGGCTAATGAGTTTGCCGAAGCTGATGCCACGTTGCATATTCCAGCGCTATTCGGCCTGGGGCTAATTCTCTTTATTATCACCTTTGTCGTGCTGTCGGCTTCTGAATGGCTGATCAAGCAGGGCGAACGTAAGGCGGGAGGTCGATAATGGATGCCCGTTATCAACGTCGAAAGTTCGTTAATGGTCTGAGTACGGCCCTATCAGGTCTTGCGGTCACGATTGGCGTCGCTGGCCTGGTCTGGATTCTGGCCACCCTGTTTATTAAGGGCCTGCCAGCAATGAACTGGGCATTTTTCACCGAGTCTACGCCGGCGCCTGGCTCCGAGGGTGGTGGTATGGCCAACGCGATCGTAGGTAGCTTGCTGATCGTAGGCCTAACGACTGTCGTCTCAACGCCGATTGGTATTCTGGCCGGCATTTACCTGGCCGAGTTTGGTGACCGTTCTAAGGTCGCTTCCGTGACGCGATTTGTTACGGACATCATGTTGTCGGCCCCATCGATCGTGATTGGCCTATTCGTTTATGCACTATTTGTCACGACGACCAAACATTTTTCCGGTTGGACGGGGTCAGTTGCTTTGTCGCTGATCGCTGTACCCGTGGTAGTGCGTACTACTGAGAATATGCTCAAGCTGGTGCCGGGTAGTTTGCGTGAAGCGGCATTTGCACTGGGTATGCCGCGCTGGCGCGTCAGTCTGGATGTGTGCTTGCGCGCTGTACAGGGCGGTGTGATTACCGGCGTTTTGTTGGCGGTTGCCCGTATCGCGGGTGAAACGGCGCCGCTGTTGTTTACGGCTTTAAACAATCAGTTCTTTACTTGGAACATGAATGAGCCGATGGCAAACCTGCCCGTCACCATTTTCAACTTCGCAATGAGCCCTTATGAAAACTGGCAAAACCTTGCCTGGGGGGCGTCTGCGCTGATCGCCATTCTGGTTCTGCTGCTTAACGTTCTGGCCCGCGTGGTGTTTCAGAGCCGTTCAAAGTCTTAAGTATTTAACGAGGTCATCATGTCCGAATTTCTTTCCGATCAGGGTATCAACGCCGCATTGAAAGTTCGCAATCTGGACTTTTATTATGGCGACTTCAAGGGCCTCAAATCGGTGTCGATGGATATTGCCGAGAAAAAAGTCACGGCGTTTATTGGTCCGTCGGGTTGCGGTAAATCAACGCTGTTGCGTACCTTTAACCGGATGTATGACCTTTACCCGGGGCAACGTGCCGAGGGTGAGATCATTTTTCACGGTAGCAATACGCTGGACAAAGGCTATGACCTGAATCTGCTACGCGCTCGTGTGGGCATGGTGTTCCAGAAGCCGACGCCATTTCCGATGTCGATTTATGAAAACATTGCCTTTGGTGTGCGCCTGTACGAAAACCTATCGCGCGCTGATATGGACAATCGGGTGCAGTGGGCGCTCGAGCAGGCGGCGCTGTGGACTGAAGTAAAAGATAAACTTCATCAGAGCGGCCTTTCTTTGTCTGGTGGTCAGCAACAGCGTTTGTGCATTGCGCGTGGCGTTGCCGTCAAGCCAGATGTGCTGCTGCTAGATGAACCAACCTCGGCGCTGGATCCGATTTCTACGGCAAAGATCGAAGAGCTGGTGTTCGAATTGAAGAGCACCTATACGATCGCTATCGTGACGCACAACATGCAACAGGCTGCCCGTGTATCGGATTACACGGCTTATATGTATCTGGGCGAGTTGATGGAATTCGGTGTTACTGATGAGCTTTTCATGAAGCCGAAGCGCAAGGAAACGGAAGACTATATTACGGGTCGTTTCGGTTAAGCCTGAAACGAATGGAATAACTTCAGTGAATTGATCTGCTGAAGCGCTCTTTGGGGAACCAGGCTTCAAATGTGCTGCCCTGGTTAACCAAGCTCTTAATTTCCAAGTGCCCTTGATGGCGGCTAAGCGCATGTTTGACGATAGCTAGCCCCAAGCCCGTGCCGCCTGTTTCACGTGAGCGGCCCTGATCGACGCGGTAGAAGCGTTCAGATAGCCTAGGCAAATGAATCGCAGGGATGCCGATGCCTGTGTCCTGCACGCTGAATACACCTTCACCGCCAGTTTCGCGCCAGCCAATAGTAATGAGGCCTCCTGCGGGCGTGTAATTCACGGCGTTGTTGATGAGGTTGCCAAAAATACTTCTTAGGGCGGCTGCAGAACCGTGAATCGAGAGATCTCCCGGTATATTCATTTTTATGGTGTGCTCTCCTCCGGATAAGGCTTCGGCGGAAATAACCAGTTCCTCAACGAGCGTTCTTACTGGTACGCGGGTCTGGTCAGCCAGCGTGGCGCGTGCTTCTAGCGAAGATAGCGTGAGCAGATCCTGAATCAGCCGACCCATCTGTTGTGACTGGGCCAGCGCCAAATCCAGATAACGTTGTC
>CAIQBG010000028.1 GCA_903870055.1 uncultured Pseudomonadota bacterium
ACCACTGCTAATTTATGGGGGGATTACCGGTGGAAGGTGCCGATCTTATGAATGCTCAAGCAAGCGAAATCCCTTGGGTGTGGACTTCCTTCAACTTGCTAGCCGCCGAATTGGCAAGCTTGGGCGTCGGAGATTGCTTTTGTGGGACCTGTCGAACCCACTATTACGGGGGAGAGCTGGAAACAGGATCTGGTGATGGCAGCCCAGGTTGGATAGCTGTAATCATCAAATGCCCGAAAGGCCACGAGGTGATGAAGTTCGATCTTTTGAAGCCATTCTGTTCGCACAAACGAGATCCTGAACCCGAATTGAGCCTAGAGGCTAATTCAGAGCCACGGGTTCCTAGCTTTTTGAAGAAAGGTAGTTGAAATGGCAGTCGCACTGGAGTTCATTGATTTTATTGTCCCCAGAGCCGTTATTGAAGAAAAGTATCCGGGGGGCTGGGACAAGTGCCTTAAGGATCATGCGTATGCCCTCGGCAGAAGAGTTTGGCACGACGACCACCTGTTCCGTGACGGCGCTATGAATCCTCGCGATATTCAGATTCTTGTTGAGGAATGGATAGACCTAGGATTTGAGGCCTTTGTTGATATTGATGGTCAGAAGCACTGGAAAGACTGCTGCGTTGTAGAACATATGTTCGGCGGGCCGACATTGCCGTGTAATTGGATTGAATTCGATCCGAAAGGCTTTGCTTATCTTAAGGGTGAAGAACCCGGCAAAATTTTTGGCCTTCGTGACGACGCAGCCATCGTCTAGACAATTACTCGTTAAGGTAAACTCGCAATTACGGTATCAGTCTTTATGCTTCATTCGGATCGGAAGGATGACCACTTTCCTCTAATGAGAAGAATTCGGCATTTTCAGTTAAGGCCTTCATTGCCGCTAATGGGTCACTACACGGCAAGACTCCGGTTGCCTTTAGTACGTTTCTAACAACATCATCTCTGGCAACAAGCCTGGGAGCTAGGTCGTCATAAAAGTAGTTGCGCCATAACCGTACTGGATCTTTGCTTTTAAAGAAATCCATCTGCTGAGTGTAAACCTCTGCGACATAACGAGAGCACAGGGTCTCGTACATGTTAATTAGAGCGTGTAGATCCGGTTGTCGAAAGTCTTTGATTCGGTGAATTTCTGGGTCGTTAATTTCAAGAAGCTCTGCTGCGCGGACGAATCTGTGCTGACATCTTTGATAAAGCATACTTACGGCTGGCCGCCATATGTCATATAGATTTACCAGTAATTCCTTTGGGCGCATTTTGAATGCCATTTATTTGAAAAGTTAACCGAAAATAATTGTGGCGCAACTGTTTAAGTTGCCACTCTCGGTTAACTATACCGAAGAAATAACATAGGCGTGGCGGATTGCTGGTCAGGCAAAATCAAGTTATTTCGGCCTCGGCAAATGCTCCTTCTTGCCCACCAGCACATTGATCTGGTTCTGAATCGCTGACTGCCCTTCGTAAGAGGCATAGTTCAGCGCGATACCCAGCTTACGGATCTCCTCTTCCAGATCAGCTGCAGTTACTGCTCGGGAGACGAACCCCGAGAGAGGGTTGGCCTGTTGAGATGGGGAAACGCATTGGCTCTGGTTTTGGCTATTGCCTGTTCTATTTTCGACATGGATCGTGGCTGGTAGTCCACTACCTCCTCTGGACTCTGACTTCCTGATAGGTTGCTGGGTGGTGTTTTGGGGTTCGGGTTGGGGTCTTGGGCTGCTTCCTGTGAGCCGCTGGTTGAATCCCCTCCCAATCGATCCTCGATGGCTTTGATCCGCGCTGCCATTCCCTGGAATATGGGAGACCACAGGTTCAGGGTGTTTTTCAGTTCCATGACGCTCCCATTGGTTGCGTCGGTCTTCTGGCTGAAATGAGCCACCAGATTCAGAACCATGTCTTCCAGCTGGGCTATTCTTTCCAGTAACGCGTCTTGGGTATTTTGGGGGTCTGTTGCTTGGTTGTTGTCTTCCATCGTTAGTCTCCTTTGTCGTTGTTGTTGATGGTTTTGGGCGAAAGCCCAAAAGAACAGGTTTACGCTCTTCCAGTAGTTGGTTGAGTCTTGTCTTTGCCTGTTTGTATTCAGGGACGGTGAGCGTGCTCATGGTCCGGGAATTTGAAAGCGAGTGTGTTGAAAACTCTCTCGCATAATCTGTGGCCGCTTCAAAGAGCTTTCCCTTGAGGCGGATTGCCTTATTCATATGAGGGAGTCGGACACTGATATAGGTGTCCGATTTCCGCGTAATTTCACAGCCAAGGTCGTTTTCGATAAAGCTGACAAGTTCATTCCTGTTACGAAGTAAACCAGCCTGAACCCGTTGGGTCAGTTCTTTACCGAGTAAATCGATCTTGCGTAGATTGGACTGACCGTCACTCTTTCGCCAGAAACTATCAATGCCCAGACGCATGGGATCTTCAACCACCTGCTTCCAGCCATGATCGTGGTTCACCGTGGCCGCAAACAGGGACATGATTTCCTGTGACTTCTGGCCTGGTGGGTGTGGGTTGAATCGTTTACCCGCCAAAGATTTGCCGTTATAGGTTTCACCCGCCAGAAAGGTCATGGGGATCACAAAATGGACATGGAAGGGGTGGTTTCCCGTTTTAGCGTCCATAGGGTCTTTGTGAAGCACAAAGAGGCACTGATACTGCTCGGGGCTGATTCCCGGAGCAATCACTTCCCTGAACCGATCCAGAATGCCTGACATTTCTTTTGGGCTGACCTGTTCCTCGGGCCGAAATGCAATTACGCCTGAAGCATATTTATGAACTCTCGAACAATCGTTGATGAGCCGTATGGTCAGATCAGGATTGCCCTCAAGGATCTCAGGTCGGGAATAGCGCGAATCTCCTTTATGGTCTTCTTCCCGAAGTAGGTAATTGACGGGTGCCTCTCCACGGGAAAGACCTGTTTTAAAGAAACGGACAATCATTCGATGCCCTCGACTTTCTTCTGTGCCTCGACCAGAAGGAGCAGGGCATCCTTTTCAATGGTTTTTAGCGTTCGGAGAATGTCTCGGTCTAGCTTATGCTGACGGTTGGCAATTCGAGCAATCTGGTTAATGTTGTTGCCAATCTTTGAGAGCTGGAACTCGCATTCCAGATAATGGCGTTTAAGCGTCACAGGGTTATCAGTGATACCGGCCGATATGGCCTGTTGTCTTACATATTGGGCCGTGGTGTTGTAGCCATTGTTTTTGGCGTGTGCTTTGATAGTGGCCAGCTCGTTCGGGTTTACCTGAACATAAAGGCGTTCGGTGCGAAGGAAGTGATTACCGTCGTCACCAGACTGGCCGTTCTTGATTTTGGGGGTTAGTGCGTTCATTGGGTCTCCTGTTCTTATTCTTTTGAGACGATCAGCGTTATCGCTGAGCAGAAGACCGGGTCATAGGGAGGAACCCTATCAAGTGCTGCCCCTACGGGGGAAGCGTTAACCTTGCTTACTCAGTTTTTCTGTATCTCGTGGTACATGTAACAAACCAAATCGCAACGTCAAGGCCACAAAAGAAAAAACCCCACAGTGGGAACTATGGGGTTTTTAGTGGAGTGCGACTGCTTTAGACTTTGAGCCTAGCTTTTGGTTTTGTTGACGGATCAACATGGTTTTTCTCCATTACTTCAGCCTTGAGTTGATTGTAGCCATGCAGTGTTTGGAGGGTAGACAAGAGGTCTCGTGAACCAACAATCTTCCTGATTCGATACGATAAGTTGTTGCTTACATGATAAATTAAATTGTCGCTGGGCTTTGCTCCAAGGCAATCCAAAACGAACCCAATGTCATCCATGAACGACTTCGGGATTCCCCAGAATGACTGCTCTGTTCTTATGATCGCGGCAGCAACCTTTTTATTTGATCGTCGAAGTACATAAGGAACATTGCCTATATGGACCGTCTTGCTTTCAATCAGTTGGATTGTCCGCTCAGGATTAGCGAGCAGTTGTTCATATTCTGGCGTCTTGTCAATTTCGAAGAACTTTTCCTTATAGGCATTCATTACCCACTTGTCGAGTAAGGAGTTGTCTTTATCCTCAGGTTTCCAGGGAAATTCATCTATGTTTTCGACAATCTCACCAACAAATCTCTCGTATTCAGTTATGTACTTGTTCGATGCTATTCGTGCGAATGAAGGGTCATTTCTGACTGAATCAGGCAACTGGTCGAGGAGTTTGGTCGGAAAGTTTCTGTTGTAGAAGTGGTGATTTTCTAGGACATCGAGGAACAATTCGGTTACAAATTGCTCATCCCATCGCCAATGATTCCACCAGTCGGTGAAGTTGGTTTCGTACCAATCAAGTTGGATTATGTATGGATTTTTCACGACGCCGAGTCGAAAAACCTCTTTGTCATTCCAATAGGCCTTGAATTTTTTTCGGGAGAGGTTCTCTCCGTTGGTTATGTTTCGGATTGCTGTTTGCTTTTTTTGAGCTGCTAAGTCTACTTTTGTCATATGCTCTCCTTAAATTGAGTAGAAAATGTTTAAACCGTCTGATCCGTCAATGAAATTGACGGCTTGAACCAGATAGCCTTTGTTGTCTTTGTTGATAACAGGTCGAATCGACGAGATGTGTCGAATGTCTCTCTTCGCTGATGCTGCTTCGTAGTCAAGAATTGCCTTATGAACGATGGCTACGACTCCTTTTGGATGCTTGCCTTTGATTGATTCTAGAAATCCGCTTGGATAATCGTTGTGCCGGTTTTTGGCGAATTCGAATTGATACAGAAAGCTATAGCTCATCTGCTGTTCACGGCAGAGCCTAACGATGCGGCGAGCCAGTGTTCTTGCTTCGTCTCGTGCGTGATTCCACCTATCGAATCGTTCTTGGAGTGTGACTTGCTTGAATCGATTCTGGACGATGTATCTTGGTCGCCATAGTTTCGTGTAACGATATTCGTCCTCCTGTTGAAGCTGGTAGAAATGCCCGACCTTGTAGGCATTGAAGAGCGTGCTCAATTGTTTTTGCATTTTCATTTGACTTCCTTTCATATTAAAAAATGAACTACTGCTATTACTTACTCGGGTGCACTACGCTCCCGATCAGTGTTTTTAGAATATTTCTTTTGAGATATTTTTTCGGGTCGTAACTGTTTTGGACTTACGACTTGACATTCAAAAATTGTGGTTCAGCCGATCCGTTAAACTATTGCTTAATCAACCTGAGGATTTGTCGTCATGGCTAGCAGTCTTGTGGAACATCGAAAAACCACGATAAGTGCTCTTCGCATTCGGACCTGGTTTAGGTTCATTCTTCATGCGTTTCACGATCAAATTGCCACCATGGGTTATGAGGAGGCTCGTAAGGCGACATTTCTGTTACCACTATCACCCGTCATGGCAGGGGAAACGGTTCGAAGAGATATTGCAGAGATTCCTAGCGATGAGGAACTCATCAAGATGATGACAAGTGCACTTCAGCGTTGGGTTCAGGCCTATGCCCAGTTGCCAGATGAGGTCGATGCGCTAACAAAGATCAGCGCTCGCGACTATTGGTTAGGAAATAAACCGCCACGGTCCAAGACCCTTGATGCGTTCGAAATGATTTTTCCGGGGTCTAAGGATGTTTATGAAAATGGACCCAATGGCGAGCCCGTTTGGGAAATCCTCGCTGGGAATTTATCCGAAGCACGCAGCTATTTGAATGCAGTTGTGGGTTGTCCAAAAGGTGAGGTGTGGTCGTATCACAAATACTTTGCTTCGCTGCTTCAAGGCTTGGTTGCACCAGTGTTTCTGAAAGATCTCAATTTCTCTGATTTTTCACAAAAGGAAGCAGTTGGGTTTCACCCTGTGTTGCTGACTTGGATTAATGAGCAGCTACGCCTCGTTGAGGATGACCCTGAACAATTACTGCCTACGCCCTATGTCGCTGACCAAATTCTTGCCGTTTTCGCGTTATGGAACTTGTGCCTTGCGGAGCGCGGCCCGATTTTTCTCGAGCTTGAATGGCTGCTTGTTGGGCTTTGTCGTGGCATGGTTTTTTCAGCATTTGATGACCAAATCGAACAGACTATTCTCGGACTCGTCAAAGCAGATGCTGAACAACTAGATTCAGTTTTTTCTCAAGCAAATCCAAGTTGGGCCTCTTTTACAGAGCGTTGGAATAGTGAGCCATTGCAAGATTTGAAATTTAAATAAGTTTAGTTTTTATCGCATGAATCTTTCTTATACCAAGGGACTTGCCCTCTAGATTTCACACGAATTCCGGCAAGCCTTAATCATGCCCCCAGATATATGTCTGTTGGCTGGCGTTGCCAGAAATGAACGATTTTTCACATCCATCCGGGAATTGACTTATCAAGTGTCAATTCAGGTCGGTTCAGGGTTTACTTGTCACCCTCTCAGCGGTCCAACCTAAGCCCTTCGCTGCCGTCCCGAGTAGCCCCGCATTCTGACGGCTTAGTTCATTGTTTCCTGTGCTGACTGTGTGGCCTGTTAGTAACAGGGGAGTCTAAGTTTGTTGATCCATGCTTTCTCCGGATCAGCTACAGGTGAACTATCAGCCCAAATCGTGGTCATGTTAAACATGAGCTGCTTGTGTTGGTTATGGCAAGTCCTAAGAAGTTTTCACCAACACGCGCGGACGCATAAGACTGACTTTATTGATGTAATAAATCACAATGGACACGTCAAGGCCTTATCTCAAAGTGTCTAGTTCGGTCTGTCCGCAAAATCTATGTGTTCAGTCGATGCCCCACATTTTCTTACCAATTTCTTCAGGTCGCTTTTTCATGTAGCGATTAAGCGTCCGTAGGTCGCTATGGCCAGTGATGCTAGCTATTTGAAGATCGGTAAGGTTGGTTTCTTCAAAGATCTTCGTTGTAGCGGTATGCCGGAAATCATGTAACACCAAGTCCGACAAACCAGCGTGTTTGCGGATTACTTTGAAGCGTTTTGCAATCTGGTTGCTGTCTCTCCAGAAGGGGAAAACGCGCTCGTCAGGTAAGCCTTTTCGTTCAATAAGCCTGGTTTTGAACAATTCATACATGCCAGGCGACATAGGAATAAATCGGTCGGTAGTTGAGCTATGTGCTCGTGTTTTTTGGTACTCCTTTCGCACCTGAATATAAGATTTATAGGGTGTGTCCTTGTCGAAATAGATATCTTTCCACTTGAGTTGAAGCGTCTCTCCGCTTCTGGTGGCACCGTAAAACTGAAAATGAAGAAAGTCTTTGAGTTCCTCACGGTTTTTCCGTGATTTCTCACAGGCTTTGATGAGCAAATCAAATTCATCGACCTGTTCAGTGCCCTCTGCTGTTTCTATTTCTACTTTTTCAAGCACGCGATCTCTTGGGTTGTTCCAAGCTGGGGGAGGAGAATTTTCCTCAAAGGGTTTGGCGTTGAACTCGTAATTGTGTTTTTTGGCATGCCACTGCAGGGCAGATTTAAGCTGGTAGTAATACTTGCGAACTGTGGCGCCGCTACATGCCTGGCGAACGAACACACCATTTTTCTTCAAAGGTTTGCCGTTTTTGAGCACTAAACGTCCTCTGGCTGGGCGGTAATTTTTCATTTCTACCAGCCATTTTCTGAGGAGTTCGGTGTTGAGTCGTTTCAGTGTGATTGAGTGAAAGCTGTCTTTGAGCGCGTGGCAGCAGCTAACTTGGAACTTGTTGAGCAAACCAGCCTCAATCATCTCGTCTAGGATGACGCCAATCCTTGTCTTTCTGATTTCATTAACCGACAGCATGTTCTGTCCACGCAGGATTTCGGCTTCGCGTAACTTAATCCAGTCGGAGGCGGCTTTCCGAGTCTCAAAGCTGTCGCAATCGTTCACTCCATCCATGCGAACTCTGGCATAGTATCTAATGCCTTTTAAGCCTTTAACTTCTCGAACGGTTCCCATGATTTGGCCATTTGGGTAAAATTTGGTAAAAAAGCAAAAGGGAGCTTGTTGTAAACCTTGCCCAGCAAGGCTTCCGGTGCATAATAGCACCAAATCTCCGAAGGCAAGGGTCGCACGTTCGAATCGTGTCGAGCGCGCCAGAATTCTGGCCTATA
Organism: uncultured Pseudomonadota bacterium; assembly: GCA_903870055.1. Taxonomy (GTDB): domain Bacteria; phylum Pseudomonadota; class Gammaproteobacteria; order Burkholderiales; family Rhodocyclaceae; genus Fluviibacter. The sequence continues at coordinate 7,991 of CAIQBG010000028.1, forward strand.
ACTTGGCGGCTGCGGGTTGCATATACCCTGGGTAGAGCTTGTTTTCGGTATCAAGGTGAATCAGATTCTGTTCACGTAGTTGCTGTATGTCGCGCCCACGCGTTTTGTCACTGAGTTTGATGTAAAGGCTGCTATACCAGGGTGTATTGCGCAACTCGTCAACAGGAACTGGGCCTGTGCGCAGTTGGCAAAGAATGGTGTACTGGCGCGGATTGATCGCCTTCTTGTCGAATAAATCGCGTACGTGCGCTTCAAACAGCAAAATGGCGACAATGTGATTCACGCGATCGTGAAGGGTGTTGATTGTTTGCAGCATGCCCTCTTGGTGAAACGCAACAAATCCCTGGTTGGGGTTGTCTGCTTTTCGTTCGGCGGCTTTGCGGCAACTGTTAAAGAGTGTGAAGTAGTGGTCGATTTTTCCCAAATAGAATCGGGCCATCGCAAAAGGCGCATACCGGTAGCCGGCCGCCATAAGCAGTGTTGCTTCAATGACGCGGCCAACACGACCGTTACCATCCCAGAATGGATGGATCAGCTCGAAGTAAAAATGCATTAGTGGTGCACGAACCAGCGGGTGTACACCAGAATCCAGTAGCGATTGGTGCCAAGAAATCAGGGCCGTGAGTAGGCGGTGGATGTCGGAACCGTACTGGGGCGGCTTGTATCTGCCACCGTGAGCATCATCTCCTACGACCGTGGTTTTGTGTTTTGGATTGTCTCTAAGTACACCAGGTTGGTTTTCGGGGTGTGGCAAGCCATCTGTGATTAATCGATGGATTTCTTGTATAAACGGAAGAGATAGGGACCATCCGGGCGTATGCGCTGCTTTGCGGGCGGCGTCGTAGGCTGCCTTAATGTTAAGTACGCGACGTTGCTCTATTTCCTGAACCTTTGCTGGGTCAAGATCCATTGCGAACGCGGTTTCCTCTTCAGTCAGCGTGCCGCCTTCAATGGTGTTAGTTCCAAAGATGCTGCTAGCAATCACTTCGCGTTCAAGTAGATTGGCCACTTGGGCGAGAGGCGACGCAGCAAATCTCGCGTGCGCGTCTTCAACGCGCTGTAGCGGGAGCTTCAGCGCTTCTATGTCGATGCCGCACTGAAAGACGAACGGGCCGAAACGGTCTGTTTCGACACGAAGAGGCGTGCCAATGGATAGAATTTTGTCCAATAAAATGTCCGCTATTTTGTTTAAAAAAACCTATTTAACTCAAAGCACTAATGACATAGAACGGTATCATTTATTCAGAATTTTGTCCAAGTTTAGGTCCGCATGGTTGGGCGGCGTGACAGACTCATTGGGAAATGTGAGGACATCTGAGAGTTAATTTGCTATAACCATAGCAATGTCCAAAAAATATTTCATTACCGGGGTTGATCGTTGGCTAGAAAAATCACGCTTGCAGAAGTAAAGAAGCGACTTACGGCCTTTGCTCGAAAATTCAAAGATGCATCGGATGAGCAACAGCTTGCCACCGTGTTCTGGGTCGAGTTTTATAAGTGCTTTGGCCATACCGACGCCGATGCAGCGGTATACGAGCGCAAGGTTAAAATGCTTAGCGGCAACCTGGGCCGAATCGATAGCTTTATTCCCGGCTTGCTCCTGGTGGAGCATAAAAGCCGCGGCAAAGATCTGGATGCCGCTTACGGACAAGCCACAGACTACTATTTACGGCTTAACGATAGCGAGCGCCCCAAATATATCGTCGTCAGCGACTTTGCCCGCATTCGACTCTACGACCTCGTTAAAAACACCGAACACGAATGTAAATTGGAAGAATTGGCCAGTAAAGCCAGTTGGTTCAAGTTTCTGATCGAGGGTGAAACTGCTGAAATCACTGAAGAAACGCCCATCAACCGCGAAGCGGCGTACACCATCAGCAAATTGCACGAAGCGTTGCTCAGGGCCAACTTTAAAGGGCGTGATCTAGAAGTCTTCCTAACACGGCTTCTGTTTTGCTTGTTTGCCGATGACACGGGTGTTTTCGGTGAAAACAACCTCATGCGTAAGTTGGTTGAAGATACGCGAGAAGATGGCACAGATTTGGGCGCACGGCTCACGGAGTTGTTTGATGTCTTTAACCAGCCGGAAGCTGACCGGCAAAACACTTTAGATGATCGGCTGGCCGTCTTCCCGTATATCAACGGCCAACTCTTTGCCGAACGCACCCGAATCCCTGCCTTTGATAGTGAGCTTCGGAAGTTGCTGCTTTCCTGTGTCGTTTTGGATTGGGCACGCATCTCCCCCGCCATCTTTGGCGCCATGTTTCAGGGGGTGCTAGAAGTCCACACTCCAGATGAGAAGCGTCAGGCTACGAGACGTGAGCTCGGAGCGCACTACACCAGCGAACGAAACATCCTCCGGGTGATTAATCCGTTATTCATGGATAGCCTACGGGAAGAGCTTGCTAAAGCGGGCAAACAGAAAGCAAAGCTGCAAACTCTTTACGACAGGCTCGCCACACTCAAAATTTTTGACCCGGCATGCGGTTGCGGCAACTTCCTAGTAATTGCCTATCGCGAACTACGGCGGTTAGAGATGGATTTGATCGATGCGTTATTTAATTTCGAGTACGGCAAAGGAATTCTCCCCATCGAGACGCTATGTAAGGTCAACGTTGGGCAGTTCTACGGCATCGAAATTGATGAGGCAGCTGCACACATTGCTCGTGTGGCGTTGTACATCACAGACCACCAGCTGAACGAAGAAGCAGGAACGCGATTTGGGTCGACAAGACCAACTGTGCCGCTAGTCAGTACGCCGCACATTCGCTGTGGCAACGCACTGCGCGTGGATTGGAACGACATCCTGCCTGCCAGCGAATGCAGTTACATCATCAGCAATCCGCCATTTATCGGCAAGCAATATCAAACAAAAGCGCAAAAAGAAGACTTAGGGCTTGTGGCTGGTACGGTGAAGGGTCACGGAGTACTTGATTTTGTGACTGCTTGGTACTTTAAAGCAGCAGAATATATAAATGGAACAAAGGCAGAAGTCTCACTTGTATCTACGAACAGTATTACGCAAGGTGAGCAAGTTGCCGTGCTTTGGCGTGGGCTAGCAAAATACAAGTTAAGAATAAATTTCGCTCATCGCACGTTTAAATGGAGCAATGAAGGTAAAGGCGTTGCAGCTGTGCATTGTGTAATTTTGGGCTTTTCGCAGAATGAATGGCAGCAAAAGATACTTTTTGATTACAAGAATGGCATAGATAAAGAACCTGTGAAGGTGCCCGCAAAGCAGATTAACGCATACCTTATCGATGCAGATTGGCTGCTACTTGAAAATCGTCGCGCGCCAATTTGCAATGTACCCGAAGTTCAATACGGTAGCTTTGCGCTTGATGATGGCAACTACACTCTTACGCAAAGTGAATACGATAGTTTTGTTGCACACTCGCCCAATCAGGCAGCCGTCTTGCGCGAATTTATCGGCGGCAGGGAGCTGCTTTATAGTGAGAAACGATACGCTGTATGGCTAAAAGATGTAGCGCCTGAACTTATTAAGCAAATGCCCGACATACTAGAACGTGTTGCAAGCGTTAAAGAATGGCGGCAAAAAAGTGAACGGGCTACTACGCAAGCGCTCTCAAAGACGCCGACAATTTTTGCGGAAGTACGACAACCAAACACTGAGTACTTAGCAATACCTACTGCATCATCGGAAAATCGTGTTTATTTGCCGATTGCTTTGTTGGAAAGCACAGTAATCGCTTCAAATCAATTATATGTATTGCCACAAGCGGGCAACTATGAGTTTGGTATGCTCAATAGCTGTATGTTTATGGCGTGGCTGAGAACTGTGTGCGGGCGGCTTGAGAGTCGCTACAGATTCTCTGCGGGTATTGTTTATAACAACTTCGCCTGGGCAGCTAACGTAACGGAACAGCAGAGCGCCACTGTGCAATCGACAGCGCAAGCAATAATGGATGCACGTGCTTTGTATCCAGCTTCAACACTTGCTGATTTATATGACCCTTTAACCATGCCAGTCGAACTAGTTAAGGCGCACGAAGCTAACGATAAGGCAGTTGACGCAGCGTATGGATACAAAGGCAGCAAAGATGATGCCAGCCGCGCTGCTTTCTTGTTCAAACTATATGAGCAGGCTACCAGTTTATTGCCGCTGACTTCTACAAAGAAGCGTGGCAGATAAGAGGCAACGACTTGGACCGCACCGAACGCTTCTATCGTATTGATCAGCTGCTCAACGAGCAGCGGTGTTTATCATTTGAAGCGATTCAGGAGGCGTTGGGGGTATCCCGCGCCACGCTCCGCCGCGATATGCAATACCTGCGAGACCGCCTGAACGCCCCGATTATCTATGACCGGATGGGCGGCGGCTATCGATTTGCGCAGGAAGCGGGCCGTGCTAGCCCGGTGTCCGGGCACAAATACGAATTACCAGGGCTCTGGTTTAACGCCAGTGAAATTTACGCGTTGCTGATGATGCAGCAGTTGCTCAATACCGTGCAGCCAGGGCTGCTCGGGCCGCATATCGCACCGTTGCAATCACGCCTGTCTGCGCTGCTGGGTAGCCAGCAGAACCGCCCGGAAGATATTGAAGACCGCATACGCATTGTGCATACGGGGCAGCGGGCGCCGGAACCGGCCAATTTTGCGTTGATCGCCTCGGCGCTGCTCAAGCGTAAACGCTTGAAGTTGCAGCACTGGCACCGTGGGCGGGATGAAACAACGGCACGCGAGATATCACCGCAGCGCCTGGTGTTCTACCGGGGTAATTGGTATCTGGATGCCTGGTGTCACCTGCGTAAGGATTTGCGCAGCTTTGCAGTTGAAACCTTAACGGACGTCGAGTTGCTCGATAAAGCGACCAAGGAAGTAGCTGCCAAGGTGCTGGATAGTCGTGTACAGAACGGCTACGGTATTTTTGGGGGTGAACGCACGCAGTGGGCGCAGCTTCGTTTTACGCCAGCACGGGCGCGTTGGGTCGCTTCGGAACAGTGGCACCCGGATCAGCGCGGCAGTGTATTACCCGATGGCAGCTTCCAACTGGATGTGCCCTACAGTATTGAAACCGAATTAGTGATGGATATTCTGCGCCACATGCCGGAAGTGGAAGTGCTTGGCCCACCAGCATTGCGCACTAAGGTGCGCGATAAGCTCGCGGCCGCGCTCAAGGCGCACGGCTAGTTAATTGCTGAAGAGCTGACGGAACTGAATGGCTTCGCCAATATGTGCCGCCGTAATCTGTTCGGCACCGGCCAGGTCGGCAATGGTACGGGCCACCCGTAGCAAGCGATGATAAGCACGGGCAGATAAGCCCAGCCGGTTAACCGCCTGATTGAGCAGGGTCTGGCCGGCGGCATCGGGCTTGGCGTGTGTATCCAGATCTTTGCCTTCCAGCCGTGCGTTGATGGTCCCTTGCCTTTGGAGGGCAATACTCGCAGCAGCGATGACACGTTCGCGAACAGCGGCAGAGCTTTCCCCGGCACCGGCTTCCGCCAGATCGGCCGAAGAGAGCGCGGGAACTTCAATACACAGATCAATCCGATCAAGAAGCGGGCCGGAGAGGCGGCTGCGATAGCGTTGAATCTGTTCGGGCGTGCAACGGCAGGCGCGGGTCGGGTGGCCCTGGTAGCCACAGGGGCACGGGTTCATCGCTGCGACTAATTGGAAAGCGGCCGGGTAGGTGGCCCGACGGTTGGCGCGGGCAATATGGACTTCACCCGTTTCCAGCGGTTCGTGGAGTGACTCGAGGACGCGTCGATCAAATTCGGGCAGTTCATCGAGAAACAACACGCCGCCAGTGGCGAGAGAAATCTCCCCGGGCAATGCTTGGCTGCCACCACCAATAACGGCAGCGGGTGATGCACTGTGATGCGGCGCGCGGAACGGTCGTTCGCCAAAGCGCTGCGGATTAAAAATGCCAGCCAGAGAAAGAATGCCCGCAGTGACCACGGAGGCCGCTGCTTCTAAGGGCGGCAGGATGCCGGGCAAGCGGGTGGCCAACATCGATTTGCCGGTGCCGGGTGGACCGAGCATTAAGAGCGCATGGCCACCGGTAGCAGCAATCTCCAGTGCCCGTCGTGCCTGGGCCTGGCCTTTAACTTCGGCAAGATCGGGGTAACTCGCCAGGTGGCTGAGATCGGGCTTTTTCGGATGCGGGAGTTGATCTTCACCCATGAGATGGGCACAGACTTCACGCAGGGTGTGGGCCACGCGTACCGAGGCGCCTTCGGCCAGCGCTGCTTCGGCGCCAGAGGCTTCTGGCAGGATTAGGGTGCGACCTGCGTGGTGACTGGCCAGTGCCAGACCCAATGCACCGCGTACCGGACGCAGGCTGCCCGTGAGCGAGAGCTCGCCGGCAAATTCATAGTCGTTGAGGTTGAGTGCAGGCAGTTGCCCGGAGGCAGCCAGCAAGCCGAGTGCAATAGGCAGATCAAAGCGCCCGGAATCTTTAGGGAGATCAGCGGGCGCAAGATTGACGGTAATACGGCGAGCGGGAAATTCAAAACCGGAACTTAATAGTGCGGCTCGGACACGATCGCGTGCTTCGCGCACCTCAGCGTCTGCCAAGCCGACAAGACTAAAGGCAGGCAAGCCGTTGGCCACATGCACTTCCACCACAACAGGTGGCGCCTGTAGGCCATCCAGCGCTCTCGTGTGAATGAGCGCCAGCGTCATAACTTACTTCGGCGTCTTTTCCAGTTCGTCCAGGCGGGCGGTGAGTTGATCCACCAGCTGACGCGTGCGGGCCAGTACGTTGGCCTGGGTGTCGAACTCTTCGCGGGTCACCAGATCGAGCTTACTGAAGAAGCTGCCCATCATGCTGCGCACGTTCTTCTCGATATCGGCGGCCGGGCTCTTGGCGATAAGGCCGGAAACGCGCTGGGTGAAGTCTTCAAACAATTTAGGATCAAGCATCTTGCATAGCTCCGCAGTTAACCGAGTTTGGTGAAGTCTAGCATGCAGTGTGCGTTGCGTTTAGGTTGTGGCGCCGCACAGCTTGATGTGGTGCACTATAGTGGTGCGCAGATGGTGCCATAAATCGACAACGCCCCATCGCGGTGCGCACGGTTTTGTGCGATGCGATAAAAGTCGGTGTGGGTATGGGTGGCCAAAAATTACAAGAAGATTTCTGTAATCACGGTAAGTTAAACGGAATAAGTCATTTAACAACAATTGGTTAGAAGATTTATGTGTTGCGAATGTGAAAGTTGGCACGGTCTATGCATTTAGAGCACCGTAGCAATTCATTTTTTTTCTTTTCGCATAAGGATATGACCATGACCTTTAAGAAGACGCTTCTCGCCGCTTCACTCGCCGCCCTTTCGATGGCAGCCGTTGCTCAAACCAATGACGCCAGCAAGGATGAAACAGAAGCTGCTGTCAGTAGTGATTTTGCTGCAACAGCAAACGTAATGATTGCAAGCAGCTATCGCTTCCGCGGTATCGACCAGACTTTTAACCAACCTGCTATTCAGGGTGGTTTTGATATCACTATGCCCTATGGCTTTTACGTAGGTAACTGGAACTCTAATGTAAACGGTTACTCAGCTGTTCTTGGTGGCGGTAATATCGAGATGGATGTGTACGGTGGCTGGAAGTATGCATTTAACGAAGATGTCGGTCTTGATACGGGGATCATTAATTACTTCTACCCAGGCAGCACCATGAGTGCCTTTAATTCAAGCTACAGCAACACGGATGGCGTAGCTACCTACGGTGCTAAGGGCGGCAATGTTTACAACCTCGAGTACTACATCGGTGGAAACTGGAAGACCGTTAACCTGAAGCAATACGTTGCTTTGACTGATTACTTCAACAACAAGGGTGTTAACAACGCCAGCACATCCGGCTCAGGCTACACCGATTTGACGGCTACTCAAGATCTGGGCTTCATTAGCGACTCGTTATCGACTTGGGGTGTGGTTGGTCATGTGGGTTATTTCTACATGGCTAACTATAGCCAAGCTAACTACGCTGATTGGAAGCTTGGTATTACAAAAGACATCGGTTCGGGTTGGACGGCTTCAGCTTCTTATATCCAAGCAAGCACAAACGGCAACTGTGCAGCAGGCAGCATTCAATTTTACTGCCAGACAAAGTCTGCTGGATCGTCAACGACCCAGAACGGTGGCCACGCAACAGCTGTTGTCACCATCGGTCGTACGTTTTAATCAAGCTACAACCGGGGTTTGCCTTTATGGCGAACCCCACCTGATTTAATTACATAAGGAACCAGTTCATGAAACTCGTTACCGCAATTATCAAGCCGTTCAAGCTGGACGAAGTGCGTGAAGCACTCGCCGCTGTCGGTGTGCAGGGCGTGACTGTGACAGAAGTCAAAGGCTTCGGTCGCCAGAAGGGCCATACAGAACTCTATCGCGGCGCTGAATATGTCGTCGATTTCCTGCCGAAGGTGAAGTTGGAAGCTGCTGTCGCAGACAACATCCTGGAACAGGTGATTGAAGCCATTGAGAAGTCGGCTGCAACCGGCAAGATCGGTGACGGCAAGATTTTTGTCTTCCCGCTTGAAGAAGTGGTTCGTATCCGCACCGGCGAAACCGGTGAGACGGCCCTTTAACGGAATCCAAGGAGTTTATTCATGAAAAAATATCTCGCAATGCTGCTCCCACTGCTAGCCAGTGGCGTAGCTCTGGCTGATCCGGCTGCTGCGGCACCGGTGATGAACAAGGGCGATAACGCCTGGATTATGGTTTGTTCGGCCTTCGTTATCTTGATGTCGATCCCGGGTCTGGCCCTGTTTTACGGTGGCCTGGTTCGCAAGAAAAACGTGCTGTCGCTGCTGATTCAGGTCTTTGTTGTATTTGCCCTGATCTCGCTGCTGTGGGTGATCTACGGCTACAGCGTTGCCTTCACTGAAGGCCATTCGCTCTATAACGCTTTCTTTGGCTCGTTCGATAAGATCTTGCTGAAGGGTATTAACGGCGAAACGCTAACCGGTACCTTCTCGAAGGGCGTTGCCATTCCTGAGCTGACCTTCGTGGTCTTCCAGGGTGCCTTTGCTGCGATTACCTGCGCACTGATCGTTGGTGCCTGGGCTGAGCGTATCAAGTTCTCTGCGGTACTGCTGGGTCTGGTTGGCTGGTTCACGCTGGCTTACCTGCCGATTGCTCACATGGTCTGGTTCTGGGCAGGTCCTGATGCCTATACCTCGGCAGAAGCTGCTGAAGCGGCTGGTGCAACGGCTGGTTGGTTGTTCCAGAAGGGCGCGCTCGACTTTGCAGGTGGTACGGTTGTTCACATCAACGCCGCTGTTGCTGGCCTGGTGGTGGCTTACATCGCTGGCAAGCGTATCGGTTATGGTCGTGAAGCCATGTCGCCACACAATCTGACGTTCACCATGATTGGTGCGTCGCTGCTGTGGTTCGGCTGGTTCGGTTTCAACGCCGGTTCGGCACTGGAAGCCAGCGGTGCTGCATCGCTCGCCTTTGTGAACACTTGGGTTGCTACTTCGGCTGCGACGCTGTCGTGGTTGGCTGCAGAGTGGCTGATCAAGGGTAAGCCTTCGATGCTGGGCGCTGCTTCAGGTGCAGTAGCTGGCCTGGTAGCGATTACGCCAGCTGCGGGCTTCGTGGGTGTTGGCGGTGCCATCATCATCGGTGCTATCGGTGGCGTGGTTTGTCTGTGGGGTGCAAGTGGCCTGAAGAAAATGCTCAAGGTTGATGACTCGCTCGACGTGTTCGGTATCCACGGCGTAGGCGGTATCACGGGTGCATTGCTGACAGGTGTGTTTGCTGACCCAGCGCTGGGTGGTACAGGCATCTATGACTACGTAACGAATGCTGTTGCCGAAGGTTACTCGATCGCTGATCAGGTTGTGATTCAGGCAACGGCTGTTGGTACAACCGTACTGTGGTCAGGTGTCGTGGCTTTCGTCGTCTTCAAGCTACTTGACGTCGTAATGGGTCTGCGTGTTCCGGAAGACCAGGAACGTGAAGGCCTGGATGTAACCTCCCACGGTGAAAACGCATATCACGATTAATGGTCGGTCGTTTTATGTAAAGGCAATTCCCAACGGTTTCTCCTCTCCGTGTGGATTTGGCGGGTACTTCGGTACCCGCCTTTTTTTTTGGAGAAAGAATTAGATGGATTTAGGGCCGATGAGAATGCTGCGCCGGGCAATCTGTACTTCAGACATGAATAAGCCCAGGGCGCCAATCAGCATGATCATGGCGGCTGCAAAAAGAAAGGCGACCGCACCACCGATGCTGGCTGAAAAATAAGTACCGACAAAAATCGTAAAGACCACGGCACAGACTAGAAAAGCGGATAGCGAACAGAGTGTGATGGCGTGATGGATGATGTCGAGACGTCTGCTTAACGTACCCAGCTCGACCGCGAAGTGCGCCGGGTTCTTGCCGTCTTCGATCCAGCCGTCAATGCGATGCGCTCGATCAATGACACGCCCCATGCGGGTGGTAAGTACGGAAAGAATAGCACCTACGCCGGTGAGTAAAAACACAGGTGCGACCGCCAGTTGCACGACGTGGGCGATGTCGGAAATTTCCGGACTGGTTAGCATGATTATCCTCCGTGAGGATGAAGCAGATTAGCGGAAGACGATGGTCTTGTTGCCGTGGATGAGCACGCGACCTTCCAGATGGTTGCGCAGGCCACGGGCCAGAACGGTCTTTTCGATATCCTTGCCGTATCGAACCATGTCCTCTACCGAATCGGAGTGATCGATACGGATGACATCCTGTTCGATGATCGGGCCCTGGTCCAGATCGGCCGTGACATAGTGGCACGTGGCGCCGATCAGCTTAACGCCGCGCTCCCATGCCTGATGATAGGGTTTGGCACCCACGAAGGACGGCAGGAATGAGTGGTGAATGTTGATGATCCGTCCCGGGAACTGCGCGCAGAGTTCTGGTGACAGAATCTGCATGTAACGGGCGAGCACCATCACGTCGGCCTGAGCTTCCGTGCACAGTTCACTAATGCGGGCGTAAGCCTGTTCTTTGTTGTCCGGGGTCACGGGGACGTGATGGAACGGAATGCCGTGCCATTCGACAAAGCCACGCAAGGTCTCGTGATTCGAAATGATGCAGGGGATGTCGATATCGAGCTCTTTGGACTGCCAGCGGGCCAGCAGATCATAAAGACAGTGTTCCTGTTTGGAGACCAGAATCACCACTCGTTTGCGCTTGGCTGAATCCGAGATCTTCCAGGTCATGTCGAATTCGTCGGCTACGGGTTTAAAGGCAGCCCGCAGACCATCCAGATCAAACGGCAATGAGTCGGCTTTGATCTCGAGGCGCATGAAGTAGGCGGCAACGCCTTCATCATTAGGCGGCTCGGAATGCAGCGTCGTTTCAAGAATCCAGCCGCCATGCTGGGCAAAAAAGCCGGAGACGGCAGCCACAATGCCTACCCGATCCGGGCAGGAGGCGGTGAGTGTGTAGAAACGTTCGCGATGCATACGCCGACCCGATCTTCTTAGATGCGTGCCGAAGCGCTGCGGATAGCGTCGTTCAGTTCGCTGTAGTTCATGGTCACCGGGAATTGCGGGAATTCACGGATGACGTTTTCTGGTGGGTGGAACAGGATGCCGGCGTGGGCTTCGCCCAGCATGGCCGTATCGTTGTACGAGTCACCAGCAGCCACCACCTTGAAATTCAGACCCTTGAAGGCTTTAACGGCGGCACGCTTTTGATCGGGCATGCGCAGGTGGTAATTAACCAGCATGCCTTCGGCATCGGCTTCCAGCTTGTGGCAGAAGAGCGCCGGCATATTCAGCTGATTCATCAGCGGCATGGCAAATTCGTAGAAGGTATCGGACAGGATGATCACCTGGAAATCCTGACGCAGTTGGTCGAGGAAGTCTTTGGCGCCTGGCATGGGGCCCATTTCGGCGATGACCTTCTGGATATCCGGCAGGCCGAGCTTGTTCTCCCTTAGGATGTCCAGGCGGTACTTCATCAGCTTGTCGTAGTCGGGTTCGTCGCGGGTTGTGCGGCGCAGTGCTTCAATGCCCGTGCGGTTGGCGAATTCGATCCAGATTTCCGGAACAAGTACACCTTCAAGATCAAGACAGACGATTTGCACGGCGGGACTCCCGATGAAAAAGAGAAATAGTTAAAGGGCAAATTTTACCCGATCGCGCCCGCCTGCCCTACAATGCTGGGCGCATGAACCAATTTTATTCCACTTCGTTCCGGATTCTCCTGGGGTTTTGCTCCGGGTTGGTGCTTTGTGTGCCTGTTATGGCAGCGCCACCGGCACCGGTATTTGATCCTGCCGTGTTGGAAACGCGCGAGCAGGAAGCCAAAGCGCTGAAGAACGAAGGTAAGGAAATCCGTGCGAATTCTGATCAGCAACTGGAAATTGATACCTGGAATTGCTACAGCAAGATCCTGGTGACCCGTTGTATTGATAAGGCGAAGGATCGTCGCTACGAAGAACGGGAGAAGGCGCGGGCGCTTGAAGCACAAGCCGCCGTGATCGATCGTGAAGTGCGTGAACGACGCCTGATTAATCAGCTGGCCAATCCGCCAGAAGCATTACGTCAGCCAAACCCGCCGGCCGGGTCGATCAAGAAGGCGATCGATGAGGGTAAGACGGTGAAGCAGGTGGAGCAGGAACGGAAGATCCGTGATGCCGAGCAGTCGGCGACGCCGTTGAAATCGGATGCAGAGATTCAGGCAGCATCTGCCGAGCGTGATCGTAAGGCCGCTGAAAAACGCGCCAAGCGCGAAGCTGCTGAACAGCAACGGGCTGCCGAGAAAGCTGCGTACGAAGCGCAGCAAGCTATTAAGAATCAGAAACCCTAATTCGCGGATCTGTACCCTTCGCCGAAGCGCTAGAGCTTAGTTAACGCCCTGGCTCAAGAGGTAATCTTCGTAATTGCCCTGGAAGTCGACCACGGTGTGATCTGCCTTAATTTCGATGATGCGCGTGGCCAGTGAGGACACAAACTCGCGGTCATGCGAAATGAAGATCAGCGTGCCCGGGAATAGATCCAGCGCTGTATTCAGGGATTCAATCGATTCCATGTCCAGGTGATTCGATGGTTCATCCATTAGCAGCACATTGGTGTGCAACAGCATCAGGCGACCGAACATCATCCGACCCTGCTCCCCGCCTGAGATAACCTTGACGGGCTTCTTCACGTCGTCGCCCGAGAAGAGCAGACGGCCCAGCGTGCCGCGGATCAGGGTTTCTACATCGGAGCCTTCATAACCACCGGCGCGGACATAGCCCGAGATCCAGTCGGTGAGGTTCGTGTCTGAGGCGAAGTCAGCGGCGTGATCCTGTGCGAAGTAACCGAGCTTGGCTTTTTCTGCCCATTTGATGGTGCCAGCGGTTGGCGTCAGCTCGCCGTGCAGCAGCTTGAGGAGCGTCGTTTTACCCACGCCATTCTCACCAATAATGGCGATCTTTTCACCGGCGTTAACCGTGAGCGACAGATTCTTGAACAAAGGTTCGTTGTCTGCGTAGGCGAAACCGAGGTTTTCGATTTCAACGGCTTGACGGTGCAGTTTGTCTTTGTCGTCGTATTCGAAACGGATCCACGGGTACTGACGTGACGATGGCTTTACGTCTTCTGGTTTCAGCTTGTCGATCAGCTTCAAGCGGCTGGTGGCCTGCTTAGCTTTCGAGGCGTTGGCCGAGAAGCGGCGAACGAAGGTCTGCAGTTCGGCGATACGTTCTTTGGCCTTGGCATTGGCGTTCGACTGACGCTCACGCGCCTGAGTCGAGGCTTCCATGAAGTCGTCATAGTTGCCAGCGTAGGTGGTGATTTTGCCGAAGTCTAGATCGGCCATGTGCGTACATACCTGGTTCAGGAAGTGACGGTCATGGGAGATGATGATCATGGTGGAGTTGCGCTCGTTGAGCACGTCTTCCAGCCAGCGGATGGTGTTGATGTCCAGGTTATTGGTTGGCTCATCGAGTAGCAGAATGTCCGGATTGGCGAACAGTGCCTGAGCCAGCAGTACACGAAGCTTCCAGCCGGGCGCGACTTCGCGCATCGGGCCATTGTGCTTGTCGGTAGGGATGCCAACGCCGAGCAGCAATTCACCGGCACGCGATTCGGAGGTGTAGCCGTCGTATTCGGCGAACTTCACTTCCAGCTCGGCCGCCTTCATGTAGTCGTCTTCGGTGGCGTCCGGATTGGCGTAGATGGCATCGCGTTCCTGCATACAGGCCCACATTTCTTCGTGGCCTTGCAGCACAACGTCCAGCACGCGCTGGTCTTCGTAGGCGAACTGATCTTGCTTCAGGTAAGCCATGCGTTCGTTAACGTCTTTGGTCACGTTACCGG
>CAIQBG010000029.1 GCA_903870055.1 uncultured Pseudomonadota bacterium
ACGCTAAGCCTTGACGCTCTTAGGGTGCTTAGCGGTGACCAGGCAAAAGCACTCGACCCCAGCGCCGTAGGTGCGCTGAGCCATGTTCAATTAAACTCCCTGACCTTGGACGCAGCGAAGAGCCTTTCGGCCACAGCGGTGGCCGCGATCAGTGCCGCTAATCTGGATAATGCCTCCGTCGCTTTTGAGCAGGCAATCAACCTAAGCGCGCTGAGTGCAGCAACCGCAAAAGCGCTTTCCACAGGTAGCAATGGTCTGCTCGCGTGGATGCGTGAAAACGCAGCCACGCTAAGCCTCGACGCTCTGAGGGCGCTCAGCGGCGACCAGGTAAAAGTACTCAATGCCAAGGCGTTTGCTGCTCTAACCACGACCCAGGTAGGCGCGCTCTCCGTCTTGACGCTGCAAGGATTGACCACTGCCCAGGTAGGATCGCTCACCCAAGCCCAGATTGGCGGACTATCTGATAATCAGGTGCAATCGCTCAATGTAGCTGGACTCACGGTGGCGCAGTTGGCATACAAGAATGCGGCTGGCAACACGGTGCTCTCGCAGCTGACCACGACCCAGGTAGGCGCGCTCTCCTTCTTGACGCTGCAAGGATTGACCACTGCCCAGGTAGGATCGCTCACCCAAGCCCAGATTGGCGCACTATCTGATGATCAGGTGCATTCGCTCAATGCAGCTGGACTCACGACAGCGCAGCTTCACTATAACAATGCGCAAGACCGTGATGTGCTAGCGGTCTTGACCACGTATCAGCTAAGTAAATTGAGTCTTAGCACCACCGAACCTGATGACATATGGAAATTGTTTTCAGGCGCCGCTTTATCATTGTATGGGGCGAGCAACAAACCTCTTTATGCAGATGTCCATCAAGGCGGGTTCGGAGACTGTTATTTTGGTGCGACCATTGCTGAGCTGGCCTACAAAAATAGCGATTGGATTAAGAACTCCATCGTATCGAACGCAAACGGCACCTATAGCGTGCGTTATTTCTATAACGGACAAGCCGTATGGGTTACGCAAACGGACAATTTCACCACCGAAGGCATGGTTTTTTGGGGGTCTATCTATGCCCATAACGTCTGGGCAGCCGTCCTCGAGAAATCCTGGCTTCAGTTCTGCTACGAATATAAGCCTACGTTGTGGAACGAACAAACCCTGACCACCTCATATAGTTATAGCACCTTGAGGAGCGGCGGGTTTAGCGATTACGCACTTTCGTACCTCACGGGCGATAATTCAGTTGAGCAAGTTGTTGCTGGACACTCAAGCCGTAGCGACTGGTGCGGCAGCGTGTTTAATAAGCTTGCGGCGGATTTTTCTCAAGGCGCTGCTATTACATTTGGATCCAATTCTTTTGCGACCGGCTCGTATGGGCTGCCAACGCTGGTTAGTGGGCACGAATTTTTTGTCCTTGGCTTTGACCCGGTCAACAAAGAAGTTGAACTGGGAAATCCGTGGGGCGACCGCAACAGCCTCGACTATAACGCAATCTTCTGGATAAGCATGAGCGAACTTCATGGCAATAGTTGGAACTATTTCACTGTTGCTGACTCGTACGGCGCTAGCGTTCAGAGTTCGTTTGGGAAACTTACCAGTGCCATGGCCACAAACACGGCTGATTTTCCTGGAGCTATAACGGCAACGGTGCCGGTGCAACCGTTGCTGCAACCAACAGTACAATGGATACAACCCTAGCTAAGAAAGACACTGTTATTTTACACTTCACTATTTCGATTATATTGGTGAGTCATCGCTTGAAAGCGGTGACTCACGCGTTAATTTAATATGCAAACTGCCTTGGATAGTGGTCTGTCATGTCTACAGACTTTATCGGCATTCCATCAAATATCAGTTGATGAAGCCACACTAAAACACCAAATTTCCGGACATCTAGAGCAGTCCCCTGATGGACAGCCTGTCTTTGGCCAGGAAGCAATTTTGCTCGCTGCTAAAAGCCTTGGCTTGACAGCACGACTTGTGCGGCAGGACCCTGGGCGATTCGACAAGGCTCCGTTTCCCGCCATTGCCCGTCACCAGGACGGTCGTTTTTTTGTCATTGCCAAATTTGATCCGGGAGTCCATCCGGAAACCGGAGAGACTCGCCCCAAGGTCCTGATCCAGCATGCCGGCAGCCCACCGGAGGTGTTGGGTATCGAGGATCTGCTGGCCCAATGGACCGGCGACGTCATTTTCTTCACCAGCAAGGCAAGTTTTACTGGCGCCTTGTCTAAGTTCGACTTCACCTGGTTTATCCCGGCCATCGTCAAATACCGCCGCCTGCTCGGCGAAATCCTAATCGTTTCATTGGTGCTGCAGCTCATTGGGCTGGTCACGCCATTGTTCTTTCAGGTCGTCATGGACAAGGTGCTGACCAACCATGCCATGAAGACCCTGAACGTGATTGCCATTGGTCTCATTACCTCCTACCTGTTTGAAGCAGCGCTCACCGGCATTCGCTCGTGGATGTTTGCCCACACCAGCAGCAAGATCGATGTAGAACTCGGGGCGAGGCTCTTCCGGCATCTGCTGGCTTTGCCGATGGCTTACTTCCAGAGCCGTCGGGTCGGCGACTCGGTGGCGCGCATTCGGGAGTTGGAGAACATTCGGTCATTCCTGACCGGTAACGCCATGACCGTCGTGCTCGATATTGCCTTCTCCTTTGTTTTTCTGGCGGTGATGTTCTGGTACAGCGTGGAATTGACCCTGATCGTCATTGCCTCAATTCCCTGTTATATCGCCCTGTCCGTTCTCTTCACTCCCATTATCCGTAAGCGCCTCGATGACAAGTTCAACAAGGGTGCAGAGAACCAATCATTTCTGGTCGAGACTATCAGCGGTATTGATACCGTTAAAGCCATGGCCGTGGAGCCGCGCTGGACCCATAAATGGGATCAGCAACTTGCGGGTTATGTCACCGCAGGACTAGGTGTTACCAACGTGGCCACAATTGCCAGTGGTGGTGTTAACCTCATCAGCAAACTGGTGACTGCCATCATCATGTGGATTGGCGCTGGGCTCGTCATCGACAACGAACTCACCGTCGGTGCACTGATTGCCTTCAATATGCTTGCCGGGCAGGTTTCGCAACCGATTCTGCGCTTAGCGCAACTGTGGAATGACTTCCAGCAAGTCGGCATCTCCATGAGCCGGTTGGGCGATATTCTGAACACCCATCCGGAAGTCGCCGGTCAAAAGTCACGGCTGCCTAAACTCGCTGGTGCCATAGAGTTCGATCAAGTGTCCTTTCGGTATCGGCCTGATGCGGCAGATGTGATACGACAAGTGAGCCTCAAGGTTGAACCTGGGGAAGTCATTGGCATTGTAGGGCGCTCGGGGTCAGGTAAGAGCACGCTCACCAAATTGGTGCAACGACTCTATGTGCCTGATCGAGGCCGAGTGCTCGTTGACGGACAAGACCTGTCGATTATCGACACCACGTCATTCAGGCACCAGATTGGTGTCGTACTGCAAGAGAACACGCTCTTTAACCGGTCGATTCGCGCCAACATCGCGTTGTCTAACCCCACGCTACCACTGGAAGCGATCATTGAAGCGGCCAAACTGGCCGGGGCGCATGACTTCATCTGCGAATTGGCGGAAGGCTACGACACCATGGTTGGGGAGCATGGCGCAGGCCTCTCTGGCGGCCAGCGGCAGCGGATTGCGATTGCTCGGGCACTCATTACCAATCCGCGCATCCTGATCTTTGATGAAGCCACCTCGGCACTGGACTACGAATCCGAGAAGATCATTCAGGACAATATGCGTAGCATCTGTGCGGGTCGGACAGTGCTCATCATTGCCCACCGCCTCTCGGCCGTACGCGATGCCAACCGAATCATCGTCATGGAGCGCGGTCAGATTGCGGAGATCGGCACCCACAACGACTTGATCAAACAGGACGGTGGCATTTACGCCCATCTCTATGCGTTGCAACTGGGCCAGGCAGCGGAGGCAGCCGCATGAGGCGTGATCTGAAAGACTGCTTGCGCGATACGGGCGCTCGCATGGCACAACGCATCAAACAGGTGCTGCACAGAATCGGTGCGCACCCAAAACTCCAAGAGCAATGGAACCACCCACGCATGGATGGCGTTAGTCATCGGATTGAAGCTTGGCGAGAGCTCTGGCAACGCTACAAATCGCACTTCCAGCACTTCTGGCAGCACCGACATCAAATCACTTTACCGGATCTTAAGCCACATGAATCGGAGTTTTTGCCGGCAGCCCTATCTCTGCAGACGGCACCGCTATCTCCGGCGACGCGCTGGATCACGCGGATACTGATCGGCATTATTGCCTTTGTGCTGCTCTGGTCGATCTTTGGCCGCATGGACATCATCGTTAACGCCAGCGGCAAAGTGATTCCGTCGGAACGGACTAAAAGCATCGCGGCTGTTGAAACCGCTCGTGTTGACAAGCTCTATGTCGAAGAAGGGCAGACTGTAAGCGCTGGCGATCCGCTGATTGAACTCGATACCCGCATGAGCGATCGGGAGCGGGACAAGGCGATTGGTGACCGGGATACGGCACGGCTGCAGATAGCACGATCCCGGGCCTTGCTCGCTGCCATTGACGACAATGCCTTGCAACCGATGACTGGCGTGGATGGTATTGCACAGAACCGGGTAGCAGATGCTGAGCAACATCTGCAAAGTCAGTGGCGCGACTATCAAACGAAGCGACAACGCCTGGATGGGGAAATTGCGCGATATAGCCGTCAATTACCGCTCATTGCTCAGCGTGCCAAAGACTACAAAGAGCTCGCTAAGAATCATGATGTCTCAGTTCATGCTTGGCTGGAAAAGGAACAGGATAAGGTCGAAGTCGAAGGTAAACTGGCAGATGCGACCAATCAGCGGAACTCCCTGATTTCCGAAACACGCAAGAACGCCCAGGATCAGTTGAATGAAGGGCTCAAGTTTGCCGCATCGTCTGATCAGGATGCGGAGCGTGCCATCGCCCATAGCGATCTATTGAGACTGACGGCGCCGGTCGATGGCACGGTCCAGCAATTGACGGTTCATACTGTCGGCGGGGTTGTGCAGGCCGCTCAACCCATTATGGTCATCGTGCCGAAGCAGGATCAGGTTGAAATCGAAGCCTTTATTGAAAACAAGGACATCGGTTTCATCCGGGAGGGTCAGGAAGCGGAAGTCAAGGTTGAGACTTTTGATTACACCAAATACGGCACGATCAAAGCCAGGGTGTCGCATGTTTCTCGGGATGCAATTGATCCGAGCGGTACGTCGGCCATAGAGACGCTGCAGAACAAAGACAAGCAGAAAAAAGATCAGGATAAACCCAAAGGCGCCGTTTATTCGGTCAAGGTATTGCTCGACCAAAAAAGTATGGATATTGATGGGCGGAATGTGCCCATCAGCTCGGGAATGAGCGCCTCCATTGAGGTCAAGACCGGTTCTCGCCGCATCATTGAATACTTCCTGTCACCGCTGATTCAGCATAGCCGCGAGAGTCTGAATGAGCGGTAAGTCAGGTAGTCTGCAAACTTATAGCGCCATACTACTCCGTGTCCTTTTAGTGGGGCAGTTGGCCGCAATACAGCCCGTCTGGGCGATTGGTGTGCCGGACTTGCTGGAGGATCCGCTGTGGACGCAACCCGACCGATTAAAGAACGGGGCGACCTTACCGGACGACAGCCCATTGCCGTGCCCGGCCCAGATCGACTTCAAGCGACCGTTGGCCTTGGGTGATGCCGTTGATGTGGCGCTATGCAATAACCCGCAGGTGCGTGGTGCCTGGGCACAGATCAAAGTGGAAGCCGGTGGTCTTGGACAGGCAAGAGCGGCCTATCTGCCGACCATCAATGGTTCTTATAGTCGATTGAAAAACTCGACTACCTATCCGGCGACATCAAATATCCCGAATTCGTTCACCATCGGTAATCAAGCCTATGGTTCATTTAACTGGCGACTGTTTGATTTTGGGGGGCGGGCTGCCAATCGGGAGTCAGCCAATCAATTGCTGGCTGCGGCCATGTCAGGGCACGATGCGGCACTGCAGAAGGTGATGGTTTCGGTCATTCAGGCGTACTTCGATGCGATGAGCGGTAAAGCGCTGTATGAAGCGAGGCGGCAGATGGCCGACTTAGCAGAGAACACGCTTAACGCCACCAAGCGTCGGGAGATGAAAGGGGCGGCGGCGCTGAGCGACTCCTTGCAGGCATCCACGGCGCTGGCCAAGGCAAGACTCAATGAATCGCGCTCGGGCGGTGACTATCAGAAATCGCTGGGGGTATTAAAGCAGGCGATGGGCATCCCGGCCTCAACGCAGATCCATCTTCCGATTCAAATCGAAGGCTATCAGCAGACTGATATAAAGGATCTCAATAGCTGGCTCACAGAAGCCGAAGAGAAGCATCCGGCGATCAAACAAGCCAAAGCCAAATGGGCATCTGACAAGGCCAAAATCACGGCAACGCGATCAGAGGGGCTGCCGACACTCGATGGTACTGCCTACATCTCCAGAAACGGCTATCCGAACCAAGGGCTGTCCTACGTCAATCAGACGGTCATCTCTGGAGGCATCACGATCAATTTCCCGATCTTTGAAGGCTTTGGACGAACCTATAAAGTCCGTGGGGCAGAGGCGCAGGCAGAACTGAGTGAAGCGCAGTTACAGGACACGACGAACCAGATTCTGACGGATGTGATCCGTGCACATGCCGATGCCACGACATCACTGGGTGTCCTCAACGCCAGTGAGCGGCTGCTGATGAGTGCAAAAGAGGCCGTGCAATCCTCGCAACGGCGCTACGATAAGAATGCGGCCGACATTCTAGAATTACTCAACACCCAGGCGGCACTGGCTGATGCGCAGCAGGAGCGCATCAGAGCCGTCGCTGAATATCGGTCGGCAAGGCTGAGGTTACTCGCGAATACGGGGATTCTGGGGAAAATGGCATCCTCTGAAGGCAAATCTACCTATTAAATATAGGGTACTCAGAGGCCTGGGCTGTCAAACAGCGTCCAATTCTTTCCACCTAACAGCGTTCAATAGTTTCCATGTTAAACTGAGGTAGGCTGTAAAAAGTGGAGTCCGACGGATCGTAAAATTACCGATTCGGAGGATAGAGATGGAACGCATACCAAGAGGGTTGTACACGCCAGAATTTCGGCTAGAAGCCGTCAAGCTGGTTAAGGAAACTGGCATG
>CAIQBG010000030.1 GCA_903870055.1 uncultured Pseudomonadota bacterium
AAATCCAGATAACGTTGTCTTTTATCGGCAGCCAGAGATTCATGGTGCATTTGTAATGTTTCAATAAAACCGTTAATGACCGTGAGCGGTGTCTTTAGCTCATGAGATACGTTGGCTACGAAATCACGTCGGACGTTTTCGAGTTTTTCGAGTCGGGTGAGGTCACGAATGGCCAGTAGGCTCCGATCGACGCCATAACTAATTAGGCTAATCATGAAACTGGCCTGGTCACGACGATTGGGGTGGTGCATCAGTGGTTCCGAAAACTCACCCTTCTGGAGGTAATTGGTAAATTCCGGTTCGCGCACGAGGTGTTCGATCGGCGTCCCCTGGTCCTGCCCAGGAATCAGCCCCATCATGTCGACTGCCAGAGTGTTCATCCAAAGAATGCGACGATGGGCATCCATGAAAATCACGCCGTCAGGCAGTGCTTCAAGTGCGCTCTGGAATTGCTCTAGTGATTGTTTCAGCAGATCTTTTTCTTGCTGACGGGTTTTGACGCGGCGGTTCATGCGGGAGACGAATTCTCCCCATATGCCCGATGCGTCTGGCACGGGTGCGTCTAGCGGGCCGGATATCCAGTTCAACATCCGGTGCAGATAACGTCTATGCATGTATAGGCGGAAGCCCAGTACACCGGTGAGGATAAGGAGTAAGCCTTCAAGAAAGGTCATGTGGTCCAGCCAGGAAACTGATAAACGGCCACGTTTACAGTGGCTGCCAGCATATCAGGTAAGGGTGGCCGAGAATCGGTACCCGCTCCCGCGAACAGTCTGGATCAGACTATCGTGATCGCTAGCTTCTAGAACAGATCTTAACCTGCGGATGTGCACATCAACCGTGCGTTCTTCAACAAAGACATGGTCTCCCCATACTTTATCGAGCAATTGAGAACGACTGTGTACCCGCTCAGGATGCGTCATAAAGAAATGAAGCAGGCGAAATTCCGTGGGGCCGATAACCAAAGTTTCATCGTTGGCATAAACCCGATGGGTTACGGGATCCAGCACGAGACTGCCAACGGTGACTTTGTCTTCAGTGAGCTGTGGCTTGCGACGACGGAGCACGGCCTTGATTCGGGCAACCAACTCACGGGGAGAGAAGGGCTTGACCATATAGTCATCAGCACCCATTTCCAGTCCAGTGACACGGTCCTGCTCATCGGTTCTGGCGGTAAGCATGATGATGGGGACTTCCGCAGTACGTTCATTTTCGCGCAGCCGTGCTGCAAACTGTGGGCCGGAGCGCCCTGGAAGCATCCAGTCAAGCAGGATCAGATCGGGTAGGCTGGCGGTAACCAGTTGCTCAGCTTCTTCGGCGGAACTGGCTTCTATAACCCGGTGCCCCGTGCTTTCCAGGTTGATGACCAGCAATTCTCGAATCGATGGGTCGTCTTCAACGACGAGTATCGTTGCCGCCATGGTGCGCCCCTAGGTTAGTGGCTAGATTCTTGGCTAAGCAAATGGCTGCGAACCTCTTCCACACTGAAGTGGCGTACGTTCATGCCGGCTGTAATGTAGATCAGGTTTTCGGCAACAGCACGGGCGTGGTCGGCAACGCGTTCAATGGCCTTAGCCATGTTCATAATTTCCAGCGACAGCGAAATGGTACGTGGATCTTCCATCATGAAAGTGATGAGCTGACGTGTGATGCTGCGGTACTCTGCATCTACCAGATCATCCGCCTGTAATACCTCTGTAGCGGCAAGGGTGTCGGAGCGCGCAAAGGCATCCAGTGATTTGCGCAGCATATCGAGCGCATCTTCGGCCAAGTGCCGTAGTTCTACTGAAGGTGTGAATAGCGTGTGCTTGTCGTGCAAGGCGCGTGCGGTACGGGCGATCTTGACTGCCTTGTTGCCGGCCTTTTCAAGTTCTAGCCCGGTCTTCTGTACGCCAATGATGATACGTAAGTCGATCGCTGTCGGTTGGCGCTTGGCAATAATCTGGTTGCAGACGGTGTCTAGCTGGATTTCTGCTTCATCTAGACGGCTATCACCTTGTTCGACACCGATCAGCAAGTTCTGGTCGGCTTCATAAAGACCTTGCATCGCCTGGCGCATTTGCTGTTCTACAATGCCGCCCATGAGGAGCACGCGCGACTTGAGGTCGTCGAGTTCCAAGTCAAACTGCTTTATGGTGTGCTCTGCCATGGTGAAATGCTCCTGCGCTTAGACTATTTAACGATTGGAGTATTTCACACAATTGTGACAGTGATATTTCATTTTGGCGTTATTCGCCGATTACACCAAACTCCACAGCAGTCTTGGTGTAAAAGATTTTGATACCGGCGCCTTGAATTAGGTCGAAGAGGCTCTTGGCCTCCGCCTCTGTCACGACCATTAGGACCATAACAGGCTGTTCTGCTTGTTCAAAAAAACGCGTGGCGTGAATGTGCCGATCGCTGCCAAAGCTTTCTTCCGCATGAAAGACGGTCGCGCCGCGAATCCCCATGATTTGCGCTTTTTCCAGCAACCATTCGGCAACAGGCTGATTTTGGTGTTTGCGATCCTGCAAGGTATAGAAGTTGATTTGAAAGCCATTCATGGTGAACCCCTAGACGTGTCTTGCCAGTTGCCAGGTTATTAGGCCGGCGATGGTTGCTGCTAAAGAGCAGCCTACATGTATAACAACTGATGCGGATGCCCACATAAAACGCCCTTCTTGGAGCAGGGTGACTACTTCAGCCGAGAAAGTAGAAAAGGTAGTCAGCCCCCCGCAGAAGCCAGTGATGATGAAAAGACGCCACTCGGGCGAAATTTCGCTACTCTGGCTGAAGAAAGCGATGGCTAACCCAATGATGTAGCCGCCAACAATATTGGCCGCCAAGGTGCCTGGTGGCAGCGTCGGAAAGTACTCGTTGAGCTTCAGCCCAAGCTGCCAGCGCAATAGAGCGCCAAGCGCAGAACCAACGGAAATGGCTAGAACAGCATTCAGCATGAGGGTGTCTGCGTGTCTTTAAGTGCGAATATGGCCTAATCATAAGCTAGGAGCGGCCGGATACAAAGCGTGGCCGTTTGACCTGCGGGGTAAACTACAGGATCATGTGCACTGCGTCAAAATGAACCAGGAGCCCGCATTGGCTAAAGAAGAACTGATTGAAATGAATGGTGTTGTGCAGGAAGTCCTGCCGGATTCCCGTTTTCTTGTAGAGTTGGAAAACGGCCACTCGATCGTGGCCTATACCGCGGGCAAGATGCGCAAGCACCATATCCGCATTCTGGCAGGTGACAAAGTCACGCTGGAGCTGTCGCCTTATGATCTGACCAAGGGTCGTATTACGTTCCGTCATATCGAAGGCCGTGGTGCTGGATCACCACCGCCACCACGTCGCCGTTAATCGACTTGTGTGATGATCGAGCTTGAGACAGGCCCGGCACCCCAGTATTCGGTTATATGGATGCATGGCCTGGGTGCTGATGGTAGTGATTTCGAGCCGATCGTGCCTTATCTGGGGCTGAGTCCTTCGGTTCCTGTACGTTTTGTTTTTCCCAACGCGCCACAGATTCCCGTTACCTGTAATGGCGGCTATGTTATGCCCGCTTGGTACGACATCATCTCGCTGGCGCCGGATAGCCGGGAAATCGACGAAGCCGGTCTGCTGGCATCGCGAGATGCAATCGCCGGATTAGTGGCACGTGAAGTCACCCGAGGCATACCCGCCAAGCATATATTTCTGGCAGGCTTTTCCCAAGGCGGGGCGGTGGCCTATCTAACCGGTCTGAGCTATGCGGCAACGCTTGCCGGCATTATTGCTTTGTCGACTTACATTCCTAGCCCGACACAGGCAGCTCAATTGGCAACGGGTGCCAGTCGGGAAACGCCACTGTTTATAGCCCATGGCACACGAGACGACGTTGTTTCCCTAACGCTCGGTGAGAAGGCCAGAGATGTTGTTGCGGAACTGGGTTACACCTTCGATTGGCAGACTTACCCGATGGGGCATGAAGTCTGCCTGCCGGAAATTCAGGCGATTGGCGCCTGGATTAACGCCCGGATTTCGAACGCGACTTCTTGACGTGGCACTCGGGGTGCGCTTCAGCAACGCCCGAGTGAACCGCAAAACATCCATCTAACGGACATTTAGTACCCTTTGGGCAATGATGCTCCAGTGCGCATTCATGCTGCGTTTGATCGGTTAGAACCATTTCCCCAGCTTCTTCGCAACGGGAAACCGATATATCAATACCGCCCATGATTTTCTCCTAGCGTGGTGACTCGTTTATTCATCCTACGCCCGTTAAGTGCGCAGGGGGTAGTTATTTCATACCTCGCTAGCAGCTGGCCACCAGCAGTCGCCCAATCTAAGTGATTGGGCATTCTGTATCGCATTAACAACGGCCATGGCCGTGACTTCACCCGCGGCAGTGGCCAGTTGCATGACATCGACAGGTGCGTGGTTTTTGCCTGTGGCTAAGGCGAAGAGGGTGTCGCCATCCATGGCGGTATGGACTGGACGGATTGTACGGGCTAGGCCATCATGGCCTACCTGGGCGAGACGCTGTGCCTGCGCTTTGGTCAGGGTTGCATCGGTGATGATGACACCAATGGTGGTGTTACTACCCGCTTGCAAGCCGTTTGTAGAAAGCCCATCGAGCTCAGCTTCGACGGCATTCAAACGGTTCAGCGAGTCCGGCGATGTGCGTGCTCCGGCAAGGATCTTATCCGTGTGGGGATTAATCACATCACCAACCGCATTACAGGCAATGATAGCGGCGACGGTAATGCCGTTAACGTTGAGGGCGGCCCTTCCTAGCCCGCCACGCATGGCACAGCTGGGGCCATTGAGTTTGCCAACAGTAGCGCCTGCACCTGCGCCGACGTTTCCCTGTGCCAACGCAGATGCCGGGTTTCGCATGGCATCTAGACATGCCTGATAACCAGCATCGGCATCGGGCGTAATACCGGAGCCAGAAGGTTGTGCAAAGTCATCGACCAGGAGATCGAAAAGAACAGCGCCAGGGACGATGGGTACCCGTACGGGGCCTACTTTTAGACCGTGCTCGTGTTCACGCAGCCAGCGCATCACGCCGGTAGCGCTGTCCAGCCCAAAAGCACTGCCACCACTCAGAAGAATGGCATGAACCTCATTAACGGTGCTGGTTGGATTGAGCAGATCTGTTTCACGTGTGCCGGGAGCAGCACCTACAACTGCAACGCCACCGACTGCACCTTCGGGGCACAGAACTACTGTGCAACCGGTGGGCCGTCTTGTATCGGTGAAGTGACCGATGTGGATGCCGTCCAGATCAGCAATAGATACCTGTTTCATTGATAAACCAGTGTAGGAATCACGTAGCGTACCAGTGTACTCAGTCGGATCACATCTGTGCTGTTCTTCTGTGGCGCTTCGCCACTAGACCATCACAATCGCTTTCATGGTGATCGCATCTAAAGCGCGCACCCGATACTCTGGATATACCTGCTTCAGCAAACGTGCGTAGTTTGCTATTGCGTCCATGGTCTCTTCAACCATTTCAAGGAATACCCACTCACCCGTAGCTGGCACCCGGATTTCTATTTTGAATTGCATGTCTCACTCCACGCCCCTTTTTGGGGTCTGGCTACATTATCGACTATTGTCCAGTGCATAACCAGTTTTTTAAGAGTGAATTTTGTTGATGCAGGTCAAAAGTTAGCAGCTTTGGAGTGGTTATATTTCAATGACATATATTTGATAGGGCTGATAAGGGGTAGCCCTGGCCATAGTGCTGGATTGAAATGCGTTTCGTATGGCCAGTTAAGCTGGATAATACAAAGTATAGGGTTTTGTTAGCCCAAGCCAAACAGAGAGGAATGACTATGTCTAAAGTAAAAGCCTACGGCGCACAGACTGCGGCAAGTGCTTTGTCGGCAATGGAGATTGAACGACGACCGTTGAATCCAGATGATGTGCAGATCGAAATTTTATACTGTGGTGTTTGTCACTCAGATTTGCATACGGCGCGTAATGAGTGGAAAAATACGGTTTATCCATCGGTGCCTGGCCATGAGATTGTCGGGCGGATTACGGCGGTGGGCGACAAGGTCAAGAAATTCAAAGTGGGTGATCTGGCAGGCGTTGGATGCATGGTCGACAGTTGTGGCCATTGCCCATCGTGCGATGACGGCGAAGAGCAGTATTGCGAAAGCGGTTTTACGGGGACATATAACGGCCCGGTGTTTGGTGGCGAAAATACTTTTGGCGGTTATTCCCAGAGTATCGTTGTTAAGGAATCATTCGTGCTTCAGATCACGCATGCGGCAGATGCCTTGGCAGCTGTTGCGCCCTTGTTGTGTGCTGGCATCACAACCTACTCCCCACTCAAGCATTGGGGTGTTGGCCCAGGCAAGAAGGTAGGCATTGTTGGGCTGGGTGGATTAGGCCATATGGCGGTAAAAATTGCACATGCCATGGGTGCCCATGTGGTGCTGTTTACGACGTCAGCCGGCAAGGTAGCCGATGCCAAACGCCTGGGGGCAGATGAGGTCTGCATTTCCACTGATGAGAAGCAGATGGCGCAATATGCAAACCAGCTCGATTTCATCCTGAATACCGTAGCGGCACCACATAAGCTGGATCCGTATCTACAGCTGCTGAAGAAGGACGCTACGATGACATTGGTCGGTGCACCAGCTGAGCCGCACCCATCACCAGAAGTGTTCAATCTGATTTTCAAACGCCGGCAACTTGCGGGTTCACTGATCGGTGGCATTGCCGAAACCCAAGAGATGCTGGATTTCTGCGCCAAACATGGCCTGGTATCGGATATCGAAATGATCCCGATGGCTTACATCAATGACGCCTACGAGCGCATGTTGAAGAGCGATGTGAAATATCGTTTCGTGATCGACATGAAGTCGCTTGCCTGAAAAACATATAACCGGAACTTAAATATGACCACACTTTTTGACCCGATCAAGATTGGTGACATCTCGCTGAACAACCGTATTGTTATGGCGCCATTGACGCGTAACCGAGCCGTTGAAGGTAACTGCGCGGGCCCCCTGATGGTGGACTACTACCGCCAACGTGCCAGCGCTGGGCTGATCATCGCCGAAGCGAGCCAGATTAGTCCGATGGCACAGGGCTACCTAGACACCCCGGGGATCTATTCCGAGGATCAGGTGGTGGCGTGGCGCAAGGTAACCGATGCCGTACATCAGGCGGGTGGACGAATCGTTCTTCAGCTTTGGCATGTAGGTCGTATTTCGCATTCATCGCTGTTGCCGGATGGCACAGCGCCTGTATCTTCGTCAGACCGTCCTTCGAAGGCCATGACGTTTACGCCCAATGGTTTTGAAACGGTGACGCCAGCACGCGCATTGTGCGATGATGAAATTCCAGCGCTCATTGAGGACTACCGTAAGGCTGCACGTAATGCCATAGAGGCGGGTTTTGACGGTGTCGAGATTCATGCAGCCAACACCTACCTGATCGAGCAGTTCTTGCGCGATAGCGTTAATGATCGCAGTGGCCCCTACGGCGGCGCTATTGAAAACCGTGCGCGTTTGTTACTTGACGTTGCCCAGGCAGTAACTCAGGAGATTGGCGCCGGTAGAACGGGTATTCGTCTCAGCCCCATGACTACCTTTGGCGGAACAACTGATCTCGATAGCAATCCGCAGGCACTGTATGGCTATGTGGTTGAACAGCTCTCTCCGTTCGGCCTGGCGTACCTACATGTTATCGAGGGTGAAACAGGCTCGACGCGCACGCCAGATGGGCAGACATTTGACTACGCCGCTTTGCATCGTAAATTTGCCGGTGCCTGGATGGTTAACAATTGCTATACACGTGACGCGGCAGTGAGCGAAGTAGCTAGCGGCCAAGCAGATCTCATCGCGTTTGGCCGTCCGTTTATCAGCACGCCCGATCTGGTCCGCCGTCTTAAGGATAATCTGCCGTTTAATGAACTCAATGCCGACAAGCTTTACGGAGGCGGCGCTGAGGGCTACATCGATTATCCGGTGTTGCCTGCGTAAAGCATTAGGAAGAAGGATCATGAGCCAGATAGGCAAATATGCAGCTAGGGTAATAGGTCTGTGTCTTTGCCTGTCGCTGCTCGGCGCTCCGGTGCTGGCCAATGAAAGCTATGAGCCAGTGAGCGGGGTGCGCTTGACGCCGATTGGCAAGGGAGAATTCAGACGTTTCGGATTTCTGATCTATGAAGCAGCGTTGTGGGGCGGCAGCAATCCACAGCAGCCCCCATTGGCACTGCAGCTGACTTATAAGCGGAACATCGAGGGTCGCAAGATCGTCGATGCCAGCGTACAGGAAATGCGTCAGCTGGGTGCTACTGAACCCGCGTTGAAAGTCTGGGGAACACAGATGACGCAGATTTTTCCGGATGTGAAACCGGGCGATCAGCTTACCGGCGTCTATAAATCCGG
Organism: uncultured Pseudomonadota bacterium; assembly: GCA_903870055.1. Classification (GTDB taxonomy): domain Bacteria; phylum Pseudomonadota; class Gammaproteobacteria; order Burkholderiales; family Rhodocyclaceae; genus Fluviibacter. The sequence continues at coordinate 8,370 of CAIQBG010000030.1, forward strand.
TGGGGCGGTCTTTCTGTTTAACAACCGGGAGGTTGGCGAAATCAAAGATCCGGAATTTGCCCGTTATTTCTTCGCCATCTGGTTAGACCCTAAAACCAGTGCGCCGGGATTAAGGCAGAACCTGCTGAGCAATAAACCAAGCTGATGCGCAAAATTCAAACGGTCAACTATGGGCTGTTGGGTTTGCCACTGGCCTTTGGTGCGCTGCCGGTTTATCTGTTTGTCCCCGACTTCTACAGCCGGAGTGGATTGCTCGATCTGTCGTTGCTGGGTTGGATTTTGCTGGGCACGCGGCTGGCCGATGCGGTTGCGGATCCATTCTTCGGCTGGCTCAGCGATCAGGGGGCTCGCAAAACATTTCTGGCGATAGCCCTTGTTCCGTTTGCTTTGGGGTATCTGGCGCTATTTAATCCGGCGGCAGGGATTGATCCCGCCTTATGGCTGTTCGGATCGATTCTGGCGTGCACCTTAGGCTTTTCTGCCGCCATGATTGCCTATCAATCCTGGGGTGCAGACCTCGGTGCGCATAGCAGTGAACGCTTAACGCTGGCTGGTGCAAGAGAAAGCTTCGGATTACTCGGTGTGGTATTGGCCTCCTTATTGCCATCCTTGTTGTCTGATAACTCAGCACAAGGCTTGCAACAATCGGGCTGGGTCTTTTTGCCGATGCTCATCGCCATCTCTGCGGTCACCCTGGGGTTATTGCCTGCCAGCAAACCGACGCATGTGGCCAGCATGGGGTTCATCAAATCACTCAGCCAGGTTCTGGCTGACAGCACTTACCGGCGGTTGGTGACGGTATTCATTGCCAATGGCATTGCATCAGCATTTCCGGCTACGCTGTTTGTATTCTTTGTTGCCGATGTGCTCGGTGCTCAGTCGCTAACCGGTTTGCTGTTGGGGCTCTATTTCATTAGCGCTGCAATGGGGGTGCCTTTGTGGGTGAGTCTGTCGAAAAAGTTTGGTAGGCCTAATGCATGGTTTGCTGCCATGCTGCTTGCCGTGCTGGCATTTGCAGGCGCGGGCGCATTGGGCAGTGGTGATTGGCCCTGGTTTGCCGTCATCTGTTTTGTTTCGGGTATCGCCATGGGTGCGGATCTCACCATACCGTCATCTATCGTGGCCGACCTGGGTGAGTCTCGTGGTCACACCGCCAGTTATTTCGGGGTCTGGAATCTCATCGCGAAGATGAATCTCGCGCTGGCCGCTGGCGTTGCTTTACCGCTACTGGGTTGGATTGGATACACGCCCGGCACCGGCGCGCAGACTGAAGTACTGGTTATGGCTTATGTTCTATTGCCATTGAGTCTGAAGCTGGGCGCCATGATCTTGCTCTGGTGCTGGCGCAAACCTTTGTCTTTCAGCACCTGAGCATCGTTAGCGGTTCAGGCGCGCAACATCTTCTGTAATCCGCGCATGAGCACCCCAATTACGGGTAGCCGGCTATACAACTCTTCAGCGGCATCCCAGTAATCGCGGTGTAGTGTCACCTTGCCGTCGGCATTTAATTCCAGATGCGATACGCCTTCAAGGGATTGTGTTTCTTTGCAGCCCATACCCTTGAACCTGAAGTGAAACTTCCAGAAGAGAATCGCTTCACCATTCCCAACAATGCTTTTGCTTACCGAAAAGACGGGGTCATTAACCTGCACAAACATGTGTCTAAAAATCTTCTTGATCGCCTCGATGTCTGCTACCCGGTTGAAGGGGTCACGAAATTTGGCGTCGTGCGCGTAAAAATTATCAAAGCCTTCGATTGATCCCGCCGTCAGTGATTCATAAAACGGCACCAGCCGGTCAATGATTGCTTGGGTTTGTTCTCGAGTGAGCATTGCATTAGTAGTCATTTGAGCGACCCCTCATCGGTTTTGGGCGATGCAAAATCTGTTCGGCTAAGCGGCGGCACCAGGCGCTGCGAGAGTCGCAGATACCAGCGAATAGGCAATAAGCGAAGCAGCTTCATAAACCGGGTGAAACGCTTCGGAAAATGAATTTCAAACTGACCCGCTGCCAGACCCTTGATAATCTCCTCAGCGGCCGTATCGGCATCAATCAAGGCCGGCATATGAAAGTCGTTTTTATCGGTGAGGCGGCTGCGCACAAAGCCGGGATTAATCAGCCAGACATTCAAGCCGAGCGGGTTGAGGTCTTGCCATAACGACTCGGCGAAGCTGATCAAGGCAGCTTTGCCCGGGCCGTAGGTCAGTGAGCGTGGTAAGCCGCGATAGCCGGCAACGCTGGAAACAAAGGCTATTCCCTTGGGCGCGCCCGCTGCCGAAATCTGTGACAACAGTTCGGGCAATACAAGCGAAGTGATGCGCATGGGCGATAGCAGATTCGTTTCGATTACCTCATTGATGCCCTCAGGGCTCAGTTCGTTGGCCCGTGTTGCCCGGTAGGTGCCGGCATTAATCACAATCAGATCAATGCCGCCCATCTGTGCCTGAATGGATGCAAGCGCGGTGGCAACGGCATGGGTGTCATTAATATCCAAAGGCAACTGTAGTGCCGAATGTGAAGCACAAACACTTAAACACTCGGCGGCTGTTTCTGCCAGCGCCTCGGCGCGTCGTCCAGAAATTGCCAGTGATGCCCCACGCTTTGCCAGTGCAACTGACAAAGCGGTACCGATACCACCAGAAGCACCTATTATCCAAACGCGGAGGCTGGACCAGTCTTTAGGACCTAGGCGCTGATTAAGAGACATGAACTCTGATCCGCCTAACGTTTAACAAAGGTGAGTGTTACCTCGCCAAGGTCAAAGCCCCATTTGCTCATCGATGAACGATTGAGCATGATCCGGTCGTCCATCAGGAACATCCAGTCATCAAAATTGACTTCGTAAACTTTACCATCGACTGGCAGCGATAAGACGTACTGCCAACGCAACGCATTCCCTGAGGCTGTCCCTTTCGCTTCGCCCACAACATCTGCTGCGGTACCGATATAGTCCTGTGGACCCGTTTTACGGATCGTCCAGATGCGTTGCTGGGTGGTGCCATCGCTATAGGTGAATTGCTCGTCCAGCGTGCCCGTATCGCCTTCCCAGTGTGACTTAATGACGACGTGGAAGCGTTTGACCACTTCTCCGGATCGGTTCTGGAACATGCCGTAGGCATCCATCGTGCCAGTAAAGTATTTGCTTAGATCCAGTTGTGGCGTCTGCGCAGCATACTGGGTTACTTGGACGCCGCTGCAGGACGATAAGCCCAGAATCGCACAGAGGGCAATCAATGGGCGGCTTATCAATGTACTCAGTCGTGACATGGTTTAAGCCTTTGTGTTCAGGATGCGGTAAGCGTGTATTGGTGTACATCGATGGTTTGAGCCCGGAAGCCAGCTTCGCAATAGGCCAGGTAAAAACGCCAGAGACGGACAAAACGCTCATCGAAGCCCTGAGCTTTTACTTCAATCAGACGTTCCAGAAATGCCTCGTGCCACAAGCCCAGCGTGCGGGCGTAATGCAGTCCAAAGGCATGGTCATCAATAATTTCAAAGCCGGCACGAGATGCTTGCTGCTGGAAGGCGCTCGGAGATGGCAGCATACCTCCCGGGAAGACGTGACGCTGTATAAAGTCCGTACCACGCTTATATTGGTTGAAGGCTGCGTCATCGATGGTAATGACTTGAATCACAGCCTTGCCGCCGGGCTTCAGGAGCTTGTTGAGTGTCCGGAAATAGGTAGGCCACCAGCGTTCACCCACGGCCTCAAACATTTCCACCGAGACGATATGGTCGAACTGTCCCTGTACATCGCGATAATCGGTGAGTTGAAAATTGCTTTGATGTTGCCAGCCACCTGATAATGCCCGTTGTTTGGCAAAGGCAAGTTGGGCCGGCGAGAGCGTCAGCCCGGTTATATGGCAATTCGCTGTGGCAGTCGCTTCTTCGGCAAATCCACCCCAACCGCAACCGATTTCAAGGATTGATTCGCCGGGTTGTAGGTTTAACTGATGAATCATGCGCTGATTTTTGGCGCGCTGCGCTTCGGGCAAGTCAGACCACATGGCATGATCCGGATGATCATGGCCAGTAAATAAAGCGCTGGAGTAGCTCATTGTTTCATCCAGCCACAGCTTGTAGAAATCGTTGCCCAGATCGTAGTGCGCCATGATGTTACGGCGGCTACCACGACGTGTATTAGCCCGCAGACGATGAAGCAACCATTGGCCCGCCAGCCTCCAGCCACGGCCATGCACCGCCTGGGTCAGGGTCTTTTTATTGCGAGCAATCAGCGTTAGTAGGGGCGCTAATGATTCAGTGCCCCAGAGGCCATCAATAAAACTCTCTGCAGCGCCAATATCACCTCGCGCCAGGATATCGCTAAATACCTGCCATTCATGAACTACCATGTCGGCAATGACATGCCCCTGACCGCAGATTCGCTGCGATCCATCAGGAAAGGTCAGTTGAATCGACCCGTCCGTGATGTTGTCGAGCATTTCAACCAGCAGCCTGGCAGCACCCGGCATGCCAATACTGGGGGCAGTTGCAGCTTGCGCTCCACCCCCTAACGACATCGGGTTCATCGTTGGTGATTCGGTTTTCATAACCTCAGAGCGGATGTTCATGGGGTCGTTTCCTTAAGAGGGGCATTGGGTTTGCTATAAAAGGGTACACGCTTAATCCACAACTTGAAGGCTTGCCAATGGATCCGTGTGATCACGTTTAAAGTCATGAGCGGAAATCGAAGCAATGCACTAAGCATGGCTTTTCCGGTTAGTGACGTTGCCCTTCCGCGGACCCAGGTTCTGAGGCCGCGTACACCCTGTGGATTTTGCGCACAGTCGGTTTCTTCCGATCGGTAGTCGGTCATGGCGATAGGGTTGCCGGGCGTTCCATCAAAACGGAAGCGGTAATGACCAGTCAACGGAAAGAATGGGGAAACATGAAACACCTTTTCAGTGGTCAACCACTCTTCTGGCAGTATGGGATAGCCATTTTCGTGGGCGACCAGATAGTTGTGTCGTTCACCGAAGGTATTGCTGACTTCGCAAATGACAGCGCGAAGCGCTTCTGTATCGTCGTAACAGAAAAAGAAGCTCACCGGGTTAAAGGTGTAGCCCAGTATCCGGGGCATGGTTTGTAAAACAACTTCCCCACTATCTGCCAGGTATTCCAAACCTTGCTTGGCTAAAGTCTGGCGTACCCACGGGAGCAGGGGCGAACCATCTTGAGCGCCGTGATCGCTATTAAGTATCTGGCACAGGCCCTTGCGGTTTATAGACAGACCGGGAACGCTTAGAGCCGCTAAACGGCTCAACGGCAAGCGCAAATAGAACAGTGGATAGATAAACTGGTTCCGAACTGGTTGGGTGCGGGAATGCATAACATCACCGACGCATAAGGTCGGTTCAGTCCAGGAGGAGGCCCGCGTAGCCTTGTTCATGCAGAGACCGCCTCCGAGACGGCATCATTCAGATGGGTCGTACAAAGCGTAGGTTGTGCACCGAGCAACCAATCAGGTATCGGCGCCAGTCGGCCTGCTGCGCGTACAGCGGATGCGAAACCATCTTCATGAAATCCGTAGCCTAGCCACGCGCCGGCAAATGACGTGCGGTTCTGTCCTGAAAAGCCATTAATGGCTTTCTGCGCTTCGATCGCGGGGCCGTCAAATACCGGATGAGCATAGTTAATCTCACGGTATACAAAACGGTGATCTGGTTCGCGCCAGGGGTTGAGCGACACAATAACAGGCGTTTGCACTGGCAGTGGTTGCAATCGGTTGAGCAGATACGAAACAGCCACAGGGGGTGTTGTCCGGCCATCAGACATGCGCCCACCGGGAGAGGCATAGTTCCACGCAGACCAGACCTTCTTTCGCTTAGGAAGGAGGCTGGCATCGGAATGCAAAATAGCCCGGTTGGCTTGGTAACGGATTTTTTCCAGGTTAACGCGCTCTTCAGTGGTGGCGTTCTCTCCCAGTAGCGCTAGGGCCTGATCGCTATGGCAGGCAAACACAACGTGATCAAATCGTTCGGGTCCTCGGTGAGTCTGGATCGTAACGCCCTCTGTTTCACGGGTGACGTAAAGCGCCCCGCACTGGTTTTCAATCTTACCGCCGCGGGCAGTAACAGCATCGGCCAGCATGCGAACATAGTTCCGTGAACCGCCTTGTACGGTCATCCAGGTGGGTCGATCTGTGATCTGCAGCAATCCGTGGTTATGACAGAATCGGGCAAATGTCTGGAACGGATAAGCCAGCATTTGTGCAGTAGGGCAAGACCAGATCGCTGCGGCCATCGGTAGCAGGTAATTGGTGCGGAAAGGCGCACTGTATCCTTCCTGGTCTAGATACTCGCCGAGCGATAACGTAGCAGTTTCCGGATTGTCTAGATCGCGGGTAGCACAACGATTGAAACGGAGTGTGTCTAGCAGCATCGACCAGAATGCAGGCCGAAGTAGGTTGCGGCGCTGGGCAAATACGCTGGAAAGATCCGTGCCCGACCATTCAAGATCGGGGTTGCCAATCTGCACTGAAAACGACATCTCGCTTTGAACGACCGGTACCTTTAGGTGGCCAAACAGGCGGCAAAGCTTCGGATAGGTCCGCTCATTAAAGACGAGAAAGCCGGTGTCTACGCCAAAGCGTTGGCCATCGACATCAATGTCTACCGTATTGCTGTGTCCACCGAGGCGTTTGTCCGCTTCGAAGACAGTCACATCATGGTGATCGGCTAATAGATAAGCAGAACCCAGACCGGAGATGCCGCTGCCAATGATGGCAATTTTCTGACGTGTATAAGACATAGTTGATGCCAATGATATTAATGAGGTTGTGGGGGGGCGAACTTAAGTGCGGCGGTAAAAGGAGTTAATGGCCAGTTATTAGAAGTCACTGGCGCTCCCTGAGTTGCTCTTCGATGGCATTTGTCATTGTCAGGCTTAGTGGAGTGATCTGGCTACCAAAGCTTTGTACGCTTTTGCCGTCACGGCTAATCAGATACTTGTGAAAATTCCAGCTGGGCGCTTCGCCAGTTTGCTTGGTTAACGCCCTAAATAATAGGTTTGCATTGGGGCCGCGAACACTGCTTTTGGTAAACATTGGGAACTTAATGCTGTAGGTATTGCGGCAGAAATCTGCAATTTTCTTATTGCTTTCAGGTTCCTGTTGACCGAAGTCATTGGAAGGGAACCCCAGAATCACCAGTCCCTGATCCTTATATCGTTTGTAAATTTGCTCCAGCCCATCGTACTGGCGGGTAAATCCGCAATAGCTTGCGGTATTGACCACGAGAATGACTTTACCAGCGTATTGGCATAGGGATTGGGGTTGTTCGTCCTGCAGTCTTGGGAATGTTTCATTGAGTAATTTGGGGCATGCCGCACTCATAGACGTTGATTGTGGGCCTTCGGCGGCGTGGATAGTGGCGGGCAATGCTAGTAGTCCTGATATGACACAGGCAAATAGCTTGAAAATCAGGGCGAAACGCAAGCTTTTGATAAGAGCAGGTTTTTTAGGCGATGACATAAATGTCCTGGACAAAACGGTAAACAGGCACTAAATTAGACTCCTAAGTGGTAAAAGTCAATTAATGTCCATGACAAAAATGTATTCGCAATTCCGAGGGTTAAAACAATGAACAAAGTCGCGTTAATAACGGGCGCCGCAGGCGGTTTAGGAAAATCGATAGCCACCAACCTTTCGGATGAAGGCTGGTCTTTGGTTGTGGTGAGTCGGGATAAAGATCGACTCCAGCAGGCGTTTGGTAACCAGCACCTGCAGATTGTTGCTGACTGTAGCACCGTTCTGGGTGCGCGACAGATGCTGTCGGAAGCTAATGCTGCCGGTTTACAACCGACCGCGTTGGCACACTGTGCGGGAAATATCCGCCTAGGTGCCTTACACCGAATGAGTGAAGAAGATTTTAAATCCTGTCTGGATGCCAATCTTGTATCTGCTTTTCATACGCTCGCCGCCTTTATCGGAAGTCTACGTGAAGCCAATCTGCCTGGTTCTGCCGTGCTGGTTTCTTCGGTTGCCGCGCAGATTGGTACACCAAATCATGAGGCTGTGGCCGCAGCGAAAGCCGGTATCGAAGGTTTGGCTCGGGGGGCTGCCGCAACTTATGCACCAAATGGCATACGGGTTAACGTAGTCGCTCCCGGCATTATGGACAGTCCGGCGACTGAAAAGATTCTGGGGGCAGCTGTCGCCAGGGAGGCTGCAGCACGCCAGTATCCGCTTCCAGGTGTGGGCAGCACCGATGAGTTAGCTGAATTGATGGCCTGGTTGCTTTCGGATCGGAGTAAGCGGGTGACGGCACAGGTGTGGTCTGTGGATGGGGGCTTTACTGGCGTACGCCCCCTAGTTAAATAAGATGCTGCCGAATCAGCTGCCCGGCCCCCATCGATATTGCCAACCAATACCGTACAACGTGTAGTTTTTATGGGTGCTGCTGTAAGTGCCTTCGCTACCGTGAAATTTGATGGCGTTACGCTTGTTGATAGGAATCGACAACGTAGCGCCCATCAACCAGTTTTCCTGGGAATTGGTGCGAGAAGCACCGTTCACAAAACTCTGCCCACCCGAGTAATAGGTGATGTCGGTTGATAGCCACGCTGTAGATGGAAAGTAATAGATTACATGGCCGGTGGTTGAGTAAATGGGCTTCTGTGAAAGCGTATTCCCACCCAGATAATTGTTATTGTTTGAGAACAGCGTGGCATCGCCTGCCAACTCAAAGCGCCATGGCCCAACGGCTTGTGAGACGCCTAAGCCGGGTTGTATGAAAGTCCGGTTTGCACCTACATTAAGAAGCTGATTGCTGTTGTACTCACCCCATGGGATCAGTAGCGCCAGATTGGCGCCGATAATCAGATCTTGGGTATAGGTCTTAAATTCTTCGGCCGTAAGTGCCGGTGCGCCATATAGGTTGGCAGCAACGCGTACGACGGGATCAGTAAAGCCCTGGGCTGCGCCATTAATGACTTGGCTCCCGGTTTTTGTCGTGCCGTGAAGTTCGGCATAAGGGGCGATCAGATTGAACTTGGCCGATTGTCCGAAGAAATCGAAGATACGGTTGTAGCTGAGTGACTGGGTATTTAGTGTGTAGTTGGATGTTTGTGCCTGCGATACACCAAACCCAAGAAAATTAATGTCTATTGGCGCATTGGAATAGGTGCGTGGCTCTATTTCTTGCGCGCTCACGAGGGCGATTAGGCCAGTGAGGAGCCAGCAACAGATTGCTTTTAAAAATATAGAGGGCGCTTTAGCCATGTCCTAAGGCAATTATCTAGGGCGGTTTCAAGTCTGAAGAGCAACACTTGACCAATAAGGTAAGGTGTTTTGCATGGGAAATAGGAAATATCAGCAACTTCAGACAGAT
>CAIQBG010000031.1 GCA_903870055.1 uncultured Pseudomonadota bacterium
CATTTGAGCCTAAAATACAAAACGCCCGATGCGGTGCATCAGGCGTTCTTTGCTACTTAAACCGTCAACGTATTTCAGGACGGGTCATGCCTAACTGTTAGCTTATGCGGGGCGCTGCCATTCAATCATGGCATAGGCCGAATGGTTATGGATCGATTCGAAATTTTCGGACTCGACACAGTAAGCCTCAAGTCGTTTGTCTTCATTCAGGCGGGCAGCCACATCACGCACCATATCTTCAACAAATTTGGGGTTGTCATAGGCGCGTTCAGTGACATATTTTTCATCGGGGCGTTTGAGTAGGCCATAAAGCTCACATGACGCTTCTTTCTCGACCAGTGCAACGACTTCCTCGATCCAGATGTAATCCTTGGACGTGACAGTCACGGTAACGTGAGATCGCTGATTATGGGCTCCGCGCTCCGAGATCTCTTTTGAACAAGGGCATAGGCTAGTAACCGGAATGACGACTTTGAGCGCAACGCGGATGTTATCCCCGTCAATATCGCCAATCAGGGTCACGTCATAGTCCATCAGGCTTTCTACCCCAGACACGGGCGCCGCCTTGTTGATGAAATACGGGAAGCTCATTTCGATATGGCCCGTTTCAGCTTCCAGGCGTTTCACCATATCTTGCAGCATCACCGGAAAGTTTTCGACGGAGATCTCACGTGACTGGGTATTGAGAATGTCGACAAAGCGCGACATGTGGGTGCCCTTAAAGTTATGGGGCAGGCCTACGTACATGTTGAAGTTGGCGATGGTGTGCTGAACTCCAACGGCCTTGTCGGCGACAACGATGGGGTGGCGGATCGATTTGATGCCCACCTTGTTGATGGCGATCTGGCGAATGTCAGCGGAGGACTGTACGTCCGCCATGCCGGTTTTTTGCTTTTTCTCTTGGGTCATGATTTTTTATTTATGATTAGGTTGGGGCGATAGAAATTGCTGAATGCGGTGGCGGAGCGATTCCGCATCAAGGCCCGCAGATTTGTATAGGTTAACCATGTCGCCATGTTCGATAAATTGGTCGGGCAGGCCGATACGCAGACAAGGGCGATGTAAATTAAGAGACTGTAGTGCGCGTTCTACCTCGCTACCAGCACCACCCGCTACGGCATTATCTTCAAAGGTGACGATGAAGTCGTGTGTTTCAGCGAGCGACTTTAGTAGTTCGTGATCCAGTGGCTTGGCAAAACGCATGTCGGCTACCGAAGCGTCGAATTCTTCCCCAAGCTTTTCGGCGCTAGAGAGAATGCCACCAAACGCTAGGAAGGCAACTCGCTGCCCTTGACGCACGAGCCGGCCTTTGCCGATAGGTAATGTATTGAGTTTGGGCGTTGGCACACTGCCTGTGCCTGAACCGCGTGGATAGCGTACGATCGCAGGCCCCGGATGCTGATAGCACGATGTAAGCAGTTGACGGCATTCGGCTTCAGAAGCGGGCGTGGCAATAACGATATTAGGGATGCAAAGCGCATACGAAAGATCAAAAGCACCATGATGAGTCGGGCCATCAGCGCCAACCAGGCCAGCACGATCGACCGCAAAGGTGACGTCGAGATTTTGTAGTGCGACGTCATGGACTAGCTGGTCATAGCCACGTTGCAGAAAGGTGGAGTAGATTGCAACTACAGGCTTGAGGCCTTCGCAGGCCATACCAGCAGCCATCGTCACCGCATGTTGTTCGGCGATGGCGACATCGTAGTAGCGGGTCGGGAATCTTTCTGCGTACCCGACCATGCCAGAACCCTCGCGCATGGCTGGCGTTATGGCCACCAATTTGTCATCCGCAGCAGCCATGTCACACAGCCAGTCACCAAAAACCTGCGTATAGGTAAGCGCGGAGCTGCCCTTGGCTTTTGAACCATCCAGTCCCTGTGCAGTCTCGAATTTGGTTACGCCGTGATAGAGAATCGGGTCTTCTTCAGCTAGTTTGTACCCTTGGCCTTTGCGCGTCACCACATGCAGAAATCTTGGCCCAGGCAGATTTTTCAGATTCTGCAGCGTAGGAATGAGCGCATCCAGGTCGTGCCCATCGATCGGGCCATAATAGTGAAATCCGAATTCTTCGAACAATGTGCCGGGGTTGATCATCCCTTTGACGTGTTCTTCGGCGCGTTTGGCAAAGTCGAGCAGGCTTTGCGAAACACCCAGCACTTTTTCCGCGCCTTTTTTGGCAGCGTTATAGAGCTTTCCTGAAGTCAAACGGGTCAGGTAATTGTAGAGCGCGCCTACGGGCGGAGAGATCGACATCTCGTTGTCGTTCAGAATAACGAGCAGGTTGGCGTTGGCAACGCCCGCATTATTCAGCGCTTCGAAAGCTTGACCGGCACTCATGGCGCCATCACCAATGATCGCAACGACTTGCCGTTGCTCGCCTTTGTGTTTGGCAGCAAGCGCCATGCCCAGGGCAGCAGAAATTGATGTCGAAGAGTGGCCAACGCCAAAAGTATCGTAAGGGCTTTCAGAACGCTTGGGAAAGCCCGCCAGGCCGTTGTAATGGCGAAGGCTGGACATGCGTTCACGTCGCCCCGTCAAAATCTTGTGCGGGTAGGTTTGATGGCCAACGTCCCAAACCAGGCGATCTTCCGGTGTATCAAACACGGAATGAAGTGCAACGGTCAGTTCAACGGTGCCCAGATTGGATGACAGGTGCCCGCCAGTTTGCGAAACAGAATCGAGTAAGTATTGCCGAAGTTCAGCGGCAACCTGAGTCAGTTGTTCACGAGATAGTTTGCGCAAATCGGCAGGATCGCTAATCTGGGTGAGTAGTGATGCGGGCATCTTATCTGTTACCAATCAGTGCGTGCGCTGGACAATTTCCAGGGCAATGTCTTTGAGGCGTTGTCCTGATTGACCGGCATCGGCCATCAGGTGCTGTGTTTGAGCCAGCAGATCATCAGCGAAAGCTTTAGCGCCCGCGAGACCCATCAGGCTTACATAAGTTGGTTTATCGGCAGCAGCATCCTTGCCAGCCGTTTTGCCGAGCTCTTCTGTGGTGCCCGTGCAATCCAGAATGTCATCAACCACCTGAAACAAAAGTCCGAGCACTTTGCCGTAACTGTCCAGTTTGTCTAATTCGGTTTGGGTTAATGATTCACCGGCAAGTGCACCCATACGAATCGCTGCACGGATAAGCGCGCCCGTTTTCATAATGTGCATCTGCTCAAGCTCGGCTTCATTGAGCGGATGACCGACAGAGGCAAGATCGATAGCCTGCCCACCCGCCATTCCTGCAGCACCCGATGCGCGAGCGAGTGTGCGTACGAGCTCTCTGGTGGTATCGGCAGATACGGGCGCATCGGCCAAGGTAACGAAGGCCTGAGTCTGTAAGGCATCTCCTACGAGGAGTGCAGTGGCTTCATCAAATTGCACGTGACAGGTGGGCATGCCCCGCCGCAGCGTGTCGTCATCCATGCAGGGCATGTCATCGTGCACCAGTGAATACACGTGAATCATTTCTATGGCGACCGAGCAGGCATCTAGTGCTGTCAGTTTTGCGCCTGAGACGGCACCGGCGGCGTGAACCAGAATGGGGCGCAAACGCTTGCCTCCATTCAGGCAGGCGTAGCGCATTGCTTCATGAAGGCGCGTGGGATTGTGCGTTGCCGATGGCAGGTAGTGATCCAGTGCCTGTTCGGTGCGCTGGCGTACCCCTTGCATCCATAGTTGAAACGTCATGAACGCTCCGGAAGTGATGCATCGCTGAGATTGCTGCCGTCGAATTGCTGAATACGTTGTTCCGCATCGCGCAGGAGTGCATTGCAACGGCCAATCAGTAGTTGTCCGCGTTGATAAGTATTCAACGTTTCTTCCAATGGCAGACGATTGCTTTCAACGGCTTGAATCAGACTTTCAAGTTCTGCCATGGCCGATTCAAAGCCCATCTCATCGGGTGAAATCGGGGCGTTTTGGATTGAGGCTTCGGCTGCTTTACGCGGGGGCATGATCGTCTGGAGCCTTCTTCACGGCAGAAGCCGTTTGCGGTTGCACTAAAACCTTGAAAGTTAACCGATTCGGGGCTTTCGGTCAATTTAAGGGCAAGGTACAATAATCGGCTTTGTTAAACCCAATTGTTTGCGGAGGGTAAGGGGATGTCAGCCTTTGACTCGCCCAAATCACTGGTTGCGGCACATGCTCAGCTGCCGGTCTCATGGTATTCCGATCCTGATCTGTTTGCGCTCGAAAAAAAGGTCTTTTTCGAAAATGCACCCGGTTATGTCGGACATGAGCTCATGGCGCCCCATGACGGCGCCTATCGCACGCTAGAAATGAAAGATCATGGGGCCATGCTCGTTAACCGGGGTGGCGAATTCGATCTGATGTCTAATGTTTGCCGCCACCGTCAGGCCATCATGCTTGATGGCTCTGGCACGCTGGATAAGCACATTGTTTGCCCCTTGCACCGTTGGACCTATGACCGCCTGGGCAGCCTGGTTGGCGCCCCGCATTTTCCGGAAAATCCCTGTCTTAACCTGCAGCGATCGCCGCTCCAGAATTGGCATGGCCTGCTCTTTGAAGGGCAGCGTGATATTGCTCAGGATCTCGCTGGCATGGCGCTGGCACAAACCTTCGATTTCACGGGTTACAAACTTGATAAGGTGGTAGCCCACGAGTGTAACTACAACTGGAAAACCTTTATCGAGGTGTATCTGGAGGACTACCACGTTGCGCCCTTTCATCCAGGTCTAGGTGGTTTCGTTAACTGTGACGAGCTCACTTGGCAGTTTAGCGACTGGTATTCGATCCAGCGGGTTGGTATTACCTCGTTGGCTAAACCCGGGTCGGGCACTTATGCGAAATGGCATGAACAGGTACTCAGCCAGTATAAGCACCTGGGCATTAATCCGGCGCACGGGGCTGTCTGGCTAACCTATTATCCGAACATCATGGTCGAGTGGTATCCACATGTTCTGGTGGTTTCGACCTTGCATCCACAGGGCGTGGATAAAACGATGAACATCGTTGAGTTCTACTATCCCGAAGAAATTGTCGATTTCGAACGTGAGTTTATAGAGGCCGAGCAGGCTGCGTATATGGAAACCGCGATCGAAGATGACGAAATAGGGGAGCGCATGGATCGCGGCCGGCTGGCATTGATGCGCGCGGGGCGCAACGAAGTCGGTCCTTATCAGTCACCCATGGAAGATGGGATGTTGCATTTTCATGAGTTTTACCGCCGCATGTTGGGGCAGCAGCTAAAGCCCTTCGGTGGCTAATGCGCGTGGCGCACCCATGACGGCCAGATCCAGTTATCCGGGCTGGCAATCTTTATGGATGGTCGTTGCAAGTTTCCTGTTTGGGTGCATGGGCGTTTGCGTCAAGTTTGCCGCTGAACATAATGAGTCCGGAGAAATCGTGCTCTGGCGCTGCATCGTGGCTTTGGTCATTGTTTCCGGTTTCATGCTCCTGCGCCGCCATCATCCACGGACGGATCATTTGCGCAGCCATGCCTTCCGGTCGTTATCGGGATTCTCGGCGCTATTCCTATATTTTTACGCGATAACGCAATTGCCGCTGGCTACGGCTGTGACGCTTAACTATACGTCGCCAATATTTTTCGTAATGTGGCAGATGTTGTTACGCGGCGTAAAACCTAGTCGCTTTGCACTGATTGCTTTGCTGTTGGGATTCATGGGCGTGGTGCTATTGCTCCGCCCGGCGATGGATAGCGACCATCTTTATGGCGCTTTGATCGGACTGGTTTCCGGTGGCCTGGCAGGATTAGCCTACTTTCATATCCGCGAACTCGGCTCTCTGGGAGAGCCGGAGTGGCGTACGGTCTTCTATTTTTCGCTATTTTCCGCGGTGTGTGCCCTGCTGTGGGTTGGCTGGCGGGGCTTTCATTGGCCGCTGACCGAAGATCTGGGTTGGCTCATCGGGGCAGGTGTTTTTGCCACAGGCGCTCAATTGTCGTTAACGAGAGCATATAAAAGCGGCAAGACATTACTCTCCAATGCCTTGGCTTACACCACCGTGATCTTTGCCAGTCTTTTTGGCGGTATATTTTTTGGTGAGCGGATTGATCTGACAGGATGGCTAGCCATCGGCCTGATTATCACCAGTGGTGTACTGGCTTCCAGAATCCGCTTCACAAAAGCAAAAGCACCCTGAAGGGTGCTTTTGCGAGAACTGATGGTGCCGGTTGTCGGGATTGAACTGACGACCTACCGCTTACAAGGCGGTTGCTCTACCACTGAGCTAAACCGGCGAACCGGTGTGCATTATAAAGAGAGTTGCGATCGAAGTATAGAGGAAGGCGCAATTTGAGCACAGGAATTCTAGGTTACCCACTTGCTGACTATACTGTCGTTTTGAATTAAATCGGGACTTCGTTGATGGGTGGAGAAACAATCGGTCAGCGCATTGCAGGCGAAGCGAAAAAAGCTTTTTATCTCACGCTATATTTTGGGTTCTGGTTCAGCGCGCTAACGTTGCTGACTCATGAAATTCTAAAGCAGGACGGCCTGCCCTATGGGCACTTTGGTTTAGCCTGGATTAAGGCCGCAATTTGCGCAAAGTTTATTCTCATTGGCCAGGCTATTTACCCGATGCAACACTCAAAGGGTTCGGATCTCTGGTCTATCGTGTTGCCCCGCTCGTTTGCTTACCTTGTAGTCGTTTTGGCGCTTAACGTTGTCGAGGTTGTGCTAGAAGGCCTATTTCATGGAGAGACGGTTCTTTTTTCAATCCAGCATTTTGCTAACGGCAACCCGCTTTACGCTTTTGCACTGGCATGGGTGTATTGGTTGATTCTCGTGCCTTATCTCTTGATGGGATCGCTGGGTAAGTTCATTAAAGAGAATGCTTAAGACGGTTCGCTCGACCCGTAGCCTAAAAGGCTAGAAAGCTTAGTGCTTGCTGCCAGCACCTTCGCGGCCTCGGTACTCTTGGCACCGGCTTCAAATTGACCTGCAGTACCGACCGCCGTAATGGCGGCAACCATCTGACCCGTATGGTCAAAAACCGGCGCACTTAGACCGTTAATCCCTGGCGTATGGCTGCCGCTAGCACGGGCAATACCATCGTCACGCGTTGTATTAATGATGGATTTCTGTTCGCGTTCTAGTGATGAGAGCAGTGCTTTGTCTTTTCCCGCAAGCTTTTCAAGTTCGGCCGATAGTGCGGGCTGGATAGCGGATGGATTGTAAAAGGCATTGAAACAGCGGCCTGTGGCGGAATCGTGGAGGCCAAGCACCCGCCCGACTCGGAGGCAGACAGAAATCGCATCCCCTGTATCGACATAGCGCACAATCGTTGCGCCACTGCTACCCCAAACGGCTAGGCCGACACCCATGCCGATTTCGTCGCAAAGTTCGTCAAGAATCGGTGAGGCCAGACGGATTGGGTCTAGCGAGGCAAGCGCAGAAAGGCCGATCGTTAAGGCAAAAGGGCCGAGATGGTAGCGTGCTGAAAGAAGATCCTGATTCACAATTCCCATGCGCTGAAAGCTGACGAGATAGCGGTGCGCCTTGGCTGCGGGCATGCCGCTCATCAGGGCAATGTCTTTAAGCATCGCCGGTCGGCCAATTGTAATCAGTGCGCGCAAAATTGAACCGCCGATTTCAATGGACTGAATGCCTTGTTGTTTGCCGGGGTTGCGTTTGGGTTCAGATGCGCCCACTGTATTTTTCGTCATGATTTCAGCGTAAAGAAACTTATAATCTATTAGTCTAAACAAAACAGGCGCTCGTGGCGCATCTGTGTACAACAAAGGATCAAAGATGACGGCAGTCATGGTGTGCAACCCAAAAGGTGGGTGTGGCAAAACAACGCTGGCGACTAGTCTGGCGGGGTGGGCTGCCAATCAGGGCAAGAGCGTTACGCTCTGTGATCTAGATCGACAGCAATCATCCTTGCGCTGGATGTCTTTTCGCGAAGAGACATTGCCGCCGGTAAGCGGGTTTTATGGCGGCGGACAACTCATGGCTTCCTTGCCAAAGGGCGCAGACTTTACCGTGATTGATGCGCCGGCTGGCCTTCAGGGTTATAAGCTGAGCGATTATGTACGCCTTGTTGATCGCGTGATCATTCCCGTGGCGCCTTCAGTATTTGATATGGCGGCTACGGAAGACTTTCTGAACAGTCTGCGTAATGACCTGCGCGGTCAGCGCCATAAATTGGGCATTGTTGCGATGCGCGTTGATCCGCGCACGCGTGCCGCAGCGATGCTCGAAGAATTCTTGCAGCACTTTGATGCCCCTATCGTGACCTACATTCGGCCCACATCGAATTACGTGAATGCGGCAGCGGCAGGGCGCACGATCTTTGATCCGCCCCGTTCAAAGCACAAGCAAGATCTGTTGCAGTGGGAGCCGTTATTGCGATGGCTTGAGAAATAAACCGGTATCGGGGTTGACAGGGGCGTGTTAGTCCCACATAATGTTTGACTTCTCGGACGCGGGGTGGAGCAGTCTGGCAGCTCGTCGGGCTCATAACCCGAAGGTCACAGGTTCAAATCCTGTCCCCGCAACCAACACCGTTCGCATAGACTCGCTGAGTCCTTGCCCATTAATGACGGCGGTAAGTGCTTCCTGCTCTGGCACTAACTGGATTTCACCGAGTAAGCTGCGCAATATTTCACGCGCCTCGTCGACGGCTTCGATAGCCTCTAGACGTAAAACCATATCCTTATATATCTCCTTGGCCCGTGGCAAAACATGGGTGGGTTCGAAGCTTGATACTGCTTCCAGCTCGCGTTTTGCTTCTTCTATTTGATATTCCGCCTCCAGCAAGGCTGTTTTTGTGCTGCTGGTGACGATTCCAGCCTTAATGGCGACCATGAGGTTGTCCAGATCCTTTTGCGCGGCTTGTAGGCGCTTTTTTGCCTCTTTCGGATCATGTCTAGCTGATTGCAACATTTCGGTTACTTCTTGCACATACAGCTTGTAGCATTCCTCTGAAAGCAGTGATTCCTTGATTTCAGCGAGTAGCGTTTGCTCAACGGTCGATTTTTTGACCATCTTAGAGTTCGCGCATACAGCATTACCCCTGTTGCGATGAGTACCGCAGCCATAGTGATTTTTGCCAAGCATGACATAGGATCCACCGCAGACACCGCATTTCAGTAGGCCAGAAAACAGATATTTCGGTTTTCCGCCCCCGCCAGCATGGTTTGTGGTGGCTTTGGATTTGACGGTTTCCTTCCTGATGCCAAGATAGCG
>CAIQBG010000032.1 GCA_903870055.1 uncultured Pseudomonadota bacterium
AGCCATGGCCCAGGGTACCTCGCTTGCCATGATGGTTCCTATATTGGCGATGGGTCTATGGCGTTATAGCCGTAAGCGACCCATTCCCTGGAAAAGCGCCATCGCAATTGGGATTCTGGCTTCTATCACCACCTGGATTGTGGCGCAGTTTGCTACGCAATTACAGCCTGATATTCTGCGCGTGGTCTTTGGAGTCTTCCTGCTATTTCTGGCATTTCAGATGTTGATAGCCAAACAACGCCACGAATCTGACCCTGGGCACAGTCGGCTTAATCCCCGCCTGATGCCTATGGTGGGTGTTGCTGCAGGTACCAGCATGGGTTTGCTGGGTGTGGGCGGTGGACTCGTCGCTACACCCTTATTAATGGGCTTGTTTGGCCAACGTCAGGCGCTGGCGCAAAGCTTATCAATGGCATTGGTGACGCCCTGCGCCGTGGTCGCGTTAGGAACCTACAGCTATGCTGATTGCGTTGATTGGTCGATGGGTTTGCCGCTGGCCTTCGGTGGGCTTTTAACGGTTTCTGCTGGGGTCGCTGCCGCACATAAGTTGCCTGAGCGACAAATGCGCATGCTGTTTGCGGTCATGCTGATTGGCACAGCCGTCTGGCTTTTGATCAAACCATTGGTGAACGATTAAAAAACGACGAGGATTCGTCAAAAGTAGAAAGCCCCGGAGTTTAACCTCCGGGGCTTTTTGTTGGGCTTTACTTAGCGTTTAGCCGCAGGTGCCCACGGCGCCGCAGGCGGTGCAGAAGTCACAACCATCCTTGCGGATCATGGTGGTGTTGCCACACTCGCCGCATAGCTTGCCTTGAACAGGCTTAACAGCGCCTTCTTCAGTCGGGGCTTGCAGAATACCCATCTGCTTCAGCGGGAAGCCGTTTTCATCGAGGATGCCGAGCATGGCATAGCGATGCAGGATCAGATGGGCCAGGTAGGCAATGGTCGATGGGTAAGTCTGTTGCTTACGCGAACCCGGCACGAAGGCCAGCATGTCACCCAGTGGTTCCGGGTAGTCCAGCAGCTTGCGCAGCTTCATGCCGATCCAGGCCGGATCGATGACGCGCATGTCGGTCGACAGTAGCTTGGACAGACCATCCAGAGCACGTGGGTAGTTACCCGAGAGCCACATCGAGTATGGGCGGCTTACGCCATCCGGCAGGGTGATTTCCTTCAGGCCCAGTACGAAGTCTTCACCGGTATTCGGGTTGTAGATATCGACAGTCCACGACAGGGTGCCATCAGTGCCGGTCTTCGGCTCTTTGGCGCTCATCAGTGCATCGAACACTGGGGTTGGCAGGTCTTGCTTGAACCAGCCCAGTTGCTCGACGCGGAAACGCACCAGTTGTGCGAAAGCCGAGACAGACGATGACATGAGCTGACGTTCACCATTTGGTGGGAAGGCCATGTCGAA
The DNA here is from genome assembly GCA_903870055.1 of uncultured Pseudomonadota bacterium. Classification (GTDB taxonomy): domain Bacteria; phylum Pseudomonadota; class Gammaproteobacteria; order Burkholderiales; family Rhodocyclaceae; genus Fluviibacter. The sequence continues at coordinate 1,415 of CAIQBG010000032.1, forward strand.
AGACTCACCGGCAGACGGCGTGTTCGACAGCGAATCCAGTTTCAGCTTCAGCCAGGCTGGGTCGTTGGCACGCATGTCCATCGACAGGGTCTTGGCCACAGCGCCTAAGCCGCGCGGTTGATCCGGGCCGTTGACCCAGACTTCGAATGGCCAGTTTTTGGCTTCTTGTTCGACGTGGCCGACGAACAGGGCGAACTTACCAAACGGACCGTCAATCATGTAGGTCCAGGCCAGGTTGCCTTCCGGCAGGTTAGGGCGGTTTGGCCAGCGCAGCGAAGAAAGCACGGGTGCCGGTAGATCCTTGATGTGCAGACGACGGTTGGCATCGCCAGTGACGAAGTCTTGCGGCTGCTTTTTCTCTTCTTCTTGCTTCGGCGTGTCGACCGACAGCACGGAACCCAGCACACTGTTCGGACGGTAGGTGGCCAGGCCCTTCAGACCAGCCTTCCAGGCTTGCATGTACAGATCCTGGAATTCTTCGTACGGGTAGTCGGCTGGTACGTTAACCGTCTTCGAGATCGATGTATCGATGTACGGGGCAACAGCGGCCACCATGTCTTTGTGGGCCTTGGCTGAGAGTTCCAGCGCAGTCACAAAGTACTCTGGCAGGTTGTGTACGTCACCACCCAGGTGACGGTACAGACGCCAGGCGTGGTCTTCAACGGCGTATTCTTTGATCGTGCCATCGGCCATACGCTTTTTGCGGGTGTAGGTCCACGAGAAGGCGGGTTCGATACCGTTCGAGGCATTGTCGGCGAAAGCCAACGAGATAGTGCCGGTAGGCGCGATCGACAGCAGGTGCGAGTTACGCAGACCATGCTTGCGGATTTCTGCTTTGACGTCGTTTGACAGACGCGAGGCAAAGTTGCCGCCCGACAGGTACAGCTCGGCGTTGAACAGCGGGAAGGCACCACGCTCTTTAGCCAGATCGACTGAAGTCATATAGGCGGTGTCGCGCATGAACTCCGAGATCTTCGAGGCCATGGCCAGTGCTTCTTGCGAGTCGTAACGCAGTTTCAGCATGTACAGGGCATCACCCAGACCGGTGAAGCCCAGACCAACGCGGCGCTTGTTCATGGCTTCCTGTTGCTGGTTGGTCAGAGGCCAGTGGGTCGCGTCGAGCACGTTGTCCAGCATGCGGGTCGATACCTTGACTACTTCGCCAAAAGCAGCGAAATCGAATTCGGCCTTGGCGCCGAACGGATCTTTGACGAAGTGTGTCAGATCGATCGAGCCCAGGCAGCAGCAGCCGTAAGGTGGCAGCGGTTGTTCAGCACATGGGTTAGTGGCTTCGATCAGCTCGCAGTAGTTGAGGTTGTTGTCCTTGTTCATGCGATCCAGGAACAGAATGCCTGGCTCAGCGTGATCATAGGTGGACTGCATAACCTGATCCCACAGATCACGTGCGGGGACTTTGCGATAGACCCACATGCCGTCTTCGCGCTGGTAAGCGCCTTCAGCCAGGATGTCTTCATTCGGCTCAGCGATATGCACCAGTTCGACGTTATCGTTGGCTTCAACGGCCATCATGAACGGGTCAGTCACGCCGATCGAGATGTTGAAGTTGGTCAGATCACCCTTGTCTTTAGCGTGAATAAACAGCTCGATATCCGGGTGGTCGCAACGCATCACACCCATTTGGGCACCACGACGGGCGCCAGCTGATTCCACGGTTTCGCAGGAACGGTCGAATACGCGCATGTACGATACAGGGCCAGATGCGCGAGAGTGCGTGCCCTTAACGCGGGCGCCTTGCGGACGAATCGACGAGAAGTCGTAACCAACACCGCCACCGCGACGCATTGTTTCAGCCGCTTCAGCCAGCGCGGTGTAAATCCCCGGACGACCATTGACTGTTTCAACCACCGAGTCACCCACGGGTTGCACGAAGCAGTTGATTAGTGTGGCTTGCAGATCGGTACCGGCTGCCGAATTAATACGGCCAGCGGGAACGAAGCCGTTTTCTTGCGCCCACAGGAACTTGGATTCCCACTTGGTGCGATTCTTTTCGTCTTCGACCTTGGCCAGAGCACGAGCTACACGAGCACGCACTTCCTGAATCGATTGTTCTTTGCCCTTGGCGTATTTTTCGATCAGTACTTCGGTGCAGATTTCCTGGGCGGGCAGGTCGGCACGGGCGGTAGCGGCTGTCTGCAGGGTGTGTGTCTCGGTTGTCATTATTGTGTCCGTAACAGTTTTATATTTGGTGAAGACGAAAACATTGGTATGACTTAAATTTACTACATCTAGTGTTCAACTTCAAACTTTTCTCTAGATATAGTGTTTTATGTCAAAGCGAGACGTATCAAGGACTTGCGGGGTTGGGCTCTCGGAACCCCTTGATTTACCTGTCTGAAAATATTTTTCGGGCGTTGAACGATCTGGTTTTGTGGCTTAAGCAAAGGCAACGCCATGATAGGTGCGCCGTTAGTATGTTTGCTGCAGGACAGCATATCCAAAGCCTTGCCGGTACAGGGAAGAGCTGTAGTGCGTGCTAGAATTTGTGCCAATTCAGGCGTTTTGCCGCCAGAAATTTCAGAAAAATTTCAGAAAAATCAGACCCTATGTCCGGAAATACGATCGGTACCCTGTTTACTGTCACTTCGTTTGGCGAATCGCACGGACCAGCTATTGGCTGTGTGGTCGATGGTTGCCCTCCAGGATTGGGGATTTGCGAGGCAGATATCCAGGCTGAACTGGATCGCCGTAAACCCGGTACATCACGTCATGTGACGCAGCGTCGCGAGCCGGATGAAGTCGAGATTTTGTCGGGGGTTTTCGAGGGTAAGACAACCGGCGCACCAATCGGTTTGCTGATCCGCAATCAGGATCAGCGCAGTAAAGATTACGGCAATATCTCGGAGCAGTTTCGTCCGGGCCATGCTGACTATACCTATTGGCAGAAGTACGGCATTCGGGATTACCGTGGTGGCGGCCGTTCTTCAGCGCGTGAAACGGCAGTACGCGTCGCTGCAGGCGCTATCGCACGTAAATGGCTATTCGAACGTTTCGGCATCACTATTCTTGGCTGGATGGATCAACTGGGTCCGATAGAAATCCCCTTTGTGTCAGCCAACGATATCCGCGAGAACCCGTTCTTTGCACCTAACAACGCTATCGTTCCCGAGCTGGAGTCCTATATGGATGACCTGCGTAAAGACGGCGATTCGGTGGGCGGTGGCATTATGGTGGCTGCTCGCGGCGTGCCTGCAGGTTGGGGCGAGCCGGTTTATGACCGCTTCGATGCCGATTTGGCACATGCACTCATGGGTATCAACGCTGTCAAAGGCGTAGAGATCGGTGCTGGTTTTGATTCAATTGCCCAGCGCGGAACCGAGCATGGTGACGAAATCACACCGCAGGGCTTCTTGAGCAACAACGCCGGTGGCGTCCTGGGTGGCATTACCACCGGGCAGGACATTGTGGCGCGTATTGCCATCAAGCCCACCTCCAGTATTCGGACGCCACGTCGTAGCATTAATATCCGCAATGAAGAAGTTATGGTTGAGACCTTTGGTCGTCATGACCCTTGTGTGGCTATTCGTGCGACACCCATTGCCGAATCGATGATGGCCATTGTGTTGATGGATCATGCGCTGCGGCATCGTGCGCAGTGCGCAGATGTCGATTCGGGCCTACCGCCCGTGCCGGCTTCGGCGCCGGATGCTTAAGCGACTGTCTGCTAATTAAGACGATGCTGTTCCGATGACTGGCGTGCCGCTCCCTTACTGGCGGCTTTCGCTGTATTACTTTTTTTACTTCGCATTCATCGGTGTTTTTTCCCCATACTTCACGCTCTACCTGCAAGGGCTGAGCCTGAGTGCTACCGACATCGCGTTATTGATGTCGCAGATGCAGCTCATGCGCCTACTGGCGCCTACATTCTGGGGGTGGCTGGCTGATAAGCGCGGGCGGCGAGTCGACATTATCCGGCTATCTGCGCTTTGCGCCTCTGTCGGTTTTACCGGCTTCTTCCTCACTGACAACTTTCTTCTGATGTTCGTTCCGATGACGCTGATGGCGTTTTTCTGGAGCGCCTCGTTGCCGCTGGTGGAAAGCCTGACCTTTGCCCATTTGGGCGCGCAACATCAACGCTATAGCCAGATCCGCGTCTGGGGTTCGGTCGGTTTTATTGTGGCCGTGCTGCTCGGCGGCTTATTGCTTGATGCGCTGCCCATTGGTGATGTGCCAGCCATGGTGTTTGTGGTCCTGATCGGCATTCTGATCATGGCCTTCAAGGTGCCGGAAGGGCTGCCTATTCCCCGGAGTGGCGCAGCAGAGGCTGCCGATGAGGCACTGGCATCGCTGGGTTCGGTGATGCGTGAACGCCGGGTCTGGATGCTCCTGTTGGCTTGTTTTCTCATGTCTTCAGCCCATGGCGTTTATTACGTCTTTTATTCCATCCACCTGGATGCTTTGGGTTACAGCAAAGGCATGATCGGTTTGCTCTGGTCCCTTGGTGTCCTGGTGGAAATTGGTCTATTCATGATCATGGCGCCCCTGATGAAGCGCTATAGCTTGCGTGCTTTGTTGCTGGCCACCTATGCCGTGGCCATTATCCGCTTTCTATTCATAGGCTGGGGCGGTGAATCGCTGGTTTTGTTGCTCATAGCTCAGACCATGCACGGTGTGACCTTTGGGGTGCATCATGCGGCAGCCATTGCTGCGGTCAACCAGTGGTTCCCCAGACATATCCATGCGCGTGGCCAGGCGCTGTATTCCAGTCTGTCATTTGGTGGCGGCGGCTTGTTTGGCGGGATTGTCAGCGGCATCGTCTGGGAGCCGTTGGGGGCCGGCTGGGCGTTTACCTTGGGGTCGGTCTTTGCGCTGGCCGGCTGGTTCTGTATCGCCCGGGGTGTATCTGCTCAGGCCGAAGCCCCAAACAGCGCGCCCCTTGTGCGATAATTTCCGGCTCTGGGCCGTGCTTGGCACGGCATTGCATCTACGGAATTCGCCATGGCAAAAACACTTTACGATAAATTGTGGGAAAACCACGTTGTCCGTCAGGAAGAAGACGGTACAGCGCTGATCTACATCGACCGTCATCTGGTTCACGAAGTGACCAGTCCGCAGGCTTTTGAAGGCCTCAAGCTGGCCAACCGCAAAGCTTGGCGTATTGATTCCGTGGTTGCCACGGTAGACCACAACACACCAACTGACGGCTGGGCCAAGGCTGAAGGTACCGCCTGTATCGATGATGAAATTGCGCGTCTGCAGGTGGATACGCTCGATAGCAACATCCGCGCAAACGGTGCGCTGGCTTATTTCCCGTTCAAGGATGCGCGTCAGGGTATCGTTCACGTGGTTGGGCCAGAGCAGGGCGCAACGCTGCCAGGTATGACCGTTGTTTGCGGCGACTCCCATACATCAACGCATGGCGCCTTCGCAGCGCTGGCATTCGGTATCGGTACTTCCGAAGTCGAACACGTACTCGCAACCCAGACACTGGTTTCGAAAAAATCCAAATCGATGCTCATCCGCGTTGAAGGCGCGCTTGGCAAAGGCGTTGGCGCTAAAGACATCGTGCTCGCCATCATTGGCAAGATCGGTACTGCTGGCGGTACTGGTTATGCCATCGAATTTGCGGGTAGTGCTATCCGTGGTTTGTCGATGGAAGGTCGCATGACGATCTGTAACATGGCCATCGAAGCCGGTGCACGTGCTGGCATGGTGGCCGCTGATGACACCACCATTAATTACGTCCAGGGTCGCCCGTTTGCACCGAAGGGTAGTGATTGGGATAAGGCCGTAGCTTACTGGCGCACGCTGCATAGTGATGACGGTGCTCAGTTCGACAAGGTTGTTGAGCTTGATGCACGCACGATTCAACCCCAAGTCACCTGGGGCACATCGCCTGAAATGGTGATTGGCATTAACGAGATGATTCCTGATCCGGCTAAAGAGCAGGATCCTGTTCGTCGCGAAGGCATGGAACGGGCGCTGGCCTATATGGGCCTGAACCCGAATACGCCCATCGCTGGTGTGCCAGTCGATAAGATCTTTATCGGCTCCTGCACCAACTCGCGTATCGAAGACTTGCGCCAGGCTGCCGCCATTGTGCGTGGTCGTTCTGTTGCCGCTAATGTCAAATTGGCACTGGTTGTGCCGGGCTCCGGTCTGGTTAAGCGCCAGGCAGAAGAAGAGGGTCTGGACAAAATTTTCAAGGCTGCCGGTTTCGAATGGCGGGAGCCAGGTTGCTCCATGTGTCTGGGCATGAATGCCGATCGTCTGTCGCCGGGCGAGCGCTGTGCTTCGACGTCAAACCGTAATTTCGAAGGGCGTCAGGGTCCCTCGGGTCGTACCCATCTGGTGAGTCCGATCATGGCTGCGGCTGCGGCAATCGCTGGCCGCTTTGTTGACATGCGGGAGGTGCTGTAATGGATAAGTTCGTTGTACTCGATGGCCTCGTTGCACCGCTCGACCGTGCCAATGTGGATACGGATGCCATCATCCCCAAGCAATTCCTCAAGTCGATCAAGCGCTCGGGCTTCGGTCCCAATGCGTTTGACGAGTGGCGTTATATGGATGTGGGTCAGCCGGGCCAGGATTCGAGTAATCGTCCGCTGAATCCGCAATTCGTTCTGAACGATGCCCGCTTCCAGGGTGCGCAGGTATTGCTAACGAGAAAGAACTTCGGTTGCGGTAGCTCGCGTGAGCATGCCCCTTGGGCGCTGCTGGATTATGGCTTCCGCGCCATCATTGCGGAGTCCTTTGCGGACATCTTCTTCAATAACTGTTTCAAGAACGGCATTCTGCCGATCGTGCTGCCGGCACCGGTGGTGGATCGTCTATTCATGGAAACATTGGCGACACCGGGGTATCGCCTGGTGGTGGATCTGCCAAATCAGGTGATCCGCAAGCCGGATGGTGAAGCGATTCCGTTTGATGTGGATGTCAGCCGCAAGGAATGCCTGATCAATGGTTGGGATGATATTGGTCTGACGCTGCGTCATGCTGATGCGATTCATGCCTATGAAGATCGTCGACGCCACGAACAACCGTGGCTCTATAACAAGTAATAAGTCGTCATACGGAGCACTGATTTATGTCTCGCAACATTCTCGTATTGCCGGGTGACGGCATTGGTCCTGAAATTACTGCCGAAGCTGTCCGCGTTCTTGAAGCACTTAAGAAAGACGGCCTCGACATTACACTCGATACCGCACTGCTTGGTGGTTGTGCCGTAGATGTGACCGGCGAGCCTTATCCGGCTGCTACCCGGGATAAGGCGGCAGCGGCTGAGGCCATTCTGCTGGGTGCCGTTGGCGGCCCCAAGTGGGATACATTCCCACGAGAACAGCGCCCTGAACGGGGGCTGCTCGGTATTCGCAAACACCTTAACCTGTTTGCCAACCTGCGTCCGGCGATTCTCTACCCGGAACTGGCCAATGCGTCTTCGCTTAAGCCTGAAGTGGTTTCGGGTCTGGATATTCTGATCGTGCGCGAACTCACCGGCGATATCTACTTCGGTCAGCCACGTGGCATTGAAGAACGTGATACAGAATGGGGTCGCCAGATGGTGGGTTTCAACACCATGATCTACGCAGAGAGCGAGATCCGTCGTATCGCTCACGTGGCATTCCGTGCTGCCCAGAAGCGCAATAAGAAGCTTTGCTCGGTCGATAAGATGAACGTGCTGGAGTGCACCCAGTTCTGGCGTGACATCGTCATAGATGTGGCCAAGGAGTACCCGGACGTTGAACTCTCTCACATGCTGGTCGACAATGCGGCCATGCAACTGGTCCGCGCGCCCAAGCAGTTCGACGTTATGGTGACCGGCAACATCTTTGGCGACATCCTGTCGGATGAAGCATCGATGCTCACTGGTTCGATCGGTATGCTGCCATCGGCTTCCCTAGATGAGAACAACAAGGGTCTGTACGAACCTTGCCACGGGTCTGCCCCGGACATCGCAGGTAAGGGCGTTGCTAACCCGCTGGCGACAATTCTGTCCGCCGCCATGCTCCTGCGCTACACTTTCGGCTTGGAAGCTGAAGCAGTGCGTATCGAGAATGCGGTACGTACTGTGCTGGCTCAGGGTTATCGTACGGCTGACATCTATGAAGAGGGCACCCGCAAGGTGGGGACCCGCGAAATGGGTGACGCTGTACTGGCAGCGCTGTAACAACATAACGATAAAACACGTAGAGGAATTCACATGGCAAAGCAACGCGTAGGTCTGGTTGGTTGGCGCGGTATGGTGGGCTCGGTCCTCATGCAGCGCATGCAGGAAGAGCAGGATTTTGCTCACATTGAGCCGGTGTACTTTTCAACCTCGAATGCCGGTGGTGATGCGCCCGCATTTGGTGGTGTGACCTCCGGTGAGAAGCTGCTGGATGCCAGCAATGTCGACGCCCTGAAAAAGATGGACATCATCCTGACCTGTCAGGGCGGCGATTACACCAAAGAGGTGTATCCGAAACTGCGTGCCGCTGGCTGGAACGGTCACTGGATTGATGCCGCTTCCGCATTGCGCATGGCCGATGATGCTGTGATCGTGCTGGATCCGGTAAACCGTGACGTGATCGATGCGGCCCTGGCCAAGGGTGGTAAGAACTGGATCGGTGGTAACTGTACTGTTTCCTTGATGCTGATGGGCCTGGGTGGCCTGTTCGAGCATAAGCTGATTGACTGGGTCTCATCGATGACCTATCAGGCCGCTTCGGGTGCGGGTGCGCAGAATATGCGTGAGCTGATTGCCCAGATGGGGTCCATCCACGCATCGGTGGCTGATCTACTGGCTGATCCGAAGTCGGCCATTCTGGAAATCGATCGCAAGGTTGCAGAAACCATCCGTTCGGATGCTTTCCCGAAAAAGAACTTCCGCAACACACCGTTGGCAGGTTCGCTGATCCCGTGGATCGACGTGCCGGTTGAGCATGGCCAATCGAAAGAAGAGTGGAAGGGCGGTGCCGAGTGCAATAAGATTCTCGGCAACCCGGCATTCCGTTCGGCCGGTTCGATCCCCATCGATGGTCTGTGTGTGCGTATCGGTGCGATGCGTTGCCACTCGCAGGCGCTGACCATCAAGCTGAAGAAAGATGTGCCGCTGGATGAAGTGAGCGACATCATCGCCAAGGCGAATGATTGGGTGAAAGTCGTGCCGAATGATCGCGAGATCAGTGAACGTGACCTGACACCGGCTGCGGTTACAGGGACGCTGACTGTGCCGGTTGGTCGTCTGCACAAAATGGCGATGGGCCCGGATTATCTGGCCGCATTCACCTGTGGTGACCAGTTGCTGTGGGGCGCTGCTGAGCCGCTGCGCCGCATGCTGCGTATCTTGGTACAAGCTTAATTATTTAAGCAGACGCCCCGTCTAGCTTAGAGGCTGGGCGGGGCGTTGTCGTTATAGAGAGTGATCGATGAATATTCCTGATTGGGTCTGGGTTGTCGGCAGTCTGACGCTCCTTTTGCTGGGGCTGCAGATTGGCGTTAGCCTCGGCCGGGCTGGTGAAAGTGCGCGTCACGGTAAGAGTGAGAAACCTGATCATGAGGATCGGCCACGAGCGACGCCACAACCCAAAGTCAATTGGGGGTCGATTAATCTCGACCTGTCGTCTCCGTCTAAAGATAAAGCATCGGATAACGACCACTAACTATGGCTATGGGTCGGGTTGCTCTTACGATTAGCGTATCCCCCGCGATTAAGCTGGTTTCAGTGTTCGCTGTCGCGATCGTATTGCAATCGGGTTTTGGCTTGCCGTTGGCTGCTGCCTTAAGCCTCTGGGCTTTGCTCCTGCACCGCGCCCGTTTTATCAAGCTCCTGCGCCGGGTGCGTTTACTGATTCTGGTGTTGTTTGTAGTGACGTTATTGATGACACCCGGTGCTGCGCTCTTCCCGCAATGGGGGTTATATCCAACGGAAGAAGGCGTTGCGCTGGGGCTGACACAGCTCTTACGTCTTGTGGGCATGCTGGCTACTGTGAGTTTGCTGCTTGATACCACGGATGATCGTAGCCTGGCCGCAGGCTCGTTAGCTTTGTTACAACCGCTGGCCGGCAATCGTCATTGGCCAGAACGTGCGGTTGCGAGATTGCTTTTAGTCTTCCATTACCTGGAGACGGCGCCTAAGCCCCGTAATCTGCAGGATGTGCTGGCGTTAGCCGGTGCGGATCTGTCAGGTGCGCCTGAACAGGGTGCGCCCGAAGTGCTGGAATTGGACGTGGTTCATCTTTCGATGCAGGAAGTGATCTTCAGCCTACTCATGCTTTGCACGGCGATTCTTTGTCTTGCCCTGGGGGATGCCGCATGACACCGCAGCGCTGGGCACTAGGCATTGAGTACGATGGCAGTGCATTCCATGGTTGGCAGACTCAGGCGCCAACGACGCAGGTGGTTGACGGGCGCCCGATTGGATCAACGCTGCCCACTGTGCAGGGGGCTCTTCAAACAGCAATGACGCAGATAGCGGATGCGCCCGTACAGATCGTTTGTGCCGGGCGTACCGATGCGGGCGTGCATGCCACGGGGCAGGTGATTCATTTTGATGCCCCTATCATTCGCCCAGATTCCGCCTGGGTGCGGGGTGTGAATGCCTTGTTGCCGAGATCCTGTGCCGTACGTTGGGCTCAACCGGTTGGGGCTGATTTTCATGCGCGTTTTAGCGCGACAGGTCGTCGTTACCGTTACATTCTGTTAAACCGTCCGGAGCGAGCCGCCATTTTTGCCGGCCGGGCAGGGTGGTTCCATCGACCCCTTGATATTGATGCCATGGCGGTCGCCGCACAATCCATACTTGGCACCCATGACTTCAGTGCCTTCCGCGCGGCTGAATGTCAGGCCAATAGCCCGGTCCGTACGCTCACGGAATCCCGTGTGCACCGCCAGGGGGATTGGCTAGTTTTTGACTTTGCTGCCAACGCCTTTCTACAGCATATGATCCGCAATCTGGTTGGCGCCCTGGTTTATGTGGGCAAAGGCGCTGAGCCAGTGACTTTGATGACCGCATTGCTGTCCCAGAAAGACCGTACCTTGGCACCACCGACTTTTATGCCGGATGGCCTGTATCTGACTGCGGTCGATTATGATGCGGGTTGGGGGTTGCCATCTGCTGGTCAGACGGGTGATCCGCTCCAGGTTTTTAATTTCTGATCACCGCCACATCATGACCCTACACGCTAAACCACGCATTAAAGTCTGCGGCCTGACCCGTGTTGAAGACGTCCAAGCTGCTGTAGCGGCGGGCGTGGACGCCATTGGCCTGGTGTTTTACGCCGATAGCCCGCGTCATGTCACCATTGAACAGGCTAAATCGCTGGCCAGTGCGATCCCTCCTTTTGTCACCATCGTTGGGTTGTTTGTGAATGCCTCACGAGCAGAGGTGAATCGCGTCATTGAAGAAGTGCCCTTGAACCTCTTGCAGTTCCACGGGGATGAAACTGTCGATCAGTGCGAAGGTTTCGGCTTGCCCTACCTGCGGGCGGCGCGCGTCCGGCCGGGGGTCGATCTGTTAGAATTCGCCAAGCAATTTACCTCGGCACGCGCCTTGTTGCTCGACACCTGGAGCCCGGCTTATGGCGGGAGCGGAGAGTCGTTTGATTGGTCGCTGGTGCCGTCTTCATGCCCCTTGCCGGTGATTCTGTCCGGCGGGTTGAATCCGGACAATGTGGCTGCGGCCATTCGTCAAGTTCAGCCGGTAGCAGTGGACGTGTCTTCCGGGGTAGAAAGTGCCAAAGGCATTAAAGATGCCAACAAAATTCGAGCTTTCGTCGATGCCGTTCGCGGCATTTGATGCAGGCAGCCCCACAGTAGTCAGGAAATTCACTTCATGAAACCCTACGATTTGCCCGATGCCCGCGGTCACTTTGGTCCCTATGGGGGCTCTTTTGTGTCGGAAACCCTGGTGGCTGCACTTGAACAGCTCAAGCACGCTTATGACCATTACAGCCGTGATCCCGAATTTATTGCCGAGTTTAATAGTGAACTGAAACATTTCGTGGGTCGTCCGAGCCCGATTTACCACGCCAAGCGCTGGAGCGAAATTCTAGGCGGTGCTCAGATCTATCTGAAACGTGAGGATCTCAATCACACGGGTGCCCACAAGATTAACAACACGATTGGTCAGGCTTTACTGGCTAAGCGCATGGGGAAGCCACGCGTGATCGCGGAAACTGGTGCGGGTCAGCATGGGGTTGCTTCGGCTACCGTAGCGGCACGCTTTGGTATGAAGTGCGTGGTTTATATGGGTTCAGAAGATGTGGGCCGTCAGTCGGCTAACGTCTATCGCATGAAGTTGTTGGGTGCTGAAGTGGTGCCCGTGGAAAGCGGTTCCCGCACCCTGAAAGATGCCCTCAACGAAGCCATGCGTGATTGGGTGACCAATGTCGAAGATACCTTCTACATCATTGGCACGGTGGCCGGCCCACACCCGTATCCGATGATGGTACGCGATTTCAATTCGGTGGTTGGCAAAGAATGCCTCAAGCAGATGCCAGACATGGTTGGTCGTCAGCCGGATGCCGTTATTGCCTGCGTAGGTGGCGGTTCAAACGCCATGGGTATTTTCTACGATTACATTCCACACGAGAACGTGCGACTGATCGGTGTAGAAGCTGCCGGTGATGGTATTGATACCAAACGTCATGCGGCTTCGCTGCAACTGGGTACACCGGGTGTGCTCCATGGTAATCGTACCTATCTGCTGCAGGATGACAACGGTCAGATTGTTGAAACACATTCAGTGTCGGCCGGTCTGGATTATCCGGGTGTAGGCCCCGAGCATGCCTGGCTTAAAGACATTGGTCGTGCCGAATATGTGGGTGCTACGGATAAAGAAGCACTACAGGCATTCCATGATCTGTGTCGTATCGAAGGCATTATCCCGGCGCTGGAATCTAGTCACGCATTGGCATACGCCGCAAAGCTGGCGCCGACATTGCCTAAGGACAAAATTTTGCTGGTTAACCTATCGGGTCGTGGCGACAAAGATCTACATATCGTTTCCGAAGCCAGCGGCATGGAGTTCTATTGTCGCCAGAGCTGCCGCACAGCTTTTGCTAAAGCCGGTATGCAAGTGAACGACGCCAACGTGGAGACCAAGTAATGGGTCGTATTACGGATACTTTCGCAGCGCTGGCCAAGCAAGGTAAAAAAGGCTTGATTCCCTACATCATGGCGGGTGATCCATCCCCTGCCATGACCGTAGATCTGATGCATGCCCTGGTTGAGGGTGGGGCAGATGTTATTGAGTTGGGCGTACCGTTCTCGGATCCGATGGCCGATGGCCCGGTGATTCAGCGCGCTGCCGAGCGTGCGATTGCACAGGGCATTGGCATGCACCAAACGCTCACCATGGTAGCCGAGTTCCGTAAGGAAGATCAGACCACGCCGATCGTACTAATGGGCTACGCCAATCCGATCGAGTGTATTGGGCAAGCAGCCTTTGTTGCCGTCGCTAAAGCAGCCGGCGTTGATGGTGTACTGGTGGTAGATTACCCGCCTGAAGAATCCGAAGACTTTGCTAAACAGCTGCGTGCTGTGGACATGGATCCGATCTATCTGTTGGCGCCAACCTCCACCGAAGAACGTATTGCGGCTGTGGCCAAAGTGGCCAGCGGCTATCTGTACTATGTCTCCTTGAAGGGCGTGACGGGTGCAGGTCACCTTGATCTGCATGAAGTGTCACAGCGTATTCCGCAAATTCGCAATCGCACCGGGCTGCCGGTAGGTGTGGGTTTCGGTATTCGCGATGCGAGTACTGCAGAACGTCTGGCTGGAATGGCCGATGCGGTTGTTGTGGGTAGTCGTCTGATCGACGCAATGACCGATGTGCCGCAAAGTGAGGCTCGTGCCGCACTGCTGGCAGTAATGAAAGATATTCGTGCCGGCGTTGATAAAGCCGCCGGTAACAAGTAACTAACGCATAATAGGAGCACGCGATGAACTGGGTTAACAAACTGCTGCCCCCGAAGATCAAACGCGCCGATGGCCAGCGTAAGAGCACATTGCCGGAAGGTCTGTGGTGTAAGTGCCCGAACTGTGAAGCGGTGCTCTATACGGCTGATCTTGAAGCTAATTTGCAAGTCTGCCCGAAGTGTGAGCATCACCATCGTGTCAAGGCACGTGCCCGTCTGGATATGCTCATGGATGCGCATGGCCGCGCTGAAATCGGTGCCGAAGTTCGCCCGAAAGATGCGCTTAAGTTTGTTGATAGCCGTCCCTACCCGGTACGTGTGGAAGAAGCCCAGAAGCAGACGGGCGAAACTGATTCGCTGGTCGTCATGCAGGGCACGATAGAAGCCGAGCCGGCCGTCGTTGCCTGCTTTGAATTTGAATTCATGGGCGGCTCCATGGGCTCGGTGCTGGGAGAGCGTTTTGTGCGCGGTGTTCGTGCAGCGATTGAAAACAAATGCGGTTTTGTCTGTATTACGGCTTCGGGTGGCGCCCGTATGCAGGAAGGCCTGTTCTCGCTAATGCAGATGGCCAAAACCACAGCATCGATTTCCGAACTGGCACGTCATGGCCTGCCGTTCATTACGGTACTGACCGACCCGACCATGGGCGGTGTTTCGGCATCATTTGCCTTCGTGGGTGATGTCGTGATTGCCGAACCTAATGCACTGGTTGGCTTTGCTGGGCCACGCGTCATCGAACAGACCGTTCGAGAGAAGTTGCCGGAAGGCTTCCAGCGTGCCGAGTTCCTGCTCGACAAGGGTGCCATCGACATGATCGTTCATCGCAAAACGCTGCGTGACGAACTATCGTCGCTATTGCGCATTCTCCGTAAGGAGCCGGTGAGCTCTTAAGCTTTCCTGTCGGATCAATATGCAAACTCTGGATCAGTGGCTGGCCCACATTGAGGCCATGCACCCCCGTGGGGTTGCGGGTATCGAACTCGGTTTGGATCGAGTTAAAGTCGTTAGTGAACACTTAGGCCAGCAATTGGCGCTCACGGACTCCGGTGTGCCTGTCATCATGGTGGCGGGTACCAACGGCAAAGGCTCTGTGGTCGCCTATCTTTCGAACATGCTGGATCGGGCCGGTTATAAAGTTGGCACCTACACCAGCCCGCATCTAATTCATTTCAATGAACGTGTCCGCATTAATGGCGTATCGGCACCGGACGAAGCGCTTATTGCTGCCTTTGTGCGGGTTGAAGCGGCCCGCAAAGCTGTTGCGGTTTCGCTGACCTATTTCGAATTCACAACACTGGCAGCCATACAGGTGTTTTTGGTGGCAGGGGTTGATGCGCTGGTGCTGGAAGTGGGCTTGGGTGGTCGTCTCGATGCCGTTAATATTTATGAGCCTGATGTATCGGTAGTTACTGGCGTGGCGCTAGATCATCAGGATTTTCTGGGTAATACGCTGGACGCGATTGCCCTTGAAAAGATTGGCATTGCACGGCCAGGGAAACCGATTGTGGTTGCCGCACCGGATATGCCGCTTCCTGCACTCAAACAACTGGCGGAAATCGGCGCTAAGGTTTATCTGGTTGGTGAGGCCTACGGCTTTGAGCCCTTGCCGGGCGAAGAAGGGTTGCCCAGTATTCAATGGCGCTACTGGCTGCGTCAGCCCGGTACCAAACCTGAAGATATGCAGCGGCGGGGAGGGTTGGCCTATCCAGGGCTGCGTGGCAAGATTCAGCTGTTGAATGCAGCTACTGCCATGACAGCCATCGAATGTCTGCAAGATCGTCTGCCCGTTGCCATGGGTGCCGTTCGTCGTGGGTTGCTGGAAACTGAATTGGCAGGGCGTTTCCAGGTTATTCCCGGACCGCCTGACCTGGTACTGGACGTGGCGCACAATCCTGATGCTGCCAAAGTCTTGGCAAATAATCTGGGGCATTTGCCCTTTGCTCATGCCCAGCATGGGATAGTCGGCATGATGGCTGATAAAGACCTGGGTGGGGTTTTGACGCCGCTTGTTAAAGGCATCACCCGCTGGTATCTCACACCACTGGATAACCCCCGTTCGGCCACCGTGGAACAGTTGCGTGAAACATTGCACGGCCTGGGCGTTAAAGACGCCCAGATAGAAACCTACGAAAATCCCCGAAGCGCTTATGCTGCAGCACGAAAAAATGCCACCGAGAGTGATAGAATCGTGGCCTTCGGTTCTTTCCTCACAGTAGCTGATGTCCTAAGGGACTTGGGCAGAACGGCATGAAGCCAGACACTCCAGAATCAGATAGCCAGCAGGATCTTAAAAGACGCGCTCGTCGCCGTCTGCTTGGGGCTGCTTTCTTTGTCATTATCGTGGCAGCTGTACTGCCGATGGTGATGGACGCGGCGCCGCCACCCCAACTCAATGATTTCCGGATTGTGACGGAAGCAGAGAAGCAGGCCGCTGCAACGCCGATTATTGTGCCGCCGCCAGAAGCCGTGCCAGCCAGTGCTGCACCGGCAGTGACCGGCGTTATCAAAGAAGCCGCTACAGATAAACCTGCTGAATCCAATGCGGCATCAACACCAGCTGCGCCTGTGCCGGTAGATGCCA
>CAIQBG010000033.1 GCA_903870055.1 uncultured Pseudomonadota bacterium
GGCTAATACCGACAAATCTACAGGCTTGCGCCACGCTTATTCGAACAGCTTTTTGCCCTTCGAGCGCAAGCCTAAAGGCTTTTTTGGGACAGTCACCCCGTACTCGGTCTTAATGATGTCGAGCATGGATTCAAATAGCTGCGCTTTCAGATTCGATTCCTTAAGCTGCATTTCCAGCTCTTTAATGCGCTGGTCGGGTGTCTGCGGTCGCTTCTCGGATTCCATGAGATCTCTCTTCAGGTCAGTATCCCGAAGTTTATGCCAATCCAATTGGCCATGCTTCCTGAGCCATTCAAGAACCGTGGATCGACCTTGGATCCCGTAGCGATCCTGTGCTTCTATATAGGTCATTTCGCCTTTTTCGATTTGCTCGACAACAGCCAATTTAAAAGACATCGTGTAATCGCGTTGTGTACGCTTAACCCAGACTGCCATTGACACTTCTCCTTCAGGATCAAAATGTGTCAACGCTATTTAGGACGGGTCACCACCAACAACAAAGGCACCCGTGGGTGCCTTTGTTGTTTCAAGCAATTGCACAATTACTGCGCTGATTTACCAGCCTGATAGCCCTGGTTGTATTCCTTCTGCTTCGATTTTTCGTACGCGTCATAAGCGTAACCGCCAATCGCGCCAACGGCTGCGCCACCCACAGCACCCCAGATCGGGTTGCCACCGGCAATCGCGGTAATACCGGCGCCAGCAGCAGCGCCAATCGCACCACCCGACAGCGTACGTTGCTGCGTATCACTCATGCCCGAACAACCGGTCAGAAACGCGGCAACAACGGGAACAATCATCAAAGTCTTTTTCATGGTCTGTACTCCGGAATTAGGTTACTTGCCAGCTTTGGCAGTTTGGCAAGGGAAACGTTCTGCCAGGAAACGCAGTGCCGATTCGGCAGCAGGCATATCCTTGATTTGCGGCTTGCCTTCAGCCCAGGCCACATACTCATCCAGCACTTGCTGGCGTTGTGGTGCAGGTTGCTTTACGCAGATCTTCGAAGGCGCAGCCTTCGGGTGACGCGTCACCAGATAGGAGTCATACACGCCCTGACCGAAACCATTACAGTAAGACTGTACTTGTGCATTGGCCTTGTCTTTACACAGCGTTACCATCTCGCCCGTACTTGTGACGCGCTGGGTTGGTTGCGCTGCCGGTGCCGCAGCAAAAGCCGAAACAGACAGCAGTGCTGTACTGGCAATCAGTATCGTTTTTTTCACAAAAATCTCCTTGGGTTATGCCGGTATTCGCATCACTGCGAATGGTTGGGTTACTTTATTCTCTTTAACCATTATCGGCAAGTTAGCGCTTGATCTTGAGTGCGTCCAGCACGGCCATCGCCGTCATATTGACCACACGACGAACGGTCGATGAAGAGGTGAGGATGTGCACCGGGTGCGCGGCACCCAGCAGAATCGGGCCAATCGTCACACCAGAACCGCCGATCATCTTGATCAGATTGTACGAGATGTTGGCGGCATCGATATTCGGCATGACCAGAACGTTCGCTTCGCCTTTCAGCGCCGAGTCCGGATACGCATTCAAACGGATTTCTTCAGACAACGCTGCGTCGCCATGCATTTCGCCATCAACATCCATTTCACCTGAAGACAATGCCGGCAAAAGTGCGGCAGCGCGGCTCATCTTGAGCGCGGATTCTGCAGAAGAAGACCCGAAGTTAGAGTGCGACAGTAAAGCCACTTTCGGATGCACACCGAAGCGCTTCACTTCATCCGCTGCCAGCATGGCGATTTCGGCAACCTGTTCGGCATTCGGATTTTCGTTAACGTGGGTATCTGCAATGAAGAGTGAGCGACCCGGCAGCATCAGGTAATTCATGGCAGCAAACACACCCACGCCACTACGTTTACCGATCACGTCATTCACAACACTCAGGTGATCAGCGTACTGACCCTGCACACCGCAGATCATGCCATCGGCGTGACCGAGCTTCATCAGCATCGCGCCCATCAGCGTTGTATCCCGACGCATGGCCGACTTGGCAACGGCAGGCGTTACGCCACGGCGCGCCATCAGCTTGTGATACGCAGTCCAGCAATCGCGATAGCGCGAATCATTTTCAGGATTAACCAATTCAAAATCTACACCTGGACGAATACGCAGACCGGCACGCTCCAGGCGCTTTTCGACAACACCGGGACGCCCAATCAGAATCGGCGTGGCCAGCTGCTCTTCAAGAATAATCTGGGTAGCACGCAAGACGCGTTCATCTTCACCTTCGGCAAAAATGATGCGCTGACGTTCGCCTTCTTTACAGGCCACAAACACGGCACGCATGCCAATGCCGGTGTGATAAACAAACTCTTTCAGGCGCTCGATGTAGGCATCCATGTCCGCAATCGGGCGGCGGGCTACACCTGAAGCAACAGCCGCTTTAGCAACCGCTGGCGCAATACGCGTAATCAGGCGAGGATCAAAAGGTTTGGGGATCAGGTATTCCGGACCGAAGTGCAGGTTGTGGCCAGCGTACGCCATAGCCACTTCATCCGAGACCTCTACTTCGGCCAGCTCAGCAATGGCATACACGCACGCGAGCTTCATTTCCTCAGTAATCGTTGTTGCGCCTACATCCAGCGCACCACGGAAAATAAAGGGGAAGCACAGAACGTTATTCACCTGATTCGGGAAATCCGAACGGCCCGTAGCAATAATGGCATCCGGGCGAACCTTACGTGCTTCTTCCGGCATGATTTCCGGCGTCGGATTAGCTAGCGCAAAAATCAGCGGATTCTCATTCATTGGTGGCAGCCATTCGGCTTTGAGTGCACCGCCAGCCGACAGGCCGAGGAATACATCCGCGCCCACCAGCGCATCTTTCAACGTACGCGATTCAGTCTGCTGCGCGTACTTGGCCTTGGTCGGCTCCATGTTTTCTTCACGACCAACATAGATCACGCCCTTGGAGTCACAAACGGTGATGTGCTCGCGTTTGACACCAATCTCACACCACAGATCAAGACAGGCAATAGCCGCAGCGCCTGCACCCGACACGACCACGCGCACCTTGGTGATATCTTTCTTGATGACCTTGAGGCCATTAATCAGGGCGGATGCCGAGATAATGGCTGTACCGTGCTGATCATCGTGGAAGACCGGAATCTTCATGCGCTTCTTCAGTTCACGTTCGATATAAAAGCACTCGGGGGCTTTGATGTCCTCAAGATTCACGCCACCGAGTGTTGGCTCGAGCGCAGCAATCATATCGATCAGTTTGTCCGGATCGTTCTCAGCCAGTTCGATATCAAAGACATCAATACCGGCAAACTTCTTGAACAGGCAACCTTTGCCTTCCATCACAGGCTTTGACGCCAATGGGCCAATGTTGCCTAGCCCCAGAACTGCTGTGCCATTCGTAACGACGCCCACGAGATTGCCACGCGAAGTCAGCGTATCGGCCTCATCCGGATTGGCTTCGATCTCTTCACAGGCGAATGCCACGCCTGGCGAATATGCCAGAGCCAGATCGCGCTGATTGGTCAGCCCCTTCGTCGGTGTCACCGAGATTTTCCCGGGTGTGGGATAACGGTGATACTCCAGTGCTGCGGCGCGCAGATCTTTCTCCATAACTACTCCAGCGTCATCCGGCAAGATCATCGTCTTCCGGATGGATTGAATTGGGGGCTTTGTCCTGTATGTAGGCGCAAAGACAAAAGGGGATTTTCCTCTTTTGTTTGACGAAAGGCAAAGTGCAGCGCAATAAAAAACGGCCCGCCGAAGCGGGCCGTTCTCATGAAGCGAAACGCAATTACTTACGCTTGTTCACGGAATCCTTGAATGCCTTACCAGCCGAGAACTTAACGGTCTTAGCAGCAGCAATCTTGATGGTTTCGCCAGTTTGTGGGTTACGGCCGGTACGGGCAGCACGCTTGCCGCTCGAGAACGAACCAAAACCAACCAAGCTTACCGAGTCACCCTTGGTTACAGCCTTAACAACGGCAGCAACAGTAGCGTCCAGAGCAGCTTGTGCAGCGGCCTTGCTCAGCTTGGCTTCTTTAGCGATTACTTCAATCAGTTCAGCTTTATTCATGTGGGTGTCTCCCGATGGTTTGTACAAAATCGATAGGACCAATCAGTCATCAATTGATCGCGTGAGTTCATTATGCCCTGATTCGTGGATGATTTTGCAAGTCTTTGTGTGAATTTTTTATGGGCTCCCTGTCCCGCAACGCCTTATTACAAGCCGTTTCCCGTCTTCACAACGCATAAGAAACGCACCAAAATCGCGCAAAGGCAGATCGCCCTCCTTAGAAAAACATTAATCCTGACAATGGATTATCGATGGTTTCTCATGGCAACCTCACCGTGCACTTGCACCATTTTCGTGTAAATCCAGCAGCTGAGAGGCATTTGCTGTTGTCACCGCTGACAATTCCGCCAAGGAGATTTGACGCAGTGCAGCCACGGACTGCGCAATTCGCGGCAGCTGGCTCGACTCATTGCGTTGTCCACGTAACCACATCGGCGCCATATCCGGCGAATCGGTTTCGAGCACCAGTGATGTTAAAGGTAGGCGCGATACCAATGATCGGATACGCGTTGATCCTGCATAGGTGCAACTACCACCGAAGCCTAATAAAAAACCCATACGGATAAGTTGCGCTGCCTGCACCTCGCTACCATTGAAAGCATGCGCGATGCCTCCCGGTATTTTTTGCCCCAGGCCCTGTACACGTTTAAGTGACTGGATCACGTCTTCAACTGCATGCCGCACGTGTAACACCACCGGCAGCTGATGCGTAGCAGCCAACACCAACTGATCCTCGAAGCATGCGCGTTGCAGCGTCATATCCGGCGCGCCGGCGTAGGCATCCAGCCCTATCTCACCCATGGCAACCGGACGTTGCTGGCAAATCTGCTGCTCCAGTTGATGCAGGTCATCGGGCTTGCTCTGTCCTACATACAATGGATGAATGCCATACGCAGAAAAAATACGCGGCCATTTATCTTTGGTTGCCGATAGATCTGCCAATGCACGCACCTTAGCAATGCCATCCACGACCACCGACGGGTTCAAGCAATAATTAACGCCCGCTGCATGCGCACGTTCAAGCGCGGCGTCACGGTCTGCATCAAATTCGGCAGCATCCCAATGCACATGGGTATCGAACCAGTTCAGTGCCACGGCTGACACAAAGCGCGCTGCCTAATACGGATAAAGAAACGGAAAGTTCGCTTCGGGACGACGGCCAGACATCATGTCGGCCAAGGCCTTGCCGGAGCCGCACGACATCGTCCATCCCAGCGTACCGTGCCCCGTATTGAGGTACAGATTTGATGGCTTGGCCCGTCCGATAAAGGGCACATTCGACGGCGTCGCCGGGCGCAGCCCTGTCCAATACTCGGGTTCGCCCAGGGTACGCAGGTGCGGAAAAATCTGACGCGTCCGTTCGGTAATAGCAGCACAACGCACAGCATTCAGGCCCAGGCCGTACCCGTTCATTTCAGCGGTGCCGGCAACGCGTAGGCGATTACCCAGGCGAGAGAACACAAGTTTGTGTCCATCATCGGTCAGACTCACCGTTGGCGCGAAGCTTTCACCTTCATCGAGGGTGAACGTAGCGGAATACCCTTTGGCCGGATAAATCGGTAGTGCCAATCCTAACGGTGCCAAAAGCGCGTTGCTGAAGCTGCCACACGCCACTACATAGGCATCCGCTTTTAGACACTCACCGTTATAACGCTCGACGCCCTCAATGGCAGCAGCGCTGCCCCGCAACCGGGCAATAGGCGTGCCCAGCTCAAAACGAACACCGCGTGCTTTTGCCAGTTCAGCCAAATTGCGTGTGAATTTATGAGCGTCACCCGATTCATCCGAAGGCGTGTAATGACCACCCACCATCATGTTGCGCACATCACTCAGTGCCGGCTCGATGCGCACACATTCTGCAGCATCGACCGGACGACGATCCAGCCCGAAATCGCGCATTAACTCGGCAGCCATGGCAGCGGCCTTGAATTCACGCTCGTCGGTATAAAAATGCAGAATGCCTCGACACAGCTGATCGTACTGGATGTCGGTATCCACGCGTAACTGTTTCAGACAGTCCCGGCTATAACTGGCCAGATTTACAATCGCCCGGATGTTGGCGCGGGTGCGTTTGGCCGTACATTCACCAAGGAAGCCTACACCCCAGCGCAATAATTCCGGATCGAGTCGTAAACGAAAGAGCAATGGCGCATCTTCTTTACCGATGGCTTTCAGTACTTTCCAGGGTGCTGCCGGATTCGCCCAGGGCTCGGCATGCGACACCGAAATCTGGCCACCATTGGCAAAGCTGGTTTCCTGCCCGGCACCTGGCTGCCGATCAACAACCGTAACTTCATGACCCGCCGCTGCAAGGTACCAGGCGGTTGTGGTGCCAATGACGCCGGCGCCAATGACGATCACTTTCATACGGCACGCTCTTCGCTGTCACGAATCCGTGAGATACGCGAAACTTCCGGAATATGTCGCACGCCGCGCATCACATGCGCCAGGTGTTTACGGTCCCGAACCTGCAAGGTAAAAAACAGCGTGGTATACATGCCACCCGCGTCATCCATACTAATATGCATGATGTTGGAATCCGCTTCGGCAATCGCACTGGAAATCTTGGCCAATACGCCACGCTGATTGCGGATTTCTACGCGTATACGGACATCGAATTGACTATGAATTTCTGATGCCCATTCCACATCAATCCATTTTTGTGCATCCTGCCCAAGGTGCCGACGTATACGCAAACAATCGTGGGTATGCACAACGAGGCCACGGACTGTATCCAGCGAACCCACAATCGGGTCTCCCGGAATTGGTTGGCAACACGTAGAGAGATGGACCGCAACGCCATCTGTGCCATTAATCAGAACCGGTGCGCTGGCCGCTGCAGGCAACGCCTGCTTTGGATCCAGGCCCAACAGTTCTACGACCACATCTGCAGCAGGGCGCTGGCCGGTACCGATTTCGCTAAGAATATGTCCCTCTGCCTGCGCGCCAGAGCGATCGAGCACGCGTCCCCAACCCGCGGTTGGCACATCTTGCAGACGCTGACCATAACGGGCCAGTTCGCTCGACAACATGCGTTTGCCCAATGCGGCAGAAGAGTCATGATGCGCCGAGCGTAGAAAATGGCGAATCTTGCTACGTGTACGGCCGGACTTTACAAACTTCAACCAACCCGGATTCGGGTTAGGAATAACCGCTGTCACAATTTCAATCTGATCGCCGTTCTGCAATTCGGTACGCAACGGAGCAAACTCGCGATTGATGCGGGCCGCTACACAGCGGTTACCGATATCGGTATGAACGGCATAAGCAAAATCAACCGCCGTAGCACCGCGCGGCAACGTGAGAATTTTACCGTTCGGTGTAAAGACAAACACCTCATCCGGGAACAGATCAACCTTGGCATGTTCGTAGAACTCAGAAGAGTCGCCGCTCATGGATTGCATTTCCACGAGCGACTCAAGCCACTTGGTCGTCTTGTCATGCAGATCATCCGAGAATTTTCCGGACTCTTTATACAGCCAATGCGATGCCACCCCTTCCTGTGCCAGGCGGTGCATGTCACGCGTACGGATCTGGATTTCAATCGGTGTGCCGTAGGGGCCAATCAGTGTCGTGTGCAACGACTGATAACCATTCACCTTCGGGATGGCTAGATAATCCTTGAACTTGCCGGGTAGCGGCTTATAGAGTGCGTGCAAGGCGCCCAGTGCCGTGTAGCAACTGGCATAGTCCTCAACCACCACACGAAAACCATATAGATCGAGCACCTGTGAGAACGACAGATGCTTTTCAATCATTTTCCGGTAAATTGAATACAGCGTTTTTTGCCGACCGAATACATCGGCCTTCACACCCGACTGTGCCAATTTATCAGTCAGGCTGCTCAGAATCCGCTGCACCATTTCCTTACGATTGCCACGCACCGATTTAACGGCACGAGCTAGCACGTCATACCGATTCGGGTGAATATTATGGAATGCCAGATCCTGCAATTCGCGGAAGAGGGTATTTAAACCCAGGCGGTTGGCAATCGGTGCGTAAATCTCCAGCGTTTCACGCGCAATGCGCCGGCGCTTATCTGCGCGCATCGAACCCAGAGTCTGCATGTTGTGCAAACGGTCTGTGAGCTTAATCAGAATGACCCGGATATCCCGCGCCATGGCGAGCAGCATCTTGCGGAAATTCTCCGCCTGCGCTTCGTGCTGGCTGGCAAACTCCAGGCGATCCAGCTTGGAGAGCCCTTCGACCAGTTCGGCAACAGGTTTTCCAAAACGTTCGGCCAACTCCGCCTTCGTGACACCCGTATCTTCAATCGTGTCATGCAGCAGCGCCGCCATAATGGCAACCGCATCCATCTTCCAGTCGGCAAGGGCGCCGGCAACGGCCAAGGGATGGGTGATGTAGGCTTCACCGGAAATGCGGGTCTGCCCGCGGTGGCACTGTTCGCTGAAGACGAACGCCTCCTCAACCCGCGCCAGATCGGCTGCAGAGAGGTAATCCAGACTATCAATAAATACCCGGTAAGCCGGGTCATCCGGCCCTAAAGCCGGCGGTAAATCAGGCGAAATCTCGGGGTTAACCGGGGCACGGGCTTCCGTATTCATCGTGTGCCCCGATTTCCGCCTAGACCATCATCAAGCCTGAGGGCGATTCAGAATCTCTGCACCGACAAAGCCTTCACCGATTTCGCGCAGCGCGATAACGGTTGGCTTGTCCAGATCAGGTTCAACATGCGGCGTTGCGCCGTTAGCCAGCTGGCGTGCACGATAAGTCGCAGCCAGTGTCATCTCGAAGCGGTTAGGAATGCGATTCAGGCAATCTTCAACTGTAATACGTGCCATGGTGTGTTCCGTTCTATTTAGCAGGTGAGGTACGAAGCAATCAGCGCCGAATGCCGTTGCGACTGGTTATCCAATCGCACTCGGGCTGCCGCAAAGACGGCGAGCAGTTCAGCAAGCGCTTCATCCAGGTTTTCATTGATTATAACGTAGGGGAACTCGTTCAGATGGTGTAATTCCTCGCGGGCATTGGCAACCCGGCGGGCAATAATCTCCGCCGAATCCTGGCCGCGACCCTGCAAACGGGTTTCCAGCTCATCAAATGAGGGCGGTAGGATAAAAACACCGACCGATTCTGGATACACCTTGCGTACCTGCTGCGCGCCCTGCCAGTCGATTTCCAGAATCACATCCCGATCCGCTGCGAGCAAGGTCTCGATACCCTGGCGGCTGGTGCCGTAAAAGTTGCCATGCACCTCAGCCGACTCCAGAAAGTCGCCTGCGGCCTGCATCTGGCGGAAGGTCTCCACCGAAACAAAGTGATAATGCACCCCGTTTTCTTCCCCCGGACGCGGCGCACGCGTGGTGGTTGAAATAGACAATGCCAAGCGCGGATTCTGGGCCAATGCCAACCGGGTAAGCGTGGTCTTGCCCGCACCCGAGGGCGCAGCGATTACAAACAGGCTGCCAGGGCCGACAGTTTTGGGTTTCTGGGTCATCACGTTCTCTACGATTCCTATTACTCGATATTCTGCACCTGTTCGCGAATCTGTTCGATCAGAAGCTTCAATTCCATAGCGATGCCCGACACCTCGGCACTCACCGATTTCGAGCCCAGCGTATTAGCTTCGCGGTTGAGCTCCTGCATCAGAAAGTCCAGTCGTTTACCCGCCTGGCCATTGGCCGACACCACACGATCCACTTCTTCCAGATGCACTTTAAGGCGACCCAGCTCTTCGGCCACATCCGTGCGTACCGCATACAGGGTTAATTCCTGACGGATGCGTTCATCCTCGGCGCTACCAATCACTTCGATCAGCTTGGCACGGGCTTTGTCGGCAAAAGCCTGCTGTGCCGCCGGAATCAGCGGCTCGGCCTTGGCCACCAACACCCGCATAGCGGCTGTGCGTTCCTGGATCAACGCAGCCAGACGGCCGCCTTCCCGGGTGCGCGCTTCTTTAAGCCCCTGGATCGCTTCGCCAGCCATCATCTGATATTGCGGCAGCAATGCAGGCCAATCTAACGCCGCTGTTTGCACCACGCCCGGCCAGCGCAGCACATCCGCTGTGCTTAACCCTCGGCTCTCTGTGAATACTGATTGCACTTCCTGCGATAGTCGTTGCAGCGCCTGCAGACGATTTGGATCCAGCGTTTCGTTAGTTTCGGCGGTATTGATCGACCAACCCGCCCGACACTCCACCTTGCCGCGCGACAGCTGCTTGGTCAGCAACTCGCGCAGAGGCATCTCAAGCTCGCGCAGTTCATCGGGAAAACGGAAAACCAGATCCAGAAAGCGTGAATTCACGCTTTTAATCTCAAAGGTCAGTGTGCCGCCGGCAATAGGGCGGGTGATAGCGGCAAAGCCGGTCATGCTGGCAATCATGCGGAAATCCTGAATTCTGTTGGAAGATCGTACAATGCCGACGAGTTTAAACGATAGGAACCGCCATGCGCCCGAGCCAACGACAATCTGATGAATTACGACCACTTTCCCTGACCCGCGGCTATACCGCTCATGCCGAAGGCTCGGTATTGATTCAGGTAGGGCAGACCCGCGTGCTCTGCACCGCCAGCGTAGAAACCTCAGTGCCACCCTTCCTGCGTGGCAAGGGTCAGGGCTGGGTCACTGCCGAGTACGGCATGCTGCCACGCGCCACACATACTCGTTCTCCCCGCGAAGCCGCCAAGGGCAAACAAACCGGGCGCACCCAGGAAATTCAACGCCTGATCGGCCGCAGCCTGCGTGCCGTCACCGATCTCGCCGCGCTGGGCGAACGCCAGATCACACTGGATTGCGATGTCCTCCAGGCAGACGGCGGTACCCGCTGCGCTGCCATTACCGGCGCCTGGGTTGCCCTACATGACGCCTGTGCCAAGCTCGTTGCCGAAGGGGTGCTGCCTTCGAATCCGGTGCGCGAGCACGTCGCCGCTATTTCGGTAGGCATCGTCGACGGCAAGCCAGTGCTGGATCTGGATTACGCCGAAGACTCCAATTGCGACACCGACATGAACGTCATCATGACCGGCAACGGCGGCATTGTTGAGATTCAAGGTACCGCCGAAGGCACGCCGTTCAGCCGCGCCGAACTGACTGCGCTGGTTGATCTGGCCGACGCGGGCATACGCCAGCTGGTGGCAGCTCAAACTCAGGCCATCAAAGGCTAATGCGATGAAACAGCTCGTGCTTGCTTCGAACAATGCCAAGAAGCTCAAAGAGCTGGGTGCCTTGCTCGAGCCGCTCGGCATTCAACTCATCCCGCAGGGCCAGCTGGATATTCCGGAAGCGGAAGAGCCGTTCCCTACCTTTGTCGAGAACGCGTTAACCAAAGCACGCCATGCCGCCCGCTTAAGCGGCCTGCCTGCTCTGGCGGATGATTCCGGCCTCTGTGTACGTGCACTCGGGGGGGCACCCGGTGTTTTATCGGCTCGCTATGCCGGCGAACCCCGCTCAGACGAACGCAACAATGCACACCTGCTGCAAGCCCTGGCCAACCAGACCGATCGTGCAGCGCATTTCGTCAGCGTGCTGGTACTCGTGCGCCATGCCGATGATCCGCAACCGATGATTGCTGAAGGCAACTGGCACGGCGAAATCCTGGCAGCAGCACGGGGCAATGATGGTTTCGGCTACGACCCACTTTTCTGGGTACCTGCTGCAGGCAAATCTGCTGCCGAAATGGCGCCCCAGGAAAAAAACGCCTGCTCGCATCGGGCCATCGCCATGCAGAAATTGCTCACGCAACTGGCCGATCTGTAAGCCGTGCAAACCATCACGTTCGTGCCATCACTTGGCTCGCGCGCAGCGGCCGCAGGCGCACTAAAGCCGAACTTTACCCAGGCCGTGCCCCTATCGCTCTATGTGCATATCCCCTGGTGTGTGCGTAAGTGCCCCTACTGTGATTTCAATTCACACGCGGCCCCCGAGCAACTCCCGGAAAACGAACTGGTTGATGCCTTGCTGCAGGATCTCACGCTGGCATTGCCGGGCATCTGGGGCAGGCGCGTCGAAACAATCTTCTTTGGTGGCGGCACGCCGAGCCTGTTATCACCATCAGCCATTGATCGTCTGATTACCGGCTTTCGCACACTGCTCCCATTATCACCAAACGCCGAAATAACGCTTGAAGCAAACCCTGGCACCGTTGACGCAGATCGCTTTGCCGGCTTTAGCGCGGCCGGCGTTAATCGCTTGTCCCTCGGCATTCAGAGTTTTGACGATGCCAGTCTGCACGCGCTCGGCCGCATTCATGATCGTGCCCAGGCCATTGCTGCCATTGAAGCAGCGGCCAAGCATTTTGAAACCTTCAATCTCGATCTGATGGTGGGCCTGCCGCAGCAAGATACTGCTGCGGCATTGGCAGATGTCAATCAGGCGCTCGCCTTCACCCCACCACACTTTTCCTGTTACCAGTTAACACTGGAGCCGCACACCCCCTTTGCTGCAGCACCGCCCGCGAATCTACCGGACGATGATGTCTGTGCAGAAATCCAGGACGAACTGGAAGCGCGTCTGGCTGCCGCCGGTTACATCCACTACGAAACCTCGGCGTTTGCGTTGCCGGGGCATCAGTGCCGTCACAATCTAAATTACTGGACCTTTGGTGATTACCTCGGCATCGGCCCCGGGGCCCACAGCAAGCTGACCAATCACGAAGGCGCCCGTCGCCAGATGCGACACAAATCCCCCAAGGCTTATCTGACTGCAGCCAATACCGGGAACTTCATTCAAACCGATGAACCGATTTTGGCCACGGATCTGCCCGGCGAATTCATGATGAATGCGCTGCGTCTTAATGAAGGTTTTGGGATTGAGCTTTTCGAGCGCTATACCGGCTTACCCTGGCTGATCGTCAGCCGGCAGGTCGATGCCGCCATTAAAGACGGTTTTCTCGAATGGGTTGAACCTAACAAACATATAGGGCCCACGCTGCAAGGCCGCCGCTTTCTTAACGTGCTCTTGCAACGCTTTCTATAAAGTCACTTACGGCGGAATACCAGATCCCAGACGCCATGCCCCAACTTAAGCCCACGCGCTTCGAACTTGGTCAGCGGTCGATAAGCCGGACGCTCGGCGTAAGCGTCGGCGGTATTTTCCAATAGCGGCTCAGCGCTCAGCACTTCCAGCATTTGCTCGGCATAGTTTTCCCAGTCGGTAGCGCAATGGATCGTACCACCCGGCTTCAAACGGGAAACCAGCATGCGTACAAATTCCGGCTGAATCAGACGGCGCTTATGGTGGCGCGCCTTATGCCAAGGATCCGGGAAGAACACGAGGACGCCATCTAACGAATCCGGTGCAATCATCTCGTTCACCACATCTACCGCATCATGTGTCATCAAGCGCAGATTGGTCAGGCCGTCCTGTTCGATCAGCTTGAGCAGATTGCCCACGCCGGGCCGGTGGACTTCAATGCCCAGGTAATCGTTCTGGGGATGGTTCTTGGCGATCTCGGCCGTTGCACCCCCCATACCAAAACCGATTTCCAGATAACGGGGTACCTGACGCCCAAAGATCTGATGCCAGTCGGTCTGCCCCGGCACGTATTCGATCCCCCAGAGCGGCCAACCATTTTTGATGGCGGACGCTTGGCCTTCCGTAAGACGGCCTTCACGGCGCACAAAACTACGAATCCGGCGAAAATGCTCAGGCAGGTCACTCAGAACGGATATGCTCTTTTCAGTCATGGGGTGTCTTCTGTAGCCGCTGCCGGTGGCGGCGTCGTGGCGGACTTACGTTTCAGATTGAGGTAATTCGGGTCGCGGACTTCAACCAGCGATTCCCGGTAACGTTGCTGCAAATCCATGTTGGGCAATGCCAGTGTGTCAGGCAAATTCGGGCATACCTCATCCAGCGTCGCGGATGATAAATCCAGCGCGGTTTTCAACTGCATGGCTTTTGCCACTCGGGTCTGTAAAGCATCCGTGGTTAGCGGAATCCGGTAGTGGAGGGCGAGCACATCCGTCATGGCGGTCAATGTTGGCTGATTGCGCTGTAACCATTCCGTGTAACTTGCTGCTGCGGCCGGGAAGCCGGCACAAGCCTGCCCGAGCAATGTGGTGGCATTACCCACGCCAAAAACGCGCTGTGTACTCACCAACTCGGGATTGTCGAAAGCATACGTATGAGAGCGCTGCGGTTGCTGCCCTTCCTGCGCCGCTACCGTGATCGACCAGCCCAAAAGGCTTAGCCACAGATAACGATGCATGGCTCGCATCGATTAGTTACGACCGATCAGGCCTGTCGTTGGCGAGCTCGGGTCAGCGCTATAGAACTTGCGTGGCATACGTCCGGCTACATAGGCAGCACGTCCTGATTCCACGGCCAGCTTCATGGCCGTTGCCATCAGCTCAGGGTCTTGCGCGTGCGCAATCGCTGTGTTCATCAGAACGCCCGAACAACCGAGCTCCATTGCAATCGTGGCATCCGATGCCGTACCCACGCCCGCATCAACAATCACCGGCACCTTGGCCTGATCCAGAATCAGGCGCAAATTCCACGGGTTGAGAATACCCATACCCGAGCCAATCAGTGACGCAAGCGGCATGATTGCCACGCAACCAATGTCTTCCAGCATCTTGGCCTGAATCGGATCATCGGAGCAATACACCATGACCTCAAAACCTTCGCGCACCAGCACTTCGGCCGCCTTCAGGGTTTCCGGCATATTCGGAAACAAACTGGTCTGGTCACCCAGAACTTCCAGTTTGCATAACGGATGGCCATCGAGCAGCTCGCGCGCCAGGCGCAGCGTACGCACAGCATCATCCGCCGTGTAGCAACCTGCCGTATTGGGCAGAATGGTGTAACGATCCGGGGTGATGACATCGAGCAGATTCGGTGCGCTGGCATCCTGGCCGATATTCGTCCGACGGATGGCCACGGTCACGATTTCGGCACCCGAAGCTGCAATAGCTTTGCCCGTTTCTTCAAAATCTTTGTACTTGCCCGTGCCCACGAGCAAGCGGGAGCGGTAGGTTTTGCTGCCGATCGTAACGGCGTTCAGAGAATCCTGGGTATGCACTTTAACCTCCGCCAACGGCGACAACTATTTCGATTTGATCACCATCGGCCAGCGTCACAGCGCTATGCAAACTACGCGGCACGATCTCTCCATTACGTTCGACGGCAACACGACGCCCGACCAGATCGAGCTGCACCAGCAGATCACTGACCAGCGCATTGTCTGCACACAGATGCTCGGTGCCATTGACGGTGATTTTCATAAGGCGATCCTAAGAGCCGCCAGAAGTACTGGCCAACCAAAAACCTGGAGCGGGCGAAGGGAAAATAAAATCCGCTCTCGCAACACTCTGTTTTGACTAAAGAAAACTTCAAAAAGTCACTAAGTTGGGTTCAAAAAATGGGAACCCAGTATGGGAACCCTCTGGTGCGGAACTTTACATCAATTCTTCTCAAGCAAGAACGAAGCACTCTTAGGCCTTAAATTTTTTAGATCAATTACAATAACAAATTATGCAATTTTAGAACTCGCCCAATGAAATACCGCAGCGAAATTGACGGCTTGCGTGCCCTAGCCGTTGTCCCTGTCATACTTTTCCACGCTGGCTTTAATGCTTTCAGCGGCGGTTTCGTTGGCGTTGATGTGTTCTTTGTTATCAGCGGCTATCTCATCACGACTATTCTGCTAAATGACTTAGAAGCAGGTAAGTTTTCCATAGTTCACTTCTACGAAAGACGCGCAAGGCGCATTCTGCCAGCGCTTTTTCTGGTGATGTTTGCCTGTTTGCCGTTTGCTTGGTTCTGGCTTCTTCCGCAAGATATGAAGAGTTTCTCCCAGAGCCTGGTGGCCGTTTCAGTCTTTGCGTCCAACATTCTATTCTGGCGAACCAGTGGCTATTTTGACACCGCAACCGAACTCAAACCACTCATACACACTTGGAGCCTGTCCGTCGAAGAGCAATACTATGTGCTCTTCCCGCTTTTCCTGTTTTTTGCTTGGCGTTTAGGAAAGCGCTGGACGGTAGGCATTTTGGCAGTTGTTGCCTTAGTCAGCCTTGGCTTGGCTCAGTGGGGTGCATACGCCAAACCTGCATTCACCTTTTATATGTTGCCTACCCGTGCTTGGGAACTGCTGATTGGGGCATTTGTTGCCTTCTATTATTCGGAACACAACATCAAGAAGCACAAGTATTGGGCTTCCGAAATAGGCAGTTTGCTGGGCTTTGGGCTGATTGCATATGCCACCTTTGCTTTCAGTGAAAAAACGCCTTTTCCGAGCCTCTATGCATTAGTGCCAACCATTGGCGCAGCCCTCATTATTGTATTTGCAACAAACAAA
>CAIQBG010000034.1 GCA_903870055.1 uncultured Pseudomonadota bacterium
AGAACAACAGGTGTTCGGCGACAATTACCCTGTCCGATTTGACGACAACTATCTTGACCGGTTGACCGATACCAAGGACAACGGTGAGTTTCACTTTTATAGGGAGCTCACTCTTGCCTGGAAAACGTATCACTCGACATCAAGAGAGTTTATATATGAGCAAACGTCAACGAGGACAAAGCCAGCAAACTGCAGCAGCGCAAGCAGCTATTTCTGAGCGTTCCGGCCGCAGGATAGAAAAAGGGGAGCGGGCATCAATTCCGGGTGAACGCCATTGGCGAACGCGTGAAGATCCTTTGGAAGCGATTTGGCAAAAGGAATTAGTACCTTTGTTAGAGAAAGAAGCCCAACTCACCGGCTTAACGCTTTGGGAGTATCTGGAAGATGAACACGCCGGGCAATTTCCCTTCAGTGTCTTGCGTACCCTGCAACGCCGCGTCAAGCACTGGAAAGCGACCCAAGGCCCCGATAAAATCGTTATCTTCCGCCAATCAGTGCCTGCCGGTCAGCAAGGCTTATCAGATTTTAGTCATCCGAATACGGCAGTGACTATAGCGGGCCAGGCTTTTACCCATTTGTTGTACCAGTTCCGCTTGGCCTACAGTGGCTGGCGGTACGTACAGATCGTGTTGGGCGGGGAAAGTTATTCGGCCTTGGCCGATGGTTTTCAGTCAGCATTAACACTGGCCGGTGGCAGTCCTGTTGAGCATCGCACCGACAGTTTAAGTGCGGCATTTAAAAATCAGCTAGAAGAGCAGACACTCACCCAGTCTTATGAGGCACTGTGCGCTCATTATCAGGTGCGAGCCACCCGCAACAATCGGGGGGTCAGCCATGAAAACGGCGCCATTGAATGTGCCCATGGCTCCTTCAAGCACCGGTTGGATCAAGCCTTAAAGCTTCGAGGCAGTGGCGATTTTTCCACGATCAAAGACTACCAAAGGTTTTTGAATAAAGTCACTGAGCGTCTGAACAAGCGTTGCCAGATCCGCTTTAGAGAAGAACAGCAGGTCTTGCAACCCTTACCAGGTGAGCGCTTTATGGACTATAGCGAGCTCAGCCTGAAGGTGACGAGAAGCAGTACCGTAGAAATTAAACGCGTGCTGTATACCGTGCCCTCACGACTGATTGGCGAGCACGTCCGGGTGCATGTGTATCATGATCGTTTGGTCATGTTTGTCGGCCAAGCCTTAACCGCGACACTCCCGCGCATTTATCCGACAGCCGGTCAAGAACGCGCGCGACGCATTGATTATCGGCATCTTATCCATAGCTTGTCCGCCAAGCCCCAAGCCTTCCGGTTTTTACAATTCCGGGATGAGCTATTGCCCACGGACACGTATCGCCAGTTATGGCAACACAGTGACCGTCAATTTGATGCCCGAGAAGCCTGTAAATGGATGGTAGGCGTACTGAGAATCGCCATGGATCACGACTGTGAAGAACGCTTAGGCCATGAGTTACTGACGACTATCGAACAACATCAGCCACTGCCCAGCCTTAAGGCCTTACAGGAACGTTATTTAGGTCGGCACCCCGTACCTGCGATCCCCGTCCGGCAACATGACTTAGGCAGCTATGATCATCTGTTACAGGGTAGTTGGCATCACCCGGAGGTCGGTCATGCCTGAAACCATCGAGTTATTGCTCAAGCAACTCAGACTGCCTACCTTTATCCGCCATTATCAACGGCATCAAGAACAGGCGCTTGCCAAGGGCTATGGCCATGTCCGCTACTTGTCGGGGTTATGTGAACAGGAAGCGGCTGATCGTTATCAAAAGCGCGTGCAAAAATGGACTCGAGAAGCAGGTTTACCGGCGGGGAAAAGCTTCGCTAACTTGAATCAGGCAGAACTCAGCGCCGCCGTGCAGCAACAGATTGCCGCCTTGAAAGATCATACGGACTGGGCGCATCGTGCCGGCAATGTCTTATTAATCGGCCCCTCGGGTGTGGGTAAATCGCATATTGCCGCCGCCATTGCCAGTCAATTAATCGAACAAAATGTGCGCGTTAAATGGTTCTCGGCAGTCGCACTGGTGCAGAGCCTACAGCAAGCCAAGCGGGATCTGGACTTAATGACTGCGATGACACGCCTGGATAAATATCAAGTGCTGATTGTGGATGATATTGGCTATGTCAAAAAGACCGATGCAGAAACCCAAGTGCTGTTTGAATTCATTGCCCATCGGTATGAAAGCGGCAGCCTGATCATCACTTCGAACCAGCCCTTCAGTCAATGGGATCACATCTTTCCAGACACCATGATGACGGTTGCAGCGATTGATCGCATTATCCACCATGCCACCATTATTGAAATAGAAGGAGAAAGCTATCGGAAAAAACAGAGCCTAAAAAAATAACCCATTATTTTTAACAAAAAACCGGCCAGAGTAATTGACGTTAAACCGGAAAAGATAATTGACGCCGGACAGACTCCATCAAAGCGAGTGCCGCCGGACCGTGAGTCGAAGGCAATAACACGTTAATGCGGGTGGTGTTCTCACGTATCCAATCGCCAATGTTTGATTCATCAAGATTAGACAGACTCAAGCG
>CAIQBG010000035.1 GCA_903870055.1 uncultured Pseudomonadota bacterium
CATCGGCAACTGAAATCCAAAGGGCGTTTGAGTGATTGGGCGATAGCGGAAGCAACAGCTTTAAGCACTGTGTCTCCAACATCATGGCCGTATTTGTCATTGAATTGTTTGAAATGATCTATGTCTATGAAAAGTGCGCTAATAGGTTTTCGAACCCGCATCGATTCACGCCAAAGTCTCTCGAAGTTTTCATCTAAACCCCGTCTATTGTTTAGCCCTGTTAAAGCATCATGGGATGAAATAAATTCTGACTTAGCCAGATTTTGCGCCTGTTGATACAACCAAAAGAACAGACTTCCGGTAATTAAAAAGCCGAGAATTGTAAAGCTTATCCAGATGGTGTTCTTGTGTAGAAAATCCTTGAATACGGATTTCTCAGAAACTAGGGCAATGGTGTAAATGCCAAAGTAACTAGACCATGCGTACCCCACGTAATGATTGTCACTAAGGCCGATCAGCTCCCCGTTGATCTTCATGGAGCCATGAGTACTCTTCTGCGCCTCAATAATCTCTAGAAGACGGTTTGGATCTGGTCGATCAGATGTGTCAAATAGTGCGGTAGCTGGAAATACAAAGCTAATGTCTCGGTTGACGCCATAGGTATAAATTTTATCCTCGCCGTGGTCCATCATGTGCTGCAAGGAGCTAGAAAGATCATCCTCCAGAATTTGTTGTGCAATTACGCCGGAAAAATTACCGTTCCTATTTTGCAAGGGCATCGCCAAATGGAATGCGTTTCGGTCATTTGTTTTCGATAAAACCAAGTTGCCAACAATAAGCCTCTGATAGGGATGCTTCTCTAGTGCCTTGAAGTAGAAGCGATCAGATACATTGATTGCGCCATCGATGACACCACTATTTTGAGCATAAAGATTGCCTTTGGCATCGGTGCAGAATAAGAGGCCAAAGAGGTCTGTTGCATTGTATAAGGAGAAGTCACTCACTGTGCCCGAGAGAATCTGTGTAGCTTTCTGGGCACTTAATGCGCCAGTTTTTAGATTGCTTTCGAGACGTATGCGAGCGATATCCAGTATTTTTGATGCGTCAATCAGAGAGGTCTGTACGTGGGTCGATACTGTGCTAGCGTTGCGTGTTAAGAGCAAGCGTTGATTCTCTAGGTGCGACTTCCATGCCTGATACATACCTGTCATTAAGGAGACGGCCAACATCAGAGTCACGCAGATGAAGACCCAGATAATGTTGCGGCGAATTCGCGTGTTATTGCGGGGCATGGAACCCTCTTAATTCTGAACCGTCCTAGCTTACTGTAAAGCGTCCAGATATGTAAGGCCATTGCATGTAATTGTGCAATATAGATAGAGCGGTAAAATCTTAGAAATCTTTGCAGGCATTAAATAATGAAAACAACAGCTTTCCTAACAGTTCTTATTTCGATTATCAGCGCAGGCTGTGCGATTACGCAAAAACCTGCGTCGGTCGTGGATGTGCCATCAGACGTATCTATGGCGGTGCCAAGTGAACCAGCTACGCCGTCTGTAGCGAGCGCGATGCCACATAAGGAGGCCATGCCTAGAACAGGGCAAGTCGCCGATTCCTCTTCTAAAACTCTGGGACTTGCAGATCTGTTACCGATTGCCAAGCGTGCGGCTAAGTCCCCCATGTCTGCGAAGAGCTATGCGGGTCAAACCTTGCGCGGTCAGGCTAAGTTTATAAAAGCGCCTAAAGGCAACCCGAATGCTGTCGTTGCGGATGTTCGTGTTGCTGGCTTAGGTGAAGTGTCGCTCTGGTGCCGGAATGTATTAGGTGCTGCGCCAGCAGGGCGGGTAATGACTTTTGAAGGCACGCTCACCGGAAGCGTTTATACCTCAGAAGATTTTAGTCACGATGTGACGATGAAAGACTGCCGGTTCCACGAATAGGGAGACCGGCAGCTTTTGAGCCTTGATTAGGCTTCTGCTTTCTTCAGGATGGCGTACAGCTCGTCCTTCAGGTGCAGTTTTTCTTTTTTGAGGATTTCGATTTCTTCCGGGGTGCCCGATTCGACGTGGGAAATCATGTTCTGAATCTTCTGATCCAGCTCATTGTGCTTGTCAAACAGGTTAGTGAAATGACGGTCAGTCGTTTTGAGGCGGGTGATCAGCTCACGGTATTCGGGAAACATGCTAACTCCGGTAGTAATGGACAGGGACGATTGTTCGTCCACGTGGCGATTTTACGCTGATGGGCGATATGCCGCCAGCCTATTGAGGCTGATTGCTGCGGATTTTGCCGTTAATCCGCTTAAAGAAGCTAAGTTTTTCCGGAAAGTGCTGGCTGAGCCAGGCGACCAGCGTGTATTTGATGAGTTTGCCGGCAAACAGTGCGACAAATGCTTCCAGGATCCGGTCATCGACAATGCCGAAGAAAATCAGTAACGGCATCTGGGGCAATGGCGATGTACCGACCACAAAGATTGCCCAGATACCGAAGTCATCGATCCACTTCGACGCTTCTGCCCAGGTTTCTGGACTGATCAGATGCGGAAACAAATGATGAATCTCGTCATAGCCGAGCATATGAGAAACGCCAACAATAATGGCGCCAGCAATAGCACTACCCAGTGAGCAGGCAATGCTTAAGGTCACCCAGCGGCGGCCGGCTAACAAGACCCCCATAATGACGACCGCAGTGACCGGAAACGCCGCACTGATGGTGCCGCAAAAAGAAATCAGGGCACAGAAACCCAGCAGATGGTTCCCGCGATTGGCCCGCTCCATCCAACCCTGGAGTTTGCTTTCCAGCTTTTCGAGCCGTTTACCCATCAGTCAATGCGACTTTTGCGCTGGATAAGCTCAATCTTGTAACCATCCGGATCGTCTACAAAGGCAATCACTGTATTGCCATGTTTCATCGGGCCAGCCTCTCGAACCACCTTGCCACCCGCGGCACGGATTTTGTCGCAGGCCGCGTAGGCATCTTCTACTTCTAGGGCGATATGACCATAGGCAGTACCAAGGTCATAGTGATCAACGCCCCAGTTATAGGTCAGTTCGATGACCGCCTGTTCGGATTCCAAACCATAGCCGACAAAGGCCAGGGTGAACTTGCCGTCCGGGTAATCATTTTTGCGTAGCAGGGACATGCCCAGAATGCGCGTGTAAAAATCCAGCGACTTATCCAAGTCGCCCACGCGCAGCATGGTGTGCAGTAAACGCATCTTTAGGATTTCCGGTTACGCAAAGAGAATGAGCGCAAGAATGCCACCCAGAATGAGCCACTTGCCCGCGTAATACAGATTGCGGTTGCGGGACTTCAGACCCTTGGCCCAGACGCGGCCTTTGTAGACCACACCAAAAACTTTGTTGAGGACGCCCGTCTTGTCACCTTCCGCATTCGGGGAGGCGGCAGCACCAACGACATAGCGGCCGAACCAGCGATTAAAAGCCTGAAGCCACGATCCGGCCAGTGGACGTTCGACATCGCAGAAGAAAATCAGTCGGTCTTTGTCGGTTTCGTTTTCAGCGTAGTGGATGAAGGTTTCATCAAAGAACACGCTCTTGCCATCACGCCAGCTATAGCGCTCGCCATCCACATCGATAAAGCAGCGATCATCGTTGGGGGTGGATAGGCCGAGGTGATAACGGATCGAACCGGCGTACGGGTCGCGGTGCTTTACCAGGCGGGCACCCGGTGGCAAGTGCGTAAACATGGCTGCCTTAACATTAGGCACTTGCTTGAGCAGGCCGCAGGTAACCGGGCAGAGCTCTTCGGCTGAAGGGTGGGCGGTGTCGTACCATTTCAGGTAGAAGCGCTTCCAGCCAGTGCGGAAGAAGGAGTTAAAGCCGACATCATTGTAGGTGTCCGACGCTTTGATCTGGCCCTGTTCAGCCAGCTTGAGGCCTTCTTCCCGAATCTTTTCCCAGTTGTCATCAAAGATCTTCATTTCCGGGAAGTCTTTGGCATCCAGATAAGGGACGTTCGGTACGGTAGACGCGCCGTATAGGAGTACGTTTACCGGCGCCAGAAAGGTCGAGTGATCGGTAATCTGGCGGAAAGGGCGCAGACGGACGCGTCCGCGGAAGTGCACGAACATGGTCGACAGCACGAAAATCCAGATGATGGTCCACTTCACAGGCATTACCTCTTAAGTCTTTGACGCAAAGCATCATTATCCCTGCCGGAGTGCACTCATGGCAAATCGGCAGTTCTATGCCTGCCGGCTGGTAGAATTGGGGCATGAGCCTGGTCGAACAAGTCGCTGATGTATTTACCCCTGAAGGACCGCTGGCTCGTCAGATTCCGGCCTTCAAGGCACGTGCGCAACAGACTGAAATGGCGGAGCGCATCGCCGATGCGATTACGGCGAATAGCGCTTGTCTGGTAGAGGCCGGCACCGGCACGGGCAAGACATTTGCCTATCTGGTGCCCGCCATGCTGTCTGGCGGCAAGGTGGTGCTGTCAACCGGCACCAAGACTTTGCAGGATCAGCTTTTTGAGCGCGACATTCCCACAGTACGAGAAGCCCTGGGTGCGCCGATTCGAGTCGCTTTGCTTAAGGGACGTAGCAATTACGTCTGTTTGCATCATCTGGAACGCGCGCATAGCGAAGGCCGCTTCTTGCAAAAAGAAGACGCGCGTCACATCACGAATATTCTGCGCTTTTCTAGAATGACTAAGCGCGGCGATAAAGCCGAGTGTGCTGATGTGCCTGAATCAGCTTCGGTCTGGCATATGGCCACATCCACCAAAGATAACTGCCTCGGTAGTGAATGTGCCCAATACGAAGAATGCTTTGTCGTTAAGGCACGGCGTGAAGCGCTGGAAGCCGATCTGGTGGTGGTGAATCACCATCTTTTCTTTGCCGATGTCGCGCTTAAAGAAGAGGGCATGGCCGAGCTGTTGCCTAACTGCAATACCGTGATCTTTGATGAAGCGCACCAACTGCCCGAAACCGCTGGGATATTTTTTGGCCAACGCTTTTCCACGACGCAGTTGCTGGATCTGGCGCAGGACGTACGTCTGTCGGCACTCGCCGAAGCGCGTGACTGCCTGGATCTGCCGGTGCAGAGTGCGGCCCTTGATAAAGCCGCGCGCGACTTCCGTTTAACCCTGGGCAATGACACGATCAGGCAACCCGCTAGCAATATGCTCAAGCATGCCGAGTTTCTTAAAGGGCTCGATGCGCTGGCGGAGCGTCTGGATCTGATGATCTCGCTACTGGAAACTCAGGCGGGTCGTTCGCCGGATCTGGAGCGTGCCTGGCAACGGGCAGTAGCGCTGGGTCAGGATCTGCAGCGCTGGAAAAAAGGGGCGCTGGGACAACCGGCGGTGACCGATCCGGATGCCGAACCCACGCCGGGTGAGTATGTTTACTGGGTAGAGACACTCGGCCATGGCCTGCATCTGCATGCCACGCCGTTATCCGTGGCCGAACCTTTTACCAAACTGATGGCGAGTAGTCCGCGGAGCTGGGTCTTTACTTCCGCCACGTTGGCGGTACAAGGTGACTTTGGTCACTACAAAGAGGCTATGGGACTGCATGATATTGCCTCCTATTGCTGGGATAGCCCTTTTGATTACGGCACCCAGGCCATGCTCTGTTGCCCGACGGACTTGCCAGACCCGAATAGCCCCGAATACACCGAGCGCCTGGTCGATAAAGCCCTGCCGCTGATTCAGGCAGCACAGGGGCGCACCTTCTTTCTGTGTACGTCGCTGCGCGCCATGCAAAAGGTGCGCACGCAACTGGAAACGCGGCTCGCTTTTCATCAACCAGAAATCACTATCCTCTGTCAGGGCGATGCGGCTAAGAACGAATTGCTACGCCGGTTCCGCGAAACCGGCAATGCCGTGCTCGTAGGTTCGCAAAGTTTCTGGGAGGGCGTTGATGTGCCGGGCGACGCACTTTCCCTGGTTGTCATTGATAAGCTGCCGTTTGCAGCGCCAGATGATCCAGTACTCTCGGCACGCATCGATGCGCTTAACCGTCAGGGCAAGAATGCGTTCATGCATTACCAGTTGCCGCATGCCGTGATTAACGTTAAGCAGGGCGCAGGACGTCTGATTCGCAGTGAGCGGGATCAGGGCGTGCTCGTTATAGGCGACCCACGCCTGGTGACCAAAGCCTATGGCAAGAAAGTCTGGCGTAGCCTGCCACCAATGGCGCGCACCCGCGATATTGCCGAAGCCGAAACCTTTTTGATCCATACCCTTAAAGATCATGTCGCCTGATCGTCACTATTTAGAAACGGTGCTGGGTGCCGGTGCACTGGCTGAACGGCCGTATTTGTTTTCTGACAGCATTGTTGAGTTGCCAGCGGCGGAGTTAGCAGTGCTGGCTGATTTTGTTAAAGCAGTCACCGCGCTCATCGCCTTGCCGGCCTATCCCCTGGCGATTGCCGAGCGTGATGGTGCCGTGGTGTCAAAGCAACCACCGGGTGTTTGTCTTGCCTTTGATTTTCATCGAACACCGAGTGGCCCCAAACTCATTGAAATCAATACCAATGCGGGTGGCAGCCTGTTAGTCACGGCACTTCATCGGGCATGGGGGCAGGAGCAACAAGCTGAAGCGGCCGAGCAGTTGCTGGTGGATATGTTCAAGACAGAATGGTTGGCATGGGGTGCAGCACGCCCATTGCAAACGATCGCCATCGTTGATGAAAACCCGGAGCAGCAATATCTCTATCCCGAGTTTGTGCGTTGGCAAAAGCTTTTTGAAGCGCAGGGTATACAGACACTCATCTGTGCGCCCGAAGCGCTAACCTGTAACGCGCTAGGTCAGCTTAGCTATCAGGGTATGGCAATAGATCTGCTCTACAACCGTTTAACTGATTTCAGTCTGATTACCTCGGCATCGGCGGCCATCACCAAATCATGGGCAAGTCAGAACGCAGGCGCTAAAACGGGCACGCTGATTACGCCGCATCCGGTTGCTCATGCCTTGTGGGCGGATAAGCGTAATCTGGATTGGTTGTCAGATCCGGCGCGATTATTGTCTTTGAGATTAGATGCCGAGGAGGTCGAGCAGATTGTTCGTTGTGTGCCGCGTACCGTATCCGTGCTTGCAGCGCAGGCTGAACACTTCTGGTCGAACCGTAAAACCCTGTTCTTCAAACCGCAAGCCGGCTTTGGTTCGCGCGCGACTTATCGTGGTGAGAAGCTCACTAAGCGGGTATTCGAAGAAATTCTGCAGGGTGGCTATGTGGCGCAAGACTTTGTGCCACCAGCGGAAGTTCAGGTGAATAGTGCGGTGGGTGAAGCGCCCACCACCCTGAAATATGATCTGCGGGTCTATGCCTACAATGGACAGATTCAGTTACTTGCTGCGCGCTTGTACCAGGGTCAGACGACTAATTTCCGTACACCGGGGGGTGGTTTCGCCCCGGTGCAGGTGGTTTAGCTTTATTTAATGTACGACGTGACGGCCGGTAACTGATTTATATTCCGGCGGTGCACTGGCGGCATCCGTGACGAGTCTTTGTTCAAGCTCCTGCAGTATTTCGGTCAGGGCTTGTTGTTGGCCACTAATGAGCGCCTGGGTCGATTTGTCAGCCAGAGGCACCCGTTTGGTAATACGGGGCGTAGAGAACATACCGTTCTTGCCGTTAAAGCTGGCGCTGGCATAAAACTGAATCGTTACAACGGCCGTTGGCTGGTTGCGATAATCCCCGTAGAACTCATCAATCACCCCCTGAAGCTGATACATCGGGAAGAAGGTGGTGGGTTGTTCAATGATCTGGGAAAAAGCATTTGATTGCGTCAACCATTTCTGCGTGGCACTGGCCACCATGTCGCGCGGGTAGACCAGATAGACGTTGTAGAAATCTTTCTCGTACTTGTTATCCGACATGCGGTAGACCAGCGACTTACCGTCGTAGGGTGCGTTAGCCGAAAAGTTGCCCATCTTCAGATGCATGTTGACTGGTGTCACACGGGGAGCGGCTGTCCGCTCTGGGACAACCAGCCAGCTACTCTGATCCGGATTAGGCCGTGAAAGCGAGCAAGCGCTGAGTAATACAGTCGTTAGTGCGGGTACCAGCAAATAACGGGTCAGTGCACTCAAGCGGGAATACGTGGCGTGGTCTTTGAAGGCAGTCATGGTTAATCCTGGAAGCCGGTTCATTTAAGGAGAGACGCGCTTGGGCGGCTGGCCGAACAATAGCCACGAGGGATAGTCGTTAGCCTTTTGTGAGAGATCATTGACGTTATTGGTGATCTGGCGCACGTTGTCCGCGGAGATGGTCAGATCACCCTGCATGCTTGTGAGTGTCTGACGCAGGACGACGATTGAAGCGGTGAGTTGTTCGATCATGATGGCCAGCTCCTGATTGTCGGTCGCTTTATTGACTTTGCCGAGCAGGGCATTGAGTTCTTTAACCGAGCCGTTCAGACCGTTCTCTTTGCCCTTATCGCCAGCAACCATGCCATTTAGATTCACGAGCAGGGTATTCACTTCAGCCTGAGTTTGCGCCAGATTGAGATGATTAAAGTTCTTCAGGGCATCTTCGACACTGTCGAGCAAAATGTTGACTGGGCTCGGTTGCGAAGGGACAACCGGATAGTCAGGCTTCCAGGCGAAGGGGAGTTCCCTTAACTTGTCGGGGTCTTTGACGAAGTCCAATTCGATATAGTTGACCCCGGTAATGCCCTGGCCGCGTATCTGTGCGCGCAAACCATCTACTACAAGTTTTTGCATGTATTCGGCCGCTTCGGCTGAGCTGGGCGGTGTGATTTGCATGCGGA
Organism: uncultured Pseudomonadota bacterium; assembly: GCA_903870055.1. Lineage (GTDB taxonomy): Bacteria > Pseudomonadota > Gammaproteobacteria > Burkholderiales > Rhodocyclaceae > Fluviibacter. Next base: position 8,683 of record CAIQBG010000035.1, read on the forward strand.
CAACGACATACTGTTTGCGATTGGCAAAAGGAATGTCGTCTTCGTAGATTGGACCTGATAGACCGATCATGCTTACCTGCCCGATACGCACGCCCCGAAAACGCACTGGTGCACCGACGTCCAGCCCCTGCACAGATTCCTTAATATAAGTCTCGACGGTGAGTGATTTGGCGAAGAGATTCTTGGCGCCAAAGATCAGAACAATCGCGACGAGCGCTGCGGCACCGATCATTACAAAGAGGCCGAGTCGATAATATTGGGCACTATTTCGGTTGGACATAATCTATTTCAGGCCGGTAGTGTTGCGAGTTTAAGGTTGTCTGACTCGGGCGCAACATCTGCGCCGCGATTGAAGAATCTGCGTACTTGCGGGTTGTCGCTATGTTCGCGCAACCAGCGTGGATCACCCTCGGCAATAATGCCTTTGGTGTCTTTATCGAGCATGATGATGCGATCGGCAATGGTGTAGATGCTCGGCAGTTCGTGGGTAACCACAACGAAGGTGATGCCGAGATTGCGTGAAATCGACAGGATCGTCTGATCCAGTTCGGCCGAGGTGATCGGGTCGAGGCCAGCCGAGGGTTCATCGAGAAATAGAATATCCGGATCCAGCGCCATAGCGCGGGCGATGGCAGCGCGTTTCTGCATGCCACCACTGATCTCGGAAGGCATGAAGGCTTCGAAGGGTAGCAGCCCAACCAGGTCGAGTTTGCAGCGTGCAATGAGGGACATTTCGTCCTCACTCAGTTGCGTATATTCCTCTAAAAACAGGCGGACGTTTTCGAGCAGACTCATGGAGCCGAACAGCGCCCCTTGCTGATACATCACGCCGAAGCGCGTCAGGATGTTCTGCCGCTCGGTGCCTGCGGCGGTGACGATATCCTGTCCTTCGATCAGTACCGAACCCTTTGGTGGGTCGTAGAGGCCGATCATGTTTTTAAGCAGGCTGGACTTGCCACAGCCGGAGCCGCCCAGAATGACAAATACCTCGCCGCGCTTGACTGAGAAGTTGAGGTTCTGCAGCACGATATTGCTGCCGTACCCAACCGTCAGGTCTTTCACTTCGATCATGTTTTCAGCAGTAGCGGTCGGGCTCGTCGTCATGGCATCAGAACCCGGTTTTGTAGGAGATGTACGCGAATAGACCATCTACTACAACAATCAGTATCAGGCTGGAGACAACTGCACGGGTTGCCGACAAACCGACGGCTGCGGCACCGGTACCGGTTTGCATACCCCGCAGACAACCTACGCCAGCGATGATGAGACCGAACAGCAAGGATTTGGTCAGCCCCGACATGATGTCGTTAACGTGGATGGTTTTAAGCACTGCTTCGTAGAATGTCACAAAGGGAATCTGGTAAGCCAGCATGGTGAGTGATGCGGCAAAAACCCCGATAAGATCGGAGAATAAAGACAAAATTGGGGCTACGAGCAAGCCCGCCAGCATGCGGGGCAATACCAGAAAGCGTATGGGATCGATGCCGCCGGTAACCAAGGCGTCTACTTCGTTGTTGACCGTCATGGTGCCGATTTCGGCAGCAAAGGCGGCAGAAGATCGCCCAGCAAGCAGAATCGCTGTCATTAATGGCCCGAGCTCGCGAAAAATCGACAGTGAGACCAGGTTGGCTACAAAGGTTTCTGCGCCAAACTGTTTAAGGCCAATGGCGGATTGAAAGGCCAGAATCACACCAATCAGAAAGGCGACGAGTGAGACGATCGGTAGTGCGGCGACACCCGCTTCAACTGCAACGTTGATAAAGTCATTCCAGCGTACCTGGCGGGGGTAACGTATGGCCCAGCCGATGCTGCTGGCAATCTGACCAACAAACACGGTTTGTAGCTTTGCATCCTCAGCCAGTTCGTACATCCCCTTGCCGACGCGTTCAATCAGGTTGGTGCTGTCGTGGTGATCGCTCTCATCCGTTGGAAAAAGATTCTTAACCGGTTGATATTGATTGATGAGCGGCTCATAGCGTTTATCCAGATTAAGCAGCGTCAGACTACCTCCAGCCGCTTCCTGTGCATGCTTCAAATCAATAATAAAGGCGATACCCGCACCATCCAGGTAACTTACCTGAGCGAGATCGATGCTGAGCTGGCAAGAAGCACCGTTGCTACTCAGCCACACTGTCTGGTCGTTGCGTGTTGTAGACCAGAGGCCACCCAGTGTGTGGGCGTTAAAGTGACCCGTTAGCTTGAGCGTAGCGCGCACACCTTCCGATTGCCAATCTGCCAATGCATTGTGGTTATCGTTGATTGGCATAGATTGGGGTGCCTGGGTCATCACTTGATTTTAGCGGTAGAACGGGATTTTTAATGAAATTCTGCGGTTATTCTGGGTAAGCCTGAGTGAAATAGAGTGCTTCCATCAACTGACCGGGTTGGTTAAGTGAGCCAAACCAACGCTGGAAGAGTTCTCCAATCACCGGAGTGCGGTATGTGCGGGATAGGGTGGCATTAACGGCCCAGCGGAAATCCGGGTCATTTTTGTTCAACATGATTGCGTAATATTCGGGCGCGAAGTCCTGCGGGAGCATACGAAAGCGTGTGCCAAGTTTTGAGCGGATCAGCTGGTCAAACATTACAAGACGATCACCGGCAACGGCCTCGACTTCTTTATTGGCGAGCATATTGGCGGCTACTTCAAAGTTTTTAGCCTCGACCAGGGTTGCTTGCATCTGGCCGCTGGCTACTGCCTGCTTCAGGAGCTTACTGGTGGTTGTGTTGCGGACTACAGCCACTTTCTTATCGCTGAGGTGATCTATTTTTTCCAGGCTGGCATCGGCGCGGACGGCGAAGGTGGCACCCTGGATAAAGGTCGTTAAGCTAAAAGCAAAGCTACGCTGGCGATCGAGCGTATTGGAGGTGGCCGAGCATTCCATATCGGCATCACCCGATTCGATCGCATCGAAACGTGAACGGGTATTCGTTTTGATCCAGCGCACATCCATCAGCTTCATGTCCAGCTGGGTCACAAGCTGTGAAGCAACAATTTTGCACAGATCAACGGCGTAGCCCGTGGGTAGGCCGTCGTCGCCGGTGAGCGAGAAAGGGGCCTGGTTCGGGTCGTAGGCAATGGTTAGGGTTTGCTTATCCCGAATACGCTGGATCACCGGACCATTTAACGCCGCCGGAGCGCTTGCATCCGAAGTCTGGGCGATTGCCGGGCTTATGCCCAGAAAGAGACTGGTAGAGAAAACTAAAGCAGCAACTAACGTATTGTAATAACGCATAGATATTCCAGGTAGGGGATAGGGCATTTAACGGGATCGAGTTTGTGCCAGACCCATTGGCTCTGGCTTGAAAATGTCTGAATCCATTGTCTTCAGGTTAGGGCTAATCTGAGGGGTGAAATCCATGTGCGCCAGAATATCGCGCGCTACATCAATGCCCGGAGCGACTTCAGTGAGCATCATACCGTCTGGCGTGAGTTCAAAGACACAGCGCTCGGTAATGTAAAGCACCGGTTGCTTGCGCTCTGCAGCGTATGGACCGCTAAAGGTTAATTGCTCAACGTTCTTAACAAATTTGCGCGCCAGGCCTTCGTTATCGATTCGTAGCTGACCGTTATCGACCGAAACCTTGAGGCCATCCGCAGTAAAAGTGCCTACGAAAACCACTTTCTTGGAAGATTGACTGATATCAATAAAGCCACCACTCCCCGCCAGTTTAGGACCGAATTTGGAGACGTTGAGATTGCCCTGCGCATCGGCCTGCGCTAGACCCAGGAAAGCAATGTCGATACCGCCACCATCGTAGAAATCGAACTGGTAGGGTTGGTCAATAATGGCATCGGCGTTAACAGCCGCACCAAAATTAAGGCCACCCTGGGGGATGCCACCGATGACGCCCGGTTCTGCCGTAAGCGTCATAAAATTGGTAATGCCTTCTTCGGCAGCGACTGCAGCAACGCCTTCCGGCATGCCGATGCCTAGATTAACAATAGAACCGGGCCGTAGTTCTAGTGACGCACGGCGGGCGATGATCTTACGTTCGGTAAATGACATGGGCGGCACTTGATCCAGCGCCACGCGTTCCAGCCCCGCAAAGGCGGCGTTAAATGCTTCGGCAAAGGTTTGCTGGTGATGTCTGGGGTGTTCGCTCAGGACGACATAATCAACCAGCACACCGGGAATCTTTACATCCTTCGGCTTCAGCGTGCCATGCTCAGCCAGCCGCTCCACCTGCACAATCACTTTGCCGCCGGAATTATGGACAGCCATGGCAATAGCCAGAGACTCCAGAGTCAGCGCTTCATGTTCCACCGTAATATTGCCGAGTGAATCGGCGGTCGTACCGCGCAGGAAGGCTACGTCAATCGGGAATGTTTTATAACGGAGGTAGTCTTTGCCGTCGATCTCGGTCAGAAATACATAATCTTCTGATGTCCGTTCGTTTAGTTTGCCGCCGCCATGGCGAGGATCGACAAAAGTGTGGAGACCAACATGGGTGAGTAAACCGGGTTTGCCCGAAGCAATATCCCGAAAGAGCTGGGACAGGACCCCTTGTGGCAGGTTATAGGCCTCAATCTGGTTACTGGTGGCTAGCGCACCCACTTTGGGAATAAGCCCCCAATGGCCGCCAACGACCCGTTTCAGTAATCCGGGCGGGGCCAGATGGTTCAATCCACGGTCTTTGCCATCACCCTGGCCCGCACCAAAGACCAGAGTCAGGTCGCGTGGGAGACCGGTTTCATTAAAATGGTCTTCTAGTGCTATCGCTAGATTCTCGGGAAAACCGATGCCGACAAAACCACAAGTGGCTATTGTCTGACCCGATTGAACAAGCGTGGCCGCTGCTCGTGCACCAATGACCTTGCTATGTAGCTCCGGCGCCGAGTCTGTGGAACCAGTCATTGGGGAGGGCGCCATGGGATTCATGTTGTTTGTTCCTGATTAGGGCTAAACTTGGTGACACGCGGGTCTAAGGGACTTGAAAAAGCATATTTAGCCTACATATTGCCAAAAGATCATGGCGCTTGGTGAAAACCGGCCCACCAATTAGAACAATACAAAGGAAAACCATGCGATTCGACAAACTGACTACCAAGTTTCAACAAGCGCTGGCCGATGCCCAGAGCATTGCACTTGCCAACGACTGTGGTTTTATTGAGCCGGCGCATTTGCTGCTGGCGATGATTCAGGATTCTGATGGCGGCATCCGCTCGTTGCTTGAGCGTTCCGGTGTTAATGTCACCGCGCTGACCCGAGAAGTGGATGTGCTTGTAAAACGATTGCCGCAGGTGCAGGGCACCAGTGGAGAGATGCAGGCCTCGCGTGATCTGGGTAATCTGCTCAACCTCTGCGATAAGGAAGCCGCTAAGCGTGGTGACCAGTTCATCGCCTCTGAACTCTTTTTGCTTGCCCTATGTGATGACAAGGGAGAAACAGGCCGTCTCTGCCGCGACAACGGTTTAAACCGCAAGTCACTGGAGCTGGCGATTCAGGCCGTGCGCGGTGGTCAGGGTGTGGATTCGTCCGACGCTGAAAGCCAACGCGAAGCCCTCAAGAAATACTGTCTGGACCTGACCGAGCGTGCCCGCCTGGGTAAGCTGGATCCGGTCATCGGCCGTGATGACGAAATCCGTCGCGCGATCCAGATTCTGCAACGGCGCAGTAAGAACAACCCCGTCCTCATCGGTGAACCCGGTGTCGGGAAGACCGCTATCGTCGAAGGACTGGCGCAGCGCATCATCAACGAAGAAGTGCCGGAAACCCTGAAGGGCAAGAAAGTCATGTCGCTTGATATGGCCGCTTTGTTAGCCGGTGCCAAATATCGTGGTGAATTCGAAGAGCGCTTGAAAGCCGTGCTCAAGGATATTGCGGCTGAAGAAGGCAAGATCATTCTCTTCATTGACGAAATCCATACCATGGTCGGCGCCGGTAAGGCCGAAGGTGCTATGGATGCCGGCAATATGCTCAAGCCGGCATTGGCTCGTGGTGAATTGCATTGCATCGGTGCCACCACGCTAGACGAATACCGCAAGTACGTCGAGAAAGACGCTGCTTTGGAGCGCCGCTTCCAGAAGGTGTTGGTCGAAGAGCCTTCCGTTGAATCGACCATCGCCATTCTGCGTGGTCTGCAGGAGCGTTATGAAGTGCACCACGGCGTCGAGATTACTGACCCGGCCATCGTTGCCGCGGCCGAGCTCTCGCATCGTTACATCACGGACCGCTTCCTGCCGGATAAGGCTATCGACCTCATCGATGAAGCCGCTGCCAAGATCAAGATGGAAATCGACTCCAAGCCAGAGCAGATGGACAAGCTCGACCGTCGTCTGATCCAGCTTAAGATCGAACGCGAAGCCGTCAAGAAAGAAAAGGACGAAGCCTCGCAGAAGCGCCTGGCTTTGATCGAAGAAGAGATCAATACCCTGGGTAAGGAATGCGCTGACCTAGAGGAAATCTGGCGCGCTGAGAAGTCAACGCTGCAGGGTTCTGCCCATATCCGCGAAGAGATCGAAAAGTTGCGCCTGCAAATGGCCGAACTGCAACGTAAGGGTCAGTTCGACAAACTGGCAGAGCTGCAGTACGGCAAACTGCCGGAGCTGGAAGCCAAACTCAAGGCGGCCGAAATCAAGGGCGATGCCGCCAATGCCGAGGCCACCAAGCATAAGCTGCTGCGCACTGAAGTCGGCGCCGAAGAAATCGCTGAGGTCGTCTCACGTGCTACCGGTATCCCGGTGGCCAAGATGATGGAAGGTGAGCGCGCCAAGCTGCTGCAGATGGAAAGCTATCTGCACAACCGCGTGATTGGTCAGAAGGAAGCTCTGCGTCTGGTTTCGGAAACCATTCGTCGTTCGCGTGCTGGTTTGTCGGACCCAAATCGTCCCTATGGTTCGTTCCTGTTCCTGGGCCCAACGGGCGTGGGCAAGACCGAATTGACCAAAGCGCTGGCTGAATTCCTGTTCGACTCGCAGGATCACCTGATCCGCCTCGATATGAGTGAGTTCATGGAGAAGCACTCGGTTGCCCGTCTGATTGGTGCGCCTCCGGGTTACGTGGGTTACGACGAAGGGGGTTATCTCACCGAGGCCGTACGCCGTAATCCGTATAGCGTGATTCTGCTCGATGAAGTGGAGAAGGCACACCCGGATGTGTTTAACGTGTTGCTCCAGGTGCTGGATGATGGTCGCCTGACCGATGGTCAGGGACGTACGGTCGACTTCCGCAATACGGTGATCATCATGACCTCCAATCTGGGCAGTCAGATGATTCAGCAAATGGCCGGGGATGATTACGGTGTGATCAAGCTGGCCGTTATGGCAGAAGTGAAAACCTTCTTCCGTCCGGAATTCATTAATCGTATTGATGATGTCATCGTCTTCCATGCGCTGGATGAAAAGAACATCCGAGATATCGGCCGGATCCAGTTGCGTTATCTGGAAAGGCGTCTGGTTGCGATGGATATGGGTCTGGAAGTATCGGATGCCGCACTCGATCGGATTGCCGAGTCCGGTTTCGATCCGGTATTCGGGGCACGTCCGCTCAAGCGGGCAATCCAGGCGGAGATCGAGAATCCACTCGCTACCCATATCCTGGAAGGCGATTTTGGTCCGAAGGATGTGATCAAAGTGGATTGCAAGAAGGGCAAGATGGTCTTTACCAAGTAAAGTCATCTGCGCCACTAAAGGCGGCCTTCGGGCCGCCTTTTTCATTGATAGAATCCCGTATGGCTGAAATTTATGTAAGTACCGATGTTGAGGCGGATGGTCCGATACCGGGTCCGCACTCGATGCTTTCGTTTGCCTCCGCCGCCTATACGGCCGATAAGCAGCTGATTGCCACCTTTAGCGCCAATCTGGAACTGTTGCCAGATGCCAAAGGCCACCCATTGACCATGAAGTGGTGGAAGACCGAGCCCGAAGCCTGGGCGGCTTGCCGCAAAGACCTGCAGGACCCCAAAGAGGCCATGAAAGCCTACGTGAAATGGGTGCGGGCACTTCCGGGCAAGGCGGTCTTCGTGGCCTATCCAGCCGGTTTCGATTTCACCTTTGTCTTCTGGTACATGATGCGTTTTACGGGTGAGTCACCGTTCTCCTGGTCGGCGCTGGACATGAAAACCTTTGCCATGGCCTTATCCGGCCTGCCCTACCGCAGCTGCATCAAGCCTAAGCTGCCTAAAGAATGGTTCGATGACCTGCCGCATACGCATGTGGCGCTTGATGATGCGCTGGAGCAGGGCGCCTTATTCTGCAATATGTTGAGCCTCTGGCAACAGCACCGCCAGGCGCTGGGCTTGCCTAATGAGGTGATGTCAGTGGCTAGCGAGACTGAGGCAGCAGAAGCGGCGGTCACTGAGATTTCGCCTAGAGTCGACTCTGCCTTATAATCATTCTATTCACACATTTCGGAGTTCCCGGCCATGGCCCGCGTCGAAGCTAATTACGTATCGGATCACACCAAGTTCATCAACGAAGAGTTGAAGCAGAACCCCGAGTGGCGCACAGACCAGCAGACTGGCCGCGCGATCTGGTGGGATAAGCCCCAGGATGTGAAGCAGAATGAAATTTATGCAGATGCCAAGGTGACCCAGAAGTCGTATCCCTACGACGTGCTGTTTGATTCCTGATCAGAGTTTTATGCTGGCAAAAGCGCCTGGTTACACCCAGGCGTTTTTTATTTCTGTTTTTTGTTAAAAAATGCCGGTTTCGCGTTAACTTTATAAGCCTTGAGTCGTTATGAGTCACACAATGCGATATCTGATCATTCTTCTGGCGTTTTTCAGCGGGGCAGTATGTGCCCAGGAATCTAACTTTGATCGTGAGTTTTCAAAGTTCGACAAAGACTTCGAACGCCTGAACCACTGGAAGGCAGAAACGCCCGCCAGTAAAAAGATCAAGAAACCGGCTGCCACGCAGCCTGTTGAAGCGGATAAAACGGATAAGGCTGAGGTTCAGCCGTTAGACGCTACGGCCGATCCGGTTGCCCCGGCTAAAGATCCGGCAACGAAGGTTGAACCTTTAACGCAATCAGATCTTTTGGGCCCTCAGATTAAAGACCCTGTCGTTCGTAAGAAGGTTCAGGATTTATATAAGCGGCCTGATGTGGTCGTACAACAATACGTATTGCCTACCAACTAAGTTTCAACGAGGAGTAAGTAATGAAAAAATCGTTTCTGATTGCTTCCGCTATTTTCCTGGGTCTGACGGCTTGCAGCAGCACGCCTAAGAATCCGGTAGATGCCACGCCGGGTCGTACCGCTGATGTTGAATTTCTCGAAGCCAATGGCCCGCTGACGCTAACCTTTGATGACAAGGGTAACTGGATCTCGATTAAATCCTCGGCGACGGCACCGCTAGTGAACAACGCGCCGGAAGGTGTGGAGATTGCCTTTAAAACGGCAACGATGCGCGCCAAGCGTAACCTCACTGAATTCATGTCGAATGATGTGAAGTCAACCAAGTCGGTACAGACTATCTCCAAGTCGTACCTGAAGAATATTGCGCAGGTTGATAGCGCTAACGAAACCAATACCGCCGGTGACGACGAAGACGCGGCCAGCAACAGCCAGGCCACCAAGGAAAGCCGCCAGAAAGCCAATACGGTTGCCCAGACGGTGCGTGAGCGTATCGACGATAACTCACAGGCGATTCTGAAAGGTGTGCAGGTTACCGAGCGTAAGGTCTCCAAAGAGCAGCAGCATGTATCAGTGACTATTCTGGTGACGCAGCAGAGCATCAAGGGTGCCGAGCAAATGCGTAAGGCGATGGGTAACAACTAAGTTATTCATCGGATTATCTGGCAGTGATGCATCTCAATCATTGGCGGCGTTCCCTCGTCATAGGGAGCGCCGTCTTGCTTGTAGCCTGTGCTTCGACGCCTAAAAACGGTGATGTGCAAACAGTACTGGCAGACGGGACCGGCAACACCTGCCAGGAGGCTTTAGGTCAGGCCAAAGTGCAGGCCAGCGACAAAGTGGTGGGCTCTTTTGTTAATAGCCAGAAGTCGTTGGTGTCCGACAAGTATTACTCCGAAAGTATTAATGAATATAGCGGTGGGGTCGTGCGCCAGTACACGGTATTGGAGAGCAAAGGTGTTTCCCCTTGCGTCGTAAAAATTAGTGCCGAGGTCTATCTCGATAAAAAGAATATCGCGCTCAATCCCAATAGCCGTTCACTGAATCTGGGCGAAGTCGGCCGTTTCGTCGATAAGCAGGATGAAGCCCGTTCTACACTAACGGCACTGATTTTGCGCCCAAATATGTTCAGTGCGCGTATGGATCGTTTGCACGTGAGTACCGACAGCAAAAAGAATGCCCAGATTGTTTTGCAGGTGTCCGATGTAGCGCCTAGTGAGAAATGGTATTCCGATCTGGAAGCCTTTCTTAACGTTCAGGGCCAGCGTATTGATTTCGAACGCTCCAAGTGGAGTGACATCGGCAAGTCTATGTTGTCGATTATTGCCGCACCGGTTGCCGTGCCGCTGGGTTTGGCGCCATCCCCTTTTAAAAATCAGACAGCGCGCGGTACAGAGATCATTAATGGGGAAGGCTTGCTGTGCTTCCGTAACGACCCGCAGTACGAATCACTGCGTTGCTACCAAACCTGGTTGGCGGGTGACGCACTCCGTCAGCTAAGATCTGTGCAGCTGATGCTGGTCGAGCGCTCTAACGATAACGTGACCAGTACGCGACAGATTCAGAAGGGCGCGTATCACATGATCTCTTTCCGTGCCTCGGACTACACCTATAAGAGCAAGGAAATGGGTTCGAAGCGGGATTTCTATATCATCGAGCCGATGGGTGTGCCGTTCCGTGAATATCTCACGGTGAACCGTGGTGCGCTGAGTGAAGAAAACGAATTTACGATCAATGTGCAGTTTGGCATCGAGCCACAGACCACGCCGTTCCGACAGCCGACCCCTGGCGTGCTGCCGGCGATAAACACCCGCAGCCGCCAGAACATCTAATTTAGTGCGTGAGTGGTTTCACCACGCGCTTGATGGTGTTGTCTTCCGGGTTGGGCAGAATCTTGAAGCCTAGTGAGCTCATCAGGTTTAGCATCTTGGTGTTGTCCGAAAGCACATCACCAATGACGGCGGTATAACCCTTGGTGCGGGCGCAATCGATCAGCACCTGCATCAGCTTGCGACCCAGGCCGCGTTTCTGCCAACTATCGGCGACTGCCAGCGCAAACTCTACGGTCTCACCATCCGGGTTGGTCACATAACGCGATGCACCAATCTGAACTGGTGAACCATCTTCATCCAGTTGTACGGCCAAAAAGGCCATTTCACGGTCGTAGTCGATCTGGGTAAAGCGAACCAGTTGTGGCTTAGATAGTTCGCGCATGGTGTCCATGAAACGGAAGTAACGGCTTTCGTCAGACATGTTCTTGACGAATTCTTTTTCCATCTCTGCATCTTCCGGGCGTACCGGACGAATCGTTACGGTTGAGCCATCCGGGAGTATCCATTCTTCGACCAGATGATTCGGGTACGGGTGAATCGCCATATGTGCGTAACGATCTACCGTAGCTGGTGCGTAATCAATCACGATGCGGGCGTCGGCCGCAATCACGCCTTCTTCATCGACAATCAGCGGATTGATATCCAGCTCGATGATCTGCGGAATCTCACTGACCAGATCAGATATGTGGAGCAGCAGTTCATAGATCGCTTCGATATTAGCCGGTGGGATTGTTCCATGGCCCTTGAGCAGGTTGAACGCGCGGGTAGATTTGACCAGGTTTTCGGCCAGTACCTGATTCAATGGGGGTAGCGCCAGGCCACGATCCGGGTAGAGATCTGATTCATTGCCGCCACTACCAAAGGTAATCACAGGGCCAAAGGTGCGGTCCCGGAACACGCCAACGCGTACCTCGCGGGTGTTGTTGCGCGATACAAACGGTTCAATCGATACGCCTGAAATACGGGCATCAGGGTGTTTACGCTTCACTGTCTCAATAATGTCGTGATAGGCATTACGCAGGGATACGGCATCCTGGATGTTGAGGCGTACACCACCGGCATCGGTTTTGCGGAGAATATCCGGTGAGTCGACCTTCATGACGATTGGGAAGCCAAGTTGCTCAGCGTACATTAAAGCATCGGCCACGCTATGTGCCACCATGGTCTGCGCCACGGGGATCTTGAAAGCCCGCAGTACAGATTTCGACTCCATCTCTGACAGCGTCTTGCGCTTTTCAGCAAGCACCGCATCGATGAGCATACGGGCGCCTTCAATACGTAGCTCATTGCCTTCCGACTTGGCGGCCGGTGTCTGCAGCAGTAAACGCTGGTTTTCGTAGAAGGTTGATAGATTCGAGAACAGATCAACGGACGATTCCGGCATACGGAACACCGGAATGTTGTGTCCGGATAAATACTCACGGGCAGCGCGTGTGTGTTCTTCCCCCATCCAGCAAGCGATCAGCGGTTTGGTCAGGTCTTTAGACAACTCGACCAATACCTCGGCGACGGCTTGTGGGTTGGTCATGGCCTGCGGTGTCAGCACGACGAGGAGACCATCAACGGTATCGTCAGCGGCGCACAGGCTAATGGCATCACGATAGCGATCTGCGGTTGCGTCACCGCCGATATCGACCGGGTTGGCATGCGACCAGGTGGTCGGCATCACCTTGTTGAGTGCTTGAATCGTAGTGTCTTGCAGTTCGGCCAGCGGAATACCGGCTTCGCTGGCACGGTCCGCAGCAATGGCACCCGGGCCACCCCCATTGGTAATGATGGCGAGACGCTTGCCCTTGGGCTGCAGCCGATCGTTAAGCGCTTTAGCGCCTTCAATCAGCTGAATGATGCTGTTTACGCGTACGACACCGGCACGACGCACCGCCATATCAAATACCGTATCAGAGCCACTGCGGATGCCGCTGTGGGTGAGGGCGGCTGCGGTACCGGAGGCAAAGCGCCCCGTCTTGTAGAGCAGAATCGGTTTGATGCGGGCGGCTGAACGGAGCGCAGACAAGAAGAGTCGTGCGTTCTGGATGCCTTCGATATAAAGCAGGATGTAGTGGGTGCGCGGGTCGTGCACCAGGTAGTCCAGAATTTCACCAAAGTCGATATCGGTCGAGCGACCCAGCGATACCACGGATGAAAACCCAACGTTATTAGGCAGCGCCCAATCGAGAATCGCCGAACAGATGGCGCCGGATTGCGACACCAGTGCCATCTTGCCTTCGTGCGCACGTTCCTGAGTAAAGGTTGCGTTCAAACGGCTCGGTGGGCGCATGATGCCCAGGCTATTCGGGCCGAGGATACGTACGCTGTAGCTGCGGGCAATTTCCAGGACTTTACGTTCCAGCGCTGCACCGGCATGGCCACGTTCTGCAAAACCGCTGGAAACAATCAGTGCAAAGCGCACGCCGCGCTCACCGCATTGTTCAATGATGCTCGGCACGCTCATGGCTGGCGTACAGATAATGGCCAGATCTACCCGGCCCGGTACATCATGCAGGGATTTAAATGTTTCGTATCCCTGAACCGATTCGTGTTTGGGGTTAATCGGGAAGAGGCGTCCACCAAAACCGGTTTGCACCAGATTACGGAACAGCACCTGACCGACCGAGTTTTCGCGATCACTGGCACCAAAAACGGCAATGCTTTCCGGTTCAAACAGGGGTTTTAGATAGTGTTCTTCAAGCATGGTGATCTCTTCCAGCTAATTAACGCAGCATTCATGACAATAGAATGATGCAGTGCATTAGAACGATTCTACGCTGAATTCATACTGCATTTGGGCTGTATATTTGACCTGGATCAAACTAAACAAATTATCTACAAGTTGTACAGGACACCTGCATGACTTCACGTTCGGGTAGGCTCACAGCGGTGAGATGACCGCCCCAGAGGCAGCCCGAATCCAGGGCCACCAGATTGGGTGTTATCTTTAGACCCAAAGCTGACCAGTGACCCACAACCAAGGTGTCTTTAGCAGTTTTTCGTCCCGGTACTTCAAACCAGGGCACATGGCCCTCTGGGGCGTTTTCCGGTTTGCCTTTGATCTTAAGATCCATAATCCCCTGGCGTGAGCAGAAGCGCATCCGGGTCATGGCATTCACAATCACACGGGCGCGATCCAGTGGATTCAGATCCTTGTGCCAGCCGAGTGGGGTATCGCCCCAGAGCGAGACGAGAAACGCCCCGAAATCTGGACCGCGTAGATGTTTCGAAACCTCGTTACTCAGCGCCAACGCCTCATCGGCAGACCATTCCGGCAAAAGTCCGGCATGTACCATCAGATGGCGCTGACCATTCAGCGTCTGGGCGTGGGCAAGTGGCTGGGATTTCAGCCAGTCAAGCAACTCGGCCGCATCGGGCGCAGCAAAAATCGGGTCCAGCGTATCGTCCTTACCCCGGCGCGGCACCGCATCGGCCGCTACCATTAACAGGTAAAGATCATGATTGCCCAACACGGTCACGGCCGATTTACCCAGGCTACGTATAAACCGTAGGGTTTCCAGTGATTGTGGGCCACGGTTCACCAAGTCACCCACCATCCACAGCTGATCTTGTGCCGGATCAAACCGACACTTATCCAGCAGTCTCTGTAGGGGGTCGAAGCACCCCTGGATGTCGCCTATTGCCCAAATCGTCATAGTGGTTAGATTCTAACCAAAAACCGGGGCCTTGATCAGGTCTGTTGCTGCATGATGTGATGGGCGGTACTAAAACCGGAATAAACCGCAGCCTCCAGCGTTGCCGGATACTCTGGATGTGTCCAGTCACCCGCCAGATGCAGGTGGGGCAGAGGCTCCAGATCTTGATGCGGAATAAATGCTTCGGGCGTAGACGCATAAGTTGCCCGTTGCACAATCACGGCTTTTTTCCATAGGCACGCAGGAACACCATCAACTGCGTTCTGCAACGCCAATAGACAGGCTTGGGCAAGATCATCGCCCGAGAGCTCGCACCAGGGACCCTGCGCGGAAAGTGATACAGCGATCACCCCTGGTTCGCCACAATGGGCGCGGTCGATGGCCCAGACACGTGCATCACCCGGGGTAGGGCCTGGAATCTGCAGTAGGGGTGCTGGTAGGTGGAAATCTGTTGCAAAGCCCAGGTAAACAGTGGCAATGGGTTGGTCGCCAAAGGATTGCGCCAGTGCCGCGGTTGGTAGGCTATCGGGTAGAGCCATCTTGCTTAGCGACCAAGGGGGGAGCGCCAATACAACCTGATCAAATTGCAAAGTATCAGTCTCATTGCCCACCAGCAGTGCGTAGCCAACCCCCGCTTGATTAATGGCTGCTACGCGTGCACCACAACGAACTGTCCCACCGGCGTCTTCTATCGCCTTAACGAGTGGCGAGACGATGCACTCAGTCAAGTTGCCTGGGGGTTGCAGGATGCCTAACGCACGCCCATCTTTGCCAAGCGTATCGCGCAATGTGGGTGCTAACCGGTGCATGGCGGCTTCTGCCAGAGGCGTGTTTAAAATCGCCAACGTTAGCGGTGCCCAGAAGGTATCAATCAGCGAAGTAGGTTGCTTTGTCTGTTGCAACCAGTGAGCAACTGTTTGATCTTTGGGTACGGTCCAGCCATTTGCTTTCAAGCGGAGGAGGGTAACGATCAGCCGGTAACGTTCTTGCCAATTAAACCCTTGTGCGCGTAAAAGCGCGAAGGCTAATCCGAGGGAGCCGGCATTAGGGGGAACGCAGAGTTGTCGAGCGTCACTCTGGAAGCTAAAAGCAGTTGTGGGTAACGTAATGCCGGCAGAGGCAAACAGTGTATTTAATGAATCGCCGCCAGCCAGCATGAGGTGCTGTCCGTTATCGCGGTGCTTGCCTTCAACATGTGCACGGCGGGCACGGCCTCCCGGCTCGGAGGCTGATTCAAAGACTATCGGTTGATAGCCTGCCTGGGCCAGTTTTAATGCACATGCGAGACCGGCCCAGCCGCCACCCACTATGGCAACAGACTTGCTTGCCGAGGCAGCCGAGCCAGCCGTTGCAGCCAACAGGGCCATTAGTACTTAAACCAGGTTTTCAGGGCGATCCAGAGTTTGCGTAGCGGCGGTAGCCCCGTTTTTTGCTGCAGCACCTTGAAACCATCATGGGTGATTTCATCCAGCAGGGTACGATACACCGCAGCCATAATCAGGCCAGGGCGTTGTGCAGACTGGTCAACAACGGGCAATGTCTCTAGTGCCTTATCGTAATAAGACTGGGCGCGTTCTGCCTGAAATTGCATAAGCGCTACAAACTCCGGCGTTTCGCGCGCATTCATTATGTCGGCCGCCGGCACATTAAAGCGTTGCAGTTCATCAACCGGTAGATAGATGCGGCCGCGGCGGGCGTCTTCGCCTACGTCACGAATAATATTGGTTAGCTGTAGTGCGGTGCCCAGCTCGGTTGCGTAGCGCAGGGTTTTGCGGTCGCTATAACCAAAGATCTCGGCGGACAGTAATCCCACCACGCCGGCAACACGGTAACAGTAAAGGGAGAGGGATTTGAAATCGGGATAGCGGCTGTATTCCAGATCCATCGCCATACCGTCAATGATCTCGTTGAAATACTCCACGGGCAGATTAAAGTTTTTCCGTACCGCTTTTAGCGCAATCATCACCGGGTGCGTAGGTTGTGGCTGCCCGGGTTCGGTTTCCAGCAGCGCCACTTCCTGACGCCACCAGCTCAGTTTGGCTGCGGCAATAGCCGGGTCTTCACACTCATCAACCACATCATCCACTTCGCGACAAAACGCATACAGGGCATGAATGGCCTGACGTTTTTCAGGCGGCAAAAAGAGAAAGGCGTAGTAAAACGAGGTGCCGCTCTCGGCAACCTTTTGTTGGCAGTATTCGTGAGTATCCATCCGGTAAGATTGTAGTGCAACCGCGCTATCTTCGGATGAGTAACGTTAACCAGTCGCGCCAGTTCAGTGCAGGGCGATGTCGGTAAACATCTCCAGCTACGGCATCAATTTTGGATAGAATCTGCCGGCCGCCGGCCACCGTTAGTCTTAACTCCTGGCCAATCCGCCAGGATTTTTTGCCGAGGCGGGCGGGTAGCGCTTGTCCCTGAGCAAACAAATCTGCTACACGCTGTGTTTGAAAACGCATGAAGCGAGCCCACTTCGCCGGGTCCTGCCGTTGCGCTTGGCCGGAAAGAATATCGCCATCGCTATAGCCCCATTCAGCCAGTTCATCCTGTGGCAAATAAATACGACCTTCCGCACCCTTGGCGGCATCAATCGCAATATCCTGCCAGTGATTAGTCAGTTGCAAGGCGGTACAGATTGCATCAGATTCCTGGCGGTTATCCGGTGTATCCGCATTGAATAGAAAGAGCATGAGCTGTCCCACCGGATTGGCCGAGCGGGCGCAGTAATCCAGCAGCGCAGCGTAAGTGGCGTAACGGGTCTGATGCACATCCTGCATAAATGCCGAAAGCAGGGCATGGCAGGGTGCAAGCGGTAGGCCGATCTTCTGATGTTCATGGGCCAGCGGCTCAAAAATTGGTGACAGTTCAGGCGCTACCGGGCGGCTGGCCGTAATAGCCTGTAGTGCTTCGTCATAGGCTTGAAGTTTGCCCAGTCGTTCTTCCGGGCTGGCCGTGCCTTCATCGGCAATATCATCGGCGCTGCGGGCGAAGCGGTAGATAGCAGCCACCGGGGCGCGCAGTTGCTTCGGGAGCAGCAGTGAAGCAACCGGAAAGTTCTCGTAATGATCTACAGCCATAATCGAAGTATAACGGCTGCAAGCAAGGGCGCTTTTAGTGGTAGAATCGTGCCCGCATTGGATGTGCCCAGGTGGCGAAATTGGTAGACGCACCAGATTTAGGTTCTGGCGCCGCAAGGTGTAAGAGTTCGAGTCTCTTCCTGGGCACCACAGCATTACTAGAAGCCGCATATATATGCGGCTTCTGTCGTTTTAGAACGTCGATTTCTTGCTGAAGTTAGTGCGATAGCGCAACCCGTATGTCCCTTTTAAGAACTTTTGGAATCGTGGGACGGGTGTGGGAAAAACACACCAAACTGGACAACCGCGCCGCACGGTGATTTTGTCATAAACAAAGCGCGATTCAATGGAAGATCAAAGATCGCCACACAGCTTCTTATTGCAAAAGGTGCCACTTTTGGTCAGTGGTTCAGCCTGGTAAGTAAGGCCACAACTGCAGCAGTTAAGGCCTCTAATACAAGAGTTTCCATGTCCTGGACAAAATAATACAATCGTCCTGGGCAAACAACAAATCTATAATAATCATGACCTACAAGATTGAAGTCCGTAATCCGACAAGTACGGAATGGGTGTTACTAGAGCTGATCGAAATTAGTCTGGTCGAGATAGCCCATTACGTGCAAAAAATTAAACGTATCTACCCTGAGTACCTTGTGCGTGCGTACGACACACTCCGCGGTAACACGGTCGTCCTGATTTGATGCCGATACATAACTAAATATGCAACCGATATGCAAATGGCTTAGATGATTGGGGTATAAAGCGTGAAGATAAAATCTAGTCTTTTGAAGAAGACTTTAAGAGAAACAACCAAAGCATTAGCAGTGACCTCTGGTTTGTTAGGAGTGCTTTCCCTTACTATCGGGTACGTTAGATAGATAGCAGCTTGCAAGGCACCCTGTTACGTCATTGAAAAGAGTTCAATGACTTCACGTGATGCTTGCGTCACCGAGACACGTTTTCGAAATCCGTCAGTAGGGTTTACCTCCCAAAGATGGTTTGCAGAACGTATAAACAGAGACTCTCCAACCATCATTGCATCCAGTGCGTCGGGAACAGAAATAACGCGCTCAATACCGCTATCTACCTCTTTGAGGTAAACCTTACTGTTGCTTATCGAGATTTGTTCAATTACCCAGATCATTAGACGATCATGATTTATTTGTTGCACAGTAGAAAAGTGGAAGCCTAGACGAGCTAGGCTTCCAAAAACCGCCTTCGGTTGAGGAGACACCCATTTGTCAGGCGGTGTTTTGCAACTTCTAAATCTACCAGATACGCATTGGCTGAAACTACGTCAGATAGACGATCAGACAAAAGATTGTATTTTGTTTAGGATAAATCGTGACAAG
>CAIQBG010000036.1 GCA_903870055.1 uncultured Pseudomonadota bacterium
AGCGTTTTTCCTTTCAAAGAATGGTTAAAGGTATGCAACTGCGGCGTTGCCTTGCCATTTTAGGGGAAATGCTCCGCCCAATTCCTGCATCACGTATTTACGGAGGTTCTGTATGAGCCTTGCATTAATGCAAAAAGTTTGGGATTCGCGCCTGAACGAAACAAACAAGATGGTCATGCTCGTTTTGGCATCTGATGCCAATGACGATGGGTATGGTGTCCTTTCAGACATGCAGGACGTATTGCAACGAACGTCGATGTCTGAAGACGAAATCTGCCGCGAATTTAGCCAATTAAACGCTGCTGGCGTGATCCATATCGAGAAACGAGCAGATATCCCTACAGCGCTTTACAAAATCAACGTAGAGGCTCTCAGAAAGACCAAGAGCAACCAAGCTTCACGCGAGGTAGCGCTATGAGCATTGCGCTGATGACTGACGTCTGGAAGGTAAACATCCAGTCAGCAAAAAAGATGGTCTTACTCGCACTTGCCGACAGCGCCAACGACGAAGGAACGAACTGCTTCCCGTCTGTTGCAACGATCATTGAGAAGTGCTCAATGGGTGAGCGTACAGTATTTCGCCACCTTGCTTCGCTAGAAGAGGATGGCTTGATATCTCGTCACGAGCGCCCTGGTCGTTCGACGAATTACGTACTGAATGTTGTTGAAATCCAAGACATCGCGGCAAAGAAACGCCGCAACCGCACATCCGTCATTGTGGATAACTCAAATGATAATGATGAAGTTATCCACAGCCATGCTAACTCAACTACCCCTGCCAATCTGACAGGGGTACCCGCAAACCCGCATGATATCAATACCCCTGCCAATCTGACAGGGGTGCCAAACTGGCATACCACCCCTGCCAAATTGGCACCCACCCCTGCCAAATTGGCACCCATAACCACCACTGAACCATCACTTAATCACAACAACCACAACGAGGAAATTTATCCACACGGTCAGGAACTGCCGCGTGGTTGTGGTGGTGATTCTGAAATCGAAACAAACCAGCCAACCCTTACCGATCTCATCTGGCCGATCTGTTCGACAGAGGAGCGCACTGCGCTGACCGGGATTCTGGCAACCCTTCCCCAAGCTCAACACCAGATTCTCCTGGATGAACTCGAAGGTGCCCGACAGGCCGGCGCCATCCGCAAGAGCCTCGTGCTGTTCGCAGGTGCGCTTGTCCGCGCCATGCACAACGGAACATTCACCGTTGGCTACTCACCTGCTGTCGCTGCAAAACGCCGTGAGCAATCGCAACGATCTAAGACCGTTGAATCTGTCCGAACATTCCGCCCGGAAATTGCTGCTGATGCAGCTGCCGAAGGTCAACGGCTCATGGAAAAGATTCGCCAACAGTCAATGTCCAGAAAATCAGGAAATTCTCCGGTTGAAATTAAACGCAATCCCACTGATGCATCAAATTAATTTAAAAGGGTAAAGATATGGAATCAAAAAATATGAGTTACGGCGAAATCGAAAGGCGGGTAGATGAGTTGTATGCCGGTATTAAAAAAGGTATTCAGGAATATCCCGAATACGCAATGCTCATCGCCAATAATAAATATAACGCGGCAAATCAAGAGGCAAAACGCGCTGGCACTGTTTTTGGATACGACACAGACGAATACAGTTTGGCAAATGCCAATTCCAGAGACCAATGGAATGCGTTAGATACCGTGAAGGCAATTATCAGCGGTGAAGATGTTTCTCGCGATCAAATTAAAAACCTCGTTCACTCTGACGTGGGAATTGAAATCGCCTATCAAGTAGCCAACGATGATTTCACACAAGCCGCCCACGATAAATACGTCGCGGCTCAAAACAAAACGCTGCTCTCTGAAATACAACAATACGTTTCCGATATGCCGGAAGCTGCGTTAGCTACGGTAGACAAAGAAGTAAATGTTGCGAAACAGGTTTTTGGTGAGGCATCGCAGCAGGCATTTAGGGCCAGAACGACCAAAACCGCAATCAATGATCTCGCCAAAGGAAACATGCCTTCTCCTGCTGACATAGATATTTTGTTGAGCTCGACAAGCTTTGTTGACATTTTGCACAACAACCAGACTCTTCAATCTGAAAAGGCACTAAAGGCGATAGAACGTCAAGCAGAGAGATTTCAAATCGAAGGAGTCACCCTCGGCAGAAATGCTGCGATTGCTGACATTAGAAGCTACAACCAAATCCAGCACCCTGATTTGAAGCGATTTGCCGCCGTTCAGATTGCAGAAAACTGCACTCAGTCACCTGAATATCAGGCAACTTTTAAAGCTAATGCCCGTGGCGCTTTGGAAGAGATCGTAAGACTCAACAAAGAAAATGCGGTGATGGTCGATGAAAAGGAAAAGCGCAAGCTGGCAGAGTTTTCACAGGAACCGCCACCGCCTGGATTTGCCCCTGAAGCAAAAATCGTTGATATTCAAAACACCGCCAATTCGCTCGATTATTCGGCCATGTTTACGCCTGATGCTATCAAGCACATGGGCGATTCTGTTGTGGCGGCGATTTACGAAGACAGGGGCCATGTGCGCATCGACTCTGATGAAATTATCTCGAAGTTCGCAGACACTCTGACGCCAGAACAATACCGGAATTTCAAACAGGAGGACGCCGAGAAAGTCTTGTTTGAGGGACTATCACAAGTCAAAAAGGAGCACGGTTTTATCGGTAGTCCGCATGAAGGAACTATAGATCGCACATCGGATATTGCTCAGCAACCCCTACCTCAAGCAAAAGATCTATCGCATGCAAAGCTTTTTGAGCTGACAGAAGTCCCGAGCACAGAACTCATGGATGCGCGCATCCACTTTGGAACGCGTGTCTCTGAATATACGGCCCGCACAAACGGCGGGCCTTATAAGGGCGAAATATTGGCAACCGATACGCACCTAGTGCAATTGGTGAGTGGGAAATCCATCGTATTCCACCGTAAATCAGATGTGACATTGCCTGATGGCCTCAAAAACCTTAACGGCCATGAACTATCGATTTATTACAAGGACACCACTGCCAAGGCCTATCCGCTTGATCCGGTCAAAGATCAATTAGATCGGTCTGTTGCTTCTTTAGATCGTGCTGCAAAAAGTATTGGGATCCCGGTGTCGTTTGGTGAACAACTGACCCAGGCTCGTAACGAAGCCTGGAAAGGCATTCAAGCAAGCCGCAACCCTGCCCAAGAACCGAAACAACCTGCACCCACCCAAAACGAACCCCAGCCCTCTCGCTCGCGCTAACCGGGAACAAGTCCCAACTTCCTTCTCTCTGAAAAAGAATCGTCATGAATAAAAATGAACTCGCCACTGCCATCGCCAAAGAAACCGGGCTAAGCGAACGTGTTGCCACCGCCGTTTTAAAGGCGTCCCTTGAAGTCATTATGAGGACGTTAAGCGAAGGCGACACGGTTGCCATAAATGGGTTCGGCGTATTCGCAAGCAAGCGTCGAGAGGCGCGCACAGGCCGAAACCCGATAACCGGTGAGTCCATCAAGATAAAACCGACAAACACCGTTCGATTCACACCCGGCTCTCCGTTTAAAGCCGCCGTGAACAACCGTAAGTAACGGGCGCCTTACTGACATGAAACCGACCTACAACCATGTCGAGCTGATGGGCGAAATTAGCTTTATTGATCGCCCACGAATCGCCTCCAACGGAAGCCGCTGCACTGTGGATTTTGATGTGGAGGTTCGCTCATCCTCAAGGCTCTCCTCAGGCGAGACTCAGACTCACATTGATGTCTTTCAGGTGATGCTGACCAACCAGACTGCGGACTGGGTTTACGAGCATCTGTGCAAAGGAACCCACGTTTTTGTGATTGGCACCCTCAAAGCAAATCGTGGCGGCATTGTAGTTTTGGCGAAGACGATCAAACCCTTGAGTAGCGAGCCAAATAAGGCGATGGGGGCACCAGTCGCGGTGGAACCCCCATCTGGCTCAAACATCCACCCCGGGGCACGGAGGTAGCCAGGGGAAGCTGTAGAAGTTGCCCGAATTTAACCACGATTTAAACCACGAAAGGAAATACAAGATGAAGAACACATTACGCAAGCATCTACCGATCATTGGCAGCACTGCCACTTGCTGCGGAGCGATTGCACTATTGGCACTGGGTATGACGGAAACGGCCTGGGCACAACTCGCCCAGGTAAATAACGTCGCTACCGCTGTGCTGGACACGATGAAGGCCGGTGGCACAGCTGTTGCTGCATCCGCATGTGCGGTATCTGGTTACAAGGTCGCTTTTCAAGGTGCTCGCTTTGAAGATGTCAGCAAAGTGCTCATTGGCGGCACGCTGATTGGCGGCTCAACTGCTGCGGCCGGTTGGTTAATGGGTGCCGCTAGTTAATGCGCCACCCAATCTACAAGGGTTGTACGCGCCCCCCGTTGTTATGGGGGGTGCCACTCATGCCCCTAATGGCAGTAGGTGCGCCATCGATGATCCTTATGTTTGTCGGGTTAGCCTACGCAATGCCTTTGGCAATTGTGTCAATCCTGACATTCGTTGGGACGTTCGTGTTTATGCGTGAAGTCACAAAGCGCGATGACCACCGCCTTGTCCAGCTCCTACGGATGATGCCGCTACGTTCCAAGAACAAGAACCGCCGTTACTGGGGCTGTGTCAGCTATTGCCCGGTTAACTACAAGCGCCGGACATAACAGTGACTCTTATGGCAAACGAACATGATATTGGCGAGCTGTGCATGAGCTCAACCTTGGAACGCGATGCGCTACAGATGAGCGATCGTTTGAATGCGCTCGGCCACACCATAGTCATCGGACGAACAAGCTCCGGCATGTCATTTCCAGCAGAAACTGTCAGCTCAGAGGCTACGCCAATGCATACCACCACAGAGAAACCCGCTTTATCGCTCAAAGAGGCCATAGAAAAGATGCGGCCTGATCGCGTCCTCAATTGGCATCAACAGCGCGATGATCTTCTGGATGCGCTAGAACAACTTGTTGGCATCGAAGATGGCCCCGGCATGGCAGTCAATGGATGGGTTGAGGCAATGGAGAAAGCCCGCGCAGCCATTGCCAAAGTTAAGAGCGACAAAAAGACTACGATTGAAAATCCGATCGCTGTAATCAACGCCCTACAAAAACAGATCGAACATCTGGAAGAAGCCTTGCGCCGTCAAAACGACTCTAATCGAAACAGTTTTGAACTGGACATGCGGCGCTTTCTGCTTGTTCTTCGAGCCCACGCGATCATCCCCTTATACCTAGGGAAGCAATCTAGAAACGAAGTTTTGGAACCATCCGACTTTGTTTATGGATCTATTGACCGCTATGTGACCGACATGACCTATGCACTTCGCGACCAACTCTGGATGCTGGATGACGCTCCGATTCCGGACGAAATGAAAGAAGCGATTCGAGAGTCCTGTCAGTACGGATCCGAACGGTGGGAACTGCAAACGTCTTCACGCTCCCAACAAACCTAACAAAGGAATCCAGATGAAATACTTAATGAAGAAATTTGCCGTTAGTTTCATTGCTGCCGCAAGCGTTGCCAGCATCGCTCATGCCGATTCGAGCATCCCAGCAAAACCGGAGCTAGTCGAGATTGATGTGACGGTAACTAAAGACCATGGCGAGACCGGTGATCTGCGGCAATCTAACTCGGGCAGTTGGTTCCGTAGAACCGTCAAGACTGAGGTCGACGCCTATGCAACACCGACCACTAAAGTGAGTATGCGCACAGAAATTGATAAGCCATCTGTAACCTCTGCGCGGCGCATCATCAAGTTCCGTTCAGCGATGGCTAAGTCAAACGATGAAATCTTCAGCCATGACAGCTACCAAGAAACATCTGTCGGCGTTGATGCAGCCTATATCCCTGCTGCTAGTTCAGCACCTGTCAAGCCCGAGCTTGAATACGCACATGTCTTGGTGTCCATCGATGACCTCATAAACCTTGAAAAATTCCGTTTGACCGACGCCAAGGACGACTTCATTGATCTACCGAGTATTAAAAGCGTAAGGATCGCCGTCCCCGTCGTGCCGGGTGACATAAATACCGTCAAGCGGGGTGATTACACCGTAACCGTCACCGAACGCACGCTCAGCAATTGAACCGCAATCAATAACAAACAGTAAAAACCAGATGAAATCCATTCATTCCGATGGCAGCTTTGTTTTAAATGTGATCCTGTGTGTCGCAGGCGCGCTACTTAAAGCCATTTTGTGGCTACCAGGCGCATTGGCTGGCATGGCCCTGCTCGCATACGCCTACTACCCGGAATCCACACTCGAACTTCTGCAAGGGATCGCCAGTCGTGATGCCGCCTCCATTACTGGACTGCTGGTGCAGACGATCTTGATTTGTGCCTGGATTTCAATGGCGTTTAGCTTTTTAACTTGCAAACCCTGCAACACCTGTGCCGAAGCTCTATATCAGCTTGCTGATGCTTGCCAACGATTGGTAAAACAAGCTCGCAAATTCGCCAAAAAGGCCCTTTCGTCATTCAATCGGCCGAATGTTGCACAACTTGGACTAGCCGAGACCGTTTCATACGATGCGCCGGAAGCTTCAGGGGTAGTCATCGGCGGTATCAATGGCAAACCGCTGATTGACACCAGCATGCTGCCTGTTGCGATCCTAGGTAAGCCACGTAGCGGTAAAACCTGCAGCTTTATCATTCCAACGCTGCTCACCTGGAAAGGCAGCGCAATTGTTACGGATGCACGTGGTGCGACCTATGAAATCACAGCCGGATGGCGACAGGGATGTGCAAACAATCGAATCCGCTGTATCGCTTTTTGCGATCCAGAAAGTCCGGATACATTCAACTTCTTAGATGCCATTCCCTGGGGAAGTGAGGATGAGTATTCGGCAACCCGCCATCTGGCCCGTCTAATTCTAGATGACTTTGCCCCGCTCGAGAATTTCGACAAGCAAGGCACGGTGAGTATTGCCGTCGTATTGCTGATCCTAGTTATCCAGAATGTACACCAAGTATTCCAGACACATGCAAGCCTTCATCATGCATGGCAGTTCGTTAGCGCAGGCTCTAACTCGCTCGAAACCATGATCACTATGGCGATTGCCGATGCACCATCTGCCATCACTCAATCTGACATTAAGCTCTTGTCCCTGTGCCTGCAAAACAAGGACATTGAGCGGCGCGCGCGTGAAGCTATCTTGAGTGCGCTTTATGTATTCCAATTCAAAGATGTTAAACGGAATTCCTCGACCAGCACATTCAGTCTCCGAGAGCTGAACGAGGAAGGTTCGAAGACTACCGTGTACCTGAACTATTCGCCCAGAAACGCAGGCGAAGCATTCCCCCTGATACGGATTTTTACGGGCCTTGTTATTGCTTCACGTCAAAGCACAGATATTTACGGCCGATTGTTGTTGGCCCTGGACGATTTTAGTGTTTCAGGGTGCGCACGGTTATTGGATTTCTCAATGCCAGACCTGGAATCTCGAAACATTAAGCCCGCGCTCACTTTCCATCATCTGGACAACAGCCTCGACGCTATCTGGAAGAAGTGCCCGATCCGATCAGTGTTACAGGTAATCAATTACGAAACAGCCGAACTTGTATCCCGAGAACTATCAGGAGCTTCGCCATTCTCCGGCCAAGCATTCACGTCACAAGACATCATGCGTCTCGATGAGGAAGAAGCAATCATTGTCGGCTGCTCCGAGCAACCGTTCCAGGCAGCCACCTATCCTTACTACAAGGATGCCAACATGCTGGCTAGCCGGGGTCAATCACTGTGAGTCAAATGAGTCTATTCAGTGAATTCATGATGCGGTCACTTGTCTCCGAACCTGACCGGCTTCGTCTCAGCTACATAAAGCACCTGTGCATGCATATCGTTGATTGTTTTCCATTCATGCCCTGTGGTGGCTTTGCATCGTGCCATGATGACTTGACGACCATCATTAAAACTCAATGGCAATTCAAGCGCCGGTTCCACTTTGCTTCTTGTTTTATCGAGTCTATGGAACGAGCTCGTCTATCGGGGCTGATTCCTCATAGGCGTCATCCCCTGTTTTCAGATCAAGTCCTACCAAATAGCTCACCGGTAGATCTTCAAGGTAATACCACCACTGATCTGTTCGATCTGCGTTACACCTGTCCGCGAGGAATCTGGCCGCCAAAATATCTTGCTGAGATGCTTCTAGGAGCGAATAAAACGGATGCGTCGCTGCCAACGCCATGGCAAACAGAGACTCTGGCTCTTGCGCATAAAAATCCGGCACATTCACTAAGTTCGGATCGTCCTGCGGAATCTCAAAAGCAAACCGGAACGCTGTGTGGTCTACACAGTAATGGATACCTGTTTTTTGATCAATTCCAACAGATATGTCATCGAGTGCTCCAGCAATGTGAGGTTCTAGTTGCCGACCGTCAGGAATCCCCAGTAGTCGGTTTGACGGGTTCGTGGTTAGCGAAACGGCAAGGGGTTTGACATGACAAATCAACTTATGGCAATTATTTTTTCGGTTGGCGTCATCGCAGCGTGTATCGCTGCTGTTGCAGCAGTTCGCTGTTACTTAGTAGTTGCCGACAAGGAGAGCCGACATTCAATCCATTGGTATCTTGATCGCCTCTGGGTCGATGCTGATTCTCGACGGAATGACTTGGAAAACCTGCAAAATTCAGTGGATTTCTTGATCCACAAGCGCGATGCATGTCGAGAGCGCTTTGGAAGATATCCCGCCCCTTCCTCAGAACTTATTCAGGAGCAATTCGAAGCACGACTCCGGCAAGCTGATTGGAACTTTACTGGCAATGCGGAATATCCAGCCCGTCTCGTGTGGTTTGTTGATAGCAAAGCTCTGATCAATTTAAGCCACGGGTGCCGCTTCTACGCATTTATTCAGGCATCCGACCATGAATTGCATGACATCTCGAACCAGAACCGCTTTGATGGCTGCCACGTATATGGCGTCCACCGCGCTTCGGTGGACGAATCCATGTGCAGATGGAAAGAGCATGGATTTGACAATCAAAAGCGATTTGAGCTTCTGGACCGTCACCTAAACGAACTCATCGGTTCGGTTGAAAACTCGAAAGAAATTCCGGGGTCTGAATTCCCTCGATATCAGTGGCCGTCGGGAATTTCTCGATTTGAAAAGCAAGAAAACGATCCCTGTGGAAGCTTTTGAAATGCGCAAACAAGCTCTCTTGGAATTGAAGGTGTGGCCATTTTTGACGTTCGGCCGCCCACGCACTATTACTGATCGTGCCTTTCACTGGGCAGCCTTGGTTCTGCGTAGCAAGTTTATGAAGCTTCTTCCAAAACTTAAGAGCGTCCTCAGTGCCCATTTCTTGATCGGGGATTATTGGAAGGTTGCTATTGACTCGGCTCAGTTCAAGAACCGCTGCTGTGCCATAGCCCAGCTTGCCTCGATAACCCCTAAAAATCTCAATCTCATAGAGATAAACGCACTCTGCAATTGGCGACAGCACATAACAGAGCCTTCCGACGCATTCACCGTTTTCGTTAAGGATGTCGCATTCAATCTGAGGCAGAAGATTGGTAATCCCTCCACGCCAGGCGGCTTCTCGTTTCCTGAGCGTTACCACCGGCAATCGCTGCTTAAAAACTTGCCACTTCAGTTCGGCGCTGCGCGCCTGTCGTTCGACACGCCACTTTGTGACAACAGGTATCAGCATGCCTAAAAAAATACCGCTAATCAACAGCAGTGCCGCTCCAGCTATTAAAGCAATCAGCGGTAACACATACAAATCGTTTTCCATGGGGAACGCTCCGAAATCGGTGGATGAGAAAAGTCTTGGTCGACCTTTCAATTCTACCGGGATGCGTTTCCCGCCCTATTCCAGCCAAATGCAGCACGGAGCGCTTCAACATGCGTAAGCCAAGCAGCCTTCAATCCGTTGCCAACAATGAGGTTTACCTCGGTGACTTTGTTCCGCACACAGCCCAGGTTCACCCATGCGTCGTAAAAAACGATGATGGTGCATTTCTAGTGTCTTGGCGCGTCGAGGGCATTCCATTTGAAACCATGGATCCTGAAGACTTGGATATTCGTGTTAACGGCCTCAATCAACTCTGCAAAGGACTGCCTTATGGCAGCGGGATTTGGGTTCATCGTATCCGCCGCCGCGTCAAAGGTTCCCTTGACGGAACATATCAGGAGCCTTTTGCACAAGACATGTCCGACAAATACTATGACGGCCTGTCTGGTTATCAGATGATGGTTAACGACACGTACTTTACGTTCGCGTATCGACCAGAATGGTCGTTGCGGACAGCAAAGAACCGGCGTCGTGAGGCCATGTCACTCGCTCAAATCAAAGTCCGTGAGCAAAACGCCATTCGGGTCGCACTAGAGAACGCGGCCATGATTGAAGCAAATCTGTCGCGTTTCGGAGTCGAGCGACTTGAGATCTACGAAAAAAATGGGCACAGCTATTCCGAACAACTGGCGCTCTATGGCTTCCTTCTGAATGGATTTTGGCAGGAAGTTCCACTTAAAGCAGCGAATGTCAAACAATACCTGCCTACTAGCCGGTTGTTTTTTGCTGGCGAGCGTCTGGAAATACGTGGCGCAACAACTTCACGATATGGCGCAATCTTGGATATCAAGGACTACCCAAGCCATACCTCGCCAGGCAGCTTGGACGACCTGCTTTATGAATCCTACGAGTTTATAGAAACCCAAAGTTTTACGATTCTGGCGAAGTCCACGGCCAAAGATGCCGTTGAAACGCAGAAAAAACAACTGACCTCCACAGAGGATTCCGCCACATCTCAGATTGCCGATTTGGACGAGGCCCTTAATGACCTTGCAGACAGCCAGTTTGTTATGGGTGAGTATCACTATACCCTGTCCGTACTATGCGAAAGCCCAGAAGGCATCACTGATGCACTAGCAGATGCTTCCCGTGCCTTCAACAATGAAAGTTTCTTGGCTGCCCAGGTCGACCTGTTGGCCGATGCTGGATGGTTCGCACAGTTGCCTGGTAACTGGCAATACCGACCCCGTGTCGCAACGCTAACAAGCCTCAACTTTGCTGGACTATCGTCCCTCCATGGTTTTTCCACTGGTAAGCGCAATGGCAACCCCTGGGGCGAAGCCGTCACGATCGTTAAAACGCCGAACCTAAGCCCGTTCTTTCTTAACTGGCACGGCTCACCTGAGAAGGAAGACAGTACCGACAAAAAAACGCCTGCAAACACCATCATCATCGGCATGACAGGGTCCGGTAAAACCGTGCTGGAGCTATTCCTGCTGGTAATGAGCCTGAAATATCAACCGACGATTGTCTTTTTCGACAAGGACCGAGGAGCAGAAATCGCCATCCGGGCACTCGGTGGAAACTATCGCTGCCTTAAGCGCGGAACGCCAACAGGATTTAACCCGTTACAACTGCCGCCATCGGAACAGAACCTGCGATTCCAAGAACAACTGATCCAGTCTCTGATCCCCAAAAAGCTGACTCCTACCGATGAAGCCGACTTAAACCGCGCCATTAGGCAAGTACGAGAATTCCCGCGCGAACTACAACGGCTGTCAGTTGTCCGCCAGCAGTTGAATGACCATGACCCGGATGGCATGCGCGCTCACTTAGCCAAGTGGTGTGCAGATGAGAGCGGCGCCCTTGCCTGGGTGCTCGACAATCCAGAGGACACTACAGACCTTTCGAGCGGCAGGATCTTCGGATTTGACGACACAGACCTCCTGAACGATCCGACAGTGCTCGCGCCGGTGACGATGTACCTACTGCATCTCACAGAGTCGCTTCTTGATGGTCGCCGGTTTATGTACGTCATGGCCGAATTCTGGAAGCGCCTTAAGTTCCCTGTTTTTACGGAATTTGCAGTCGATAAGCAGTACACCATCCGAAAACTCAACGGTATGGGGATTTTTGATACCCAGTCACCTGACCAGATCCTTAAAACGCCGCACGTCGCGGCTATGGTTGAACAGTCTGCTACACAGATATTCCTGCCAAATCCGAAGGCAGATGCCGACCAGTACATCAAAGGATTCAAGCTCTCGCACAAGGAATTCGAGATCATAAAAAGCTTTGGTGAAGATAGCCGCAAATTCCTTATCAAGCAGGGGCATAGATCAGTCATCGGACATCTCGATCTGTCACACCTAGGCAATGACTTTCTCGACATCTTGTCGACAACAAAAGACAACGTTGAGCTACTCGACCAGATCCGCGCAGAGGTGGGCGATGCCCCTTCTGACTGGATCCCTGTCTTCCGTGAACGCCTCAAGGCTAGACGCCTTGGATGCATCAATTAATCACCACCTTTGGAGCATGCCATGTGTGAAGCCGTCCGCAAACTTCTGACCATCAAGATCCTTCTTGCCTTGCTGCTCGTATCGGTCTCTGGCAACGCCTTCCTTGCTTACAAACTCAATCAGATATCCGATCAGTTGACCCAGCTCGAAGGCGATCAAGCACTTATCCGCGAGAAGACCGAGCGCGCCATAAAGAACGCACGCTCAACCAATCTTGTGCCCCAAAAGCCAATCACATCATGGTAATCGCCATCATGAACCGCATTCCATTTCGCAATGCGCTGGTATCCGTTCTGACCGGACTTGCCATGGCCTCTCCGCTCTCCAGCCAGGCCCAGATCCCCGTCACTGATGCGGCCAGCTTGGCGCAACAAATCCAGCAGGTTGCCGCATGGCAACAACAGCTACAAAGTATGTACATGCAGTACCAGCAACAACTCAAGCAGTTTCAAGCGCTCACAGGCGCCAGAGGTTTTGGTGATGTCCTGGCGAATCCACTGCTTCAACGCTATTTACCACTTAACTTGAAGCAGATGTACGACGGTGTGGCCACGGGAAATATGTCGTCGGTTGCTTCTGCCGCACGCCAGCAAGCCATGATCTTTGATTGCCTGACTGTTAAGGATCCGGTCAAGCAGACACTGTGCAACCGACAGCTGAACGCCCCATTTGCGGTTAAGGACATGTTCACGAAGGCCTATGAAGGTGCAGAAGCAACATTTGAGGCCGTCGAGGACCTGCGTAAACAGATTAGCTTCACACAAGACCCTAAGGGAATTGCTGAACTGCAAGCGCGCATCCAGACAGAGCAGGCTAATGCTCAAAACGCTCTGGTTAAGGTACAGATGGCTGCCGCTCTGGCCGAGGTTGAGACAAAGCTGGTTGAGCAGAAGAAATATGAGCTCAGCAAAAAGATCAACACGCAGACGGGACTCGTAGTCAACAAGCCCGTTACTAACTGGTAATAGAGGCCCAATCCATGTCCATGCAATTTAATGGTTTCTCTGTTATTGGCGACTCATTCGAAGCTGCGGTGACGGTAATCAACAAGGTATCTTCTGTCTTGTGCACGGTGCTTGCGACGCCGATGACGCTCGCTATTACCATTTGGATACTTGCATACGCTTACGCAACGATGCGTGGTGAAACCCATCAGCCGATCTCAAACTTTATCGGCAAGTATTACAAGATCGCCTGGTTTGTTGTTTGTGGCCTCTCTGTTGGCGTATTCCAGAACATGATTGTCCCGGCAATCATGGAATTCCAGACAGGCCTCGGCCAAGCTGTTGCCGGAAGCATTTCAAATACAGGGTTGGCTTCATGTAATGGAACGGGCCCTTATCAGCTTCTAGACTGTTATTGCGGCGCATCCCTTGGACTGGTTGCTGCATATTTTGTTCAGGCAATGGACTCCTTCCCTCAGATCGGCACTGCATTGGTTTATGTCACATCAGGAAGTCTCCTTGCAATTGGCTTAACCATATACGGAATCATCATGATGTTCGAGCTGCTTGAAGCGAGGCTCATGCTGTTTCTTCTGCTAGCGCTCGGCCCTTTGTTCATTGTTGCCGGCGCCTTTAGCAAGACAGAGACCTTTTTTAATAATTGGATCGCTCAAATTGCCAACCTCGCCGTGCATAACGCTTTGATTGCCGTTTATATCTACATGAGCCTGACCATTTTTATGAGTAATTTTGGCAATGTGCTCATGAGTGTGATAGATGACGGCGGCCAAGGACTAAAAACAATAGAAGAAGTATTTGGTGCTCAACCGTTCAACATGATCGGCCTTGCACTCCAGATGACCCTCGAAATTCTTGTATTGGCCTTCCTTGGCATGAAAGTGCCACGTCTCGCACAAGCGCTGACTGGCGGTGGATTTGGCGGGAGCGGCATGGGGGCGTTTGTCGGCGGCGCTGTTGGTGCAGCTACCGGACAAGCGTTGCCCAAGATGGTTTCCGCTCTGACCAAAGCGATTGGCTCCAAGGGCGGCGGCGGTGGCTCGATGAGCAACAACGGCGGATCTCAAGGTGGTGGATCCGGTGGCAGCACTGCTGCTCATCGCGCCTCGGAACGGGCTAACGCACGTCGAAATCAGGGTTAAAGACATTAGGACACATTTATGAGCAAAAAAGACATCACTGAATCCGCATTTGACTGGGAGACTAGTCGGGTTCACGCCCTTGAGCAATCTGAAGCACGTGCTTGGCTCATTGCGAAGACATCAAGTGCCGCTGCCCTGCTCGCCATCGCAGCAGTCGCTGCCCTTGCCCCCTTTTACAAGATCGTGCCACTCACATTTCAGGTCGACAAACTGACAGGCGATGCGCAGCTTGTTGAAATGACAGGGGCTAAGGCGATCACGCCAACTGAGGCCATGGATAAGCACTGGGTTGGTGACTACGTTCAATCCAGGGAGCGTTTTGTTTGGACATTGATCCAGCGGGATTTTGATCATGTCATGAATCTGTCTGGCGATTCAGTGGCCCGTGAGTATCGGACGCTTTATGAGCCGCCGAATTCCCGCGACAAGAAACTTGGACCCGGCACCGATGAACGGATCAAGGTGACGAGCGTCACTCTGGTGCCTAATGAACCAGGTAAAGCCGTTGTCCGCTTTGAAAAGACAACACGCCGGGATGGTTCGGACATCAACACGGGGCGATTCATTGCCACCATTGCTTACAACTATGACGGTCCCTCCCCACTCTCTCGAGAAAAGTCTCTCGTTGATAATCCGCTTGGTTTCAAGGTTACCGGCTACGTCGTTGACCCGGACCTTTCCAATGCAACACCCGCCACACCGCCAGGAGGCGCATTAGCCGAACCTGGTGCGGGGCAAACACCATTGCCTGGCACCGGTGGAGAACCTGGTACCCGTCCAGCCATGACCCCGACGGTTCCAGGAGCTGTTCGTGGTTAAACCAATCGCCATGGCCTGGGCACTAATGCTTGCTCTAAGCGGTTATTCTTTTGCTGACGACACTGTCCGGCAATTGACGCTGAACGCAGAGGCGGCGGCCAGCCCGATTCGATTCGTTGCCAAACGGGGCTTCGTCGGCCAGATTGAGCTTCCTGCTGGCGAGGCGATTTTGAATCTGGGGGGCGCTTCAGCAACTTTGTCCGGTGATACCTCAGGCTGGCAAATCTCTGGGAATAAAGGAGAGCGCTACGTATTTTTGAAGCCACGCCAGAGCGCGGCTAATACCAATCTAATCGTGGTCACGAACCGGGGTAGCTACGTCTTTGATCTACGGGTGATTCCCGAGGCTTCAACGCAGTCAGGGATTTGGCGTCTTGCGCTCTTGCACCCCACCCCTGCTGGTCAGCCACAGCCTCCCGAAACGCCTCCTACAAATACAAACACGAAGTACACAATGCAAAGCCTCACAGGCGATGCAGATATCACGCCATCTGCCGCCTGGGACGATGGTCGGTTTACCTATATTCGGATACAGCCCACCAAAGAACTACCCTCAATCTTCCGTGTAGGAACCGGTGACACGGAAAGCACCGTCAATTTCCATATGGATGGCGATGTCCTGGTCGCTCATGAGATCGCCAAGCGCTTCGTGCTTCGCTTAGGGCCGCAAGTGGTCGGCATCTGGAACGATGGATTCAGCACAGATCGCGAGATGGCATCGACTGCCAATCAACGCACGCTCCTAGAGGGATCTGGATCATGAGTGAGCCATCCATGAACTCTCTCTCGAACAACGAGCAAAAGGAGGATGTAAAGCGGTCATCGTCCCAGGCAGCAGGTGTCGTTGGCGACCGTGTGCGCCCATTTAGTGGGTTGGCCGGTTCAATGATGACTGGCACTTCTGCAGTCTTTGCCAAGTTCGCAAAGCAGATCCTATTTGTTCTGGCTGTGATTATTGGTTCTGTCGGTGGCGCAGTTTGGTATTACAAATCGAGCCACCCGACCAGTATGCCCGCCAAGCCTTTAGCATCAACGAGCGCAGCCACCGGCTCGCCAAAAGATTTAGGGGCCCAGGGCGACAACGGCAAAGCACCAGCGCCAACACCAGCCGCCCCTGCTTCAACTCCCATCCCAGACCAAGCTACGCCACCCAATCCGAAGGCGCCACCGCTTGACGGAACCGTTCAGCTACCACCTCCCCCGTCCACGGCGTCCGGTCAGGCAGGCCAGCCTCCAGCACAGGCCCCAGTTAATCGTCTGGATGCCACTTTTTTCACAGACGGTCAGCAGCAATCATCCAGCGGTTCAAGTTTTGGTGCAGGTGCGCCGACCATTAATCCCGCGCTCACGGCTAATTTGCAAGGTGCTGGTCAGAAATCAGGAGAATTCACTGGCAACCTGAATCCCACCGCTACTGCAAAAGCGCAAGCCAGCATGATTGGCAACCGATCACTGCTGCTCGCCAAAGGCACGCTGATCGACTGCGTACTCAATACCGCACTCACCAGTGGCGTACCAGGCATGGCTTCTTGCACTACCTCCAAGCCTGTTTATAGCGACAACGGTAAAACATTGCTGATTGAGCGCGGTTCCACCATCAGCGGTGAATTCAACGGCCAGATGAAGACCGGTCAGTCTCGGATGTATGTCTTATGGACTCGCCTCAAGACGCCCAAGGGAGTGATTGTGAATCTGGATTCCCCAGGTGCTGACGCTCTTGGCCGCCCCGGTCTTTCAGGCGAAATCGATAAACACTGGTGGGAGCGGATCGGCTCGGCCTTCATGCTAAGCCTCGTTCAGGATGCTATCGGGTATGCGGCAACTCGTGGTGCCAATAACAACAACGGCGCCTCTCAGATGTATTTCCAGAATACACAGCAGTCTGGGGAAAACATGGCGGCCGCCATCCTCAAGGAAACCATCAGCATCCCACCAACGTTATCGAAGAACCAGGGCGACCGCGTGACGGTTTACGTCGCACGTGATGTCGACTTTTCTAATGTTTATCAAGTCACACCCACACCATGACCTCAACGACCCAGCAAGAAATGGCACCCGCCCTGTCAAGTGATGCACAGGAGGTTCTATACCAAGCCCTGATCGAGATTCGCAGGCTTGCCGCAACCAACCATGCAACCGCTTTGCCACAAATCTGGCAACTGGCCACGACTGCTTCAGACGTTCTGTCCGCAGAGGGGCTGGATCCCGATCCCAGCCTTGTGGCCAGTCAACCGATCCAGCAGTTAAAGCATCGGCTGACCACGACCGCGACCGTTATTCCATCAACCCCTGAAACCCCCAAGAAAGAAACTGCCATGAACATCCGCTTTCAGAATGCCCCGCGTATTGCTTTATTTGTTGCCATTGCTGGCCTGCTTGGAGCCAATCTGTGGCAGTCAAGCCAGACACAATCGGCTGTTGTTCATATACAGGCATCTGTTGATGGAATTGCGGCTGCTTTTAAATCCGCCCAAGGTCAGAACACCCCGCTAGCTGCTCAGGAAGTCAGCGAAATCCTGAAACGGAACGATGACGACTGCGCTAAGAGCTACGTTCAGAAGTCGTTGGCTGCCGGCCAGGTTGTTCTCCGTGGACAAGTAGTTGCTGGATCCGGCTCGGATGCCTGTCGAATGGCTGCTGCTCTGGCAGAGCAACGCCAGGCTACTGCCCAGTAAGGACACCCAATGAGACCTGTCTTCACGCTTAACCTCATCTGGCTAACTGGACTGTTGGGGCTGTCAGCACCATCTGCCATGGCCGATGACTATGGCTGCACGGTTCTCTTGTGCCTATCGAATCCGAATGGCCCCAAGGCGGTTTCCGAGTGCGTAAATCCCATCGACCATCTTTACCGTGAACTTAGAAAGGGGCGTCCTTTTCCTCATTGCAATTTGGCCAGCACATCGGATCACAAATCAGAAGCTGTGACAGGTCGAAACAACTTTGACGACTGCCCTACAGGCACATCGGCGCTTCCGGCAGGTGAATTTGCGCTTAATCCACAGTCCAACCAGATTTATCAGGGCATTGGTTCTGGCGCAGAAGGTTTCGGCGGCTCACAAAAAATCTGTGTTGCACAACCTGCCGGACAGACATCTATGGGGATTCCAGCCACCGACGGATCTTCTGATGTACAAACCGTCCCCGTCGGGATATATCGCCAGATTGTGACGATGAACCCTGCCGGCTCACCTAACTACATCGACGTCATGATCGACGGCAAGCGCTATACGCGCGTGAGGTATTAACGATGTTGCAAGGCAACGAAGCGGTCCTCGCCCTGCTCCGCCCTTTATTAGGGTTGTTGGAGCGTCCTGGCGTGACAGAACTGGTGGTTAATCGCCCTGGGGAGGCCTATATTGAATCGGACACCGGCTGGGAAAGAATCGAAATTCCAGAAATGGGGGCAATGCATTTGCGCTCAATGGCCGCTGCGATCGCAAGCTACTGCAAGCAGACTATCTCTAACACAAAGCCTATCTTGTCTGGAACTTTGCCAGGTAAAGAGCGCGTGCAGATCGTTCTCGAACCAGCTGTTGAAACTGGCCAGATTTCATTCACGATCCGACGACCAGACCATAGAACCAAGGATTTGTCGGAATACACAGAGGCACGGCTCTTTGATGAAGCCATCTGGCGGTGTAGTACCGGTGACTTTGAATCACTGACGATTCCAGAACGGCAGCTCACGACAAAGCTTAAGGAGCGTGATTTCGAGGGGTTCTTCCGGCAAGCCGTTACGGAACGTCTGAACATTTGCATCGTTGGCGACACCGGTTCTGGCAAAACCACCCTGATGAAATCACTTTGCGCCGAAATTCCCCGGCACGAGCGATTGATCACGATTGAGGACGTGCGAGAACTTTTCATGCTGAACCACGGCAATCAGTCGAACTTACTCTACGTCAAGGATGACCAAGGCCTTGCCAAAGTATCGCCATCGAGTTTGATCGCGAGCTGTATGCGCATGAAACCAGACCGGGTGTTGCTGGCAGAGCTACGCGGCAGTGAGTCTTACGATTTCCTCAAATTGCTCACAACTGGCCACGCGGGATCGATCACCAGCTTTCACG
The DNA here is from genome assembly GCA_903870055.1 of uncultured Pseudomonadota bacterium. Classification (GTDB taxonomy): domain Bacteria; phylum Pseudomonadota; class Gammaproteobacteria; order Burkholderiales; family Rhodocyclaceae; genus Fluviibacter. Next base: position 19,249 of record CAIQBG010000036.1, read on the forward strand.
CTGAATCATGCGCTCGATCTATTGCCCGATTTGCCTTGATGGCCAAAGAGCACCCAGAAGCGGCCGCCTATGCGGTCGCTGACCTCAAAAAACTCCTCTTCATGACGATTGACGTGATCGCGCATTTATCAGCAAAGCCGATCTATGACGAACACGGTAATCAGACCGGCAAACGCCGGGTGATGACTGAACTTTATTTTGATCCCTTCAAGAAACGAGATCTTGCGTATGAAACCTGATCTGACCAGACTTTTCCTCCTAACGCTAACTGGGGCCACTTTGGCTGGTTGTGGCGGGACCCTTGCGCCCATTCCTTCAGGGAATGATCGTGTGGCCATCAATGCCGTGCCTGTAGAAGTAGCGGCTAAAGCGGAGCCGACGCAACAGGGCATCAGTGATCCACCAGCCACGCCCGAGTCACCGCCAGAAGCCGTGATAGCACAGCTACCACCAGACAACACAGCCACCACGCCCACACCGGCCGAGCTTGCGCTTTCTCCTGGCTTACGCCCCTTCGCCGAACCAGCGATCGTCGCAGGCTACCCGGTATTCACAGCAGCTATCGGCGCATCCCTGCGCGACTCCCTGGAGCAATACCTTCAGGCTAATGGTTGGCGTTTGTCCTGGCGCGCTGAGGGGAGTAGCCCCGGCCGCGTGCGCGATTTCCGTCTGAGTGAGCCGGCCTCAATTCCGGTCGACAGTATCGGTGGCTTGCTCAATCAACTGCTTGTCGGACGTGGATTACACGCCACCGTCTCTAATAAATCCAAGGCCGTTTTGATCGAAAACGATTCCAACGCCTTGCCACGAGCCAAGCGAGAGGACTGATCATGACATTTCATAAAACGCGCCTGGCGCTGTTGATTGCTGGCTTGAGCCTCGGCGTCACGGGTTGCGCTGGATTTAACCAGTGGAACACCTTTAAATCTCCCGAAGCACAAAACACCCAGAACCTGGGCGATGCCGTCAAAGGTGCTCGTGGTGGCGCTTTCCACACGAATGTGGTCACCGAAACAGATAGCGACCTACCGCTGGCTTTGACCGAAGTTGAAGCTGACGATGTGCGTGATAGCGTTAGCCTGTCTGCCAATAACACAGCATTCTTCGGCCTGATCAAAGGGTTGGCCGCGAAACAGGGTTATGCGCTGGGTGTTGTCGACGGTGTGGACACAGGCAAACGCATCGCCGTCCAGATTAATGGGCTCTCGACCATTGCCGCAATTCGGCAAATCGCGAACCTCGCCGGATATGTCGCAGTCGTTAATCATGCGGACCGCACGGTGACTATTGCCCCCCAGGCAACCTACACCTTCAAATTGCCGACGGCACTCTTCAAAAAGCTTGCCGGAACTTTCACCGTTGGCGGGGATCCGGCTGCCAGCGGGTCTTCTTCTAGTGGTGCCAGTGGCGGTATGTCTGGCGGCGCAAGCAGCGGATCCGGCGGTAGCAGTCAGATCAAATCGAGCTTTGTGATTACGGGCGAATCGAAGAACGAGCCCAAGGATCTGGAGGGTTATTTTAAGCAACTGGCCGGTAGCAATGCCCAGGTCAATGTTTTTCATCTGACCGGCATGATCACCGTGCGCGCGAATGCTCAAGCGCTCAAGCGGGTTTATGACTTTGTGCAGAACTACTGCCAGGACGGCATGCGGCAAGTCACCGTTGCTGCAACTATCGTTGAGGTAAGCATTAACGATGAATTCCAGTACGGCATCAAGTGGGACAAAATCCTGAACGCAGCCGGTACCAAGAGTTTCAACTACGACATGACAGGGGTCAATACTCCGATTGCCGGGGCTTCCCCTGCGAGTCTGAATATCACGACCGCCAGCATCACCAGCGTTGTGCAAGCTCTTGAGCAGTTCACCCGGATTCGAGTTGCCAACCAGCCAACGATCGTCACGCTCAATCATGTGCCTGCGACGTTGTTTAACGGCAAGCAGATTCCTTATCTGCCGAGCATTCAAAACAACATGAGCAGTACAGGCACCACGCAGACCTCTGCAACCGGTGCTTATGCCCCACAGGGCGTCTCGATATCGGTCATTCCCGACATCATGGATAACAACCTGGTGCAGCTAACCCTGCTGCCGGTGACGACGAGCGTTGGCAAATTCTCGACGTTTGCGACGGGTACTAATCAGGGATCTATCCAGATGCCTGAGCAGTCCATCAAGCAATCAAACATGCAGGTTATGGTGCAAAACGACCGCACGGTGATCCTGGGCGGCGCACGCAGTAATGCTGCGAGCGACACCAACACCGGTTTACCTTGGCTGACCAAGCTGCCCCTCATTGGTGCGCTGGCCGGTGCGACGGATGCCATTAATGGTGTCACGGAGTCGGTTGTTTTGGTGCACACCAAAATTCTGCCGGCACCACGTTATGAACCACTGGTGGCTGAGGCACTGTAATGGCGCGTAAGAGCTCATCCGGTTCCTCTGTGCTATCCCAGCTGCGCCCCATTATGGCGCAAGGCAAGGCAAAACTCTTGCCATTAATGCAAGGTATCCGACCAGGTCTTAAAAGCATGGTGCGCCGCCCCGTTACTGGGCGTGCACGTCCCAAGGCTGGGCAATCGGTGACGTTCCTGACAGAGACTTCTGATAAACGTAATTTCTGGCAAACGACTGACGTTGGGATGGCCCAGCTTGATGAGCCAACCACGGGCAGTGTCATCCTGTCGTTTTCCGATCAGGATGCCTGTCTGCCTGCGGCTAAAAATCTGTCGCCGCGTCAGCTTAACCGCCTGACCCGTAGCGAACTCGGACCCAACCTGCGCGTACTCAATGAGCAAAAATCGCTCGGCATGGTGTTTGCCACGGGGGCAGAACGGGTCAGAGAACATTCGCAGCCACTGATTTCTGGGCTGTTATTGCTCGCGCATCTGCTCAAAAGCCATAAGCACTGGCTGCAAAAGGATGCCGGCCCTCTGATCACCGGTTTTGCATTCGGTAGCGACCGCGACCGATTGCTGATTCTCTACCTTTATGACGCCGGCACGTTATCGCTGCTGCAAGTCACACCGCGCACGCCAGATACCTCTGGGGCAATCCAGAATTACATTAAGACGATCACCAAGGAACGCCCGGCGCTGGCCAGCAAGGGGCTGCGTCATGATGACCCGGCTCGAATCGTGCTCTTCGAGTCTACGGAAATCGCTGCGGTTCTGCACACACTCAAGCCTTATCCGACCGAAGGCGATTTCTACGGGGTCCCGCAAAGCCTTGTGCTGCACTTTGCGCGGCTTACGGCGTTGGGAGCAGTCGTTGCCGCCTCCGGTTGGGCAGGAACACAGTATTTACGGCTGGAATTTAACCAGCGCGATAAGGCTGCCCAGGACATGCGTTTGGTGGCGGCACGCCAAGGTGTCGCAGAACTCGCTAAAAAACAACCGGCCGCCTTGATTGCACTCGGTAGCGTGGTTCCGATTGATCGGGCACTTGATAAGGCGCGTGCCGTCTACCGAGCCCCTGGGCGCGTCACCGTCACCACCAGCCTCGATCAGATCCAGCTGGCATCCATTCTCGATATCCCGGCCGGGGTGTCCTGGGGAATGGCTGCTGGCATCTCGGATCAGCTGTCAGCGCCAGCTCCTGACGAATGTACCCGCCAGATGGTCGATACCAACACCTCCTTATCCCAACTCATGGTGAGTTATGTCTGTACGCAACCAAATTCTGATCTTGCTGGCCTGTTCTCTGCTCGCCGCTAAGTATGGCAACGAGTGGTCTGACGCTGCCAGCCAGGCGGCGGCCTCTGCTCGTGCGGCAACGACCAAGGCTGATCAGGCAGAACGTCTTCTTAAAACTGTCCAATCACGCGTGGATTCGGGTCTGACGATCGGGGATGCGCCATCTTTGGTGGAAACCCGATTGGCCGACACCGTGGCACTACTGCACCGCACCGCAAAAAACAACCTGATGGATCTAAATCAGGTGGTTCCCGAGGGTGTGGCCACCGGCTCATCGCTGCGCCCGGTCAACGACCTGGTGCAGAGAAATTCCGCAGGGATGTCGTTTGTCCGGTTACAGATCAAGGGGCAATACAAAACCCTTGCCGGTCTGAAGCGTTTTACCGAGACCGTAGGAACGGGGTTTGTGGGGATCTCGAAACTCAAGATTGATCGCGACACGTTTGAGATCGACCTAGATATCTATGGAGAGGCATGATGGTTCTTGCCATTGAACAACCCCGCAATGAGCTGTCAGGGACTGCCGTTGATGCCCAGCCGCAGATGACGCAAAGCATGCCAACGGCGCCGCATCAACCCAGAACGTTGGAAGATGTTCTGCGTAAAGCGGGTGTCAAAGAATCTCATATCCGTGTCGCGATGCAGCGACAGCGCGTTACGGGTGAATCCCTGACCGACATCATGCGCCCAAGCGACTACGGCTTTCTCACCCCCGAGAAGATCGCTCAGGTGAATGCCGAGGTCGAGAACATGCCGTACTTTGCGCCGGGTCAGGCGCAGATGATCGATAGTCGCCAATTCAGCGGTTTCGAGATGCCAACCTTTGAAGGGTTTGTGCCGGTTGCTCAGTCGGGTGAGGAATTAACGGTGGCGATTGCGGAAAGCCGTGACAGCAATAAGGCGCGGCACGCTTTCTCGCGTTTCCGGGTGGACTGCGTCATTGCCTCAGAGCGCACGATTCAAAGCGTCTACCGGATGCACTTTGCCAACACGCATGAATTGTTCGATGAAGCGCTGACCCGTCTGCAGAACGCTAACCCTGAGGACGAGGGGTCCGTTGGTTTGTTGCGTGAGCTGGTGCTGTGCGCAATCCGCCACGCCTGCTACCAGAGTGCGTCCGACATCATGTTCCAGTCGATGGCCACCAACACGGGCGGCGTCATTCGTCTGAAAGTCAGCGGTGAAGGCGAAATCTTCCGGTTTGTCAGCTGGGATGTCTACAAGCGGCTCATCAACCACTTTGTAGCCGAGTGCGGCAAACAGCAGGAAATTCAGCATAACCCGATTGAGCACCGGTTCGCGCTGAAAGGCGATGAGGTCACGCGGTTTGCAGACATTGCTAACCGCTACCAGTTCCGCGCCATGCTGATTGGTCGCAATAGCGGCGGCGATGATGCGTTTGCCTCAATGGAAATGCGTATTCTTGACCAACAGGCTGATGCGGCCGATCTCACGCAGCTTGGCTTTGATCCTGTTACAGAAAAAAAGATTAACCGCTACAGCCAGATGAAGACGGGCCTGTTCCTGGTTACCGGCCCCACCGGGTCAGGTAAATCCACCACGCTCTATGGCGCCTTGAAGCTGATCGACCCGGTGTCGCGATGGGTGCAAACCATCGAAAACCCGATTGAGTATAGCCATGGGCTATGGATGCAATACCAAGTCCCGCGTAGTGCCGCCGACGAAGGTGCTGGGGCGGCCTTGATTCTCAAGGGGCTATTACGTAATGCCCCTGATGTCATCTTGCAGGGCGAGGTTCGTGATGCAGAGATTGGCCGGTTACTGCTCGAACTTGCCAATACAGGTCACCTGGCTGTCTCAACGCTCCATGCCAACACCTCGGCTGACGCGATTACCCGGCTAAAGCTCTTTGAACTGGACATGCCAGGCCTTGCCTCGGTCCTTCTGGGGATTCTTGCCCAACGTCTGGTGCGCTGTCTATGCCCTAAATGCAAGATCCCGGAGGATCGGGCCGAAGTTCTGGCCCAGCTGTCGGCCGACTGGTTGCGCTCAACCGCTTCAACGCCCCATCAGGCAAGTCCGGTGGGCTGTCCGTTCTGTAACTACACGGGTTATCACGGGCGTCACATGGTCTATGAATTGCTCGACGTGAACGCCAACGTGGTGAAAGCCATCGAAGAAGACCGCCCACCCAATGCGATTGCCCAGGCCGGGATTGACCCGAACGGGACGCTACGGGCTAATGCCATGCGCCTGGTCGCCAAAGGGCTGACGAGTATGGACGTGGTCAACCAATTGGTGCGGGCATGACTATGAAACAGACAATGCTATCGGATCAGTGGATCCAGACCATTGAAAATCCGCAGAAACATAGCAAGGGGCTGTGGATGCAATACCAGGTCCCGCGTAGTGCAGTCGACGAAGGTGATGGTGCGACCGAAATCCTCAAGGGGCTATTGCGTAAAGCCCCTGATGTCATCCAGCTGGGCGAAGTGCGTGAAGCATTGATATGTCGGCAGATGGCTGCGCTCAGCGTCTCGGTTCATCGGGGTGGCGTATGAAGCTGACCTATCGCTTTAAAGCGCAAACCATCCAGCACCGCCGTCCGGTGAGCGGCATGATCGTCGCGGAAGACCCGGAAGTCGCGCTCTTTGAGCTAAAGAAAATGGGGCTGACCAAAGCGGATGTAAGCCTGAATCCGCTGGAGACTCTGTCCACCTGGCTGGGTGCAGTGCCGGATCAGCGCGAGCTTGCGCGTTTTTACCGCACGCTGGGTGTGCGCCTTACAAATCAGGGCGACCCCGTCGAAGCCGTTACAGGCGGTCTGGAGTATCTGGATGACGAGCGTCTGAAGACGCAAGTGGCCATCTTTGCCGCGCAGCTGGCAGAGGGCCATAAACCTGCGGATGCCATGCGTCTGGCGAAGTTCGATGAGCGGGAATGTATGGTCGTTGGGGCTTATACAACGGCGGGTGACTACGGCAAGGCTTTTGCCAACCTCTCTATTGAGATTGCTGACCGTTATCGATTGACGCGAAGCATCAAGGGGATGCTCCGCATGCCGCAGATCATGGTATCGCTGGTCTGGTTCGCTGGTCTGCCGGGCGTATTTTTAGGGCTGGCGCCCAACATGATGAAGTTCCTCAAACAGGGTGGCAGCACGCTCAAGATTCCTGACTCGATCCAGGCGTTCTACGCATTTGTTGGCTGGACCCAGGAGAACCCGTGGCCCACCCTAGGCCTCTATCTCGGTATTCCGGCTCTCGTCTGGTGGGGGATCAATTCCGCATGGTTCAAGGCCCAACTTGACCGGATCAAAATTGTGCATCAGCTATCGGTCAGAAACGACCACGCCATGCTCTGGGGGGCTTATTCCGTACTGGATCGTGCCGGCATTAATCCTGCCGAGACCTGCTTCATGCTATCTAAAAGCGCTGCCCGAACTGATTCACGCGACTCGCTGACGATCATGGGACGCCGACTGAAGGGTGGCGACAACGACACATTGGCCATTGCTGCTGCCAAGTTTCCGGGATTTGTCGTTTCCCAGTTCTTGGCGGCTAGAAGTTCCGGTTCACTACCGGACGGCCTTGATCGCTTTGTGCTGGATCTGAAGGACGACATCGAGATCCTCACCCAAAAACTTTCCGACATCGCTGACCTGACCAGCAAGGTCTTGATGGCATTGCTGGTCTTAGCGCTGGCCTATGTTGTCCTTTACCCGGCCATCGGGCCGGTGCTTTCCAATCTGTAACAGCACCACTTATTTCATTCTTAAAGGAAAACCACCATGTCTTACAAACGCCTCATGAATCTCAAACGTGCCATCAAGTATGGTTTGCTGCGTCGTATCGCCACCATGGCTCCAAACGTACGGCACTGCCAAACCCAGAGAGGCTTCACAACGACTGAAATCCTGGTTGCCATAACGATCATCGGCATCATGCTTGCTGCCATGTCGGGCATGGTTAAAACCGACCGTTCCAAAGCAACCTCCATGATGTCATCTATGTCTAGCATGTCATCGGCCATGCAGCGCGCTAAAGCGGATATGGGGTGCTACCCCAAGGTTCCCGGCGCGCTCTGGGACAGCACCTTGCCAACGGGAACCAACATGTACTGTGGTTTGCCTGGCCTTGTGACCTGGGCAGGTCCCTATCTGGAAAAGCAGCCGGTTGATTCCACGGGTGCGCAGCTGCAGACCCCAAAATATGGTGATTCCTCGTATATCACCATTAACCGAGAAGCAACACCGGCAGGTGGTCTGGGTTGGTATTACTACCTGCGTGCTAACAATATTCAGAATGCTGTGATCAGTGAAGCGCTGCAGGTCTGCAACGGCAAGACGGATAGCTCGGTGACCTTCAGCACGGCCAAATGTCGTGCGACGCTGGGTACAGGTGGTGTAGAAATCGGCACCTTCGACGTGCTCGTAGAAGAGTCACGCTGATGCATTTCACGGGGCGGTCTGCTGAACAGGGCGGTACGACGCTGCTCTTTCTGATGGCGATTCTGCTGGGGTTTCTGGCAGTCGCCGTGAGTCTGTCTGATGACGTTAACCGCCGTCTGCGGTTGGCGCGCACAGACGACCAGGCCGCCTATGTGAAAGAACTCGCGGATCGACTCAATACCGCTTATGACAACCTATTGCGTAGCCGTGGTGCTGCGAGTTACGCAAGCCAGGCCATGATCGTGCTCGACAATCCGGGCACGATCAGTGGCAGCCAATTGCTAACGGCGCTCGGTGAGACCAACCCTCGTTACAACGTCCAGGCTTGGGTATCCGACCTTAAGACTTTCAGTCCATGTACGGATGCCTCCAGTTGCACAGGCGTGTCTGGTCAGCTGGCTAGCCGCAAGATTTATTTCTGGATCCCACCAGAGTCCGTAACGGATACCTCTGGACCGAATGCCACCGGCCAATGGGTAGCAGATCCGGCCGTCACGATCTGGGAAGTCGTCGATGGACAGATGCTCCAGGGCGTGATCTACGGGGACACGATGCACACCTTTGATCGCCTGGTGCAGTGGTTCCAACAGTATTACGCCGCTCGGTTGGTAGAGGGAGGTGGCACCGCCTTGAACCTCTTCCGGTCAGCAGATTGCTCAGATGCACTGGCTCAGCAGGGCCTGCCTTGTATCGACAGCGCATCTTCGGCGTTAACGACCGTGCTTCAGGCAACAGGCCTATCTGCATCAGATTTAGTCGACGCATGGGGGTTTCCGATTCAGCTCAGTAATCCGACGTCCGCCACGACGCTGAACCTTGTTTCTACTCAGACGCAAAGCAACGGCCAGATCTTTACGGTCAACCGCCAGATCGACAGCCCCAACTAGTTATCAATCAACACTTCAACCGCCATAAGAAAGCCGACCATGAACCTAGCCACCGCCCTTGAAGCCGTTTTATCCGATCCGGATGTTACTGACATTCATTTCACTGATGGTGGAGCCGTCTGGATCCGTTCCGGTCGCTCTCTCATTCCGCATCCGGAGGGCATTGCCCTTGAGCCGGGTGAGTTGAATTCCTGGTTGGCAGATAATCACTTCCACAACGATCCCATCGCCAGCCTCTCCGAGTTAGGCGGCGATGCGGATTTTGCGTATTCGACGCCGAATTGCCGACTGCGTGCGCAAGCATTCCTATCGGGCGGACGTCTATGTATGGCCATGCGTCGATTGTCGGACAATGCCATCGAATTCAGTCAGTTAGGATTGCCGGAACAAGTGCTCAATTTGGCCGTCCGGCCACGTGGCATTTTTCTGGTGACGGGACAGACCGGTTCAGGGAAATCCACGACGCTCGCTTCCATCATTAACCACCTGAACCGCAACGAACAGCAGCACATCATCACCATCGAGGATCCGGTTGAATATCTCTACGAGAACGACCGCTGCCTGATCACCCAGCGCGAAGTAAAGCGCGATACCACGAGCTACGTCCGTGCACTTCGTGCGGCACTGCGTGAAGATCCCGACACCATCCTGATCGGGGAAATCCGCGACCGCGAAACCATGGAAATCGCCCTGTCAGCCGCCGAAACCGGTCACCTAGTGCTGGCGACGCTGCACACGAATGGTGCGGCCGCCACAGTCGAGCGCGTTGCCAGTTTCTTTGAAGGCACTGTTAAGGCAGCGGCCATGAGCGTATTCGGATCCGTCATTAACGGTATCGTCTGCCAGCAACGACTTTTTGACAAAGAAGGTAAGACCGTCATTGTCCCGGAAGTCATGGTGCCGACCGATGCTATTCGTAACAACATCCGCAAGTCGGAAATCATTCAGATCATCCAAGCGATGCGTATGGGTTCGCGAGATGGCCAGTTGCTATTTGATACAGCACTGCGCGATCTAATGAGCAGCGGTCGGATTGACTATGAAACAGCGTGCTTCTATGCGACCGAACCCGATCAGATCTGAAGACATGCGCCGATTTGTGACAAAGCAACCGATTCAGTGTGTCGCCAGGCACGCTGAGCGTGGCTTTACCTTGATGGAAATTTTGATTGCCGTTGCGGTTCTTGGCGCATTGCTGATCCCGATCATGAATTTGGCCGAAGGTGCCTTGCGTTGGGCTACCCGGTTAGAAACGGAGAACCAACTCAAAGATCTTAAGGCCGGGATCACCAAAGCCTATACGGAAGACCTGAAACTTGCCGAGGGTAGCACGGGGCAAGTCCTGACGCTCTCCGGCGGGACGATCAGTCAGGTACTGCCTGCGGATTACGGCGGTAACGGTAGTCGGGTGTGTAGCAGCAACAGCAACACCTTTCTGCCGATAGGCCGCTGGCTGGCCGGTTCGCCCAGCAAAGCCTATCTCGACGGTAGCGGTCTGCCCCTGTGCGTCTTTATCACGCCCCAGCTGACCACAACCATCAATAACGTGGCCGTCAAATATCGCGTGATCGCTGTGGTGGCCGCTGGCCGAGATGGCTACGTCAACCCCGGAACATCACTGAGCAACACAACGGGCGTGCTGACGCTGGCATCAGATGACCGGGGAATCGTCATCGATGGCAAACATCTGGCCAGTGATCGCTTCAATCTGACGCTAACGCGGATGCAGGCCATCGTCGGGGCGCTCAATACTTACTTCTTTAACCGATTCATGGGGAATGCTTCTCGCAGCATTGCACTCGACTACTTTACGGCTGCAAGCGACACAACAGGACTCATCCCAGATACCGGTGGCACGGCCAAAGGCATGGATACGCTGGGCATTACAAGCGCACTCGGCCTATCGACTACCGATATCACCGATGGCTACGGCCAGTACTTCACGCTGGATAACTCATCCAGTGCAGTTCGCAGTCCATCAAATGCCAACGCCAATCTGCAAACACCCCCATTTACCGCGCAGGTCGGCACCACGCTGCCTGGCGGCACCACGCTCAGCATGAGCGCCATCGGTTCTTATTGATAGGACGAATCTATGTCACGTAAAACACGCTTCATAGTCATTGCAACTCTGATTGCCGTTGGCACAACGATTGCGCTCGTTGCCTACGATGTTTACCCCTATTTGATGGCACGCCACCAGATCGAGAGAGACGTTAAAGAGGGGAAGGTGCGCTTCCCTCATGACGACGACGTAGCGATTACTATCGGACTTAATACCTGTCGCGCATGGCGCGAGAAACTCTACGACGAAGATACAGGGGCTGACCGCCGAAGCAACTGGATCGCCCCAGAATTCAGCGCGGAAAGAAATGCAGAGCGTAATTGTCTGCTGCATTTAGCACCTGATGTGAGCTCACCCATGGGCGCCATGGCGTTTGCATCCTGGATACGTCAATGGCTGATTCATTTCCCAGACAAAGCGTTAGAAGCAGCTGCGCTCAAGGCACTGGCCAATGCTCGTGCCAACCTTGAGCAACACCGAGAGATTTATGACCGCCAGACCGAGGTCATGGACATTGCGCAACGCTCCTTTCTGATCCGTGAGCTTCGCGACATCTATCACAACGTCTTTTGGACTGACGCATTACACAACCGATATAACGCGCTACAAGAGCCGATTGATTGGTTACACGAAGCGGAATTTGGTGTGCGAGATCCCGAAGCGTTTCGAGACTTATTAGCCTGGAAGCGCCACATGCTGGCCCCGGCTCCTCGCACCAAATCTGATGCCGCAACTGCGGTTAGCACTCACTAAAGGAGTTCATTCCCCATGAAAAATCACCCTCTCACCACGCCCAAACTCCTGCTGCTGTGTCTGACCGCCATTGGTTCCAGCGCTGCATTGGCACAACAACTCGGCGCCATTCCTGTCGCAGTTGCTGCTAATCCGGCGTTTATTCAGGCGGGGCCATCTGGTATGGCTGCTCAAGCCATTCAGACAGCCACCCAGGCTGTCACTGCTACCCCGGTGGCGAGCACCGCTCCGACAGCAACTAGTCCCGCGAATACACCTGCCAAACAGGCCGCCCAGACCGACGAGAAAGCCAACGAGAAGACCAACGACAGGGCTAAGCCGGTTTTGGCGAACAATGCCCAGCCTACAGAGAAGGCAGCGCCAGATGCAACGCCGCCAAAAGCCGAAGTCAATCCGATGACCGGCAAAGTTGCCGACATCGAGACGTTGACGCTTACTTACGAGCGCGAGAAGCTGCTTGCTGCCATCGCTACTGAGAAGCAGAAGCGACTGACTGCAGAGCGCACTGCCAACGACCAGGCAATGCCGACACCGCCTAGCGGGCCGATGAAGGCACCGCTAGTCGGGCCAGTAGGTTCCAATCCGGGTGCGCCTGCCAATGCTCCGGTAGAAACTCCCGTCAAGCCGGTCAAAGTCGCCAAGACTAAACCGGTTCAGGTTATGCCAGCGATGCCCATGCTCGCCGGTACCATGATGCAAAATGGTGAGCGCTACGCCATCATCGAGCAAAGTGGCGAATCGGTGGTTGTGAAGCAAGGCCAAACTGCCTTTGGGCAGGCTGTTGGCCGTATTAGCGAAAGCAGTGTATCGCTGGGTGGCATGATGCTGTCTGCGCAAGCACCCAGTGTCATGCGCGTGGCCAGAAACGATATGCCGGTTGGTGGCGCTTCGGTCGGGGGTACGCAGTCCGTTGCAGGTAACGGACCGATGCCAGCTCCCTTGTCTGGCGTGAATCCATCGTTGCCGCTGACCATCCCTACCCAGGGACAGGCACCTACCAACACGGCCATGATGCAGCCGATGGGCATCCCGGCCACTGGGGCAGGGATCGGTCGATGAAACTCCGGGCAATACTGTTGTTAGTTGCGGCACTGGTCACTCAGGTGCCCTACGCTGCTTCCGGCCGAGTATCGAGCCTTACGGCCCGGACTTATGGACTGACTCTGTTAACAGTCTCTGAAGTCGTCACAAACCCGTCCAATCCACAGTCACAGGTCGCTGTATTTCATGGCGGCGTGCGAAGTGATGGTGGATCGACGGGTAGCACATCGAGCAACCGACAAAACCAGGCATTGCCTCCGCTGGCCGGGAACCTCTGGGTTCCCGTGGCCTATGGCACGCCGACGCTTGCCAGCATTTTGGCAACATCGGCCACATACAGCCGAACAATCGTTAATTCAGTGGCCGCGCAACTGAAAGCGTCCATGAAGGCTGCCAACGCCAGCTCGGCAGTTTTTCAGTATGACCAAGAAGTCCAGGTTCAAGGACAGCCAACGACCCCGCTACCGCATCTTGTTTGGACGCTCTTCGTCGACGCCAGCGGTCGTGTGTTTTACGGGGATCCCATCGTAATTCCAGGCGAACCGACCTATATCTATGCCATTTACACGCCTAAGAACGTAGCCAGTGGTCTACCAGCAGGCTGGGCTTACCCCAATGCCGGGACTCTGCGCTATCAGATCCTGAAAGCGAAGGACAATTCCCTGGTACAGGACTGGGTAACAGTGAATGTGAATGGAGTCTATGACGACCCCATCCAGACAGTAAATTCCGGCGCGCAGGTGGATCCGGATGCCGGCCTGAAGTGCCTGGTAAACAGCACCAGCGGTGGTTGTGTGACCGGTTATGCCGACTTAGTGACGCTTCTTGGTCAGACAGGATCTGTTGCTGCAGTTCTGGATTACACCCGTCAACTTCAGCCAACCATGCAAAACAACGCTGACGGCACAGTTAGCCCGAAGTCTGCCGTCAGCTATGACCAGCGCAACTGGTCGTGGACGACATGCACGTATCAGAACGTCGGAAGCCTTGGCATGGAACTAAATGCCCAGACAGATCGTTACATGGTGATGCCAAATGGCAAATACAGCCAGATGGGGACGGCATCACAAAAAACACAAGCACCGACCCAACCATTCAATATCTCAGCGGGAATCGCTCCTAGCTACGTGCCGGCACTGTCCGCATATGTATTCGACACGGTTACACCTGGCAATCCAATCACTCAAGCCGGCGCGATTCCAAATATCGTCAACTTGGCTTCTATTACCGAGTCTGGTTCAAGCACCACAACTCAGCCTGTTGATATGAATTACGGATCAGGAACGCAGAGTGCCACGGTGTATCTTTCGGCGGCTCCTGTGCGTGCTGTCGTCAATTATTACCATGCAGATAATTATGGACAGCTTTGGGTGAACAACCGCCTTGTCGCCGGAAACACACTGGGTTGGATGCGCGACATTAGAAGTCTTTATTGGGGGTCTTACCCGTATGACAGTTGCGGTTGGGATGATTGGGGTTACTCTTGCACCACCCAGTATTACTCAGAACTTACTGATGCAACAGGCTCTCACGGCGCCTTCTACGACGATAACTGTAACTGGGGTTGCCGAGGCACAAGCCCCGGTTGGGATATAACCGGTTACCTGCAAAAAGGAAACAACGTCATCACTATGGCGTGTGCCAATGTCGGCGGCGCAGACGGTTGCAATCTTTCCATCACGATTACAACCACGCCATGCCAATGACAAAGCATCTTCCGATTGGCTTGTACGGCCTCGTAGGTGCCATGGCGGCCGGCCTTATTTGTTGGCCGCTTTTCGACATGGCCACGGCACTCTGGGTGGTTTGGGGTGCCGGTCTCTTGGCTCTTGCGCTCATTGATGCACGCACGGGGTTCTTGCCCGATGTGCTGACACTGCCATTGCTCGCGCTTGGGCTTTTGATGCAATTCTGGCCAGAGACTCAGACCGTCGGCATCGAGGCCTCGTTGGTTGGCATGCTGATAGGAAGCCTGCCTTTTTGGCTCATGGCCACAATGTACCGTTGGCGGACAGGCAAAGACGGCTTGGGTTTAGGCGATGTGAAGCTGGTTGCAGCTATGGGTGCCTGGTCAGGTCCAGCAGCAATTCCGCTAGCCATGATCATCAGCGCAACCCTGGGGTTAATCTGGGGCGCCACCATGGAAAGTCGGAAGCCGTGGAGCCGCCGCCGTATAGCTTTTGGCCCGTTTCTGGTGATCGGCTATGCCGCATCAGTTTTGGTGAGTTGGTACTCGGGATGGTTGCCATGGATCTGAATGCACTGAATTTCACCGGATTTTTGCAGAGCAATCAGAACACGCCTGACATGACCCGGAGATGCTTCTATGCCTTCGGCTATGTCAGTCTGAGTTCCGAACTGATGAACCTCAAGATAGCGCAGCACCCGATCGCTAAGCGATCCAGTGGTGAACTGATGCATTCCTGGGCCAGTCGAGGCACTCCTACGGCCTGGAGGATGTTCGGTATAGGGAACAGTCCGAAAAAGGATGCTGTAGAGGGGGTGAATTTTATCGGTCATCACTTGCTAGAAATCGACGCGGCGGCATTGGCACACCCTTTTAAGTATCGAGTACTGAGCCCTTATGCGTCAACCCTACACGCCACGCAAATTCGATCAAATATACGTGATTGGGGTTCTGAATGAGTCTTGCGTCTTCACTGAAACAGATCCAAGCAGCTCTTGACACGTCATCGGACTGCTCTGCAGGTTTGACCGGACAGAAACAGGTATTTGGTATCGAACGTGGCCCGTCCGGAGGCCCAGAGATCCTTGCAGCCTTATTCCTCGATGACCCGACATTTGGTTTCTGGTACGGGCACATTCTTCGACACCCCCAAAAGCCTGGTGTTTTTGTAGCGCTTATCGTGTGTACAGACCAATTCATCAACGCCACGAATGTCCCACTACTTTTCCGGAGATTCCATTATTGGGTCGCAGTGCGCCTCAAACATCGCGACTGCCTTGTACAAGATCCAGATGATGCCTATGCGGAAGCGCGCAGCCTTGCCTCAGCAGCTTCGGCGCTTATTCAAATGATTTACAGGTTCGATGTCGACAAACGTATTGGCTGGGAAGGATCAGCTTATGAATACGATCATGCAGAATCTCGAAGCCATGAGGTTTATGGTTGGGGCGACATCGAGAATCCAAAATCCACCTTCCCGCCCGTGCCGATGCCTACGGAATTAAGGCTCGTAGGAGCGCCGGAGTAACCCATGAGCTATCGCCTGCCATTTCAACAAATGCAGACTCTGAGACTGGGTATGGATTATCGCCAGTTTGTACCGGACTCCCGTTATCCGAGAATACTTTGGAAATCTTGCAGATTTGCCGGGATGACCACAGCGCCGAAATACCGGTGCCGCCACTTCCGCGTGGCTTTTGGAATACAAAGTGAAATCCATATTCTTGGCCATTCTTCGATGTCGCCTGGAAGTTCTCGAGCGTCAGCAGAATATAAGGCACAGCCCACAACGGTATGCCCACATACGACCATATCCGTTTCTTGTCAGCCCGTATTACCATCGAACGAAACTGTCCAGGCAACAAGTTCTTTGCCCTACACAGGTTCCGGCAAAACGTATATGCATGGGCAAGGAATGTCGGATCAAAGAACTGAGCCCGAAGTACCTTGCCCCGTGCATCATCAAACCCATCTGGCTGCAAGCCTCGAAACCGTGGATTCCGATCCGCCAGAACGCAATCATCCAATGGGTCCGCACCATCAGGCATGTTGGGATGATCAAACCTCGATGTGGTTTGTGGATTCGGCGTATGCACACCGTACAGATGAACCACCTCCCCACATGCATCGCAATAGGGATAAATACCTTTTTGCTTGTAGTTTGCAGTTGCCCTGGTTAGAAACTCAACAGGTTCGACCAAAGGACCAGTCATGCCACCGAAGCGTGCTTTTTCCATGGGGCTCAGATCTTGGCCAGGGATTGATCCCGAAGCCGAATAACTCGGTAAACCCAAATCACATCAGCTACATAGGCTCTAGTCTCTGCATAGGGCGGTATTCCTCGATACTTCTGAACAGCGCCCGGTCCCGCATTATATGCGGCAAGGGCCAGCTCCCAGTTTTTGAACTGCCACCACATCTGCGACAAGTAACGTGCGCTGGCACGAAGATTGGTCGAGGGATGGTGCAACCATGCCTCATCTGCCACCCCAAGGGTTCTGCCGGTCATTGGCATGATCTGGGCGAGGCCACGCGCACCCACAGGGGATACCGCCTGGTTATTAAAGCGCGACTCAACCGCAACCACGGCCAGCAGCAATGCCGGATCAATTCCTTCCGATTTTGCAGCATCAACAACGGTTGGGTAGTGCTGCCACCAGTTGCGAATCGCGGCATCACACCGTGCCGATTTGGTATCGCCCGTCAAGCAACGAACGTAATCGGGCACGTTTCCAGCAAGCGCCGAACCGGAAGCGCAAATAGCAACCGCCAATCCGATGGCTCGGATTACCTGTTTATTCATTCAAACGTCCTCCAACAGAGAAACGACCGGAACGCGACTTCCGAGACTAAACGTTCTCTGACTCAGAGAAAAGCGTACCACGAAGGATCCTTCAAATGAACGATTCCCAAAGCAAAGCCTCCTGGATGAATACATTCCGGATTCTATTTCTGCTCGCTGGCATCCCATTGGTTTTATGGCTATCAAGTATGTTCTGGTACGCCTGGTTGAAAGCCGACTGGAAAACCGTTGGTGTTTTTGGCTGGTTAGATGGCGCCCTGCTCTATTGGCAAGGCGATCCAGCAGCATTAAGCCGAAGTACATCCATCTGGGTCACGTTAGCACTTGCTTTGATCGCAGTCTATGGCGTCCCTATTTATGCAGCGCTTACCGGACAAATCAAGTTTGGAAAGCCGAAGCTGCATGGCGATGCACGTTTTGCGAACCGCCGAGAGATAACCAAAGCCAAGCTCAACGGTGCAGATCCTTTAGGCGTGGTGATTGGCCGTTATAACGGCCAGGTTTTAACGTTTCCAGGTCAGCAGTTTGTATTGGTTGCAGCCCCTACTCGTTCAGGGAAGGGCGTTGGCATAGTTATTCCCAATCTACTTTCCTATCAGGGCTCCATGGTTGTTTTGGATATCAAGCAGGAAAACTATGATTACACCGCAGGCTACCGAAGCCGTGTTCTTGAACAAAATTGCTGGCTATTCAATCCATTCGCCGACGAACGAGATGAGAACAAGGTAGCCCAGCCACGCACACACCGATACAACTTCCTTGAAGCCATTGAGTCACCGCCGTTTCGCATTGGCGATATCTTGTCACTTGGCCAGTCGTTGTGGCCAACCGGGGGTAAAGACAGCTTTTGGAATGACAGCGCACGCAATCTCTTTTTAGGGATTGTCTTGGTGCTTCTTGAGTTGCGGGATGCCAAAGCCGGATCGCCGTGGTCTCCTGATATATCAGAAGCACAACGAGACGAAATTCCCCCTCTTCCTGTCACCATGGGGGAAGTCTTGCGCCAGAGCTCTGGTGGCGGATCCGGCCAGCCCATTAAAAAATATTTCAAGGATTTCTTTCTCGGGAAATTTAAGCACTGCCTTTCGTCCGAATGCCTAGACTCACTAAACAACTTCCTGTCTGCTTCTGACGACACCCTATCGAACATTCTCAGCACATTTAATGCGCCTTTAGCCATTTGGCGTAACCCGGTTGTCGATGCTGCCACCAGTGCATGTGACTTCCAGCTTTCCGATGTTCGGAAAAAGAAGATGACCGTTTTCATCGGCGTCAAACCGAAATTCCTTGACGACGCACGCGTCATCCTCAACGTCATGTTTAGCCAGCTTGTAGCACTAAACACGCGCGAACTACCGAAGGACAATCCCGAACTCAAGTACCCGTGCATGTTACTGATGGATGAATTTACCGCCATCGGTAAAGTCACAATCATAGCCAAGGCGGTTAGTTATATCGCCGGTTACAACTTACGCCTGGTTCCCATCATTCAGTCGATTTCACAGCTGGAATCGGTCTATGGCAAGGAAGATACGCGAACCTTCACCACGAACCACGCCATGCAGGTGCTGTACCCGCCCAAGGACGACAAAGACGCCAAGGAATATTCTGAAATGCTCGGGTACTACACCTACAAAAGCTCGAGCTCTAGCCGGTCAAAGTCGATCTTGAATCCTCGCGAGTCTAGCGAGAACCTGTCTGACCAGCGGCGCGCCCTACTCCTGCCACAAGAAATCAAGGAATTAGGCATAGACAGGGAAATCATCACCCTGGAAAACACCAAGGCGATTTTCTGCCACAAAATCCGCTACTACGAGGAAGCGGATTTTAAGGACAAGGTAGAGCCTGCCCCAGAAATCCCGGTGATAGACCTCAAGATTCCACGGGTGAAGTTTGATGATTTAGCCAAACACCCTTCCCCTGCCAAAGAATCTGATCTGATAGGCGAAGGCACAGATATCCGATATGCCCCAGGTGTCGAGCCGGCCGGTATCGAAGACGATTTCGAGTCACAGGAGTCGCAGTGGTCTCAGACAGATAGCGGACACCGGGATCCAGTAGCCAATCTGGGCCGCTTAGTACCTGCAAAGGACCGGCCAACCGCCGAAGAGATTACCCAAAACCTCAAGGAGAGCCGCAGCCTGGTGGCGATGGTTGCTTCAGCTGATGCTTCTGTAACACCCAAGGATCCATCGATCTCAGAAGCGGCACGACTTAAAGCCATAGCCAGCAACATGGCTTTAACAAAAGCCGATACCAACACACAGGCCGAGATCGACCCAGCTTCTGCGCACTATGACGTGTTTGGCGAAGCTCTAACGGAATCTGAAATCCAAGAATCATTTGAGGAATGGCAATGAAACTAATGATCATCGAATCCCCTGGCAAAATTAAAAAGCTATCTTCTATCCTTGGTTCAAGCTGGAAGATAGCCGCCAGCGTTGGCCACATCCGTGACCTGCCAACCAAAGAGATGGGCGTTGTTGCTCCCGAATTCAAGCCTACTTACCAGTTCACCGAGCGCGGTAGCGACGTCGTCAAACGTCTTAAGAGTCTGGTGCGCGAAGCCGACGAGATTTACCTGGCCACCGACCCTGATCGTGAAGGTGAAAGCATCAGCTGGCACCTGAAGGAGAGCCTCCAGCTTAAAAACCCGAAGCGGGTTGCCTTTAACGAAATCACTCAGGCGGCAGTGACCAAGGCTTTGGCATCGCCAAGGACCATTAACGGTCCGTTGGTGGCTGCCCAGGAAGCACGGCGGGTACTGGATCGTTTGGTTGGCTACACGGTCAGCCCGGAACTATCTCGCCAAACAGGAGAAAAACTCTCCGCAGGCCGAGTACAAAGCCCGGCGGTTCGTCTGGTGGTCGACCGCGAACGGGAAATACAACGTTTTAAAGTCACGCAACACTATGGCTTCCAAATCACACTAAACGGACCCGATACATCGGAGTGGCGCGCCGAATGGCAAACGAAGCCTGATTTTGTGTCTGAGGATGCGCCCTATTTCCTTAATCGTGATTTCGCCTCACGCGTAGGTCAAACAGCCGTCGAAGTGATTGATTTCACAGAAGGGGAAAGCCGACGTAGTCCCCCCCCACCCTTCACGACATCCAGCCTTCAACAAGCGGCCAGCGTTGCGCTTAATCTGAATCCCAAGGCAGCCATGGAGGCCGCCCAGAAACTCTACGAACAGGGGCATATCACCTACCACCGGACAGACAACCCGAACATTTCCGAGGAATCTCTTGGCGCTATTCGAGCTGTCGCGGAGCAACTCGGCCTCGACATGGCCCCTGTCTTAAGGAAATTTAAGGCCCCAGATGGAGCCCAGGAAGGCCACCCTGCAATTACCCCAACTCACTGGGAAGTTGTCGAGGCTGGTGAAACGCCTTCCCAGAAGGCGCTATACCAACTTATTAGACACCGTGCTCTGGCCTGCCAACTGACGGACGCTATCTATGCCGTGCGGACAGCCCAACTAAAAGGATTGGATTTAGTCGATGAGCAGCTTATCCGATTTGAAGCCAAAGGACGCACCCTGATTGAACCTGGCTGGCGAAAGCTGACAGACCATGACCAAACGGAGGAGAAAGAGAGCGCGGTCGGGGAGATCGACAACCCAATCCCTCTGCTAAGCATTGGAGAGGTCATAGCAGTGACAGGCGGAAAGCTTTTGGAAAAGAAGACTAAGCCGCCAACCCGCTATACCGAAGCGACCTTGATCAAAAAGCTCGAGAGTGCCGGCATTGGTCGTCCAGCCACTTACGCGGCAATCATGGACAACATCACGTCGCGTGGCTACGTACGTACAGAAAAGAAGCATCTGGTACCGACATCCACGGGAGAAACCATTGTTGACGCGCTGACTGGTCAATTCAGTTTTGTTGAG
Organism: uncultured Pseudomonadota bacterium; assembly: GCA_903870055.1. Classification (GTDB taxonomy): domain Bacteria; phylum Pseudomonadota; class Gammaproteobacteria; order Burkholderiales; family Rhodocyclaceae; genus Fluviibacter. Next base: position 40,482 of record CAIQBG010000036.1, read on the forward strand.
CTTGGGTATACCCGCGACATCGAGGCATCGCTTGACCGGATCGCCCAAGGCAAAGCCACCTACCTTTCGGTGGTCGGTGGCCTTTATGCCAATCTGCAGCAGGAAATGCAAGGCCTTCAGGTGACTAGCTCGGCAAGCCCAGCTCACCCCTGCCCGTCTTGTGGGAAAGCACTACGGCGGCTAAAGGGCGGATCTGGATTCTTCTGGGGCTGTACCGGTTATCCCGAATGTTCAGAAACCCTACCGGACGCCAAAGGTCAGCCAGGCGTTCGTAAAGATGTCCGGTTGTCAGAGCACGCCTGCCCTGCTTGCGGGAAGCCATTGGTGCATCGTCAGAAGAAAGGCAAGAGTGGTTATGACTTCTGGGGCTGTTCAGGCTTCAAAGATGGCTGCCGACAGAGTTTTTCGAACAAAGGCGGGAAACCGCAACTTAACCAGCCGAAAGAATCGGTTTAACCAGCAAAAGGAACATCACCATGGCATCACTGAATCGCGTTGAACTCATTGGCAATCTGGGGGCAGACCCTATCATCCGTGTCCTGAATTCCGGGGAATCTGTCGCAAATATCACTCTGGCCACCACGGACACCTGGAAGGATAAGCAGACCGGCGCCCCGAAAGAATATACGGAATGGCACCGGGTCGTGCTTTACCGCCGTCTGGCCGAGATTGCGCGGGACTACCTCAAGAAAGGCGCACAGGTCTACATCGAGGGCCGGATCCGTACCCGTAGTTGGGACAAGGACGGTGTTACCCAGTACACCACCGAGATCGAGGCAACCGGACTCAAGATGTTGGGACGTCGGCCGAGCGAACCCCGTCCGGAGAGTTCAAATAGCGCGCCAGTCGATAGTGATCTGTCGGACGATGTGCCTTTCTAATCTCCGGAGCGGTTAGATTATGAGTGATATCACCGACAAAATCCGAGCCGCGCTCAACCACATTGGTTCTGATGACCGGAGCCAATGGGTAGAAGCGGCCATGGCGATTAAATCCGAGCTGGGCGATGCTGGATTTGAGATATGGGATCAATGGAGCCAAACGAGCGATAGCTATAACGCAAGAAGCGCTCAATCGGTCTGGCGCACCGCCAATTCCAGCAGAATCGGAATTGGCACACTGTTCTGGCGCGCCCAGCAGAATGGCTTTGATCTGAGTGAGTTCCGTAGCGACACACCGGTTGACCGTGCCGCCATCGAGGCGATGGCCCAGAAACAACGGGAAGCCAGAGAGGCTGCAGAAGCTACTCGCTCGGAAAAGCAGCATCGAGCAGCTGACATTTCTGCCAAGACTTTGCAGCAGGTAATTCCGGCCGGCCAGGATCACCCTTACCTGGTGCGTAAAGGCCTGGGTGGAGACCTGACGCCTGGCAACCTATATGAAATTCAAGCCGACAAGCTTGCCAAAGCTATCGGCTACTCGCCTAAGAGCGATGAAACGCCCCTAAGTGGCCGGATACTAGTGGGCGGCGTTGGAGATATCGGTGGCGTCACATCACTCGAATTTATCGACGAAGACGGCCTCAAGTCAGCCCTTGCCGGCGGACGCAAATCCGCTGCCTGGTGGGCTGCGTCACCGCTTATCGATAATCCGGACCAGGTGATTGTCCTCGAAGGCATGGCTACGGCTGCAAGTGTCGCGGCGGCAGAACGGGCAGCGGGGCGGAATTCGGTCGTGGTGGCTGCGCTATCCGACACCAACATGCCAAACGTCGCCGAGGTGATGCGTGAACGATACCCGTCAACCAGGATAGTTATCGCGTCAGATCTCGGGAACGGCGAGAAAAAAGCTCGAGAGGCAGCGGAAAAGACGGGGGCGTTTTATGTCGTTCCTGTGTTTCCGGATGGGGCAAATATCAATGGATCTAGCCCAACCGACTTTAACGACCTGCACCAGATATCGGGACTGAGCAGCGTCGCGGCATTCACCATGAGCGGAAAGCTCTTGGGTGACTCAAGCATTGAGAAGAGTGACAACCTTGAGCAGTCTACGACGGACAGATCCGATGATTCAATATCTACCATGGTTCAGTCTGCTCAAGGTCAAAGCATCATATCAGAGGACGTTCGAAACAACCGTTCACCTGGCGACGATCTAGTTACGGCATTCCAGCTTGGCGAACAAACCGCGATAGAAACAGCACAGCGTCGAATGGATCAATTTGTGACTGAATTCGAGCGCGGCACACTCAAGGAAAAAGACACGCAGTTGCTTGGCGATACGCCATTAATTCTGCAATACCTTGGATCCCCAAACCATCAGTTACAAATTGACGGACAAACCATCAACAAAATTGTTGGCGAGAAACATAAGCATACGATGTCTGCCGAAGATTTACGTTTGCTGTCCGTTGGCATCTACGACCCATTAATGGTTTTTGACTCACCGGACACCCGCACAGGTGCTCCAGGAAAATTAATGGTCACAGGAGGCATGGATCGACTCGGCAATCCAGTAGTGGCGCTTATCCATATTGGCAAACGAAGCGGCCGTCTTGTCATCAACGACATTGCAAGCGCATATGGGCTTGAGGATTTTGAGAAGCGCGAAAAGGTAAACCCTACAAAGCTACTGTACGTCCGAAATAAAAAAGACCTTGCCGCTTCTACGACCCCAAACCTACTAAAGCTGGCTGGCGTGGTTCAGAAAGCGGAAGGCCTCGGTGTCACTCTATGTACTAAGGACGATGTTGTCAAGCACTATCAAACGCGCTATCCGCAAGCGGCACCAACCCCAAAAAATGCACCCTACCCCATGGAGAAACGCATGCCTCCCACTCCTACTTCTGCAAAAGCCGAAACCCGCCGTGACTTCCGTCAGGAATTGACGGACACCCTCATTGAACGCCTTAAGACCGGCACAGCACCATGGCAAAAGCCATGGGTGGGCGCCCCTCAAACCCCGCCCTACAACCCGATAACAGGGAAGGCCTATCGTGGCGCCAATCATCTGTGGCTGTCGATGGCTGGTTATAGTGATCCAAGGTTTGCAACCTATAAACAGGCGGTCGCCGAAGGTTGGCAAGTGCGCAAGGGCGAGAAAGGTCTCCCGATTGAGTATTGGAAGACGCACGCCGTGCGCCCTGTCGCACCCGATAAAGATGGCTGGTACCCCATGGACGAAAACGGTAGGCCACAACAACAAATCGTCAAACTGGATCGTCCGGCCGGTCCATTCCACGCAACGGTTTTCAACCTGTCGCAGATGGACAATGTGCCGCCGTTGCCTGACGCTCCAGTCAAATTCGAGTGGGACCCGGTTATTGTTGCCGAATCATTGCTCAAAGGCCACCAGGCAACCATCGTTCACGACCAGGGCGACGGTGCGTTTTATCGACCGGGCACCGACAGCATTCATCTGCCCCCCGTAGATCAATTCCCAACGGCTGCTGACTATTACGGCACGGCACTCCATGAGCTTGCGCACTGGACCGGCCACGAAAGCCGACTGAACCGCGATCTAACAGGAACGTTTGGCAGTGAATCCTATGCGCGTGAAGAGCTTCGTGCTGAGCTCTCCAGCTATCTCATGGCGGCAGAGTATGGGATCCCTCACAACGTAGAACGTCATGCATCGTATGTCGAAAGTTGGATTGGCGCGTTATCCAACGACAAGAACGAAATCTTCAAGGCTTCGCGAGAAGCAGACAGCATGATCGACTACATAACCGCCCCGCTCCGTAACAAAGAAATCGTCCAGGAGCAGACTGCTCCGCCGCCGCCAGAGCCAATTGAGCCGCCTGCGCCAGTGCCACCCCCTTCGACTCGACCGGAGGCCGTGGCCACACGATCAGCCGGTGGTGTGCTCTATCCAGTAGATAGCATTCCAACCCAGATCAAGGGTGCCGTTAAGGAGCATTTTGGGGCACGTGTGGCCGACTATGTGCCTCGCGAGAATGGCGGCCCGTACAAGGGCGAAGTTTATGTTGCCGGTGACTATTACGCCCAAGCGGTCAGCAATAAGTCAGTGGTCTATCACCGCAAAGACCGCGTGGTGTTCCCCGAAGCCTTTGGCAATCCGAACGGCAAGGAAGTTTCCATTCGCTATAAGGACGGCAACGGCCATGGGGTTAGTTTTGATCCTGCTCGCGATCAACTGGACCGTGCCGTAACCACCCTCTCCCGTGCTGCACAGAGACTTGGATTTGAAGGCTTCGACCAGCAAATCAACAAAGCCAAAAACGCGGTATGGGAAAACATTCAGTCCCGGCGAAATCCTGTGACGCCGGACAAGCCAGTTCAACCAACAAGGGGCCGTTAATGCGTATCTCACCACCCGAATCGCCCATGAGCTTTGAAGACAAACCCTATCTGTCCGGCCGCGCCGAGCTTATCGGCACGGCCATCAAACCCCAGCCAGATGGCACGACTTATCTAGATCTGGATTTTGATCTAGAGCTAACGGCACCGTGTAACAGCAAAGTCCCTTGGGATGAACTGTTGTATGCGCCGCATATTGAAGAGCCAACGAGTGGCAAGCTCGGCAAACCACTTTCAATTCGGATACCCGAGACCGATTACCTCGAAATACAGGCAGAGGCACGGATTACAGGTGTTGACATTTCGGTTGTCGCACGCAAGCGGATCGCTAGCACCATCCTGGATGCCTTACACCCAGAAAAAGCAAGCCGCACTCGGCAGCGCGAAGCACTATTCCTCCGACAAGCAATGACCAGAGCCGTCAACCTGTCCGACGATCAGCTTGAAAGATTTATAAAGACAATGGCCACGATTCCTGAGTGCTCGCATGCCGAACGCCAAGTATATGAGATTGAAAGAAGCATCCGCCAAACATCGTCACAAAAAAAGGAGCATCAGAATGACCCTTCCATCCTTTAACCACCCAGGCATCCCCAACGACCCTGACGATATTGGCGTATTTACCGAAGATGCCATTTCTTACGAGGATGTCCTAGAGGCCACACTTGGCCAAACCTCTGACGATTTCATTGAACTGGACCGCCGGGCTGAAGAATCCAGAAACCAACGCAATGTGGAGAAAAAGCATGGCTGATAACAATAATCTCCAGTCACAGAATGAGGAAAACCTCACTTCTATGCCGTTCGACGAGTTTCAGAAGCGGCTGGTCGCGTCTGGGCAACCCCACCCGGTTTTTGACCAACGCAAGGGATTTATCGTCCCTGGCCGCGATGATCTCTTTGCTAGGCACTCTGATATGCCGCTTTGGCAGGCATTGGCAAAAGAGCAAGGAATCTGGATTTCCGACCCACTATCACCGGAAGTGAAAAATCTCACTTCCATGCACTTCAGTGAGTTTCAGAAGTGGCAGATTGAGTCCGGGCGTCCCCAACCGGCTTTTGATCAAGGAAAGGGGGGATGGGTTGTCCCTGGCCGCGACGATCTTTTTGCCAAACTCACTGACATGCCGCTGTGGCAAACATTGGCGAAGGAGCAAGGGATCGGAATTTACCTTAAAACGCCGACGGCTCCTGGTGCAGATATATCCACTGCAGAAGAAAACACCATCACCAACGCGCAGATCAAGCTGGACCTGAAGGCATCGGCTCCACCGGAGCCGACCATGCCCCCCGAGGAAAGTCCTGCCACTTCCCTATTCCAACGCCTAGGCGCCCTGTTTGCAGGCAAGGAACAGGAACCTATTGAACACCCATGGCTGCATGAGCCGCCGGAAAGTATCGCCAAACGATATCTTTATACCAATGGCGAGTATTACTTCCGAGACCGCGCGAATGCTCGAGCATTCTCGGATGAAGGCGAACGCCTCAAAACGCCGGGTAACGACCCCATCGTCATAGCCTCAATGGTTGAAGTCGCCAAGACGAAAGGCTGGACGTCACTGCATCTGAAGGGCACTGAAGAGTTCAAGCGCGAAGCCTGGTATCAGGCAAAGCTTGCTGGACTCGATGTCACCGGATTTCAGCCAAAGCCGGTGGATCAGGCGCGTCTGACTGCGGCTATCGGCGAGCCAGCCCCTGAAAACACGATCTCTCAATCTACGGCCCCTCAACTCGCCCAGGCAAATGTCCAGCCCTTGCCGGGCATGTCGCCCACCGGCGAGCACGCCCAACCTGTGTCTAACCATGAGAAAAGCAGCAAACTTAACCCGCTTCACGGCATTGTCGTTGCATTCGGCGCGGACGCCTATCAGCACGACAAACGCGAAGGGGTAGCCCAGTCCTTTTTCATTGCCATCAAAGCGCTGGACGGCAGCACCACGGAGCATTGGGGCAAAGATCTGGAGCGGCTGGCAAATGATGCCAAATTGGCTGTTGGCGACATGGTCACGCTCATGCGTGGTGGCAAAAAAGATGTGACCGTAGCAGATCCGGTTCATGACGCTGATGGGAAACTTGTTCGGTACCAGGACAAGGTCTCTCAACTGAATGCCTGGGACGTCACTATCCATGAACGTGCCAAAGCGGCGGAAACGCCGACCGTGGGAACGGTGCCTGAATCGACTAAGCAACCAACGAAAGAACAATCAGATCGTTACAACGCATTCATGAACGAACCTAAGCAGGACGTTCTGGCCAAATATCCCGAGATGGGAATCTATTACGAACTGCTCAAGCGAAAGGTACGTGAGGATCTACTGCTTGTAACGGATCCAGCTGTGAGTGCTGACCACCATCAGAAGCTGAAGGCAACGATTGGTGACATGGTGCGTAGCGGTCAGGCGGTGACGCCAGAGATGCTCCCAGAGATCCCTCCCCTGCCAGATTCGCCTAGCCTAGCGCTTAGAGCTATTGCGGCAGAACAGGCCAAGATCGCCGAAAAACAAGGTGCAGCGACTGACGAGATTAACGCCACGGTCGAAGACGTTTTACGGTACGGCGGCCGTCTTGAGGCCAAGGGCATTGCGCTGGAGCTGCCTCTGGTCTTACGACAGAACGAACCCGCTGGCAAAACCGTCGAACTCGCGCCAAAGACTTTCCGCACCTTTGAAGAGCGTGAACAGAAGCTGTCACGTGGTCGTTAAGAGGGGGCTATATGCTGATTCACATTGTTCCAAAACTTTTTGAGCCACCGTTCGCAGTTGAATCCGAGGTTATTGACGTTTCAATACCGGAGTGCGGACTCGTATTGATAGGCGGCAAAGATATTACAGCTCGCCGTCCGTATCCAAATAAGCGATACCTCGTGGCCTGTCGAAAGGTAGGTCAAAAGGCGATCGACGGGATATTCATTGAGGTTGACGGTTGGTTAGAAAGCTACACCGTTGCAACCAGATGGCTTGTTGATGGAGAAGTCATTACGCACATTGTTGAGCACACGGTCCTAGATCAAGACTTCGATGCTGTAACTGACAGCATGGTTTTATGGTCCGGCCGCTATGGCACCGACTGGGCGACACGGTGGCCAGATTGTTATGCCAACGAACCTCCCGTAAGAAGACAACCATCCATGGATGTCCTAACAAGCCTTATGTGCGGAACACGCCGTCCAGACGGAACGCGCGATGTGGTCGATTCAACACAAAGAGTCATTCTGCGCACTGAGTTTTTTCAATTGCATACGATTGAGCGTGAACGATTGTTCGGGCCTGGAAATGGCGCTCCCGGCCTTGAGCGGATTCCAGATGTCGAGCAAGCATTTATCGCAAAGGCTGTCCCGACACCCGATATGTCGGTATCACTCAATAACGGCATGACTGCAGATCTAATCCTTGTACCCATGCCAGTTAAAGTCAACCGTGGATGGTATCCAAACACCCAGACCAGCAAGGCGCCACCAGATGTTTATCTGACCTTTCGTAGAGGCGATAAAGTGCTTGCGTCAATGGTTCCTTGGGGAACGGTTATCAGCGACGGAAATGGCTGTCGCGACACTTTCGCAGCCACGCTGTCCGAAGACGATTTGTACGAAATTGATCTAAAGGGCTGGGAATACATGATCAACCTAGGGATGTTCCCAGCTGAGCTTATTTTAAAGGACACTCCTTCCACCAATGGTGCGTAAGACCAATTTCTATGCCTAGAACAGATCTCGCCACCTACCGCCTGGGACACTTAAGGGAAGCCTGGGCGGTACACTGCCGCCGCTCAGGGCTAAATGCCAGCGAGGGTATGCGCAACTTGCTCCAGTCTGTGCTGGCGAAAAAGCCGCGCAAGCCCTCATCCAATCTGGAACTACCGGCATCCACAATATCAGCGCCTGAGAAACTGACGATTCGCCTCAACCGTCGGGAGATTAAAGACGCCGAAGCTTTCATTGGACGCCTGGGCATCAAAAGCATCAACCGCTGGATTGTGGGCCTGGTCCGTGCTCAACTCTATGCCGAGCCGATTTTGAGCGATCCAGAACTTGAGGCCTTGGTGAACTCCACGGGTGAACTCAGGGCCATTGGGCGGAACCTCAACCAAATTGCGCGGCACCTGAATTATGGTGAGCCGCTCGAGCACGGCAGCCTGGATGTCCTAACCACGCTCAATCAGCATATTGATGCGCATACCAAGTCAGTGACGGCCATTCTGAGCAAGAATGTTTCGCGCTGGCGCCGGAGTCGCTGATGGGATTGCCGAAGACCTACGTGGATGGATACCTCGTAGACTGGGGCCACGCCCTATTCTACGAAGAGTCCATGCGCCCTAAGCAAAAAGCGCGCGCAAAAATCCAAAATCCGGAGCGCAAATGGGGGGCGGCGGCTGGCCGCGCCATGATGCGAAGCAAACAGGCATTGGCCAGCGCTGCCCGAGTCCGTGCTCAGGTTGAGCGTACAGTGAGCAAGACACCGGAAGTCATGGTCAAAATCACCAGCAAGAAAGATGCTGGCCGTGGCATGGCAAGGATCCGGGCTCACCTGGACTACATCACGCGTAACGGAAAGCTCGAAATCGAAACCGATGAACAAGAGCGGCTCCATGGGAAGCAGCCGTTACGGGATTTGCAAGCCGACTGGTCGATGAATCCCAACGGCACCGCCATCCCAGAGGAAAGCCATCGACGGGAGGCATTTAATGTCATTTTCTCGATGGCGGCGGGAACACCTGCCGAAGATGTCCGTCAGGCCGTTCGCACCTTTCTGGCGCAGGAATTCGGCAACCGCCACCGTTATGCCTTCGTGTTGCACACCGACCAGGCGCACCCCCATGTCCATGTGTGCATCCAGGCAGCACCAAAGTATCGTGGCCACCGCCTGAATCCGCGCAAAGCCGATCTCGAACGCTGGCGTGAAGGGTTTGCCGAGGCGCTACGCGATCAAGGCCTGGCTGCTAATGCAACGCCACGTAAAACGCGCGCCATGGTAGGACGCGAACCGTTGAAACAGGAGCGATATCACCTGAATCGAAAGCGTGGCGTGACTTCCCCCTCGCCAAAACCGCTCACACGCCAGGTGATTCACGCCTATCACCAACAAGGCCGAGCCTGGAACGGCATTGTCGATGCCTTAAAGCAATCAGAAGACACTGCCGATCAGCGCCTAGCCAGCAAGGTTGAACAATTTATGAAGGTGGCACCACTTGCGCAAATCCCACTTGCCAAGCAGCCAGGTGTCATCAAGCGAAACGAGAAACAACGGAAGAACGATGAGCGCCACCAAACAAGACTCCAAAAACGAATTATTGGATCAAACCTATCTGCCGCATTACATCAGCCCGACCGTGAAACGAATGACGGACGCGCAAAAGCCGCCCGGAACACTGGCATGCGCAAGCTGTCCGGCCGGAATGTGGCTCCGAACCGACGTGCTGAAGTGCTTCTGCAGCCGAATGCACCTCATCGTCTGGGAAAAAGGCGTTGAGCCCATTCTGGACTGTGACGGTAGAGAGTTCGCGCTCCTGGATCTTCTGAAGGACTGACCATGACCAGAAAACGCGCCCTATCCCAACGGGAGATAAGCCGGATGATTTCTGAAAACATCGGTATGGACGTGCTCGATGTCGAGGATGTCTTAAACGAGTTCGGAAAGATCGCCTGTGCCGCCCTGTCCGAAAAGACTGGTGTCGTATTGTCAGGCGTTGGGACCATCGCCCCGAATACGTCAATAACCACGCCTACTCGGCGTAGAGCCAGCGTTTACCGCTTCAAGCCAGCTAGGGAGTTGCGGCTAAAAACCAAAAGCACTGCAAAAGAAGCTACAGACGAGCCGTCGGCACCGGATGACTCATGACCGAAACAGAAATGACCATGCATTTGAATTCAACAATCCACCACCTTTCACCCAAGGAAATGTTCACCATGAAAAAACTAATCATCGCCGCCGCTATTGCCATCCCGGCATTGGCACTGGCAACTGAAGCAGCACCTGTAGTCCCTGCACCTCTGGCCGGACCGCCGTTTAAATTCACAACGTACAAGCCCGCTGGATCGCCACTAACCTTTGTGAGCCTTGTAGAAAGCCAACCTTCCCCGCAAGATCAGTACCAGGCCGTTTGTAACGGCACTTCAGACTCACCCAATGCCGCTATTCTTAAAGAAAGCTATTGTGGCGACATTAAGAATCCCAAGTCTCTTGAGCTATCACCCAAACAGCAGGCAATCTATGACGACTGGTTGCTGCAAAGTTTTTTGTACAGCAAACATCAAACCGCCGTGATTTTTGAGAATAGTGCGCGTCACTACGGCCGTCCAGAACAAGGGTCTCCAGCATATCGCCCCCCGCTAACCGATAAAGAGTTCGAATCTGCGAAGCAAAGCGCAGGCATGGCTGCGTATTACGCCAATGAGGAGCGTAAGAAGTTCATCGCAACATTAAATGTCACCCAGGCCCGAACCATGCTTCTGACTAATTATGTGGCATGGATTGACCCATACTACGACTACAGTTTCCGAGATGAAGGGTGCGCAAAATGAAACGATTCATCTCATATTTGCTGATCGTTTGTCAGATCGGACTTGGAGTCATCATTCCAGGCATGCAAGCTCAAGCCGCCCCCGGAGAAATCTCCTGGAAAGAGCCCGATATTAAAGTGCATACGTTTGACGGGCTTTATGTCAAATACCTGATGCCTGAATGGAATACGCTCTCCAGCATGAAACTTCGCACGACTAGCGGGTACGACATGCGCATGGTCAACGGCCCAGGATGGATCACCAAAGGGCTGCGCGCTGGTGGACTTGCCGGATTAACCGACAATGAAATTGCCGGTGCCCTAGTCAGCTATGCCAACCAAACTGGTGCGATGGTCTATGGTCGGTATTCACCTGAACTGCATCAGTTACGTATTAGCGTTGTACGTATGGTTCGCCACGAAGGCACTAACGTGCTAGATATACAGGAACGACCTTTCGCTCCTGCCGATGGGCAATGGTTTATCTGGAAAAAGAAATTCCTGACGCCACTCGAAATGAAAGGCGCGAACCTGGGGAACAATCCATTTGTCGGCATGTCTACGGACTCAACCGATCCTGTTTTTTACAACGTGGCCAATGTTGAAACAGCGATGGTGATCATGGGTCTGGCCAGCCAGTACTCCGGGATAATCAAAGGCGTAATATCACTTCTGGCTGTCGATCAGACTGACGTGAAACAAAAACAATCATCATCCGGCAGCTGGTTCCGCAGAACCGTTAAAACTGAAGTCGATGCTTACACCCAACCAACCTGGTTTGTTGGTCTTCCGAAGGATCAACAACCAGGTGGCATGGATCCGGCCTTTTGCGTCAAACCGTTGGCTACCTGCGATGCACCGGAACATGTCGTTTATTCCGGCCTGTCTTGGCGCAACTGGACCGGCGGTAACATGCCTGAACAACTGGATCACATCTATCACTGGGAATCAACCAATCGATCTTGGACACTTGGTGCGTTCACAATCTTGATTGCAGTAGCAGTAACTGTTGCGACCGCTGGTGCTGGCGGTGCTTTAGCGCTTGCTGGCATGGGCGGGGTGATTGGAGCCGGTACAGCTATCACGGCAGGAATTGCTGCAGGAGCTGTTTATGCTGGTGCCGGTATGGCGCAAGGTGGCGGTGGGCTTGGCATGACGCAGTCCAATGTGGGTTACGGCAACATCGGTCGCAATCTGGCTCCTGCACAGTCTCCGAATGGTGAAGTACAAACCGGGATCAATAACGCCATCCAGAACGGTTATATGGCCGCCAACCCTCAAAATTCCATCTCCGGCATTCAAAACGCCTACGCGGGGAACTGCCCTACCCAGTACACAGCAAAGCAATGTTGGGCCGCTGGGCTTAACCCTGGAAACATACTCCGTGCTGACGTCTACACTGAAATTAATGGCGTACTTCTGCTCCGAGATCGTTATGACTGGTGCAAAGGTGTGGGCTGGACAGGCCGTGATTTGAACCGTTGCGCAGCTGGAGCAAGAGACGGCAACAATCGGGATATTTACGGATCATACGTTGCCCCGCGCCTATCTCCTGAAGACAGCTATATCATCAATACGTACTACGCCACTTGGCCTAACTGAAAGGCAGACACTAGTTGCAAGAAGGGCCGCTTATTGCGGCCCTTTGACTTACGTTTCTTACAGCGGCGACTCTTTCAGACTAATTGCTGTGTCATTTGTCAGTTGTGCCAAACCCTTCTCTGAATATCGATCAAGCAGATTTGCTCGACCGAAAATAAACTTATCTGTTTCAGATCGCGTTAATTTCCGAGGGTTTCCTGTCGGGGCAGATAGTTCAACAGTGTAGGTATTAATATACTTAACTCCCCAACCATCCATTCCACCGGCAGTCCAGAACTGATTAACATGGATTGTCACTGGTATTGCGCTCGGATCATTGTCGCTAACCCGATAACCAGCTTTTCTGAACCCTGAAACCACAGCCTCTTTGACTTTTGAGGACACTGTCTGTCCGGGCGGCACAACTTCCATTGCATGATTAGCCCACTCTCCACCGTCACAACGACCTTGGCGTGCGTATGCCCTTGCCTTCAGGTCGGTATTCTTGAGTGCCTGTTCGCTATCGACTGATGGTGTCTCGCAGTCTCCAGCTTCATGCGGATAAACGAATTTCCGATTGTCCGTCACAGACACGATCTTAACGACGGGCCCGGTCGTTGGGTTAGCCACCACTGGCGTTTCAAGATTCGCGGTTGTCTGCACCATGGCACAACCTGTCACTTGGGTAACGGCTGCGATAGCTGCAATCGAAAGGAGTGTTTTAAAGTTCATGAGGTATCTCTGGAAGCCCTGGTACACATAAGAATTAACGCTTCAGCCGGAGTCTAGTTGACACTATGCGGCCAATTTAAGCGGCTTAACCCTAATAGATTTGTGCTGTCGTGATGCCTCCCACAAATCCCAAGCTGATTGAATTCCTGCCCACATTTCTGGAGTAGTCCCCAACCATTTGGACAAACGCAACGCCATTTCAGCACTTACCCCTGCCTTTTGATTGAGGATTTTCGACAACATAACACGTGTGATCCCTAGCTGAAGGGCAGCCTCGGTCACCGTCATTTCTTCCGGAATCCATTCCTTAAGTACAAGCCCTGGATGAGCTGGATTGTGCATTCTCATGATTGCATCCTTAATGGTAGTCAACGTAATCGACAAGGACAACATCCTCATCGTCAAACATAAAGGTTAGACGCCAGTTTCCACTCACGTTCACACTAAAGTGCCCTTTGAGTTCAGACCGCCCCTTGTTGTGCAACGGGTGCAACTTCCAACTCGGAGCAGCCATATCCATAGGCCCTTTTGCATGTTCAAGAGCCGTTAGAAGCACCCTCAGTTTTGGGGCATGCCTGGATTGAATTCCTGCAATGCTCCCCTTCTCGAAGAATGCCTGAACGCCTTTGTGCCTAAATGATTTGATCATGCCGCCATTGTAAATCGTAGATTTACAGTTTGCAATACGTTTACATCATCTCAATGCAATAACCTCGCCATACAACTTGCGCAAATGTCCATCGGACATATCAAGGATGGGCTCATACATGAAGGAGTTCAAGTGAATGTTCTCAGGAGTCATGAGGGCCACACGCTGCAAAACTTTGATCGTCGCTAGTTCTATGCCGAATAGTTCACGGAATTTATTCAAAAGCTTTGGAGTTTGATTGGAATCAATGCTTGCGACGTAGATTGGGTCGTTTATGCGATTAACCATGAAACTGTCAAACAGCGTCCAATTCTTTCCACCTAACAGCGTCCAATAGTTTCCAGTTTGGGGGACGGTTTTTCATGGCTAGTGCGCTGCTTAAATCGGTATGAATCGTTCCCCGTTTCAAGAATGTCGCAGTGGTGAGTAACCC
>CAIQBG010000037.1 GCA_903870055.1 uncultured Pseudomonadota bacterium
GTTCAAACGATTTGACGCAGCTAACGCTGGGTCTGGATCGTGATTCGGGTCTGGTGGCTTCGTTGTTTGATGAACGTGATCCCGCTGTGAAGATTCTGCTGGAGCGTGCTATCGAGTCCTGTAACAAGGCCGGAAAGTATATTGGTATCTGTGGTCAGGGTCCTTCGGATCATCCTGATCTGGCTGAGTGGCTGACTGAAAAGGGCATTACCAGTCTGTCTCTAAACCCAGACACCGTGATTGAGACATGGCAACAGATCGCTAAACGCGGTTAAGCTATTCTGCCGAAATGAAAACCGGGGCCAGTAGCCCCGGTTTTTTTATGCTTAATGTTTAAAGCGGGGCAGGGTCACTTTCCAGCGTATCGCGATCAGGCGGACCATGATGCACACCAGAATGCCTGCCCAGGCGGCGACGGTGGCATGCACCCCTAGTGCATCCAGAATAATCAGCGTGATCGCGCCAAACCAGGCAGCTGTGGCATACAGCTCGCTGGAAAAAACCAGTGGTACTTCATTAATCATCACATCTCGCAATAGGCCACCTAGAACTGCGGTAAGTACGCCTAGCAAGCTGGCGGTGAGCCAAGGCATATGCCAATCGAGAGCGACCTGTGTGCCCACAATCGCAAACAGCGATAGCCCAATCGCATCCGGAATCAGAAACAGTTTTTCAGGTAAATGCCGCACACGCGTAATAAAGAAAGTCAGCATGGCGGTAATGACCGTAACCCAGAGGTAAGTTTCATCAGCCATCCAGAAAACCTTACGCCCAAGCAATAGGTCACGCACAGTGCCGCCGCCTAATGAGGTAGCCACACCAGCCATCAGCGCCCCAAAGAGGTCAACGCCTTTGTCTCGGGCGACCAGGACACCGGTTACTGCACAGACCACCGAAGCAGCTAATCCAAGGCCGTAAATGAGGGTGTCATTCGCCTGAACAATAGTTGATGGAATCACCATGGTGTTCTCTTGCCTGTTAACGAACCTGTGTCTTGAGTAGGCGGCCTTGCTCGCGTTTCCAGTCCTTCTCTTTTTCGGTATCGCGTTTGTCGTGCAGCTTTTTGCCTTTGGCCAAACCGATTTGTGCCTTGATTCGCCCCTTGCTGTAATGCAGATCAATCGGCACCAAAGCATAACCGGCGCGCTCAACCTTGCCGATCAGTGTATCGATCTCGCCGCGATTCAATAGCAGCTTACGGGTGCGCGTGGCATCCGGCTGAACGTGTGTCGAGGCTGAAAGAAGCGGCGTAATGTGCATGCCGATAATAAAGAGCTCGCCATTCAAAACAACGACATAGGCTTCTTTAATCTGTATGCGTCCGGCCCGGATGGCTTTGCATTCCCAACCTTCCAGAGACAGTCCGGCCTCGAATTGTTCTTCGATAAAGTACTCGTGAAAAGCCTTCTTGTTGGAAACGATGCTCATTGGGGCTGGTATTCGCTAAAATACGGCATTCTACAACCCTTAATGAAACATCGCTTATATATGGCGCTCGTCGAGAAAACCGTCCTGATCGAGCATTCTGCTGCCCAGATGTATGCGCTGGTCGATGATGTTGAAAGCTACACCGAGTTTCTGCCGTGGTGTGCCAAGGCAGAGCTCAAATACCGGGATGATCATAAAACGGTAGCAACACTGCACATTGATTTCCTGAGCGTGAAGTCGCATTTTACGACCGAGAACGCCAAGGTTTTCCCAACTCAGATGACGATCAAGCTGGTCGATGGGCCTTTTCGTCGGTTTGATGGTGCCTGGCATTTCAAGCCATTGGGGGATGGGGCATGCAAAATCGAGTTTCGGTTGAGTTACGAATTTTCCAGTAAGCTATTCGAAAAGATCATTGGTCCGGTCTTCAGTCGGATTGCCAATACGTTCATAGAAGCCTTTGTACAGAGGGCGGTACAGGTTTATAAAGCACCATGAAAATCGAAATTTGCTACGCACTTGCGGATCGTCAGGAACTGGTTTCAGTAGAGCTTCCCGAAGGTTCAACTGTCATTCAGGCGATTGAAGCGTCTGGTTTGTTGCAAAAGCATCCTGAAATCGAACCCGGTGGCCTTAATAAACTGGGTGTGTTTGCCAAGCTGGTAAAGGCTGACGCAGTGTTACGGAATCGTGATCGTGTGGAAATTTACCGCCCACTGATTGCTGACCCTAAAGAAGTCCGTCGACAGAAAGCCGCCGAAGGCAAAGTCATGAAACGCGGCGCTGCGGAGTTGAATACCGCAGAATAGCTTATGGCTGACAGAGTGCCTGTAGCCGCTCTAATGTCGCTAGATTTTGGCGCATGGTCACCAGGCCGGAGTCCGGAATGAGCAGTTTGCCGCTGGCTTTGTCTCTTTCGGTATTTTCCAGCGTTATTTTTGTCTCGTTATAGCGTTTTTTGATACTGCGGCAGGTGGCTGCCTCCTCTGTGGTCTGTTTATTCGCTTGTGGGTTAACTTCCGCTGGCTTTTCGGTCGGACTGGATTTTGTGGCCGTTTTTGCTGCAGGCGGTAGGGTCATGATCTGATCCAGCTCTAATGGGCTGGCATTGACGCCATTTGGTAAGGGCTGATCCGTGATCAGGAGAGAGCCGTTCGCAGCACGGCCCGCCTGGATTTGCGCCTGTGCCAGGCTTGATATCAAGCCCAGGCCAAGGAACCCTACCGCAAAAAGGGCTGTTCGTAGTGTGGCAATGTCAATAAGAACTGGCATGAGGGCAAGACGAGAAGGGGATAGTTCCGTATAATATCGTTTTGTGTCTTGGGGCTTGGCACCATGCAGCTTATTCAAAAAGCGCTAACCTTTGACGACGTTTTGCTCGTTCCGGCGCACTCCGCAATTCTTCCGCGCGATGTTTCCCTGCAAACCCGTCTGACGCGCGACATTTCGCTTAATTTACCATTGCTCTCCGCCGCAATGGATACGGTGACCGAAGGTCGTCTGGCTATTGCTTTGGCGCAAGAGGGTGGTATCGGCATCATCCATAAAAACCTGACACCGGCCCAACAGGCTGCTGAAGTGTCCAAGGTGAAGCGTTACGAATCGGGTGTCCTCAAAGACCCGATCACCATCCATCCAAATATGACCGTGCGAGATGTGCTGGCGCTGACGCGTCAACATCGCATTTCGGGGCTGCCAGTCCTGGATAAGGGCGGCAAGGTTGTTGGTATTGTCACTAATCGCGATCTGCGCTTTGAAGACAACCTCGATCAGGCCGTGCGCCAGATCATGACGCCGCGTAAGCGTCTGGTCACTGTACGAGAAGGCGGCAGCATCGAAGAAGCTAAGGCCTTGATGCATCAGCACCGTATCGAACGCGTGCTGGTAGTAGATGATGAATACCAGTTGCACGGTCTGATTACCGTGAAAGATATTCTGAAGGCGACCGAGCACCCGAATGCATCCAAAGATGCGGCAGGTCGTCTGCGCGCTGGCGCGGCAGTTGGTGTCGGTGCCGGTACGGAAGAGCGCGTCGAGCTATTGGCTGAAGCCGGTGTTGACGTCATTGTTGTTGATACAGCGCATGGCCACTCACAGGGCGTGCTGGATCGTGTTCAGTGGGTCAAGAAAAACTATCCGCATGTACAGGTCATTGGCGGCAATATCGCTACAGCGGATGCCGCACGTGCGCTGGCCGACCATGGTGCCGACGGCGTTAAGGTTGGTATCGGCCCGGGCTCGATTTGTACGACCCGTATCGTTGCTGGTGTGGGTGTGCCACAGATCACGGCTATTGCGAATGTCGCTAAAGCACTTGAGGGTACGGGTGTGCCACTAGTGGCTGATGGCGGTATCCGCTTCTCTGGTGATATCGCTAAGGCAATCGCTGCCGGTGCTAATTGCGTGATGCTGGGTGGATTGTTTGCTGGTACTGAAGAAGCGCCGGGTGAAGTCGAACTATTCCAGGGCCGTTCTTACAAGAGCTACCGAGGTATGGGCTCACTGGGTGCGATGCAGGCGGGTTCGAGCGATCGTTACTTCCAGGAAAACACCGCGAACGTTGATAAATTCGTGCCAGAAGGCATTGAAGGTCGCGTTCCCTACAAGGGCTCGGTGCTGGCGGTGATCCACCAGTTGATGGGCGGTCTGCGCTCTTCGATGGGTTATCTGGGTTGCGCCACCATTGCCAATATGCACAAGCAGGCGCAATTTGTTGAGATCACTTCGGCAGGCGTTCGCGAGTCGCATGTTCACGATGTGCAGATCACCAAAGAAGCACCTAACTACCACGTTGAATAAATAAGTCTTATGTCACGTTCACATCAAAAGATTCTTGTTCTTGATTTCGGTTCGCAGCTAACGCAGCTGATTGCGCGCCGTGTGCGTGAACAGCAGGTTTACTGTGAGCTGCATCCTTTTGATGTGAGCGATGATTTTGTTCGCAGCTTTAATCCGCAAGGCATTATTTTGTCAGGTGGGCCGAATTCGGTTTACGAAGCGACAGATTGGAAAGCACCTCAGGCCGTATTTGAACTGGGTGTGCCTGTGCTCGGTATCTGCTACGGCATGCAGACGATGGCAGAGCAACTCGGCGGCAAGGTAGAAAGCTCGAGCAAGCGCGAGTTCGGTTATGCCGAAATGCGTGCCCGTGGTCATTCCAAACTGTTCGAAGGCCTGCAGGATCGTGATAACGATCAAGGCCACGGTCTCCTTGACGTCTGGATGAGCCATGGGGACAAAGTCACCCAGTTGCCACCCGGCTTCAAGGTGATTGGTGATAACGAATCGACACCCGTTGCTGCCATGGCAGACGAAGCGCGTGGCTACTATGCGGTGCAATTCCATCCGGAAGTGACACATACGCTCAAGGGCAAAGAAATGTTTGCCCGCTTCGTGCATGACATCTGTGGCTGTGGTCGTGACTGGACCATGCCCAACTACGTGGAAGAGGCCATTGCCAAGATCCGCGCCCAGGTGGGTAATGAAGAAGTTATCCTCGGTTTGTCGGGTGGTGTGGACTCCTCTGTCGCTGCCGCGCTCATTCACCGGGCCATCGGTGATCAACTGACCTGTGTGTTTGTTGATAATGGTCTACTGCGTTTGAATGAAGCAGAGCAGGTGATGGAAACCTTTGCGCGCGGTTTAGGCGTTAAAGTTGTTCATGTGGATGCATCCGAACAGTTCCTGGGGCACCTCAAAGGTGTCACTGATCCGGAACAGAAGCGCAAAATCATCGGCCGTGAATTCGTCGAAGTTTTTGATGCCGAGTCGAAGAAGCTGGTTAATGCCAAGTGGCTAGCCCAGGGCACTATCTATCCGGATGTCATTGAATCTGCAGGTGCCAAAACCGGTAAAGCCCATACTATCAAGTCGCACCATAACGTCGGCGGCCTGCCTGAGCATATGAAACTCAAGCTGCTGGAGCCGCTGCGCGAACTGTTCAAGGACGAAGTCCGTGAACTTGGCGTTGCGCTAGGTCTGCCGCACGACATGGTTTACCGTCATCCGTTCCCGGGCCCAGGTCTAGGCGTGCGTATTCTGGGTGAAGTCAGAAAAGACTTTGCTGATCTGCTGCGCCGTGCCGACGCGATCTTCATAGATGAACTACGTGCTTCGGGTTGGTATGAAAAAACCTCGCAAGCCTTTACCGTTTTTCTGCCCGTCAAGAGTGTCGGTGTCATGGGCGATGGCCGTACCTATGAATATGTTGTGGCGCTTCGAGCTGTTGAAACGCAGGACTTTATGACAGCGCACTGGGCAGAGTTGCCACACAGCCTGCTCGGCAAAGTCAGCAACCGCATCATTAATGAAGTCCGTGGCATTAACCGGGTAGTCTATGACATCTCGGGTAAGCCGCCGGCGACCATTGAGTGGGAATAACGCACTAAACCCGCCTCGGCGGGTTTTTCTTTAGCTCATTAGCGAGCTTTGGATTTGTAGCACTTTTGTGCTACAGTGGCCAGCATCCAAAATAAGGAGCCATTCATGGCAACCACATCGATTCGTTTGCCCGATGACCTGAAAGCTCGTATAGCAGATGCTGCTGTGCATGAAGGCACAACACCACACAGTTTTATTCTTGCTGCCATCGCTGAAAAAGCGGAGCAGGTTGAGCTACGTGCCGATATGGAGGCTGTTGCGGCGGATCGATATGCGGATATCGTGGGGACTGGAGAGACTATCGGTTGGGACGAAATGCGCGATTACCTCAAGGCGCGCATTGCTGGTCGAGTGGTGAAGCGGCCGCTGGCACGTAAATTTAGCCGTTAACGCGTCTAAGGTTGTTTATTCGTGGCGCGTATTGAACTTGCTTCGCAGGTTACGGAAGACTTTGATCGGATTATTGATCATTTGCTGATGCATCAGGCAGTCCATGCTAATCAGCGCATTGATGAAATCATTGCAGCGCTCGATGTCTTACGCCAAAACCCGTTGATTGGTCGGCCTGTTACAGTTGATCAACGTGAGCTGGTAATCGGCCGTGATGCGCGTGGCTATATTGCGCTTTATCGCTATGAATCGCTGATGGATATGGTCTTCGTCCTGGCAATACGTAGTCAGCGCGAAGCCGGATACGCTAAGTAATAATCCAACACGAAGTGCATAAAAAAGACTGCCATGGAAATTAAGGTCAACTTTCTCGATAAGCTACGCCTAGAGGCCAAGTTTGATGACTTCACGGTCATCGCCGATCAGCCTATCCGTTACAAGGGTGATGGCTCGGCGCCAGGCCCCTTCGATTATTTTCTGGCCTCTTCGGCATTGTGTGCTGCTTACTTCGTAAAGCTTTACTGCGATACACGCAATATTTCAACTGACAATATCCGACTATCGCAGAACAATATTGTCGATCCGGAAAACCGTTATCAGCAGATCTTCAAAATTCAGGTTGAGATACCAGCGGACATTCCGGAAGTTGATCGACGCGGTATTCTGAGTTCTATTGAACGTTGTACGGTCAAAAAAGTCGTGCAGGCTGGACCCGAGTTTGTCATTGAAGAAGTAGAGAATCTGGATGCCGATGCGCAATCCTTGCTGGCATTAAATCCGGCTACAGACGCCATTACTTATATACAGGGGAAGGATCTGCCTCTGGAGCAGACCATTGCGAATATGTCGGGCATTCTGGCCAGAATGGGGATCAAGATCGAAATTGCCTCCTGGCGCAATATCATTCCCAATGTATGGTCATTACATATCCGCGATGCCCATTCACCGATGTGCTTTACCAATGGCAAGGGCGCAACCAAGGAAAGTGCCTTAGCCTCGGCCTT
The DNA here is from genome assembly GCA_903870055.1 of uncultured Pseudomonadota bacterium. Lineage (GTDB taxonomy): Bacteria > Pseudomonadota > Gammaproteobacteria > Burkholderiales > Rhodocyclaceae > Fluviibacter. The sequence continues at coordinate 7,203 of CAIQBG010000037.1, forward strand.
GGGTGAATATATCGAGCGACTCAATAACAACCATTTTTATGCAGGTGCGTATTGGGGCGAAGAGATCGCTAACTTGCCATTCGTTCATTATCCGAACGAACAATGGTTCAAGCCTGGTCGGAAAGATGCACTCCCCAAAGAAATACTTGATGCGTACTGTCTGGACATCTATAACCCCGATGGTGAATTGCGTGCCTCGCATCTGATCGATACCAACTCCGGCAATGCCGAGCGGGGTATCTGTTCATTACCCTATGTGCGCAAATCAGACGGTGAGGTTGTGTATTTCCCATCGAATCTGGTTGAAAACCTGTTTGTCAGCAACGGTATGAGTGCCGGTAATACGTTAGCTGAAGCACAAGTACAGTGCTTGTCAGAAATTTTCGAACGGGCAGTCAAGCGCGAAATCCTAGAAGGGGAAATCGCCTTACCGGATGTGCCACCAGAAGTGTTGGCCAAATACCCCGGAATTCTGGCTGGAATACAGGGACTGGAAGCCCAAGGCTTTCCCGTTCTGATCAAAGATGCCTCTCTGGGCGGCACCTATCCGGTGATGTGCGTTACCTTGATGAACCCACGCACCGGCGGTGTCTTTGCATCGTTTGGCGCGCATCCCAACTTCGAAGTTGCGTTGGAGCGTAGCCTCACCGAATTGTTGCAGGGTCGTAGTTTCGAAGGTCTGAACGATTTGCCCCAGCCTACTTTTGAAAGTAATGCGGTTACCGAGCCTAATAACTTTGTAGAACACTTTATTGATTCCAGCGGTATCGTTTCGTGGCGCTTTTTTAGCGCTAAGGCAGATTACGAGTTCGTCGAATGGGATTTCTCAGCGAATGGGCCTGATGCCAACGCCGAAGAAGCGGCAACGCTGTTTGGTATTCTCGAAGACATGGGCAAAGAGGTCTATATGACAACCCATGACCAGTTGGGTGCTATTGCTTGCCGGATTCTGGTGCCAGGGTACTCGGAAATTTATCCTGTAGAAGATTTGATCTGGGATAACACCAATAAAGCGTTGTTGTTCCGGGCCGATATTTTGAATTTACATCGCCTGGACGATGCCAGCCTCGAAGCATTGCTTGATCGTCTTGATAATAACGAGCTTGATGAGTACTCGGATATTGCCACGTTAATCGGTGTCCAGTTTGATGAAAATACCGTCTGGGGCCAACTCACTGTCATGGAGTTGAAACTGCTGATTCATCTTGCCCTACAGCAGTTTGAAGATGCGCATGATCTAGTGGGTGCTTTCCTTCAATACAACGACAATACGCTGGAGCGAGGTTTGTACTATCAGGCCTTGAATGTGGTGCTGGAAGTAATGTTGGATGATGAGCTTGAACTGGAAGATTACGTCGTCAATTTCCGGCGGATGTTCGGCAATGCTCGCATGGATGCCGTTCTGGGTTCAATTGATGGCAGTGTCCGTTTCTATGGATTAACCCCAACCAGTATGAAACTGGAGGGCCTGGATAGACACCACCGCCTGATCGATAGTTACAAAAAGCTGTATCAAGCACGTGCTACTGTGGCGGCTACATCAGTATAAGTTTTTCAGTGATGCCGAATACACACCAATCCTGTAAAGTGCTCAGCCTCATCCCGCCGATGACGCAGCTGAATACGCCGTATCCATCGACGGCGTATCTCACAGGGTTTCTGCGTTCCCAAGGCTTTGATGCCGTTCAGGAAGATCTTGCCCTTGAATTGGTGCTGCGTTTCTTTACAGCGGCAGGACTGGCTGACATCAAGGCGGCGGCTCTCGTTCAGGCAGAAGCGGCGCGTAGTGCTAGCGTTAATTACTTCCTGGATTACTTTGAGCGTTATGAGCGGACGATTGAACCGACCATTGCATTTTTGCAGGGCAGGGATAGCACCCTAAGTCATCGTATCGCGAGCAGGGGCTTTCTGCCTGAAGGCCCACGTTTTAGTGCGCTAGATGCTTATGAAGATGATGACTCCGGTGATCCGCTCGCCTGGGCATTCGGCGCCTTAGGCACGCACGACCGGGCACGCCATTACGCCACGCTCTATCTAAACGATCTAGCCGATGTATTACGTCATGCCGTCGATGAACGCTTCGAATTTGTTCGCTATGCCGAATCGTTGGCGGGTAGCCAGCCAACCTTTGACCCATTAGCCAAGGCATTGTCAGCGAAACCGACTTTGGTCGATCGTTACTTGCAGACATTAACGCAGCAAGCACTGGAACGACACCAGCCAGATCTGGTTCTGCTCTCTGTACCATTTCCGGGTAACGTGTACGCGGCCTTCCGCATGGCCCAGTGTATTAAAGCCAATAATCCGTCGATCAGCATCGTGCTGGGTGGTGGCTTTGTTAATACGGAGCTACGGGAGCTGAGTGACCCGCGTGTATTCGATTTTGTTGATTACATCACCCTCGATGCCGGGGAACGGCCGGTTCTGGCGGTTATCGAGCATCACCAGAATAAGCGTTCTACAGGGCGTCTTGTACGTACCTTCATCAGAAATGACGCAGGCCAGGTGCAGCTCATGAACTGGGCAGAACCGGATATCCCCTTCGAACAAGTCGGCACGCCCACCTGGGATGGTTTGCCACTGGATCGATATCTTTCGCTCCTGGATATGCTTAATCCCATGCACCGTCTCTGGAGTGATGGCCGTTGGAATAAGCTGACCATTGCCCATGGGTGCTATTGGAAAAAGTGCAGTTTCTGCGATGTCAGTCTGGACTACATCAGCCGTTATGAAACAGCCTCTGCTAGCTTGCTGGTTGATCGCATCGAACAGATCATTGCCGAAACTGGCCAGACGGGTTTCCATTTTGTCGATGAAGCTGCGCCACCCAAGGTATTAAAAGCGCTGGCAGAAGAGCTGATCCGCAGGAACGTCACAATTTCATGGTGGGGCAACATCCGCTTTGAAAAAACCTTCACGCCGGAGTTGGCCGAACTCCTGGCCGATAGCGGTTGCATCGCTATGTCGGGCGGACTGGAAGTAGCCTCGGATCGTTTGCTCAAGCTCATGCAGAAGGGTGTCTCTGTCGAGCAGGTAGCCCAAGTAACCCGCGGCTTTGCTGACGCCGGTATCCTAGTGCATGCCTATCTGATGTATGGTTTTCCAACGCAGACCGTACAAGACACAGTGGATGCATTGGAATATGTCCGTCAATTGTTCGAGAACGGTTGTATCCAGAGCGGCTTTTTCCACCGGTTCACGTGCACCGTTCACTCACCGGTGGGACTGGATCCAGAGGCATACGGCATTAGTCTGCAGCCTTTACCCCCGATCAGTTTTGCCAAGAATGATGTGGCCTTTATTGATCCGACGAATGTGGATCACGACTTGCTAGGGCAGGGTTTGAAGAAAGCCATCTATAACTTCATGCATGGCATTGGCCTGGATGAGGACGTACGTACCTGGTTTGAATTACCCAAAGGCCAACTCCCTAAGCCGGGTGTGTCCCGGCAAAAAATCGCTAAGGCCTTAGGCTTTATTTAGCCTGTACGGCTTGGTATCGTGGGCATGACACTAGGTGGTCATTGACCATGCCACTGGCCTGCATGAAGGCATAGCAGATGGTGGGGCCAACAAATTTGAATCCTGCTTTGAGTAGGGCTTTGCTCATGGCTACGGATTCAGGTGTGCTGCTAGGTAACTCGGCCATGCTGGACCATTTATTCTGAATCGGTGCATTGCCAACAAACTGCCAGAGGAAGTCGCTGAATGATTGGCCACTGGCTTTGATCGTCAGGTAGGCTTTTGCATTCAGGATGGTAGCGGCGACTTTCGCCCGGTTGCGGATGATGCCGGGGTCGGCCAGTAGGGCAGCAACCTTGGTCTCGTCGTAGTTAGCGATAATCTCTGGTTGAAAGCCATCGAATACTAGGCGGTAATGCTCACGCTTTTTAAGAACGGTGGACCAGGAGAGCCCGGCCTGTGCGCCTTCCAGATTCAGTAATTCAAACAGGGCAAGATCGTTACGGAGCGGCATGCCCCATTCTTCATCGTGATACTGGCGGTACAGATCAAAGCCTGTGCACCAGGGGCAAGGTTCTGCGGATTTACTTGAGTTCTGCGGCATAGATTTCAGGGTTGAAACCCACCAGGAGCTTTTTGCCGGTATCAAGGACAGGGCGCTTGATCATGCTCGGATACTGAATCATCAGTCGATGGGCTTTAGCAGCATCGACATCGGCACGCTCTTCATCGGTAAGCTTTTTCCACATCAGACCCCGGGTGTTGAGCAAAGCCTCCCAACCGGCGCGTTTGATCCAGTCGGGTAGATGAGTTTCAGCAACGCCCGCCTTTTTGTAATCAACGAAGGTGTAAGTAATCCCATTAGATTCAAGCCAGGCAAACGCCTTCTTCATGGTGTCGCAGTTCTTGATGCCGTAAACGGTAATCATGGCTACTTCCTCAATTTTGCCAATGCTTCGGCCATGGCGTTATTCATCGGAGCGGCTTGCTGGCGAGGCGCTTTTTGCAGTGCATTATCACGGGGTCGTTGCTGCTGGCTGCGGTTGCCACCGGGTGCGTTATCGTGACGTTCCCGCTTCGGTGCTGCCTCATCGCTCATGCGCATGGTGAGCGCTATGCGCTTGCGGGGTAGATCCACTTCCAGGACTTTAACGCGGACAACCTGACCGGCTTTCACAACTTCGTGCGGGTCTTTGACGAAGGTATTGGAGAGGGCAGAGATGTGAACCAGACCATCTTGATGAACCCCGATATCAACGAAGGCACCGAAGGCGGCGACGTTGGTGACCACCCCTTCAAGCATCATGCCGGGGACCAGATCCTTAACTTCTTCGACACCATCAGCAAAACTGGCGGTGCGGAATTCCGGCCTTGGGTCTCGGCCCGGCTTTTCGAGTTCTTTAAAGATGTCCTGTACGGTGGGTAGACCAAAGCGATCGTCCGTGTATTTGGCAGCGCTAAGCGAACGAAGGACACTGTTGTTACCCATGATGGATTTGATTGGTTGCTTGAGGTCGGCGATCATTTTTTCGACAACCGGGTAAGCCTCAGGGTGGACCGATGAGGCATCCAGTGGATTCTCGCCATCACGAATACGTAAGAAGCCGGCGGCCTGTTCAAAAGTCTTGTCGCCTAGGCGAGGCACCTGAAGTAGCTCCTGGCGCGTCTTGAAAGCACCGTGTGCATCACGATAGCTGACAATATTGCTGGCCAGGTTGGAATTGAGTCCCGAAATACGGGTAAGCAGCGGGGCCGAGGCAGTATTGACGTCGACACCCACGGCATTAACGCAGTCTTCAACCACTGCATCCAGACTGCGTGCCAGTTTCAGTTGAGAGACGTCATGCTGGTATTGGCCTACACCAATTGATTTGGGTTCGATCTTCACCAGCTCTGCTAGCGGATCCTGCAATCGTCGGGCAATGGAGACAGCGCCTCGTATCGATACATCCAGTTGTGGGAATTCACGAGCGGCAAGTTCGGAGGCTGAATAAACCGATGCGCCGGCTTCGGAAACGACGAGCTTGGTCAGCTTGATATCCGGGAACTGCTTCATCGTATCGATGATCAGCTTGTCGGTTTCCCGACTGGCGGTACCGTTGCCGATGGCGACCAGGGTGACCCCATGTTTTTTAGCCAATGCAGCGATGGTAGTGATTGAGCCGGCCCAGTCGCGACGTGGTTCATGCGGGTAGATCGTGGCGGTGTCCAGGAGTTTGCCGGTGGCATCGACGATGGCAAGTTTGCAGCCGGTACGGATGCCGGGGTCAACCCCCATGGTGACGTGTTGGCCAGCTGGTGCTGCCAGCAAGAGATCTTTGAGGTTCTTGCCGAAGATGCGGATGGCTTCTTCTTCCGACTTTTCCCGGAGCTGGCCCATCAGATCCAGTTCCAGATGTAGGCAGAGTTTGACGCGCCATGTCCAGCGTACGGTGTCGTTCAGCCATTTGTCGGCCGGTCGGCTTTGCTGCTTGATGCCAAAACGATTGGCAATGCGTTGTTCACAAGGGTTAGGCGCCGTGGACGGTGTTTCCTGATTCAGTTCGCTATCCAGCACCAGCGATACTTGCAGAAAGCCTTCATTGCGGCCACGCAGCAAGGCCAGGGCGCGGTGCGATGGCATGCTGTTCAGTGGTTCGTAAAAATCGAACCAGTCGCGGAATTTGGCGCCTTCGGTCTCTTTGCCTTCAACCACCTTTGATTGCACCATGCCGTGCTCATTGAGGTAGTCACGTAGTTGTCCAACCAGCTCCGGGTCTTCGGCAAAACGTTCCATCAGAATCTGACGTGCGCCGTCCAATACCGCTTTGGTATCAGTAAAGCCTGCATCAACATTCAGATACTTCTCTGCCTCGGGTTCGGGTGTGAGCTCCGGGTTATCGAGGAGGGTATCGGCTAAGGGCTCAATACCGGCTTCACGCGCAATCTGGGCTTTGGTCCGGCGCTTCTGCTTGTAGGGGAGATAGAGATCTTCCAGCCGTTGCTTGGTTTCTGCGGCATCGATATCTGCCTTGAGCTCGGGTGTCAGTTTGCCCTGTTCTTCAATTGAAGCCAGGATCGAGTTGCGTCGATCTTCAAGTTCGCGCAGATAGATCAGGCGTTCTTCCAGGTGGCGTAGCTGAGTGTCATCCAACCCACCCGTGACTTCTTTACGGTAGCGGGCAATAAAGGGCACAGTGGCACCTTCATCCAGTAGTTGAATCGCGGCTTTAACCTGTTCCTTTTTTACCTGGAGTTCTTTAGCAATCTGTTCGTCAATAATCAGTGGCATATTTACGCAAATAAAAGTTCATGCATACCGTTTCAGGCATACGGGTTGTTTCGTTTTTGGGTAGATCAGTTCTGAGCGGGTTCGCTCAACCACAGGCATTTGCCGCCAGATTCTTTTTGAATCTGCTCCAGCACCTTTTGATGTTCCTGTAGTTCGCTATCGTTAGCCGTTAGCACACGTAGCTGTTTGAAGCGGCTTGAATCGGCATTGAAGGCGATAGTCTCGGCTGACTCTTCGAAAACCATGGCGAAGCCATCCTGACCACGGGTCATGATCAGATAGACATCAGCCAGTAATTCAGCATCGAGTAGGGCGCCGTGCAGGTTGCGTTTCGAGTTGTCGATTTCCAGCCGTTCGCAGAGGGCATCCAGGCTGTTGCGCTTACCTGGGTAGTTGTCCCGCGCCATCTTCAAGGTATCGGTAACTTTGTCGCAAAACTTGGTCACAGGCGGTTTGCCCAGTAGCTCTAGTTCGGCATTCAGAAAGCCAACGTCGAAGGGTGCGTTGTGGATGACCAGTTCAGCGCCATCGATGAAATCCAGAAAGGAATCGGCAATATCGGCGAACCGGGGTTTGTCTGCAAGAAACTCGCGGCTGATGCCGTGGACGGCCTGCGCACCTTCATCGATATCACGGTCTGGATTGACGTAATGGTGAAAGTGACGATTAGTCAGGCGGCGATTAACCAACTCCACGCCGGCAACTTCGATAATGCGGTGACCAAGTCTGTGGTCCAGACCTGTAGTTTCGGTATCAAGAATAATCTGACGCATGGTGTTCCGTTTCGGTATCTTTGACTATTTTACAGGCTAGTGAGCTCATCGATACCCTGGTTGGCGAGCTGGTCTGCCCGTTCGTTTTCCGGGTGTCCGGCATGGCCTTTGACCCAGTGCCAGGTTACCGTGAACTTCTGCGCCTCTGCATCGAGCTGTTGCCATAGGTCGGCATTTTTAACCGGTTTCTTGTCTGAAGTTCTCCAGCCATTGCGCTTCCATCCATGGATCCAGGACTGCATGCCTTGTTGTACGTATTTTGAGTCGGTATGCACTTCTACCGGGGTGCTGTTATCCGGCTTCAGTGCAGCGAGGCCAGAGATAACGGCTTGTAGCTCCATACGATTATTCGTGGTGTCCGGTTCACCACCATGCAATGTTTTTTCATGACCCCGAAAACGTAGCAGGCAACCCCAGCCTCCCGGACCGGGATTGCCCCGGCATGCACCATCGGAAAAAATTTGTATCGCGTCAGTGGTAGATTCTTTGAGGGTCATGATGAGGTTTTCTGATTCTGTTCGGCAATGAGGGATGCCTTGGCGCGTATCTTGGGCTTTGCTGTTACCCAGTTAGGGGTAAGCAGGGTCATGCCGGGGACTCGTTTCACGGCCGTAAGCGCATAGCAGGCTCCGGCAAAAGCCCACCAGCGGTTACCCGCGAGTTCCAGCCAGTTCATATGTGCATAGGTGCTTTCACTTCGACAGGGTGGTGCATAGCAACCGAAGTGGCCGCGCGCTACTTCAAAATCCAGTAGGTTGAGCCAATCTTTCAGGCGCAGGACGGAAAGGTAATTGCCTGGCCAGGGAAACCCGATTTTGTCGGGTGTTGCCAAACGACCTAGATAGTTACGCACGCCCCACAGGGATAGTGGATTAAGCCCCAGAATGAGAAGCTGTCCTTCCGGGCGTAACACCCGGTAGGCCTCTCGTAATACCTGATGCGGGTCTGGGTGTGCTTCGAGCATGAATGGCAGAACGATCAGATCTAGGCTATCCGAGTCAAACGGTAGGGCGGACGCATTCATTTCCAGCGCCAGGGGCGTACAGCCTGCAAGCGGTAAGGAATCTCCGTGGTTGCCGGTAATGCAGCGGAAACGATGCTGAATCCGGTTGCTGGCCATTAAGTCCAGCGTTTCACAGCCAATCTGTGCAGCTTGCAGCCCGAATACATCAAGTAGCAGGGCTTCCGTAGTTGTGAGCGCCCACCGTGCGATATAACGACCTGCAGGTGTCTGAAACCAGTCGTTATCAGTAGGCGGAAATAGGGTGTTTGACATCCGGAAGCGCAGAGGGACAATGAGGCATCAGTTTACCGTGCAAAGCACCCTCAATATGAACAACCTGGCTGATCAGCGGCATCTTCTTCATTCTCAACATAAAGCTATATCGGTTGTTGGCCTGCCGGCCTTTGACGATAACCTCATCTGGCTACTGCAACCAACACAAACTGATCAGGACGCTGTTTCAACAGTCTGCGTGGTTGATCCGGGTGATGCGGCACCTGTCATTGACTATTGCCGCCGTCATCAGCTGATACCAGCAATCCTATTATTAACGCACCACCATGCAGATCACACGGGTGGTGTGGCTGATATCCAGGCATGGATGAATCAGTTTCATCCTGCCTATGCGGTTACCGTTTACGGGCCGGAGGCAGAATCTATTCCTGCGGTTAATCAACCGTTAGTAGGCGGGGAGGTGATTTCGCTCTGGCCTGGCATTAATGCCGGGGTTTTAGCCGTGCCAGGCCATACCCGTGGGCATCTGGCTTATTTTGTGTCTGAAGGGTCAGGTTGCCAGCCACCCGCATTGTTTTCCGGTGATCTAATTTTCGGGCTGGGTTGTGGCCGTTTATTCGAAGGGACAGCAGAACAGATGTATGACGCATTGACGCGTGTGTCGCATCTGGATCCGCAGACGCGCATTTACTGTGCGCATGAATACACCGCGCTGAATCTACCCTTTGCGCTTAAGTTTGATCCGGATAATGGGGATCTAATCAAACGGGCTACGCAGATACGTGCGCTGCGCCAGGCAGGTGAATCAACCTTGCCGCTGTTGCTTGCTGATGAGTTGGCGACAAATCCGTTTATGCGTAGTGCAGCGCCTGAACTTGCTGGGGCTGTATGTGGTGAAGCGCTAGCCACGCCTTGCGATATTTTTGCTGCGTTACGCACTATGCGGGACAGCTTTAAAAGCGTCTGATGGTCGCTTAGTAAAGGTGGTACCAGGGTTTGGAGCGTTGAATGCCCTCAGTCAGAAATCGGCTGTTCGGATAATTCTGACGAAGAATACGATCACTATCGTTTTGCAGATCGCCCAGTCCCAGCTGGCCGTAGCTGTAACCCATAACCGCTAGGGCTTCTTCTACGGCTGGTGCATCCGGGTAATAGCGTACAACGTCCTGTGCGCGGTTGGCGGCGGCCAGCCAGGCGCCACGGCGCACATAGTAATTGGCCACGTGTAGATCATGAGAGGCAAGGGCGTTAACCAGCCAGATCATACGTTTGGCTGAATCATCACGATATTTGCTGTTCGGGAAATTGTCGTAAAGGTATTTAAAGGCAATAAACGATTCGCGCATGCTCTTCGGATCACGTTCGGTCGGATCCTGCTGCATCACATAACCACCGTAACCCAGATCTTCGTTAAAACCGATCATGCCTTTCAGGTAATACACGTAGTCCAGATTCGGATGATTCGGGTGCAGCTTGATGAAGCGGTCACAGGCGGCAATGGCCGGTGCGGGTTCATTTGCTTTGTAATGCGCGTAAGCCGTTTCGATTTGGGCCTGCTGCGCATAGGTGCCGTAGGGGTAACGCGCTTCCAACTTCTCGTAGTATTTAACGGCTTGTTCGTAGTTGCCTTCATCCAGAGATTCTTTAGCCGTGGTGTACAGCTTATTGGCTGACCAGCCCTTGGTCGGATCAGTGTCTTCCTGAAACAGTGCGCAGCTATTCAGCACCAACAGCGTCAGGCTGAGAAGTGCCAGATGGCGAAATGTAGAGAAGATCGACGGCCGGGTGGTATGAAGCATGCTTTTTTGCGAAATAAGCGTGGCAATGAAGCCCGAAAATAGCCAGAAATGGCCTGAAAACGATAGACTACGCACAATGAAAACGCAGCCTTACCCCGAAGACATCGAGACGCCAGAGGCGTTTGACGACCTAGAAGACAATAGTGGCGATGATAGCACGCTAGAACTGGTCCCCGCTCAGGGCGGGCGCCTGGATCAGGTGCTTGCCGACATGATTCCAGAGCATTCTCGTAATCGCCTCCAGCAATGGATAAAGGCCGGTCGCGTGCTGGTGGATGGTCAGTTGGCGCTGGAGCCAAAACAGAAGATTTACGGTGGCGAAGACATTACGGTGCGCGTTGACCAGGTGCTTACAGAAGCCCAGGCCGGCACTTTTCTGCCAGAACCAATGGATTTGCAGGTGGTTTATGAAGATGAACATATCCTGGTGATCAATAAACCGGCAGGATTAGTCGTACATCCTGCGGCGGGTAACTGGCAGGGCACTTTATTAAATGGCCTGTTAGCCCATGACCCGGTGTTCACCCATCTGCCGCGTGCGGGTATCGTGCACCGTCTCGATAAAGGCACCTCCGGCTTGATGGTCGTCGCTAAAACATTGCCGGCCCATACCAACCTCGTACGCCAACTTCAGGCACGCACCGTTAAGCGTCTATATCGTGCAGTGGTGTGTGGTGTGCCACGGGTTGATGGCACAGTGAATGCCCCAGTGGGTCGGGATCAGCGTCACCGCACCCGAATGGCGGTAACCAGTCAGGGCAAGGAAGCGATTACGCATTACAGACTGCTGGAGATGTTTCCTGGCTGCAGCCTCGTAGAGTGTGTCCTGGAAACGGGTCGCACGCATCAGATTCGCGTCCATATGGGTTTTCTAGGGAACCCGCTGGTGGGCGATACGACTTATATAGCGGGCAGGCGTTTCCCCTTGCCGGAACCGGCGATGCTTTTTGAACGCCAGGCACTGCATGCTCGCCAGCTCGGACTGATTCATCCGCACACCGGCGAAGCAATGAAATGGACCGTGCCAGCACCAGCGGATATGGCTGCCATGATTAACGATTTGCGCGATCTGGCTGATGCCTGACGTGCAGGCTGGATTGCCGGGTTTTGTACCAGACTGGTCTTTGCCTGCTGGCGTAAGGGCTTGGCAAACCTGCCGTGGTGTTGGAGAGTTGCCCTATGGCGGATTCAATCTGGGGCAGCATGTCGGTGACGACGCTGTTTCAGTTGCCGCTAACCGTAGCCATTTAATGGCAGTCGTACCGGCACAGCCAACCTGGCTGACGCAGGTGCATGGCACCCGGGTTCTGGAGTTGCCGCATGAGGCTCATGGTGATTCTCCGGAAGCGGATGCGGTAATGACTACCGAACCAGGTGTTGTCTGTGCCGTGATGACGGCAGATTGTCTGCCTGTGTTACTGGCCGATCGGGCTGGCCGGATAGTCGGTGCTGCCCATGCCGGGTGGCGTGGCTTGGCCGATGGGGTGCTGGAAGCGCTTGTCGGCAATATGAGCAGCAGGGTGGGTGGCCAGAGCAACGATCTGCTTGCCTGGATCGGGCCCGCGATTGGGCCAGATGCGTTTGAAGTCGGCGACGATGTGTTGAAAGCCTTTGTGGCACTGAACCCTGAAAATCAGGCGTATTTCAAGGTGGGCGCCGCCGGTAAATGGCTGGCAAATCTACCGGCGCTGGCAGCTGCAAAACTACGGGCAATGGGCGTGAACGACATCACTCAAAGCGGTTGTTGTACCTACACTCAGGCAGACCGTTTCTATTCTTACAGGCGTGATCAGGTTACCGGCCGTATGGCGAGCATGATCTGGATCACCCCCGGACGCTTATAATCTTGAACCTTACTGCAAACGACGTCACATGGCCGTTATGACCTTTTCTCCGATTACCTGGATAGTTCTGGTGTGCCTGGCGGGCACCGTAGCCAGTATCGTCGTTTCATTGATCGTCTCACTAGCGGCACATCCACGCATTGTGCCGGTTCTCGTGTCCTATGCGATTGGCGCCATGCTGGGCGCTGTGTTTCTGGATCTATTACCGCATGCCTTTGAGCATGCGTCGAATGTGCACCAGGTGACGACCACGGTGCTGGGTGGCATTCTCTTCTTCTTTCTGCTGGAGAAATTGGTGCTCTGGCGTCATTGCCACGAACATCACTGCGAAGCGCATGAGCATCCGGCGCATAGCCATGGCACGAAAGCCTCTGGCTGGTTAATCCTGCTGGGCGATGTCGTTCATAATTTTGTAGATGGTATTTTGATTGCCGCCGCTTTTTCAGCCAGCATCGAGGTCGGCATTGTGACAGCCCTAGCCATCATTGCCCACGAAATACCTCAGGAAACCGGTGACTTCGTCATTCTCCTGCATTCGGGTTTTAGTCGTTTGAAAGCTGTACTGCTCAATGTGCTATCGAGTGTGGCTACGCTAGCGGGTGCCATCATTGCGTATCTGATGCTTTCAGGTCTGGAAAGCTGGGTGCCGAGTATGTTGGCATTGGCAGCAGCCAGCTTGCTCTATGTGTCGGTTGCCGACCTGATTCCGGGTCTGCACAAGCGTCCGGAACTTAAAGCAACGGGCCTGCAAATCGGCATGATTCTTTTAGGTGTATTTACTATTCAGGTCGTTCAGACCCTTATCGGGGAGTAAGGCAGCATGACGTCATTTCAGAACCCATTCTGGCCAGGCATGCAGGGCATTACGGATCTCCCGAAACAGATCGAAGCGCTTACTAAAACCCTCACAGGTTTTCTGGAAGATAAGCTGCCTAAAGATCATATGCATGCCATGGGATCACGGACTCCTCCGGCTGAAAAATACCAGCCCTTGGTTAATGACCTGATGGCTGCGCACCAGCAACTCTGGCAGCAGATGCTGAACCGCAAAAATGGTGAGGATGAAACGCCGGTAGTGAGTGGTGTTGCCAAAGACCGACGTTTCGCTGATGCATCCTGGGCGACCAGCCCGGTCCATGACTATATGCGTCAGGCTTATGTATTGAATAGTCGGTACCTGAATAGCCTGGCCGAAATGCTGCCTAGCGAAGACGCCAAGGAGTCGGCACGAATCCGTTTTCTCACCAGCCAATTCGTAGATGCCCTGTCACCGAGTAATTTTGCAGCAACTAATCCGGAAGTCATTCAAAAGGCACTCAAGACAGAAGGGCGCTCCATTACCGAAGGGATCAACAATCTGTTGAAGGATCTCGCCAAGGGGCGCATCAGCACATCGGATGAAACTGCGTTTGAAGTAGGTAAGAACCTGGCAACGACAGAAGGTGCTGTTGTATACGAAAACGAGCTGATCCAGCTCATCCAGTATGCACCGCTCACGGCTAAGGTAGGCAAACGTCCCCTATTGATTACGCCGCCCTGTATTAACCGCTTTTATATTCTCGATCTGCAGCCGGAGTCATCCCTGGTGCGTTTTGCCGTTGAGGCGGGGCATACCGTCTTCCTGATTTCCTGGAAGAACCCGGGCAAGGAAGATGCGAAACGCACCTGGGATGAATATCTCGAGCTTGGTCCATTCTCAGCTATCCCGGTGGTTCAGGCGATTAGCGGTAGCAAGACCATGAATATGCTGGGCTTCTGTATTGGCGGTACGCTATTGTCTTCAGCGCTGGCAGTCATGGCAGCGCGTGGTGAAAAACCGGCGGCTTCGCTGACCTTGCTGACTACTATGCTGGATTTTGCAGACACGGGTGATATCGATATTTTTGTCGATGCGCAATCTGTTGCGGCCCGTGAGGCGGCTATCGGTAAGGGTGGCTTGCTTGAAGGTCGGGAGTTGATGACGATGTTCTCGTCACTAAGACCTAATGACCTGGTCTGGCCCTACGTATCGGGTAACTATCTTTTGGGTAACACGCCGCAGGCCTTCGATATTCTTTACTGGAATGCCGACTCGACAGGCTTGCCCGGTCCAATGGCCTGCTGGTACCTGCGCAATACCTATCTGGAAAACCGGCTGCGCGTGCCCGGTGAACTTAAGCTCTGTGATCAACCGGTAGATTTGGGCCGTCTCGATATGCCGACCTACCTCTTTGCTGCGCGTGAAGACCATATCGTGCCCTGGCAAACCGCTTATCTCGTGACCCGTCTACTGTCGGGACAGCATCGTTTCGTTCTGGGCGCTAGCGGCCATATCGCCGGTGTGATTAATCCGGCGTCTAAAAACCGGCGCAGCTATTGGGTAGATGGGGATCTGAAGGGCGATGCGCTTCAGTGGCAGGCCTCTTCGACTGAAAAGCCCGGTAGCTGGTGGTCTGATTGGGCCGCCTGGCTAGAAGACTTCAAAAGCGGTGAAAAGACCGCCCCTAAAGCCTTGGGTAGTAAAAACCATGCGCCAATCGAGCCGGCACCCGGACGCTACGTGACACAGCGCTGACGCGATTGTTGCGGTGCGACAAAACTAGGGATAAACTTACAAGGTAGCGGGTAAAGTAATCCCGGTCGCGTAGCTTGATCCTCCTGATTTCTCCCTTTGAAAGGATGTTTACATGTCTCAGCACATCGCATTCGTTACCGGTGCCATGGGTGGCCTCGGTACTGCCTTCTGTCAAGCATTCGATAAGGCTGGTTACAAGGTAGTTGCCGCCTATCACCCTGAATTTGACGATAAAGAAGCCTGGCTCGCAGAGCAAAAGGCCGAAGGTTTCACTAACTTCATCACGGTTGCCTGTGATGTAGGTAACTACGAATCCTGCGTTGCTGCAGCTGCAGATGCCGAAAAGCAGGCTGGTGGCGTGATTGACGTTCTGGTTAACAATGCCGGTATTACCCGCGACAAGTTCTTCACCAAGATGGACAAGGGTCAGTGGGATGCCGTGATCAACACAAACCTGACAAGCGTTTACAACGTGACACAACCCTTTGCCGCCAAGATGGCTGAAAAGGGCTGGGGTCGCATCATCAACATCTCGTCGGTTAATGGCGTTAAGGGCCAAGCCGGTCAAACCAACTACTCGGCTGCCAAGGCTGGTGTAATCGGTTTCACCAAGGCGCTGGCTGCTGAAATGGCTACCAAGGGCGTCACTGTGAATGCCATTACCCCAGGTTATGTTGCCACCAAGATGGTTATGGCCATCCGTGAAGACATTCTGCAAAGCATCGTTGATACCGTGCCGATGAAGCGTCTGGCCAAGCCAGAAGAAATTGCTGGTCTGGCTGTGTACCTGTCTTCGGACCTGGCTGCATTCATTACCGGTGCCACAATGAACATCAACGGCGGTTTGTACTACCAGTAATAGTACAAAGTCCGGGTGCGGTGGCATAAGTATGCTGTTTGCATCCTGTTGATTTAAAAGCCCCGGCGAGTTTTACTCCCGGGGCTTTTGGTTTTATAATGCGTTGCAGTATATGTAATACTCTAAGTGGTTTGTCCAACACATTCGTGATTTTTGTATCAAGGCTAGGTGCATGACTGAATCCCAACGTTTGATCAAGAAATATCCTAATCGTCGTTTGTACGATACCCGTACGAGTGCGTACATTACCCTGGCCGATATCAAGGAGCTGGTGCTGCAGCACGAGAACTTCCTGGTAGTTGATGCCAAAACGGGTGATGACTTAACGCGAGCGATTTTGCTGCAAATCATTCTCGAAGAAGAGAGTGGCGGCGTACCAATTTTCAGTAGCGAAGTGCTGTCGCACATGATTCGCTTGTACGGCAATGCCATGCAGTCAGTGTTGGGTCAGTATCTGGAAACCAATATGACGGCGTTTGTCGATTTCCAGAAAAAGATGCAGGGTAATAGCAATAGCAGCGATCTCTGGTCGCAGTTCCTGACTTACCAGGGGCCTGCCATGCAGAGCCTGATGTCAGCTTATATGGATCAAAGCCAGAAGATGGTTCATAACATGCAGACTCAGATTAAATCTCAAGCCCGTAATATGTTCCAGGGCATAACACCGAATAAGTAACGGTATTGTCTGTGAAGAAAAAGGCTCCGTAATTCGGAGCCTTTGTTGTTTCTAGCGTCGGCGTAAATTGATATGGGCCTGAATCAGCGGTGCGATCGACTTGCCGTAAATGTCCTGCTGGCCAGAAAGAATGGCACGAAGTGTGCCGCGGACAAAGGCCAGCGTATCCAGAGCCATCATGGCAGGATCGAGACCAGGTTTAAGTTCCTGTCGAGTCTCTGCGTCACGATACAGACGGTTAAACGAGGCGAGTATGTCTGTGCAGGGCTCGGTAATCACCTGAAGGACTTCATGAAATTCTTCCACGTATTCGCAACGCAGCATGATGATCTCGTAGGTCTCGCGGGCGGCTGCGTTCGATAGCAATGCAGAGAACAATCCCTGCAGATAGTGGCTAATTGCAGATAAGGGTGATTCATCCTGGGACGGAGAGAGCAGGGATTGCAGCTGATCAAACTCGCTGGTGTACGTTTTTTTTACGGCAAGAAAGATTTCGGCCTTGTTTGCAAAGTGCCAGTAAACAGCGCCGCGTGTTACGCCGGCCGCTTTGGCAATTTTATCCAGAGTCGAGCGGTTAACACCTTCGGCATGGAAAACCCGGCGAGCTGCATCAATAATCAGCCCACGTGTTTCAAGCGCCGCTTCTTTGGTTTTGCGAGCCATAAGGATTAACTTTGCCTTCGGTTCCAGAGGGGGTTGGGTAAATAACCTTGCGCATTATAAGTGAATATACATACATGCGGAAATGTATATAATCATAGATTCTGTTTATGTCATCTGCCGGATTGTCTATGTCTGTAAAACCACCCCGCATCAAAGTCTGGCTAAACCAGCAGCTCGAAATTCTGGCGCCTAAGCTGCGGGTGCTGACCGATCAGCCGTTCTATCAGAAGACGCAGGGATTTTGCCAGCAGCAATGGCAGCAGCATCGTCGCCGAACGCTGATCTGGGGTGGGGTATTGCTGGTGCTGATTGTGGCCTGGAATGGTTGGAGTTTCTGGCAGAAATTACCCAAGGCACCGCCGCCGATACCTGTAACGCTACTGGTTGCTGAACCTACTACCGTGCCCAATGTGATTGAAGTCATGGCGCAGGCTGAAGGCGCTAATGAAACCGAAGTGCGCACCCGTGTGGGTGGCATCCTCGTTAAGCGTCTGTATGAAGAAGGGCAGAAGGTCAGTGCCGGCCAGCCCCTGTTCCAGATTGACCCCGAGCCTTTCAAAATCAAACTGGAAGAAGCCCAGGCCAGAGCAACGCAAACGGCACGTGAAGCTGCACGTCTGAAAAAACTCTATGCGCAACAAGCCGTCAGCCGCAAGGAAATGGATGATGCGGTTTCTGCCAATGATATTGCGCAGGCCAATCTGAAGGAAGCGCAACTGAATCTGCAATGGACCACAGTCACGGCACCTGTCAGTGGTATCGCTGGCCGTGCTATTCGCTCCGAGGGCAATCTCATTACTACGAGTGCAGATGGCAGCTTGCTAACCACGTTGCATCAGGTTAACCCGATCTGGATACGCTTTGGTCTTTCTGATAACGAAACAGCCAGTCTGCCAGGTGGACGTCTTGATCCGAATGCGGATACGACAGTGCAGCTCATTCTGGATAACGGCACGATTTATCCTGAGATCGGTAAGATAAATTTCCAGTCGACTTTTATCGATCCAAAGCTGGGCACTCAACAACTACGCGCTACCTTTGCCAATCCGGATGAAACCCTCTTGCCGGGGCAGTTCCTGCGTGCACGCATCAGCACCGGCAAACTGGAAAATGTTTATCTCGTGCCACAGGCCGCCGTGATTCAATCGGATAAAGGCTTCATGGTCTGGGTGATGGGTGAAGACGGTAAAGTGGTTCCGACTCCTGTAAAACCCGGCACCTGGTCTGGTAAAGACTGGATTATTCTGGACGGCTTGCAGCCCGGGATGAAAGTGGTCGTCGATAACATCATCAAGATCCGTCCGGGAGCCAGTGTTATGCCGGCCCCTGTTAATCCCGCACCCCTAGCCAAGTAAGGGCGGACGATCGTGTTCTCACGTTTCTTTATTCACCGTCCGATTTTCGCTGCGGTCATTTCAATTGTCATTGTCCTTGCCGGTCTGGTAGCAGGGCGTGTGCTGCCTGTTGCTCACTACCCGGAGATTGCGCCCCCCACAGTCATTGTTTCTGCAACTTATCCGGGTGCCTCGACCGAGACTCTGATCCGTACGGTGGCAGGTCCGATCGAAGAGCAGCTATCGGGTGTGGAAAACCTGATTTACTTCAATTCCACAGCCGCCTCTAATGGCTCATTAACGGTGACAGCCACGTTTGAAGTTGGCACCAATGTCGACATGGCAACGGTGAATGTCAACAACCGCGTAAAAATTGCCGAACCACGTTTGCCGGATATCGTGCGTCAGTATGGTGTGACCGTACAAAAGCGCTCTAATGACATTTTGTTGGTGGCGACGACTACTTCGCCCGATAACAGCCGCCCGGCACTGTTCCTTTCCAACTATGTGCTCATCAATATGCTGGATGAGCTCAAGCGCTTGCCTGGGGTAGGTGATGCGCAAATTCTGGGTGCCAAGGATTACTCGATGCGTATCTGGTTGCGCCCAGACAAAATGGCGCAACTCGGTATAACCACTGCAGACATTGCCGCAGCGGTTAACGCACAGAACAAACAGAACGTTGCGGGCAAGATTGGTCAGGAACCAGCGTTAGAAGGTCAGCAACTGGTCTATACCGTCACAGCCAAAGGCCGTCTGGTAACACCCGAACAGTTTGGTGACATTGTCATACGTTCCAAAGGACCTTCCGGTACGCTCAGGCTGAAAGATGTCGCGCGTGTGGAATTGGGTGCTGCCAATTACGATGCCAATACAACCTTGCTCGGTAAGCCTGTCGCCAGCGTAGCGATCTTCCTGCAGTCCGGTGCCAATGCATTGGAAACAGCAGAGCGGGTGCGTAACAAACTGGAACAGCTCAAGACGCGCTTCCCATCTGGCGTCGACTATGTCATTCCTTACGATACGACCAAGTTCGTAAATGCGTCGATTCATGAAGTGGTCGTAACGTTGGTCGAAGCCATGATTCTGGTGGCTGCAGTTGTCTTTCTGTTTCTGCAGAACTGGCGCGCGACGCTTATCCCCTTGCTAGCGGTGCCTGTCTCGCTGATTGGTACCTTTGCCGGACTTTGGGTGCTTGGCTTCTCGATCAATACGCTGACGCTGTTTGCCATGGTGCTGGCGATTGGCATTGTGGTGGATGATGCTATTGTCGTTCTGGAAAACGTAGAACGTCTGATGAAAGAACGACGTTTGCCGCCCAAACAGGCTGCCGTTGAGGCAATGCGGGAAGTCTCCGGCGCTGTCGTTGCCATTGTGCTGGTACTCAGCGCGGTCTTTATTCCGGTAGCATTCCTCGGCGGTATTGCAGGCAAGCTGTACCAGCAGTTCGCCGTTACCGTGGCGATTGCCGTTACCTTGTCCGGGATTGTGGCGCTGACGCTCACGCCAGCCTTGTGTGGTGTATTGCTCAGTAATAAGCACGATGAACCCTTAGAGGTGTTCAAACCATTTAACGAGATGTTCGCCAGGTTGACGGATGGCTACACAAAGCTCGTTGATAAAACACTACATCACCGCATCATCGGCACCAGTGTATTTGCTGCGGTCATTCTCGGCTGTCTGCTGATGTACCGTCTGGTGCCGGGTGGTTTTGTGCCGCCGGAAGATCAGGGCTATCTGATTAGTGCGCTGGTCTTGCCTGATGGCGCTAGCCTGCAGCGTACCGAAAAATCCGGGTTGGCATTTCAGGAAGCGGTCGTCCAGAACCCGGGCGTTGATAAAGTATTCGTTATTGCCGGTAACGACATTATCGGGGGCGGTATGCGCCCTAATGCGGGCACAGTCTTTATTCCACTTAAAGACTGGTCCATACGGGATACGGATTCAACAACCCTGGCCAAGATATTCACAGGCCTGGGTATGACGCTGCGTGATGGTATGGCGCTGGTCTTCAACCCGCCGGCCATTCGCGGTATTGGTTCTGCGGGTGGTTTCGAGTTCTATGTACAAGCGCGCGGCGATGATTCAGTTCAGAAGCTTGCCAAGGTGGCGGGCGATCTGAGTGAAGCGCTTAAAAAACGACCGGAGCTGACTGGCATTAATTCCTTCTTCCGTCCGACTTCGCCACAGATCTATGTGGAAGTGGACGAAAGTAAAGCGATATCACTGGGGATACCTGTAGCAGATGTCTATCAGGCACTACAGGCCAGTATGGGTTCGCTCTATGTGAATGATTTCAACATCAGTGGCCGTACCTACCGTGTACAAATGCAGGCCGACGCCTTGTATCGTGCCAAACCAACAGACCTGGGGCAGATTTATGTGCGTGCCGATAATGGCGCAATGGTGCCTGTTTCAGCCCTGATCAAAACCAATCCAGTGGTTGGTCCGGAACAGCTAGAGCGCTTTAACGGTGTCTTGTCGGCCAAGTTCCTGGGCAATGGTGTGCCGGGTCTTAGTTCCGGAGATGCTATCCAGATTGTGCAGGATGTAGCTAAAGAGTCATTACCGGCAGGCTACGATCTGGCCTGGTCTGGTCAGGCCTTCCAGCAGATTCGCACAGGTAATACCTCAGGGTTGGCATTCATCTTTGGCATCATCATGGTTTTCCTGATTCTAGCGGCGCAGTATGAGCGCTGGTCGTTGCCGCTCGCGGTGATTCTCGGCGTACCGTTTGCCATGTTTGGCGCACTGTTTGCCGTATTGCTGCGGGGTATGCCGAGTGATATCTATTTCCAGATTGGCCTGGTGGTCCTGGTCGGGCTTTCCGCCAAGAACGCGATTCTGATTGTGGAGTTTGCCTCGCAGAAACGATCTGAAGGCATGAGTGTTTACGATGCAGCCTTGCATGCGGCCCGTTTGCGTTTCAGACCCATTGTGATGACCTCATTGGCTTTCATCCTCGGCGTATTTCCGCTGGTTATTTCAACCGGTGCAGGTTCGGCGGCGCGTCGTTCGATGGGTACCGGGGTGTTTGGTGGCATGCTCGCCTCAACCTTTGTTGCGACTATTTTCATTCCGCTGTTTTTCACCTGGCTTTCTGGAAGCAAAAAAAAGCGGGATTTATTCCCGGGCGAAGCCGAGCAGGAGACCACCCATGACTAAGCGTTTATATCCGTTATGGGCGCTGTGCATCGTGAGTCTATCCGCGTGTACCGTTGGCCCTGACTATGAACGACCTAAACTGGATCTGCCAGGGCAATACAACGCCGATGTGCCGCAATCTGCGGCAACGGAGGCCCCAGAGAAACAGCCGGTAGTGATTCAGCAGGATTGGTGGACGCTTTTTAACGACCCCGAACTTAATAAGCTGGAAGATCTGGCATTAGCCAATAACGCCGATTTGCAGATCGCCGTTGCGCGTATTGCTCAGGCACAAGGCCTGGCACTACAAGCAGGGTCCGCGCAGTATCCGAATCTTTCGCTGGCTGGTAGCGGCACCCGGGCTTCCCAAGGCGCAGCGGCAAGCTCCAGCGGTGTTGATTATCTCGACAACAATTACCAGGGCAATCTGGGCTTTTCGTACGAGATTGATTTGTGGGGCAAGGTGCGACGTACCGTTGAGTCAGCGGACGCCCAGCTCAAAGCCAGCGTCTTTGATCGCGATAGCGTGCGCCTCGTGCTTGAAGGGAGTATTGCCAAAGCCTATATGAACCTGCGCACACTGGATGCCCAGATAAAGGTCACAGGAAACTCGATTCAGACCCGTCGCGATACCCTGCGTATTGCTCAGGCTAAACTCGATGGCGGCCTCGTATCCCCGCTGGATATTAATCAGGCGCAGGCAACACTGTCCAGCGTTCAGGCCCAGCAATCTGAATTAGTACGCCAGCGTGCGGTGGCTCAGAATCAGCTGGCCGTCTTAACCGGTAAGCTGGATCTTAAAATCCCGGCTGGTGGACTAGAAACATTGCCTATTCCTCCTGAACCCCCTGTAGGGATTCCGTCTGAAATACTCGAAGCACGACCTGATGTGCGTAAAGCCGAAGAACAACTGGTAGCAGCCAACGCCCAGATTGGTGTTGCCAAGGCTAACTTCTTCCCATCCTTTTCGCTGTCAGGGCTGTATGGTGCTCAGAGCATAGGCATGACCAATTTCCTCACGGCAGGTGGTTCGGTATGGGCGGCCACGCTTGGGCTGACACAACCGCTATTTACCGGTTGGTTGCTCACCGGTCAGTTAGACGCCGCGAAGGGCAAACAACAGGAAGTGCTTGCCAATTACGTCAAAACGGTGCGCGTTGCATTTGCCGAAGTAGGTGATTCGATGGTTTCGGTGCAGCAGACCCGGGAAACATCGGAGCATTTATCAATGCAGGTGGCTTCATCCACTAAAGCGCAGCGCATATCGATCTTGCGTTATCAGGGCGGTTATGTGGATTATCTGACGGTGCTCGAAGCGCAGCGTGTTGCGAATGAGGCCAGCCTGGCTTATGCGCGTAATCGTGGCAGTCAGCTACAGGCCAGTGTTGATCTTTTCCGTGCCCTCGGCGGTGGGTGGCAGTCAGAATTCAAGCGTTAGTAGCGCGGGGTTGGTAAAATGCCGCCCATGACAAAGAAAATACAGACACCCAAGGTTGGCATGGTCAGCCTGGGTTGCCCCAAAGCGGCATCCGATAGCGAAGGCATCCTGACCCGTCTGCGCGCAGAAGGTTATGACATCGTCGGCGATTACGCTGGTGCCGATCTGGTTGTTGTTAACACCTGCGGCTTCATTGATTCAGCTGTAGAGGAATCGCTGGATGCCATTGGCGAAGCGCTCCGTGAAAACGGCAAAGTGATTGTCACGGGTTGCCTTGGTGCGCGTGAAGGGGTTGTCGAATCGGCCCACCCGGATGTGCTGGCTGTAACTGGCCCGCATGCGCTGGATGAAGTGATGGGCATCGTCCATGCGCATCTGCCCATGCCGCATGACCCGTATACCGATCTGGTCCCACCTCAGGGGGTGCGCCTTACGCCCAAGCATTACGCCTATCTGAAGATTTCCGAAGGGTGTAATCACCGTTGCACCTTCTGCATCATTCCATCTCTGCGGGGCGATCTGGAGTCACGTCCGATTGGAGATGTGCTTAAAGAAGCGGAAACCCTGGCCAAGGCTGGTGTGAAGGAAGTATTAGTTATTTCGCAAGACACCAGCGCCTATGGCGTTGATGTCAAATACCGCACGGGTTTCTGGGAAGGTCGTCCGGTTAAGACCCAGTTGCTGTCGCTCTGTGAAGCGCTGGGCGAAATGGGTATCTGGGTCCGTCTGCATTACGTGTACCCGTATCCGAGCGTTGACGACATCATTCCGCTTATGGCCGAAGGTAAGATCCTGCCGTATCTGGATATCCCGTTTCAGCACGCCAGTCATCGCATTCTCAAAGCTATGAAACGTCCGGCCTCGTCCGAGAACGTGCTGAAGCGTATTAAAGCCTGGCGGGAGATCTGCCCGGAGCTGGTCATTCGCTCGACATTCATTACCGGCTTTCCCGGTGAAACCGAAGATGACTTTCAGGAACTGCTCGGCTTCCTCGAAGCAGCACAACTGGATCGGGTTGGTGCGTTTGCCTATTCACCGGTAGAAGGTGCACCGGCCAATGAACTTGAGGGTGCAGTGCCTGAAGAAGAGCGTGAGTCACGCCGGATGCGTCTGATGCAATTCCAGGCAGATATTTCCGCAGAAAAACTGGCGCAGCGTATTGGTAACGAAGAAATTATTGTCATCGATGAAGTTGATGAAGAGGGTGCCATTGGCCGTAGCTGGCGTGAAGCGCCGGACATCGATGGCGTTGTTCAGGTGATGGGGTTTACTGATTGTGCGCCGGGCGACCGCATCGCCGTGCGTATAGTCGATGCCGATGAACACGACCTCTACGCCGAACCGTTGCTGTCGTCATCGGTTAACTGATAGCTCTTCATGACCCTGATCGCACAACTACAGCAAAGCCTGGGTGTCGATCAGGTACTGACTTCGCCTGAAGCACAGGCATCGTATCTCAAGGATTGGCGCGACCGTTATCAGGGTAGGGCGCAGGCCGTCGTGCTGCCTACGACGACACAAGCAGTAGCGGATGTGGTGCGCCTCTGTATGTCGGCCGGCGTCCCCATTGTGCCGCAAGGCGGCAATACTGGCCTCTGCGGTGGGGCTACACCAGATGCTTCAGGTAAAGCCGTTGTTGTGGCCATGACGCATCTGAATCGTGTTCGATCAATCGATGCCACCAATTTCAGTATCACTGCCGACGCGGGCATTACACTGGATCAACTCAAAGCGGCTGCCGAGTCGGTCGATCGCTTATATCCACTGACGTTGGGTGCGGGGCACCTCACAACCTTGGGCGGTACCTTGGCAACGAATGCGGGTGGCTTGCAGGTGTTGCGCTATGGCATGACCCGGGATTTATGTCTGGGCCTGGAAGTGGTATTGCCTGATGGTACGGTCTGGTCCAAGTTATCCGGTCTGCGTAAAGACAATACCGGCTACGATCTGAAGCAATTGTTCATTGGCGCTGAAGGGACCCTCGGTCTGATTACAGCGGCAACGATGAAGCTCTATCCCTTACCTGTGGCGCGTGCACTCATCTGGCTCGATCTGCCGGACGTTGCCTCTGCCGTGGATCGACATGCGCTGGCGCAAACCGTTTTTGCTGGTGCGCAGACGGCATCGGAATTAATTTCTGCCACCACCTTGTCATTAGTGCGGCAACATTTACCCGAGGCGCTTTTGCCAACGGCAGCAGGGGCCTGGCCTGAAGCCTGGGGTTTGATGATTGAAGTATCAGCCCACGATGCAGATTTTCTGCAGGCTCTATTGGATGCCTGGCAGCGAGCGTGTGTCGCGGCGGGTGTTAGTGCGGGCTATATGGCCATAGCGCCGGATGCGCAGGCACAGCTCTGGGCCATTCGTAAAGGCCTCGCTGAATCCCAAAAGCGTGAAGGTCTTTCTATCAAGCACGATGTAGGGCTGCCGATCTCCCGGATTCCGCAGTTCATAGATGAAGCGTCAGCCGCATTGCAGAAGCGTTTTCCCGGCATACGCATCGTCGCGTTCGGTCATGTCGGCGACGGCAATCTGCACTTCAATCTTTCGTTTGCCGATCCCGTTAAGAATGTCGCATTGATTGAACAGAGTACGGATGCCAATGCCGTGGTCTATGAAGTTGTTGATCGTCTGGATGGTTCCATTGCCGCCGAGCATGGCATTGGGCAGCTTAAGCCAGCCTGGCTCGCACAGCACGCACCCGCAGGCAGCATGTCGCTTATGCGTCAGATCAAGGCTACGTTGGACCCGCAGGGGCTGATGAACCCCGGTAAGGTACTAGTGTAGGGTGGGTCCCGCAGTTGTCCCGGCGCCGGAAGGCTGGGCAAAAATGGCGGCAATATCTTCGGCGCTGAAGCGATATTCCAGATTGCTCAGGTCATCGTTAATAACAACCGCGCCGTGTTCCTTGAGAATTGATTCAACCTCGGGCTGGCCGAGACTGCGGAGCATATCGCGTACTTTGTCCCAGTTGCGCTCGCCTGCGTGATAAACCGATTGTCCCGGTGCCAGGCTGATCAGTTCTTCGGGGAAGAGACGGGTGAGCAAGTCTGCTGGATCAAGACTCAGTAGCTCTGCATCGGTCAGTGTGCCGAATAGATGGCAAATGCGGTTCCAGCCATCCTCATCGGCTTCGTCAGCGCCCGGCATCTTTTGTAGGAACAGACCGGCAGCCTGTTGACCATTGGCAGCCAGATACAGCTCGGTAGGTTGCTGTTCAGACTGAACGAGGTAATGGGCAAAGGCTTCGGCCAGTGATTGGCCAACCAGCGGCACATGGCTTTGCCACGGCGTGCTGAACTGATGCGCATCCAGTGTCATCACCAGACGGCTTTGTTCATCACCATCCTGGCAGTTCAGGCAGGGCATCTTCGGATCCTGCAACTGGGTCAGATACTCCGGACGCCATTGCGCCATACCGCGTAGGCCGAGTTTATCTGTGCAATCCATCACCAGCAGATTGATCGGACCAGGGTCGCGTGTCTGGAAGGTTAAACGTCCGGCATGTTTCAGTTGGCCGGCCATCAGGGTCGTTATGCTGGCCAGTTCCCCCAGCATGTGGCTCACGGCTGCCGGATAATTGCGGCCAGTACAGAGCGCACGGTAACTGTCATCCAGATGCACCCAGGCACCACGGATAGACAGTTCGGGAAAATGGAATCGGACAAAACGATCGGTCTCGCGCAGCATGAGGTCTTTCTGTAAGAGGGTGCGTGTTAGTTTGGGTGGCCTTGCCGGATTTCAACCGGTTTAGAGGGCTTTAAGGTGCTGCCGGTAGCGGGCGGCGTTCTGTACATAGCGTGCAGCACTATTGATCAGCTTGGCGACCTCTTCATCGGTCAGTTGGCGGACAACTTTGCCGGGAGTGCCCATGATGAGCGAGCGGGGCGGGTAGGTCTTGCGTTCCGGGATCAGCGTACCCGCGCCAACCAGGCTATGTTCACCGATTACAGCATGATTCAGAATCGTCGTGCCTATACCGATTAAGCTGCCCTGGCCGATGTGGCAGCCGTGGAGCATGACTTTGTGGCCGATTGTGACATCGGCTTCGAGGATCAGGGGCGCCCCGGGGTCGGTATGAAATACACAGCCGTCTTGTACGTTGCTGCGTGGGCCGATCACGATGGGCTCATTATCGCCGCGCAGTACCGCGTTCCACCAGACCGAAGCATCTTCGGCGCACTGAATGCTGCCAATCAGTACAGCGGTTGGCGCAACCCAGGCGGTAGGGTCAATTTGCGGTATCCGCTCTTCCAGTTGATAGCAGCTCATGCTGAGGCCTTATTCCAGTTAAAATGGGCAGTGCAGCATTTTATGCTGATCCTTCAAACACATAAAGCCACAATGACTCAAGCACCCCGTTACGACCTGCATTGCCACTCTACGGCCTCTGATGGCATGTTGCCACCTGCCGCCGTGGTCGCGCGTGCGCACGCCAATGGGGTAACCTCACTAGCGCTGACCGACCATGATGGCTTGTCCGGTTTGCCGGAGGCAACGGCCGAAGCTGAAAAGCTGGGGCTCGAGTTGATACCGGGCACAGAAATCTCGGTGGAGTGGAACGATCACTCGGTTCATATCGTTGGCTTGCAGATCAATCCTGTCGATCCCACGCTGGTTCAAGGCCTGGATGAGATCAGGGAAGGGCGCGCCAACCGGGCAGAGCGTATTGCGGCTGAACTCGAAAAAGTCGGCTTTGTCGGCATTCTGGACAAAACCATGGCCTACGTGGGAAACCCGGAGCTTATATCGCGGGCGCATTTCGCCCGGGCGCTGGTGGAAATGGGCGCATGCCGGGAGGTCAAACAGGTTTTTGATCGCTATCTCACGCCGGGCAAGCCCGGCTATGTCGAACATCCCTGGCCAAGCCTGGAAAAAGCACTGGGCTGGATTCGTGCGGCAGGCGGCGTTGCCGTGATTGCGCATCCTGGCAGATATCGTATGTCTAACAAAGAGTTGGGAAAGCTTTTTGAAGCATTTCGTGATCTGGGTGGCGAGGCTATTGAAGTTGCCTCCGGCAGTCATACCCCGGAGCAGATTGCCCATTTCGGACGCCAGGCACGCCACTACGCATTCATGGGGTCGCAGGGTTCGGACTTCCATGGTCCGGATGAAAGTTACGTCGATCTGGGCCGCAGTCTACCGCTTCCCGATGGCGTGGTTCCCGTTTGGGAATCCTGGAAAAACAACTAACTAGAATCGATTCATGACGCAATACTTTAATATTCACCCCGAGACACCGCAGAAGCGATTGCTCGATCAGACGGCACAAATGCTCCGTGATGGTGCAGTGGTCGCGTTGCCTACAGACTCCTGTTATTCGCTGGCTTGCCATCTGGGCGACGCTGCGGCACTGGAAAAGATTCGCAAGATCCGCGGCATTGATGATCACCATCTGATGACCCTGATGTGCCGCGATCTCTCCGATATTGGGCAGTATGCCCGTGTCGATAACAGCCAATACCGTTTGCTCAAGCTGGCCACGCCGGGAGCCTATACCTTTGTTCTGGAAGGCACCAAGGAACTGCCGCGCCGCATACTGCACCCCAAACGTAAAACCCTGGGCCTGCGTATTCCGGACAACCGGATCATGCAGGGCGTGCTGGAAGTCCTGGGCGAACCCTTGCTCACCACCACATTAACGCTGCCCGGCGACGAAGAACCGCTCAGTGATGGCTGGTCGATCAAAGAACGTCTGGAAGGCAAGCTGGACCTGGTCGTGGAGGGGGGCTGGTGCGGTACCGAGCCAACGTCGGTGATTGATCTGAGTGAAATGCCACCGACCGTGCTGCGAGTCGGTCATGGCCCCCTGGCACCGCTAGGGCTGGAATAACGAATGCAGACGCCTGTTCCCGGCTTCTTCTGGTGGGGCTCTGTTAGAATCGCTGGCTAAACGGATCCGTCATGAATATTGATATCGCTCTGCTGGCCATCGCTGCCATCCCCATGATTTTTGCCATTACGCTGCATGAGGCAGCGCACGGCTATGTTGCGCGCTATTTTGGCGACCCAACCGCCTGGCAGCTGGGTCGTATTAGTCTTAATCCGCTCCGTCATATTGATCTGGTCGGCACCATCATCGTTCCGGCCGCTACCTTGCTGTTTGGCGGCATCCTGTTCGGCTGGGCCAAACCGGTGCCTGTTGATTACAGCCGTTTGCGCCATCCGCGAGCCGATATGCGTTTGGTTGCCCTGGCGGGCCCTGCATCCAACCTGCTGATGGCATTCGGTTGGGCCTTGCTGCTTAAAGTCGGTCTGTCGACTAATAACTATTTCAGCGTGCCACTTGAAGAAATGTCTCGCATTGGGGTTTCTATCAACCTGATGCTGATGGCGATCAATCTGGTTCCGATTCTGCCGCTAGATGGTGGCCGCGTGCTGTTCAGCCTGTTGCCGCCATCGGCCGCACAGTCTTATGGCCGTAGCGAGCCATATGGCTTGCCGATTCTGCTGCTTTTGCTGGTTACAGGCTTGCTCAGCGTGATCATTCTGCCGCTCATTCGAGCTGCCGGCAGCCTTATTTCCACGATTTTCTTCCTCTGAGTTACTGATGTCTGCTGAACGCGTTCTTTCCGGCATGCGCCCTACGGGTAGCCTGCATCTGGGTCATTACCATGGGGTCATCGAGAACTGGGTACGCCTCCAGGAAAACTACGAGTGCCTCTTCTTCGTAGCCGATTGGCATGCGCTGACGACCCATTACGACGCGCCGCAAAACATTGCCCAGGCAGGTCGTGACATGGTTATCGACTGGATTGCAGCGGGTCTGGATCCGGAAAAATCGATTATTTTCCAGCAGTCACAAGTGCTGCAACACGCTGAATTACATCTGTTGCTTTCCATGATG
This sequence comes from uncultured Pseudomonadota bacterium, assembly GCA_903870055.1. Lineage (GTDB taxonomy): Bacteria > Pseudomonadota > Gammaproteobacteria > Burkholderiales > Rhodocyclaceae > Fluviibacter. The sequence continues at coordinate 37,104 of CAIQBG010000037.1, forward strand.
ACGCCACTGGGTTGGCTGGAACGTGTGCCGACCTATAAGGATCAGCAGGAAAAGTTGTCACACAAAGATCTATCGACCTATGGCTTTCTCGGCTACCCGCTACTGCAATCGGCTGACATACTTGTTTATGGCGCCAAGCATGTGCCAGTCGGTGAAGATCAGGTGCCGCACGTTGAACTGACGCGTGAAGTAGCGCGCCGCTTTAACCACCTCTATGGTCGTACGCAAGAGTTCGAACAGGAAGTGATTGCTGCGCTCAAAAAGCTAGGCGCAACGGCAAAACCCTATAAAGATTTACGTCAGCGTTATCAGCAAGAGGGTGATCATGAGGTACTGGGTCAGGCAGAAGCCTTCCTGGCCGGTGCCGATGTGCTGGATCTATCCGATAAAGAATCACTCTGGGGCTGGTTAGTCGGCTCCGGCAAATCAATTCTTGTGGAACCGGCAGCCCTGCTGACCAAAGCCTCCAAGATGCCGGGCCTGGATGGTCAGAAAATGTCCAAGTCTTACAACAACACCATCAGCCTGCGTGAAGCGCCGGAAGATGTGGCAAAGAAACTGAAAGCCATGCCGACTGATCCGGCACGTATCCGTCGTACCGATGCGGGCAATCCAAAAAACTGTCCGGTATGGCAGCTGCATGAAGTTTATAGCGACGATGCCAAAAAGCAGTGGGTGACCGAAGGCTGTACCTCGGCAGGTATCGGTTGTATCGAATGTAAGAACGCCGTTGCCGAAGGTATTAATGTCGTACTCGCTCCGATGCGTGCACGCGCCGCCGAACTAGCCGCCGAGCCGGAAAAGATTGATCGCATTTTGCGCGAAGGTGCAGAGCGTGCCCGCGTGCTGGCCGATGAAACTATGTCGCGTGTGCGTAGCGTGATGGGGCTCACAGGTTAAGTGATGTCGACTGAAGATCAGCTTCCCGAAGAATCTGCCTTGCCGCCTGACGCTCAGGCAGAGGCGGGCGTGCCCGAGCCGGTTGCTTATGAACAGGCGATTCAGGTCACCGTTGAAAACGGTGAAACCCGGGTCATGCTTTACGGGCAGCCCATTGTCGACATGCCGCAGGATCTGTATATCCCGCCGGATGCGTTATCGATCATGCTCGATGCCTTCGAAGGCCCGCTTGATCTATTGCTGTATCTGATCCGTAAAGCCAACGTCGACATCCTTGATATTCCGATGGCTTCACTGACCATTCAGTATCTGGATTATGTCGAGGCCATGCGCTCGGAAAATCTGGAACTGGCCGCCGAATACCTGGTTATGGCTGCCATGCTGATTGAAATCAAATCACGCATGCTGTTGCCTCGTCCGAAAGCCGATTTTGAAGAAGAGGCTGAAGACCCGCGTGCCGAACTGGTTCGCCGTCTGATCGAATATGAACAGATGAAACTGGCCGCGCGTGAAATCGATGAACTGCCTAAAGCTGAAATCGACTTCCAGTGGCTCAATGTCTGGGTGGACAAAGAAGCGGTAGTCCGCCATCCGGATGTATCGCCCGATGACCTGCACGCCGCCTGGCAGGCAGTAGTTCGTCAGGCCAAGCTGCACACCCATCACAAAATTGCCCGTGAAGAACTGTCGGTGCGCGAGCACATGGGGCTGATCCTGCGCACCTTGCGTAACAAAGAAGGCTATACCGAATTCGGTGAGCTGTTCGACGTTACCGGCGGTGTGCCGATGGTCGTGGTTAATTTCATTGCCTTGCTGGAGCTGTGTAAAGAACACTTGCTGGAAATGACGCAGACGGCCGCTTTCGCGCCGATCTACGTGCGTTTGCCTTCTGATGTGCCCGAACAGTCGATGTTCGAGACACCAGAGGCATTTGATGAAACAGAGGAGGGTGAGGATGTCTGAAGAACAGCGTTCCCTGACCGAGCTGGTTGAATCGACCGAGGGTGTCGTTACCCTGGGTCCCGTAATTGATGTGGCTGATCTGGCCTGTATCGTTGAAGCCGCTTTGCTGGCATCGACAGCACCGCTGGATATGGTGCACTTGCGCCGCCTGTTTGATGACACCGTAGCGGCCGATGAAATTCTGCAAGCGCTGGGTCATTTGCAGGAGCGTTGGCAGAACCGTGGTTGCGAACTGCTGGAGCTGGCTGATGGCTGGCGTTTCCGCACGCATGCCAAGATCCAGCCGCACCTCGATCGCCTGAATCCTGAAAAACCACCGCGTTACTCACGTGCCGTGATGGAAACCCTGGCAATTATTGCCTACCGTCAACCCGTTACCCGTGGCGATATCGAAGACATCCGTGGCGTCACCGTTGCCACTCAGGTCATCCGTACGCTAGAAGAACGTGGCTGGATTGATACCGTAGGTAATCGTGAAACACCGGGTAGACCGGCGCTGTATGCCACCACCCGTCAGTTCCTGGATGATCTGGGCTTGCGTAGCCTGACTGAACTGCCACCGCTTGAAACCATGCAGGGTGCCCTTGAAGGGATGCCCGGAGTTGAATAACTAATGCCCGCACCACGTAAACCCGCAGCACCGCGTAAGCCCACCGCTCGACCTGCTGCGCCGCGCCGCCCCAAACCGGTTGTCGCTCAACCAGAAGTCGACGAAGAAGAGTTTTTTGAAATCGACCACGATGAGTCTTTCGAAGAGGAAGCCTCGGGCGCTCCGTTGCGTAAAGCTTCCGCTAATGCGGGTGAGCGTTTGCAGAAGCTTCTAGCGCAATGTGGCCTCGGCGGTCGCCGTGAGATGGAAGAGTGGATCACCGCTGGCCGTGTTCAGGTCAACGGAGAACCGGCAGTGCTGGGTCAACGTGTCCTGCCGGGAGACCGGGTCAAGGTTAACGGCCGCCTCGTTAATCTGCATGGCGCTAGCCGTGCACCGCAGGTGTTGCTCTATCACAAGCCGGAAGGGGAGATTGTTTCCCGCAGCGATCCTTCAGGCCGTCCGAACGTCTTTAGTAACCTGCCGCGCGTGCGTGGTGGGAAGTGGATCGCAGTTGGTCGTCTGGATTTCAATACCAGCGGCCTCCTGTTGTTTACCACCTCGGGTGCGCTGGCCAATGCGCTGATGCACCCGCGTCATGAAATGGTTCGCGAGTACGCCGTGCGTGTACTGGGCCCAATGGACGACGAAGCCAAAGACCAACTGAAAAAGGGTGTCGAGCTGGAAGATGGCCCGGCAGCGCTGAAGAGCATTGAAGATGCGGGTGGCGAAGGTGCCAACCAGTGGTATCGCGTCACCATTGCCGAAGGTCGTAACCGCGAAGTGCGCCGTTTGTTCGAAGCGGTTGGCCGTACCGTTAGCCGCCTGATCCGCGTTCGTTATGGCCCATTTCTGCTGCCACCGCGCCTCAAGCGGGGTCAGTCCCTGTTGGTTGAAGATGTCGACGTTGAAAAACTGGTCAAATCGCTCGGGGCAGATGCACAGGGCCCATCGCGTACGGTAGGTCAGAAGGTGCGAGGTGCCCGTCCGGGTGGCCGTCCGGCACCCCGAGGCCGTGCCCAGGCGCGATCTCAGGGTAAAGGTGCTGCGCCAAAGCGTAGCAGCCCTCGACCTGCAGCAAAAAAACCTTTATAATCGCAAAGTTGTGAATTTCCAGTGCCATCTGATCATTCAGGTCGGGTGGCACAGCCAGTTTTTGGCGTGATGGGCTTTATGCCCATTTTTTATTTGTGTTTTCTGTTTATTACACATGAGTCTGCAGGAACTGATTGAATCGACGGTCACCGGACTGGGCTACGAGCTCGTCATGGTTGAGCTGTCTCCGCGTAGCCGCTTGGTCCGGGTGTTTATTGACGCCCCGGAAAAGCCGCGCGGCGTTGATGTGGAAGACTGTGCCACGGTGAGCAATCAACTGACGCACGTATTCCAGGTAGACAACATAGATTTCGACCGTCTGGAAGTTTCGTCACCGGGCCTAGATCGCCCGCTGGTGAAAGCTGCCGACTTCACCCGTTTTGCCGGTTCGCAAGTGCAAGTAAAACTGCGCATGCCAATCGGTGAGCGTCGCCAGTTCAACGGCACGCTGATCGGGATCGAAGGTGACCAGGTTCAGATTGAACTTGGTGAGAACACCATCAAATTCCCGTTATCGAACATCGACAAGGCTCGCCTTGTTCCCAAATTTTGAGCGCCACAGAGGAAAGGACACCCAAATGACTCGTGAAATTCTATTGCTAGTCGATGCGCTGGCCCGTGAAAAGAACGTCAGCAAGGAAATCGTCTTTGCTTCCCTGGAGCTCGCGCTCGCACAAGCCACTCGCAAGAAGATGAACCTGGAAGCAGATATTCGCGTCGTTATCGACCGCGAAACAGGTGATTACGAATCTTTCCGACGCTGGGAAATCGTTGAAGATGCAGATCTTGAAAACGAAGATGCCCAGCTGCCGATTAGTGAAGCACGTGAACAGCACGCCGACATCGATGTTGGTGACTCGATTGAAGAAGAGCTGGAGCCTATCGACTTCGGTCGTATTGGTGCCCAGGCTGCCAAGCAGGTCATTCTGCAAAAGATCCGTGATGCCGAGCGTGAAGCACTGCTTCAGAACTTCCTCGAGCGTGGCGAACACCTCGTTACCGGCACGATCAAGCGCATGGAACGTGGCAACGCCATTGTTGAAGTCGGCAAGATCGAAGCCGTACTGCCACGTGATCAGATGATCCAGCGCGAAAATCTGCGCCCGGGTGATCGTGTTAAGGCATTCCTGTTGCGCGTTGATCGTGCAGCACGCGGCCCGCAAATTGTTCTGTCGCGTACAGCACCAGAATTTATCAGCCGCCTGTTCGAACTGGAAGTTCCGGAAATCGAAGATGGTCTGATGGAAATCAAGGCAGCAGCGCGTGACCCTGGCATGCGTGCCAAGATTGCGGTGCTGAGCAAAGATGCCCGTATCGACCCGATCGGTACCTGTGTTGGCCTGCGCGGTATGCGCGTAACGGCTGTGCGTAATGAACTCGGCGGTGAAAACGTCGACATCATTATCTGGTCTGAAGATCCAGCGCAATTTGTAATCAATGCACTGGCACCAGCTGAAGTGACCTCCATCGTCGTCGACGAAGAGCGTCATGCCATGGATGTCGTTGTTGACGATGCCAACCTGGCTATCGCCATTGGTCGTGGTGGTCAGAACGTACGCCTGGCATCGGAACTCACCGGCTGGACCATCAATCTGATGACGCCAGAAGAGTCGCAGCGCAAGAATGAAGCTGAAACAGCGAACACACGCCTGCTGTTCATCGAAAAGCTGGATATCGATGAAGCGCTGGCTGATCTCCTGATCAATGAAGGTTTCTCTACGCTGGAAGAAGTGGCTTATGTGCCGCTGACTGAAATGCTGGATATCGAAGGTCTGGAAGAAGAACTGATTAACGAACTGCGCACCCGTGCTCGCAACGCCTTGTTGACTGAAGCTATTGCTGCTGAAGAAAAGCTTGAAGACGTTGCTGAAGACATGCTGAACCTGCCAGGTATGGAAAAACCAATTGCCGTCAAACTGGCCGAAGCCGGTATCAAGACGCGTGATGACCTTGCAGATCTGGCGACTGACGAACTGGTGGAATACACCGGTATGACGCAAGCTGCTGCCGTTGCCCTCATTACAGAAGCCCGTGCCCGCTGGTTTGCTGATGATGCAGCGTCCAACTAATCGGAGAACTCATGGAAAAAAATACTGTCCTCGAGTTCGCCAGCGAACTCAAAATGCCGGCAGAAGTGCTGCTGGAGCAACTCAATAAAGCGGGTGTCCAGAAATCGACAACCACTGATACGTTGAGTGCCTCGGATAAAAACAGCCTTCTCGACTTTCTGCGCGCATCTCATGGCGAAGGCCAGGCTGCTTCTAACCGTATTACGCTAACCCGTAAGTCAACCTCGGCACTCAAAGCCCAGGACTCGACAGGCAAGACCCGTACGGTTCAGGTTGAAGTACGCAAAAAACGCGTGCTCGTTAAACGCGACACCCCGGAAGCGGTTGAAGCACCGGTTGTACCGGTTGAAGCGCCTGTTGTCGTGCCGGAACCCGTGATTGAAGTGGTAGCGCCGGTCGTTGAAGTGGCACCGGAACCCGTTATCGAAGCGGTTGTGGAAGTTGTGCCAGTCATCGAAGTGGCACCGGAACCAGAACCAGTTGTTGAAGCGGTTGCGCCTGTCGTTGAAGAAACGCCAGCAGCTGAAACAGAAGAAAAGCCGAAGACCAAGGTCACCCGTACAAGAAAAGTCTCATTCCTGGATGAAAAGGAATTGGCAGTACGTAAGGCCGAAGAAGATCGTTACGCCCAGCTGCGTGCACGTCAGGAACAGGATCGTCTTGATCGTGAGAATCGCGAAAAAGAGCTGGTTCGTTTACGCGAAGAAGCTGCTACCAAACAGGCGGCCTTGAAGGTTGCTGAAGAAACACGTAAAGCAGCAACTACTGCTGCACAAGCTGCGCCAGAAGAACGTCGTGACGCCCCCGCTAAAGATCGTGATGACCGTGACGGTCGTCGTGGCAAAACAGCGGGACGTGATCAGCGAGGAACCCCTCCTGGTCGCGGTGGTAACGCATGGAAGGCCGGCGGTCGCAAGGGTGACAAGCGTCATCAGTCAAATACGGATGAGGCCCATTCCTTTAATGCGCCGACTGAGCCGATCGTTCGTGAAGTGCATGTGCCTGAAACCATTTCTGTTGCTGACCTGGCCCATAAAATGTCGGTCAAGGCTAACGAAGTGATTAAAGCCCTGATGAAGATGGGTTCGATGGTTACCATCAACCAGGTTCTGGATCAGGACACGGCCATGATCGTGATCGAAGAAATGGGTCACAAAGCACTTGCTGCCAAACTGGATGATCCGGATGCATTCCTGGTGGATGATTCGGAACACGTTGATGTTGAAGCCAAACCGCGTGCGCCAGTCGTCACGGTGATGGGGCACGTTGACCACGGTAAAACATCGCTGCTCGACTATATCCGTCGCAGCCGCGTGGCGAGCGGTGAAGCAGGTGGCATTACGCAGCACATCGGTGCCTACCATGTAGAAACCGATCGCGGCATGATCACTTTCCTTGATACCCCGGGTCATGAAGCCTTTACGGCCATGCGTGCCCGTGGTGCCAAGGCAACCGATATCGTTATTCTGGTTGTGGCAGCGGATGATGGCGTCATGCCACAAACGCGTGAAGCCATTCACCATGCGAGAGCGGCTGGTGTGCCAATCGTTGTAGCGATTAACAAAATTGATAAGCCGGATGCCAATCTGGATCGCGTCAAACAGGAACTCGTTGCAGAAGAAGTCGTGCCAGAAGAATACGGCGGCGATTCTCCTTTCGTGTCAGTTTCTGCCAAGTCCGGTCAGGGTATCGACGAACTGCTGGAGCAAGTACTCCTGCAAGCCGAAGTGCTGGAACTGACTGCACCGGTCGAAAGCCCGGCCAAGGGTCTGATCATCGAAGCCCGACTCGACAAGGGTCGCGGTGTCGTAGCCACCATGCTTGTCCAGCAGGGCACCCTGAACAAGGGTGACGTACTGCTGGCCGGTTCGGTCTTCGGTCGCGTTCGTGCCATGCTGGACGAAAACGGTAAGCCGATTGAATCGGCAGGTCCGTCGATCCCGGTAGAAATTCTGGGTCTGTCGGATGTGCCAGGCGCTGGTGAAGACGCCATGGTGCTGGCTGATGAACGTAAGGCACGTGAAATTGCGCTGTACCGTCAAGGCAAGTTCCGTGAAGTGAAGCTGGCACGTCAGCAAGCCCATAAGATGGAAACCATCATGGATCAGATGACGGAAGGTGAAGTTAAGACCTTGCCGCTGATCATCAAGGCGGATGTCCAGGGTTCGCAAGAAGCGCTGGTTCAGTCGCTGCTCAAGCTCTCTACCGACGAAGTCCGCGTGAACGTGATTCACTCGGCAGTCGGTGGCATCACAGAAAGCGACGTCAACCTGGCATCTGCTTCCAAGGCCGTCATCATTGGCTTCAACGTTCGTGCCGATGCCAATACGCGCAAGATCGCCGAAGGCATGGATGTCGACATTCGCTACTACCAGGTCATTTACGACGCGGTAGACGAAGTTCGTGCAGCACTGTCTGGCATGCTGTCGCCGGAACGTAAGGAAGAAACGCTGGGTCTGGTTGAGATCCGTGAAATCTTCCGTGTACCGAAGATTGGTGCCATTGCCGGTTGTATGGTGCTGGAAGGCATCGTCAAGCGTCAGTGCCGTGTACGTCTGCTGCGCGACAACATCGTGTTGCATGATGGCGAACTCGATTCGCTGCGTCGCTTCAAGGATGACGTCAAAGAAGTCCGCGAAGGCTTCGAGTGCGGTCTATCGGTCAAGAACTTCAATGACATCCAGGTTGGCGACAAGCTGGAAGCCTACGAAATTCTGGAAGTGGCACGGACGCTGTAATCATGAAGCGTGGTTCACAACGCGGGTTTGCCCGGACGGATCGGGTGGCGGAGCAAATCCGCCGCGATCTGTCTGAGCTTATCCGCACCGAACTTCGGGACCCACGGGTACAGCAGGTATCGCTGACTGCGGTAGAAGTGACGCCGGATTACGCACACGCCAAGATTTTTTACACAGCGTTGATGGCAGAATCGGAGCGCGAAGCATTGGCCAAAGGTCTGCAACGCGCCGCCGGTTTTCTCCGTCACGAACTCTCGCGTCAACTGCTATTACGTACGGTGCCCGAGTTGCATTTTGAATACGACACGTCTGTGGAACGCGGTATCAGCTTGTCTTCGCTGATCGATACCGCTGTTTCCCGTACGGCTGATGATGCAGACGAAGATCAGCCTGCCAAGGATTAAGTTTGTCGTCTGAGGATTTACCCATCATTCCTCGCCCGGAAAAGTGGCGAATTCTCGATGGGGTAGTCTTGCTGGATAAGCCGGTTGGCTTAACCTCCAATCAGTCATTGCAAGGGGTGCGCCGGCTGTTCGCTGCCAATAAGGGCGGTCATACCGGTACGCTAGATCCATTTGCCACGGGCGTTTTGCCCTTGTGCCTTGGCGAATCCACCAAATTTTCTGCGGATCTGCTCAACGCCGATAAAACCTATCTGGCGACCGTTAAATTTGGTCAACGTACCGATACCGGTGATCTCACTGGCACTGTTACCGAATCAACCGATCAACTGCCTACGATAGATCAGCTACAAAACGTATTGGCGCAATTTACCGGAGACTCCGAGCAAATTCCGCCGATGTATTCCGCGCTCAAGCGCGACGGTCAGCCGCTCTACAAACTGGCGCGTGCCGGTATCGAAGTAGAGCGCCAACCGCGCAAAATCAATCTGCAGGAACTGGTCTGGTCCGACATTGATACCAATCAAGCGGGAAGGGTCGTCACAGCTAATCTCTCGGTACGTTGCAGTAAAGGTACCTATATCCGCACCTTGGCCGAAGACATCGCCGTAGCAGTAGGTAGCCTCGGTCATCTTGTGGCCTTGCGCCGCACTCGTGTGGGTGATGTATCCCTCGAGGGCTGCATGACGCTGGAAGAGCTAGTGAACGGCGTCGCCCAGTTGTCATCCGTTGATGGTGTGCCCACGCAAGAACATTTAATCGAGGCGGCATTGCTCCAGCCAGCGGATTTTCTGGTGAAGAACCTGTCGCAACTGGAAATTTCCGATCAGCAAGCCATTCTGTGTTGCCATGGCAATCCCTTCAAACCGGAAGCCGGACAGAACCTACAGCCGGATACAACCATCCGCATCTATCTCGCCGGTTGTTTCCTGGGGGTGGGGCAGGTGTCGGGTGTAGGAAAAGACCTGAAAATTCAGCCGCTTCGTTTGGTTTCAACAGCAAATTCTTGATATAATTTTGGATTGTTCGCAACCGGGTTTTCCGGAAGCGGTTTTAAGCCCCTCGGGGTAACCTGAATGTAGCTCTCTCAAACTGGGGCGCATTCGTCACTAAAAGGAAAGTTTGACATGACGCTAAATGCTCAAGGCAAAGCTGCCATCGTTGCTGATTACCAACGCGCTCAAGGCGACACCGGTTCTTCGGAAGTCCAGGTCGCACTGCTAACTGCACGTATCAACGAACTGACTGGCCATTTCAAAGAACACAAGAAGGATCACCACTCGCGCCGCGGTCTGCTGCGTATGGTGAGCCGTCGCCGTAAGCTGCTGGACTATCTGAAGAATACCAATCTGGATAGCTACCGCACGCTGATCGAACGCCTTGGCCTGCGTAAGTAATTACGTGCTGATCGTTTGATCTCCACGGGCGTTCTCAAGCGAGACCGCCCGTTTTTTATTGCTGTCGTTAATGTCGTGTTGTTGTTGAGAGGAAGAGAAATATGAGTATGTTTGAAATTGCACGTGAAAGTATTCAATACGGTGCACACACCCTGACCCTGGAAACTGGCAATGTAGCCCGTCAAGCCAGCGGTTCGGTTATGGTCACTTATGATGACACCGTTGTTCTGGTTACCGTTGTTGGTGCCAAGAAGGCTAAGCCAGGTCAGGACTTTTTCCCGCTGACCGTTGATTACGTCGAAAAAACCTATGCCGCCGGCAAGATCCCGGGTGGCTTCTTCAAGCGTGAAGGCCGTCCTTCTGAAAAAGAAACGCTAACCTCGCGTCTGATCGACCGTCCGCTGCGTCCGCTGTTCCCGGAAGGTTACTTCAACGAAGTTCAGATCGTTGCGACAGTCATGTCGATCAACCCTGAAGTTGATTCTGATATTCCTGCCCTGATCGGTGCATCGGCCGCGCTTGCGCTGTCGGGTATTCCTTTCAATGGCCCGGTTGGTGCAGCCCGCGTTGGTTACATCGATGGTCAGTACGTTCTCAACCCAACCGCATCGCAAGTTAAAGCATCGCAAATGGACCTGATCGTATCGGGTACCGAAGCTGCCGTGCTGATGGTTGAATCCGAAGCCCAGATGCTGTCGGAAGAAGTCATGCTGGGTGGCGTGGTATTTGGTCATGACCAACAGCAAGCTGTTATCCAGATGATCAACCGCCTGGTTGAATCTGCTGGTAAGCCAGAATGGGATTGGGCACCTGCCGCTAAGGACGAAGCCCTGATCTCCATGGTTACCGACTTTGCCAAGCCACGTGTTGAAGCCGCTTACGGCGAAACCAGCAAGCAGGTTCGTAGCCAGCTGCTGAAGAACATCTACTCGGATACCGAAGCGCAATTCGCTAATGGCGAAAACGCAGCGGGTGTAGCAGTTGATGCCAACACCATCGGCAACATCCTGTTTGATCTGGAAGCCGGTATCGTTCGTGGCCGTATCCTGGCCGGCGAACCACGTATCGATGGTCGCGACACCCGCACCGTTCGTCCGATCGAAATCCGCAATGGCGTTCTGCCACGCACCCATGGTTCGTCACTGTTTACTCGTGGTGAAACACAGGCGCTGGTTGTTGCCACGCTGGGTACCGGCCGTGACGAGCAGATCATTGACGCCCTGATGGGTGAGTACAAAGACCGCTTCCTGTTCCATTACAACATGCCTCCGTACGCCACTGGCGAATGCGGTCGTATGGGTGGCACCAAGCGCCGTGAACTCGGCCATGGTCGTCTGGCCAAGCGCGCGCTGGTTCCGGTTCTGCCGGCACCAGAAGATTTCAGCTACACCATGCGTGTGGTTTCGGAAATCACCGAATCGAACGGTTCGTCGTCTATGGCTTCGGTCTGTGGCGGCTGTCTGGCCATGATGGACGCTGGTGTACCGCTGAAGGATCATGTGGCAGGTATCGCCATGGGCCTGATCAAGGACGGTGGTCGTTTCGCTGTTCTGACCGATATCCTGGGTGATGAAGATCACCTCGGCGATATGGACTTCAAGGTAGCCGGTACTGAAAACGGTATCACTGCACTGCAGATGGACATCAAGATCCAGGGCATTACCAAGGAAATCATGCAGGTTGCACTGGCCCAGGCCCGTGAAGCCCGTCTGCATATCCTCGGCCTGATGAAGGGGTCTATGGGCGAAGCCCGTACCGAAGTTTCGACCTTCGCACCACGTCTGTACACCATGAAGATCAATCCGGAAAAAATCCGTGACGTGATCGGCAAGGGTGGCGCAGTGATTCGTGCACTGACCGAAGAAACTGGTACCACCATCGACATTCAGGACGACGGTACGATTACCATCGCCTCGACCAGTGGTGAAGCTGCTGAGCTGGCTCGCGCCCGCATCCAGGCAATTACTGCTGAAGCCGAAGTTGGCGCCATCTACGAAGGCACCGTACTGAAGCTGCTGGACTTCGGTGCCATCGTGAATGTACTGCCAGGTAAAGATGGTCTGCTGCACATCTCGCAAATCGCCAATGAGCGTGTCGAGAAGGTGAGCGACTATCTGCAAGAAGGCCAGGTCGTTCGCGTTAAGGTTCTGGAAACCGATGATCGCGGTCGTATCAAGCTGTCGATGAAGGCATTGCTGGACGCAGCACCACCAGCAGCTTAAGTCTTAGGGAAGGGCAGCTTCTGCTGCCCGACCTGCAGAAACAAAAAAGGCCAGTCAATCGACTGGCCTTTTGCTTTGGAGCAACGAGCGGCTTATTTAGCCACTTGCTTCTCGCGCAGCTCTTCCAGCGTTTTGCAGTCAATGCAAAGCGTGGCGGTTGGGCGGGCTTCCAGGCGTTGGATACCGATCTCGATACCGCACTTGTCGCAGAAACCGTAGTCATCGGCCTTAATGCGGTCGAGTGTTTCTTCAATCTTCTTAACCAGCTTGCGCTCGCGATCACGGTTGCGCAGTTCCAGAGCCATATCCGTTTCCTGGCTGGCGCGGTCATTCGGGTCGGCAAACACGGTTTGCTCGTCCTGCATGGTGTGAACCGTACGCTCGATGTCCGCCATCAGATCACCCTTCAGGCTACCGAGAATATTGGCAAAGTGACCCAGCTGGCCCTTGCTCATATATTCCTCTCCCTTTTTGGCGACATACGGCTGGAACGAAGACGAACCGTTGTTCACATTCTTTACCGGCGCAGTTGCAGCCGTGGCCACTGGTTTAGTCGCCGGTTTTGCTGTTGCAGTGGCGGCTTTTGCTGTGGTCTTCGGTGCAGGCTTGGTGGCCTTATTTGTAGCCTTATCGGCGGGCTTTGCAGTTTTGGAAGTTGCCATGAGTTTCTTGAAAGATGGGCAAAAGTGGATCTACGAAAACCCTTAATGTTAACACAGCCTTAGCCTTAATTTACTTGAGTAAATTTAAGGCAATTTAATGTTATGACTTTGTCATTTTGTGGGTTGCCATCGCCGCCCGTTGGCCTATCATTGCAAACATTACTTCTGGAGGTTCTCGCCATGGCAAAAAAACTCACTGTCTCTATTGAACTTGAACTGACAGTACCGGATGACTGGCAGATTATTGAAACGACAGATGGCATCGGCGTCCTTAAAATCGCCCCGGATCAGTTCCTGGATCTCACCTTTGAACCGATGGTCACCTCGGATGTCGAAGGCTCGTGGACCAATGCCGTATCAGAAGACTTCATGGAAGACCTGATGGATATGGTCGAATCCGAATCGGTTGCCTACGAACTGAAGCAAACCCTCAACTAAGTCTTATGGCTAAGGCGTTAGGGCTCTATGAGTGCGGTCTCACTCAAAGTTATAAAGATTTACCGGCCGCATTCTATACAGACTTAACGCCCCAGCCTGTACGCTCACCAGTTCTTACTGTACTGAATGCGCCGTTGGCGCTCAGCTTGGGGCTCGACCCCGCTGCGCTAGCTACCCCTGACAATCTCAACCTCATGGCCGGTAATTTATTCCCGGCGAGCGGGGCGGCTATTGCCCAGGCTTATGCCGGGCATCAGTTTGGTCACTTCACCCAATTGGGCGATGGCCGGGCATTGCTACTGGGCGAATTAAAAACCCCGAGTGGGCAGATTGTTGATATCCAGCTCAAAGGCTCCGGGCCAACGCCCTATGCCCGCAGGGGCGATGGGCGCGCCGCTCTGGCACCCATGCTACGCGAGTACCTCATTAGTGAGGCCATGCACGGCCTGGGTATCCCTACCACTCGAAGCTTGGCTGTCGTTTCAACAGGTGAACCGGTTTATCGGGAAAGTGCTCAACCCGGCGCCATCCTCACCCGGGTAGCCGCCAGCCACATCCGGGTAGGCACTTTTGAATTTGCTGCTACCCAGGGCGTAGCAGAACTCAAAGCATTAGCCGATTACGCCATCGAACGGCATTACCCGCAGGCACGTAGTGAAGCCAACCCGTATCTCGCATTCCTCAAAGCGGTTATAGACCGGCAGGCTGCGCTTATCGCCCGCTGGATGCAGGTGGGTTTTGTGCATGGGGTCATGAACACCGACAACATGAGCATCGCCGGAGAAACCATCGACTATGGCCCCTGCGCCTTTATGGATCGATACGACCCGGCCACCGTTTTCAGCTCCATCGACCAGCAGGGCAGGTATGCCTATGGCAACCAGCCTAGAATCGCCCAGTGGAACCTGAGCCGTCTGGCCGAAGCCCTGTTGCCTATACTTAATGAAGATGAAGCCACAGCCCTGAAATTAGCCCAGAGCGCCATTGGCGACTACCCCGGCCTCTACCAATCGTATTGGCACACAGCCCTTTGCTATAAGGTAGGTATTAATAACCCCGACAGAAACGCCGTGCGCCTGGCAGGTGAACTGCTAGAGATCATGTGGGAAGCACAGGCCGACTTTACCGACACCTTCCAAAAACTAACCGCAGGTACGCTTGCCGATGAAAACTACGCAGATTGGCTCAGCCGCTTGCAAGCCGTGATCGATTCTCAACCCGGTGGCCTAACTGAAGCTCGACAGCTCATGCAGCAGGCCAATCCGGTGATCATTCCGCGTAACCACCTTGTACAGGAAGCGCTGGACGCGGCTGAAGAGAAGGGCAGCTTGACCCGCTTTGAACAACTGGTTGCAGCCCTGCAAAATCCCTATGATCCGGCATTAGCCGACACCGTATACGCACAACCACCCGATGCAGGTACCAAGCCTTACGTCACCTACTGCGGCACCTGATTTAAAATACGTTTAACTACCCACCGGATTCATACGCTCATGCGCACCTTTATCGCCATCCTCGCCGCAACACTACTCACCGCCTGCGGCACCACCGAATACCAGAAAACCATTGCATCGCCTTATCTGAGCTGTACCAACGAAGACATCACCATTGAGGATGAAGCAGGTGGCTGGATGACAGCGCATGAAGGCTGGGTAGCCACTTGCCGTGGCAAAGCAGTTATGTGTGTAGAAACCCGCGATAGTGGTGGCGGCTGCAACTACATTAAGCTGCCTAAGTAAAATCAAAAATCAGCACGGGTGCCGACCATGGACGCCTTTCTTCAAGCCGCAATAGAAGAAGCCCGCCAGGGTATGGCGGAAGGCGGCATACCCATTGGCTCGGTGCTGGTTCATAACGGCAAGATCATCGGCCGTGGCCATAACCGTCGCGTACAACAGGGCAGTGCCATCCTGCATGGCGAGATGGACGCCCTGGAAAACGCTGGTCGTTTACCTGCCAGCGTTTATAAAGAATCCGTGCTCTATACCACCTTGTCGCCATGCTCCATGTGCACGGGTGCAATACTGCTTTACGGCATACCTAAAGTAGTTGTTGGTGAGAACCAGACCTTTATGGGCGAAGAAGCACTACTAAGAACCCGTGGCGTTTCTGTTGAAGTCATTCAAGAGCCGACCTGCATCGGATTAATGAGAGACTTTATCGCCGCAAAGCCCGAACTCTGGAACGAAGATATCGGGGTTTAGGACCCGCCTAGCCGTTGCATGAAACGGTAAAGTAGCTTAGTATTTGTTTCATGTAACGCACATGTCCGAACAGGAGGTTGTTATGGGCGCCACAATTTCATTACGAGTTCAGAAGCACCGCGCTTCGCTTCGTGCATCGGGTCTGCGCCTGGTACAGATTTGGGTGCCCGATCGCCGCCGCCAGGGCTTCGAAGAGGAGTGCCGCCGTCAGAGCATCAGCCTGCGTAAG
This sequence comes from uncultured Pseudomonadota bacterium, assembly GCA_903870055.1. Taxonomy (GTDB): domain Bacteria; phylum Pseudomonadota; class Gammaproteobacteria; order Burkholderiales; family Rhodocyclaceae; genus Fluviibacter. The sequence goes on from CAIQBG010000037.1 coordinate 53,011, forward strand.
GACCCACAAGAGAAGAAGATTCTCGAAGAACTGGCTAACATCGCTGACGCCGAAGGTTGGGCATGAAGCGTGGTGATCTAGTCACGATTGCTTTGCAAGGGGATCTGGGTAAACCCAGGCCCGCCTTGATTGTTCAGTCAGAGTTGTTTTCTGAGCATCCCTCTGTCGTGATTTTGCCGGTAACCAGTGAGCTGAGGGATACACCTTTGTTCCGCATTATGATTGAACCAAATGCTGAGAATGGTCTGAAAGTTTCATCGCAGATCATGGTCGATAAACCTCAATCCGTACCCGCAGAAAAAATCGGACAAGCGTTTGGTCAGGTAGAGCAGGGCACCATGGTTGAGGTGAACCGCGCATTGGCAGTTTTTTTAGGCATTGCGTAACTTATGGAGCTGTCGAAGATATTCATCATAGTTTGCAGGAATTAAGGCTGCATGTTCTTGGTAAAACTGATCAAGGGATATGCACAGGAAAGAGAAGGTGGTTTATGACAAAGCCAGCTAAAAAAGTTCCGAACTTCAAGAATGAGGTTGAGGAACGCGCATTCTGGGAATCTAACGATTCAACGGATTATTTAGACTGGGCTAAGGCTAAGCAGGTAGTGCTTCCTAACCTTAAGCCAACGACGAAGACGATCTCTTTACGTTTACCAAAGCATCTGCTGGATTCAATCAAAGCTGCTGCCAATTCCCGTGATGTGCCTTATCAATCTCTGATCAAGGTCTGGCTGCAGGAAAAACTTCGGGCCCACTAATTTATATCAAACAATGACTAAACTACTCGACTTCATCCAAGGCATTACAAGGTTAGTAGAAGCTAATCTTCCTGAGAACCTTCTTGTAAGCGAAGGTAGTGTTTTATTGAAGAAGCTTGTGGAAAAGGATGATTGGCTACCGGAAGCCTATGCCAAGCCGCATGCCGATTTTTATAAGCAATATCTGCTTTATGCAGACCCGCTAGATCGACTTTCTGTCGTTAGTTTTGTGTGGGGCCCTGGACAAAAGACCCCCGTGCATGATCACCTAACCTGGGGGCTTGTTGGCTGTTTGCGTGGTCGCGAAAAGCAAACCACTTACACCAATAACCCGGGTCAATCCTGTATGCCGACTGAAACATCCATTCTGCTTCCGGGGCAGGTTTATGCAGTTTCACCTGAGCTTGGAGACATACATGAAGTTGCCAATGATCTCCCGGATCAACCCTCTATCAGTATTCATGTATACGGTCGAAATATTGGTCGCGTACAAAGACACGTGTTTGATCTAGCTACCGGCGCCCAAAAGACTTTTGTATCGAACTACGCTAACGAAACAGTCCCCAACCTTTGGTTCTAGGATATTAAGAACGGCAACATTTCTTCACCAAAATTTTCGTAGAACCCAAAACAAAATTGATGACTCATGGAAATCTTTACCACCGCTTACCTGTTCGAACTGCTTTCGTTCTTCGAGAACGCACCTGCAGCGATCGCCGGCTCATTCCTGGCGCTATGGATTAACGTTTACTTCATTCGCCAGATTTCTATTAATTATGAAATTCGCAGCCGGATATGCATCAGCAGAAATAAGCCACATGGCGTGTTTTTCAATTATTTTATATCGATCATTTTTCTGATGGCTGTTCAGATGACCGTGATCGTCTGTTGGGGCATTGCGCTATCCGCATTCTCTTTAGTCCCGGATCCTAAACAGGCGATTATTTTTGCAGGAAGCAGCTATACAACCCTAGGCTATGCCGTCGAGGACTTGCCTCTTGGCTGGAAATTTCTCCCCAGCGTTATCGCTCTCTCTGGACTCTTTGCAATCGCGCTTGCCACTGCTTGCATGCTCAACATGTCGATGCTGTTCCGTCA
>CAIQBG010000038.1 GCA_903870055.1 uncultured Pseudomonadota bacterium
GTAAAACGACCCTTGTAAGTCAGCTTGGTCGGTACGCCAATCAACTGGGGCTCAGAACCTTGCTAATCGATCTGGATGATCAGGGAAATCTGACTCGGTCCCTTGAGCGTCAAGGAAGTGCAACCCGTCTAAGTAAGACTGTTACCGAAATCCTATTCGACCCTGTAAACGATATCGATCTGGGGCACACCACATTCAGCATCCTGGCTGCCGATGGAGGACTAACCAAGGCCGTGGTAGAAACCTCTCAGCTAAAAGCCACGCATCAGGGCGTTGAGCGCGAACGCGCGACCATCGCTCATCAGCACTTCTCTGAATTCCTGAAGCAGGCCAGTCCCCATTACGATCTTTGTCTTATCGATGGCCCTCCAGCCCTCGATATCCGCGTGATGATGGCGTTGGCATTGGCTGACTATGCGCTATGTCCGATTCAGTTGGCTCAGGAAAGTATAGAAGGAATGTCGCACACCCTGAACGGTCCGCGCGGCATCCTGCGTATTAAAGGTACGGTAAACAACCGCCTCGAATTCCTTGGCTTTTTGCCAAATATGGTGGAAAGCACCCCGCGCCAGAAAGAAGCTCTTCTAGAACTCGGAGAAATGCTTGGTCACCACTTTCTACGAGATGATGAAGGCCGGGTTGTTCTGATCCCACTTCGTCAATCGATCCGTGATGCGCAGGGGCAGGGAGTTTCACTGGCCACGCTTGCCAGATCCAACACCCAGGCGCGGGATACCTGGGGAAAGCTCCGGCGGATATTCGATCAGGTTCTGGATCGTATGGAGCTTCGTTCGAAGATTGAAGCGCTCCATGAGATGTGTCTCGAAGCCCAACGGATCGAGAAAGCGCAGCAGCGTCTCGCACGGATTTGTGAACCTGAATCTGCATTACAGGATGATCTAGCCGTCATGGATGAAGCAGTGCGCGAGGAGTTGAATCATGTTTGATCTCTCCCAGTTTGAGAAGGTACCCGTTTTTTCCCCGGACAACCAGATTGGGATAGTCCTGTCGCTGTCTCTAGCGGAAGTGATTGAAGATCCCACACAACCACGCACCGAGTTCGATTCGGAAGAGCTAGCGAAACTGGCTGCGGATATTGGCCATCGTGGCGTCCAGTCCCCGATTGCCGTTCGTCCGCCAATTGATGGCGTCTATCAGATCATTCATGGTGCTAGAAGGTTCCGTGCAAGTGGATTAGCCGGATTGCACACTATCCCGGCTATTGTGCAGTCTGACGAAGTCGCATTCGATGATTACAGCCAGGTTCTGGAAAACACCCAGCGAGATAGCCTGACACCGCTGGATATCGCGCGATTCATCCAGAAACGCAAAGTGCTTGGTGAATCGAATAGCCAGATTGCCAGAAACCTTTCCGAAAAGCCCGAGTGGGTGACATACCACCTAGCGCTGATCGATATGCCCAACGATGTTCAGCAAGCCTATGACGCAGGAAAGGTGTCTGGCGCAAAAGCGACCTATGAATTGCGCAAGCTACACAGTAAAGATCCTGAGGCTGCCAGACAGCTGATTGAAAGCGACGAAGACATTACCCAGGTGCGTATTCGAGAGGTTTCGGTGCCGGTAAAGATGAAGGTTGCTGGTGATAAGGCCGTGAAACCGCCACAAAGATCGGAACCCATACCAGAGCCATCAATTGTGAAGGCCGAAGAAGTCATCAAAGCTGCCGAGACAAAATCATTGGTGTCTCCCCGTGTTATCGGAATTTTTCAGGGACATCCGGTGCAGGTGCTTGTCAGCTTGAAGCCCAAAGAATCTGGCTATGCCTGGATTATTAATCAGGAAACGACTGAGCAGATGGAAGTTCTGGCTGATCAGATCACTTTAAGTCGCATTGAGGAGAATCGTCCATGAGTACCGTGAATACCCTTACCCTGATTGGTTATCTGGGGGCAAACCCGGAAGTCCGTTATATGACGGACGGCGGTGCAACCACTACCGTTTCCGTTGCAACAAGTGACTACTGGAAAGACAAAGATGGGCAACCTCAGACGCGCACCGAATGGCATCAGGTCGTGTTCTTCCGTCGTCTAGCCGAGATTCTGTCCGAATACGCCCGTAAGGGAACACTGGTGTATGTAACCGGGCCTATCCGAAAGCGTCAGTACATCGGTAAGGATCAGCAGGAACACACCGTGGTCGAGCTTCATGCCCGTTCATTAAAAGTGCTGTCGCGCAAGGATCTGGGGGAGGGCATCGATGATGTGCCCGTGGTTGAAGGCAGCATCGACGATGAAGGAGATCAGCCCACTTTCAATTAAAAGTAACGGGGCCTTTCGCGTATTAGGGCGGAGCAACGGTTGTTAGCGCAACCGTTACCCCTGGCTACAAAGCATCACCTCTAGTTGATAGGAGTCCCCATTGGGGAATACGACCAAAGGATCGTGCGTGCAGTTGCGCCGAAATATAGCACGGCTATATAAGGCACTTTCGGCGATCCGGTCACTCATTTGCATCATTCAGAACCGGAAAGGATTGTCATGCTGTTATCTGCCGTACTCAAATCATTCGCCTATTTTGTGCTGACTTTCTCGGCTGTACTAGTCTGGGATAGTCCAGCCTATGCTCAGCTCAGCAACGTTAATAATCTGTTGCAGAACATCGAATCGGTGCTCAAAGGGGCCGGTGTGACGATTGCCTCTATTGCCATCATCGTCTCCGGTTACAAGATCATTTTTCAGGGTGCTCGCTTCGAAGACGTGTCCAAGATTCTGATTGGCGGCTTGCTGATTGGTGGCGCAACCAGCCTAGCCGGTTGGCTGATCGGTGCAGCTGCCTGATGGCTACGCAGAAGCCGCAACATGACGTGATCTACAAAGGATGTACCCGTCCCCCGTTACTCTGGGGCGTACCGCTTATGCCGCTAATCATGATCCTCATGCCGGGCATGCTGGTCGGAATGGTAGGGCTGGCGTACTTCCTACCAGTGAGTCTGCTGTCGCTACTGGTGAGTGTAACGGCATGGATATGGATGCGTGCCGTGACCAAGAAGGATGATCAGCGTCTCCTGCAGATTTTTCTTCGAGTACGGCTGAGATCACGTCAGAAAAACACGGGATTCTGGGGTTGCGCTGCCTATGTCCCGATTGTCTATTTCCGCCGTCATTCATCTTCCATCTAGTCCGGAAAGGCAATAACGATGCAGGGCCAACCCTCCCAGAAGAAACTGGCCAGCCGAGAAGTCGGACTGGCTGATTATGTGCCTTTCAGTGCGCACGTTACACCGTCGATCATCAAGAACAGGGACGGCTGTTATCTCGCCACATGGCGGCTGGAAGGTATTCCGTTTGAGACAACGGATACCCAGGAACTGAATATCCGGCACGAGGCATTCAATCAGTTGATACGTGGGTTACCACTGGGTACCGCGCTCTGGTCGCACCGGATACGGCGTCGTCAGGAAGATCGCTTATCGACAAACTATCCCGAGGCCTTCGCACGGGAAACAGCCGAGCGTTATTACGAGAGTTTTGTTGGGTACCGGATGATGGCCAATGAGTTCTATCTGACCGTGGTCTATCGGCCGGAACTTCAACGGGTTGCCCCGAGTTCCGGATTGGGACGCTTATTGGGAGCACGCCCCATCCGTAAACTCGAAGCAATCGACCGCGATGAAAAGGAAGCCTTGAAAGTCTTCCGGGAAATCGTGCATCAGATCGAAGCCGGGATGAAGCCCTACAACATGGCTCGGTTGAAAGGCTATGAGAGCAACGGGCAGGAGTACTCCGAGCTGCTGAGCTTTCTGGGGTATCTGTTGAACGGGGTTTGGCAACGTGTTCCTATGCGCCGCGAGGCTATTGCAAATTACCTACCGGTCAATCGTCTGTTCTGCGCCGGAGAGCATCTGGAAATCCGCACGCCTGATCATGTGCGTTTCGCTGGGGTGCTAGATCTGCAGGATTATCCGGAATACACGATGCCGGGGTCGTTGGATGATCTGATGCGCGAACCCTATGAGTTCATCGAAACCCAGAGCTTTACGATCCTATCCCGTCCGGATGCTAAAACTGTCATCGAACGGCAAACCCGTCAATTACTGGCCACAGAGGACGCGGCTGGTTCCCAGATCTCAGCCATGGAACAGGCGCTAGATGAGCTGATCAGTGGCCACTTTGCCTACGGCGAGTACCACTACAGTCTAGTGGTCTTTGCCGACAGTCTGGAAGATGTGGGTAAGTCGCTGGCAGCAGCACGCAGCAAACTCAACGATGGTGGTTTCCAGGCCGCCCTGGTTGATCTGGTGGCAGATGCAGCCTGGTTTGCCCAGTTACCCGGCAACTGGCGCTATCGGCCGCGTGCGGCCAATCTGACGAGCAGGAACTTTGCGGGGCTCTCGGCTTTTCATGGTTATCTGACAGGTAAGCGCGACGGCAACCCATGGGGGGAAGCCGTGACGCTGCTCAAGACTAAGAATGCGAGTCCTTATTACTTCAACTGGCACGGTACACCGGATGAAGAAGACAGCACGGACAAGAAGGCACCGGCCAATACGATGATTATCGGGATGACCGGGTCCGGTAAGACGGTGCTGGAACTTTTTCTGCTGACCATGTCGCTCAAGTACCACCCGACCGTTGTTTTCTTTGACAAGGATCGGGGTGCCGAGATTGCTATCCGGGCACTCGGTGGCAACTACCGCTGTCTGAAGCGGGGCCAGCCCACAGGTTTCAATCCCTTCCAGCTTGAACCTAATGAGACCAATCTGCGCTTTCAGGAAGTACTGGTGGGTTCACTGGTGCCACGTTCATTAACCCCTGCTGAAAACACCGAACTGAACCGCGCCATCCGTCAGGTTTCCCGGATGCCGATGAACCTGCGCAGACTTTCGATTGTGCGCCAGCAGTTACAGAACACCTCTGAAGACTGTGTCTCGGCGCATCTGGCCAAATGGTGTGCCGATGGGGGTGGGCAACTAGCCTGGGTGCTCGATAACCCGACCGATACCATCAATCTGAATGATGGACGAATCTTCGGTTTTGACGACACGGACTTCATGGAAGATGAGGAGATTCTCGGGCCGGTCACGCTCTATCTGCTGCACCTGACCGAATCGTTGCTGGATGGTCGTCGCTTCATCTATGTCATGGCTGAATTCTGGAAGCGGCTTCAGCTGCCAGTCTTTGCTGATTTTGCGGTAAACAAGCAGTACACGATCCGCAAGCAGAACGGCTTCGGGATATTCGATACCCAGTCCCCAGCCCAGATTCTAAAGACGCCTCATGTGGCGGCGATGGTCGAACAGAGCGCCACACAGATCTATCTGCCGAACCCTCGGGCCGACTTTGATGACTATGTAAACGGCTTCAAGTTGACAGAAAAGGAGTTCGACACCATTCGATCTCTCGGCGAAGCATCACGGCAGTTTCTGGTCAGACAGGGGCATCGTTCAGGCGTGGTTCAACTGGATCTGGGCCCACTGGGGGATCTGCTCGATATTCTGAGTACCTCGCTTGATAACGTCGAATTGCTAGATGTCATCAGGGCAGAAGTCGGAGATGATCCGGTAGCCTGGATGCCGATCTTCAAGTCTCGGCTGCTTGAACGCAGGAGCCAGGTATGAGAAGACAATTGTTAGTCGGCATGATTGCTCTTGCCATGGCAATCCAGATGCCGGCTCTGGCACAGGGCATCCCGGTTATCGATATGGCTAATCTGGAACAGGCATTGCAGAACATTGCTGCCTGGCAACGCCAGCTTCAGGCCATGCAACAGCAGTACGATCAACAAGTTGCCCAATTCAAGGCATTGACTGGCGCACGGGGTTTCGGCGACGTGCTGAACAATCCACTCCTGCAGAAGTATCTGCCACTTAACTGGCAGCAGGTCTATCAGGGTGTACGGTCCGGCAACATGTCAGATGTTGCGGCTGCAGCCCGTCAGCAGCAGATGATTTACGACTGCCTGGCACAGCAAGGGCAATCACAGCAGTTATGCCGTGCGCAGTTGGCTGCACCGTATCAGGTAAGAGACATCTTCCAGAAGGCCTATGACGCGGCAGTGGCTCAGTTTGACCGGATCGGTCAGCTACAGAGCCAGATCGGCAAGACGGACGATCCAAAGGGTATTGCCGAACTCCAGGCGAGGATCGGTACCGAGCAGTCCGTACTGCAGAACGCAATGCTTCAGGCCCAGCTTGGGCAGCAGCTGGCTGAAGCCGAAAACAAGCTTATCCTGCAACAGCGCGCCGAAATTGCCCATAAGGCCTACAGCGCGGGTGGTGCACTGGATACCCAACCCATGAACTACCAACACTAGGGGCAAAGTATGGGTATCCAGTTCAATGGCTTTTCAGCGATAGGTCAATCCTTCGAGTCTGCTGTCAGCATCATCAACTCAGTCTCAAGCAGTGTCGCTTCGCTGATCACTCCTGTACTACTAACGATTGTTGCCATCTGGATCATTGCTTATGGTCTGGCCACTATGCGGGGCGAAGTCCAGCAGCCGATCATGCAGATGGTCGGGCGCTATTACCGGCTCGGTCTATTCATGACTTGTGGCTTATCGATGGGGGTGTTCCAGGGACAGATCGTTCCGGCAGTCATGGATTTGCAGACCGGTCTAGCGGCCGCTGCCAGCAAAAGCATGAGCGGTATGAGTGGCTCCTGCAGCGGGAGTGCTGCTAACCCATATGCGATGCTTGATTGTTACGGCTCAGCGGCTATGGCGCTAGTCGGTGCTTACTTCAATCAGGCGGTAGCCGATGGAACGGCACTAGCCATCGGTGCAGCGCTGGTAGATGCAGCCTGTGGTCTGGTTATCCTGATCGGTGTCACGTTGTACGGCGTCATCATGGCACTGGAATTCATCGAAGCCCGTCTGATGCTCTTTCTTACACTGGCACTCGGGCCGATCTTCATTGTCTGCGGGGCATTCCCCAGAACCGAAGCGTATTTCGGCAACTGGCTCTCGAAGTTGGCCAACCTGATAATCCACAACACGCTGATCATTGCCTATGTAGCCATGTCGATGGGAATTTTCATGAACAACTTCCAGCCGGTAATCGGCACAGTCATGAATTCTTCCGGCACCGTAACGGGCATCACTGATCTGCTCGGACCATCCGGTATTTCACCGACTACTTTGGCGTTACAGGTCCTGTTGGAAACCTTTGTGCTTGGATTGCTCGGTCTGAAAATCCCGCATCTGGCGTCAGCGTTGACCAGCGGTGGTTATGGTGGTTCCGGGGCGGTAGGGTTCCTGACCGGTATGGCAGCCCAGGCCATGCGGACACGTTTACCTCGATCAGTGCCAAGTAGCGGTGGGCAGATCAGTCAGGGCTAATTCAAAGCAGTTTCAAATAGACAGCGGTGTTAGCGCACCTGCTCAACGATAGGAGTGTTTATGTTCCGTTTACCTAATGGCTGGTTCAGCCGCCGGTCTTCATCCGGTACCGATCAGCTCTCGAAGGAAAAGCCCTTGCAAGAGTGTAGTTCGGGACATAAGCCGACCATCTACGAAGAAGCTGTTTCATGGGAGAACTCCCGTCATGAGGCGCTGGAGAAGTCAGAGGCACGAGCCTGGTCAGTCGTCCGCTGGACTAGTCTTCTTGCCGTTCTGGCGATGACAGCGCTGGTTATCCTTTCGCCGTTTTACAAGATCGTGCCGCTCACCTTCGAGGTCGACAAGCTGACCGGTCAGGCGCAGCTGGTGGACCTCACGGGACCCATGCCCATGACCTCGACAGAGGCGATGGATAAGCACTGGGTCGCAGACTACGTGCGGACGCGGGAACGTTTTGTCTGGACGCTGTTGCAACTGGATTACGACCACACCATGAACCTATCCGATGAGCGGGTCGCACGCGAATACAGGGCGGAATACGAAGGCCCGAATGCGCGTGACAAACGGCTCGGACCGGGAACAGATGAACGTGTGCGGATTTTGGGGGTGACGCTACCACCGAATGAACCCGGTAAGGCGGTTGTACGTTTCGAACGCATTACTCGCCGCGATGGAACGGATATTGATGTCGGTATCTATGTTGCGACTCTCTCCTACATCTATCAACCACCGGCATTGTTCTCGAAAGAGCGCAACGTGGTCGACAACCCTCTGGGTTTCAAGGTCACAGGTTTTGTCGTAGATCAGGAATTGAAAAGCAAAGCACCGGTGAGTAAGGATTCACCCATCGATGCACAAGCGCCGAACCTGCCCGTGCTGCCAGCGCAGCCCGGTGCCTGATGGAGGTGAATATGATGCATCTCCGTCAATCATTGAACCTGGCACTGGTGGCATTAACCCTTGTATCAGGTCTTGTTAATGCTGCTCCGATCAAATTCCAGCGGATCATGGTACTGGATTACGACGAGGCTGCTCAGGACAAGTCGATTCCTATTCTGACCAAGCGGGGGTTTGTAACCCAGATCGATTTCGGAAAAGGGGAGACCATCGAATCTCTGGGCGGCACCAGTCAGGCGGCAGCACTGACTGGAGATGCCGATGGCTGGATTGTTGTGGGACGCAAAGGAGATCGCCATCTTTATCTGAAGCCAAAGTCTGAGGCATATCCCAGCAACCTGCTCGTAGTGACCAACCGTTATAACTACGCCTTCGAATTGCGCATTCTGGCTGATGAATCACGTTCGGATGGCGTGTGGCGTCTCAGCTTCCGTTATCCCAATGACGGGTTGAGCAGTGCTGAAGTCCGCGCCAATCAGGTGGCTTATGCGCTCGGAGCCCCCACGGAGAAACGTAATCTCAAATACCGGATTGAATTGATCCGGGGGAATGGCGACATTCTGCCAAAGAAAGTTTGGGATGACGGTCGCTTTACCTACATCGCTATGGGTAACAACCGTGAGATTCCGGCTGCTTTCAAAGTCGATGGCAATGATGGCGAAAGCGCACTCAATCTGCATACGGAAGGCCAGTTACTGGTCATCCATGAAGTTGCACGCCGATTCCTGTTGAGGCTCGATAAGCAGGAGGTAGGTATTTTGAATGAAGCTTTTGATCCGGACGGGATGGCGAATACGACCGGCACCGCTTCGTCAGAGGTCGTGCGGGAAGTTGTCCAGCCTGAAACCACCGCCATCCCGATGGGAGGTCGATGATGAACGAACCGCAATTTAAGCAAGACTCATTGCCTGAATCGAATGAAGACGAAGGTCGTGGCGGACCAACAATCCAGGAGCGCCCCTTTTGGTCTAAAGTTTTAGCCGGTAAGGAAAGCTGGCTTCCGGCAACGTTGGTCGGCGTCATTCTTGCCGTTGTAGCCGGGATCGGGTTCTTTTTCCTCCGTGA
>CAIQBG010000039.1 GCA_903870055.1 uncultured Pseudomonadota bacterium
CGGTTTTGGCGCTGTCGTTCTGCTGACGCAGGATCCGCAAGCCTATTACGTCGGTGGCGTACTGGCCAAGGGTCTGAAGGGCGGCGGCAACATGGCTGCTATCCACCTGTCGAACGCTGTCGGTGGTGACCTGTTCCTGGGCTTCATCTCGGCTGTGGCTTTCGCAACCATTCTGGCTGTGGTAGCTGGTCTGACGCTGGCTGGTGCATCAGCTGTGTCGCATGACCTGTACGCTACGGTTATCAAGAAGGGTAAGGCTGAGCAAACCGCTGAAATGCGCGTATCGAAGATCACAACCATCGCTCTGGCTGTTCTGGCAATTTTCCTGGGCATCGCCTTCGAAAAGCAGAACGTTGCCTACATGGTGATGCTGGCCTTCGCAATTGCGTGTTCGGCTAACTTCCCAGTGCTGTTCATGTCGCTGATGTGGAAAGACTGCACCACCAAGGGTGCTGTGACTGGTGGCTTCGTTGGTCTGATCGCTTCGGCTGGTCTGACCATCCTGTCGCCAACCGTTTGGGAAGCCGTTATCGGCAATCCAAAGGGTAGTGCACCGTTCCCTTATGGTTCACCTGCTCTGTTCTCGATGACTGCGGCCTTCGCAACCATCTGGATCGTGTCGCTGCTCGATAAGAGTGCTCGCGCCCAAATGGATCGCGATGGTTACCCAGCACAACAAGTCCGTTGCGAAACGGGTATTGGTGCATCGGGTGCATCGGGTCACTAAGTAGTCTTAGCGTAACCTCGCGTTATGCTGCAAAGACCCGGGCTTCGGCCCGGGTCTTTTTTTTGTGCCTTTAATTGGTCGTACCGCTCAATGCCTTGATAGGCGCGGCGCTCGGAGTTGTGTCAATGTTATACTCACCGCCGTTCTCGCAGGAATCGCCCGGGTACTATGCCGCTTCATCTCATCGGACTTAATCACCATACTGCCCCCCTGGCGATTCGGGAACGGGTAGCGATTGCCGCTGAAGCTGTAGGCAGTGCGTTGACTGCCTTACGCCAAAGGGAAGCGGTTGAAGAAGCAGCAATTCTTTCTACCTGTAACCGCACGGAACTCTATGTGTCTGGGGACACGGCCGATGCGGTTCTTGATTGGTGGATGCAGCATGCTGGCATGTCACTTGATGAGGCACGTCCTTATCTTTACCACTATGCGGATCAGGATGCCGTGCGCCAAGCTTTGCGCGTTGCTGCCGGCTTGGATTCAATGGTGCTGGGTGAGCCCCAGATTCTAGGTCAGATGAAAGATGCTGCACGTACCGCCGAACAAGTTGGTTCGCTGGGCACGAATCTACATCGTTTGTTTCAGCATGCATTTGCTGTTGCAAAAGAGATTCGCAGCACCACTGGCATTGGAGAAAGTGTTGTGTCGATGGCGGCGGCTTCTGTGCGATTGGCCGAGCGAATCTTTGGCGATCTCAGTGAGCAATCTGTGCTGTTTGTGGGTGCCGGTGACATGGTGGAGTTGTGTGCCACACATTTCGCTGCGTGCAAGCCCAAACGAATGGTGGTAGCTAATCGTACGATTGAACGTGCAAGTGAGCTAGCCTATCAAATCCATGGCGAATCGATGCGCCTGACTCAGGTTGCAGAAGCTTTACCGCAGTTTGATATCGTGCTGTCATGCACGGCAAGCTCGCTGCCCATTATCGGTTTGGGTATGGTTGAGCGGGCGATTAAGACGCGCCGACACCGGCCAATGTTTATGGTGGATCTAGCGGTACCACGTGACATTGAAGCAGAAGTAGCCGATCTCGATGACGTATTCCTTTACACCGTGGATGACCTCGCCGGTGTGGTGCAGAGCGGTCTTGCTTCGCGTCAGGCGGCGGTGGCCGAGGCTGAATCCATTATTACCGGTCGGCTGGGTGACTTCCTGGATTGGCATGCGCGACGTGCACATGTGCCTGTGATCCAGGCGTTCAGGGATGGGGCAACACAGTTGCGTACACAAGAGTTGGAGTTGGCTCGCAAGCGCCTGATTCGCGGAGAGTCGGCTGAGTTGGTGCTTGAGCAGATGGCAACGCGACTGACGAATAAATTTTTACATGGCCCACTTTCGGCCATGAACAAGGCGGAGTCGGCAGATAGAGAGCATCTGCAACAGGCAATGCGTCGGTTTATGGCCGGTTGGGATGTGTCCGAATGAGCTGGTGGTTGCTGACGTATCTGATACTGGGTCTGGGCTCGGGCTTTGTTGCGGGTTTGTTTGGTGTAGGTGGTGGGCTGACGATTGTGCCAATTTTGCTGATGTTGTTTCAGGCGCAGAGTTTTCCTGAAGGACAGCTCATGCATTTGGCACTGGGTACGGCGATGGCGACGATTGTTATTACATCGATTTCCAGTATGCGGGCACACCACCAGCACGGTGGGGTGCGTTGGGATATCTTTCGTGCCATGGCGCCGGGGTTAGTGGCAGGTACTCTGATTGGTAGCCTGTTTGCAAGCCGTATACCTACAGACACAATGGCAGTTGTTTTCACTGGTATTGTTTATTGGGCCTCATTGCAGATGCTGCTCGATATCAAACCCAAACCAACGCGGGAGTTACCTGGAACAAGTGGGTTAGTGAGTGTAGGGGGGCTGATCGGTGGCGTGTCCAGCCTGGTGGCTGCTGGTGGTGGATTTTTGTCGGTGCCCTTTATGGTGTTGTGTAACGTCAATATCCGTCAGGCTGTTGGCACTTCATCCGCGCTGGGGTTTCCGATCGCACTGGCGGGGGTTATCGGTTACATCCTGGGCGGTTGGTCGATCACTGATTTGCCGGGCCCCAATTTGGGTTTTGTCTACCTACCGGCTTTTCTGGGCGTGGTGGTTACGACCATATTTATGGCGCCAGTAGGCGCTAAATTGGCGCACCGTTTGCCCGTTAAACAGCTTAAACGCGCCTTTGGCGTGATGTTGGCACTGCTGGCGAGCAAGATGCTCTGGAATTTGTTGAACTGATATCTGAGCCGAATTGCGGCGAGGGCAGGTACAATGTCGCCCTGATGCGGGTGTGGTGAAATTGGTAAACACAGCAGACTTAAAATCTGCCGGCGAATAGCCTTGCCGGTTCAAGTCCGGCCATCCGCACCATCTTCTTTAAGCATGCCATGAAACCCAGCCTACTCGATAAACTCCGCCAACTTGCTGATCGTCTGCAAGCGCTGGATCTACGGTTGAGTGAGCAGGGTGTTCATGATGATCTGGATGGCTTTCGTCGGATTTCTAAAGAGCGGGCGGAAATCGAGCCAGTAGTCATGCTCTATGAAACCTATTGTCAGCGTTTGTCTGATCTCGCGTCAGCTGAGGCCATGCTGTCCGATCCCGATATGAAAGGGTTGGCTCAGGAAGAAATAGCGGCCGTTAAAGCAGACCTACCTGGCCTTGAGCAGCAGCTACAGACTTTATTGTTGCCGCGTGACCCATCTGATGACAAGAATGTGATCGTTGAAATCCGCGCGGGTACGGGGGGGGATGAGTCGGCATTGTTTGCCGGTGATTTATTCCGTATGTACAGCCGTTTTGCCGAGCGTCGCCGTTGGCAGGTTGAGGTGATTTCCGCCAGCGAATCCGATCTGGGTGGATATAAGGAAATCATTTTCCGAGTGATCGGACAGGGCGCCTATTCGGTGCTCAAGTTTGAGTCTGGTGGCCATCGTGTACAACGAGTACCTGAAACCGAAACGCAGGGGCGTATTCATACGTCGGCCTGTACCGTTGCGGTAATGCCTGAAGCCGATGCGATGGAGGCGGTGACCATCAATCCCGCCGAATTGCGTATTGATACTTTCCGCGCCTCTGGTGCGGGCGGCCAGCACATTAATAAAACCGATTCAGCGGTACGTATTACTCACTTGCCTACGGGTACGGTTGTTGAATGTCAGGATGGGCGTTCCCAACACCAGAACCGGGATCAGGCCATGCGTGTCCTGGTGGCCCGTATTGAAGATCAGCGTCGCCGTGAGCTGCATGCTAAGGAAGCGGCAACCCGCAAGAGCTTAATCGGTAGCGGCGATCGTTCTGAGCGAATCCGTACCTATAATTTTCCACAGGGTCGGATGACCGATCATCGCATCAACCTCACCCTGTATAAGCTGACTTACCTGATGGATGGCGACATGGAATAGTTGGCGCGTTCGCTGGCTGCCGAACATCAGGCAGAGCAACTAGCCGCTCTGGCTGATCAGGACTGATTGGTGTGGGCACGGCCTCGCAACAAACGCGTGCCCGGGCCTTGCAGTGGGCACGGCAAACTATAGATCGCCTTGATGCTCGGCTGCTTCTGGAGTTCGCTTCCGGATGCACTTCCAACGCGCTAATTACAGATCCGGACGTTATGCTGGAAGATGCGCAATGGGCAAGTTTTCAGAGTCTGGTGCGCCGGCGTGAGTCAGGCGAGCCCTTGGCCTATCTGGTTGGGCAGACCGGGTTCTATGGGGATCTGCTCACAGTAACGGCTGATGTTCTTGTGCCGCGCCCGGAGACAGAAGATCTCGTGGATTGGGCGCTGGAGGTTTTGCGTGCTTGCGATGCCCCCTCTATTGCAGATCTCGGTACCGGTAGTGGGGCGATTGCCTTGGCATTGGCAGGTGCCAAGCCGGATGGGCGTGTGTTGGCAGTTGATGTATCGGCAGCAGCGTTGCTTGTGGCAGCAAATAACCGTCAACAGCTAGAGCGCAGTAACGTCGAGTTCATTTGCGCCAGTTGGTATGAAGGCTGGCAAGCTGCCGGGCTGCTGGATTTGATTATCAGTAACCCACCGTATATTCCGGCTTCCGACCCCCATTTGGCAGGAGATGGTGTGCGCTTTGAGCCGCGGCTTGCGCTGACAGATGAAGCGGATGGACTGGAGGCTTATCGGGCTATTGCGGCGGGCGCATTGGCACGTCTTAAGCCCGGTGGGTGGCTGCTGGTAGAGCATGGCCATGATCAAGCTGAAGTGGTGGCTGAGCTTTGGGTTCGGGCTGGTTTGGTTAATGTGACAAGTCGGGCAGACCTCAGTGGCAATCCAAGAATGACGGGTGGGCAGAAGCCTGCTGGAGGGCCTTTGTGAGCCGCCTGCCTGAATTTTGGCAGCGCTGGCCTGCGTCATTACGCTGGGCCGTAGCGATTTCGCTGGCTGTTCATTTGCTGGTCATTTTTCCGATAGCCTTTTTGTTGTACACCCCGGTTGCAATGCCTCTGGCGCCTTTGAGCGCCGTGTTGCGTGGTGCGGGTGAGACGACGCATATGGCAACGACCGATGCGCGTCAAATTGCACCATTATCAGTGGGTGATACGAAAAAACCCGTGATGCCGGTCAAACATACGCCAACGATCAAAGCCAAGCAGGCGGAACGTGCGGCTGAAGTGCTTAAAGCGGTTCCACCTGCTCAGGTCGGGGTAGCCCAAGGCGATGCATCAGTAGCGCCGAACGTATCGTCAAAGGCGGGGACGCTGGGTGGCGCACCGGAAGTAGCTAGGGATGGGGCGGATGCGGATGCATTGCAGCGCTATCGATTGGCACTTGGCGCCGAGGCCCGTAAAGCCAGGCGCTATCCTGAGGTATCGCGCGCTCGTGGCAATGAAGGCGTGTGCGAGGTGATCATTGTGTTATCCAAGAATGGCGGCACTCCAGTGGTGCTTCAGGGCCGAAGTAGTGGTTCCCAGACCCTGGACGAAGCCGCTTTCACCATGGCCCGATTGGCAGCCGAGCGAACGCCGGTACCGGCAGAGCTTCAGGGGCGGAATCTGCGTATTCCCTTGCGCATCCGATTCACGCTCGATGATTTTTAATATTTGTGTGTTTTTTGCGCCACATCAAAGTCCTAGGGGTTTAAAGCAGCATCTTCAGCCTTACTTAAGGGAGTGAAGTGTTATAATCCATTGATTTCATTCATGCGGCACCTCTTGCCGGTGGATTGTGCTGTTGCAGCATAACGGCTTCGGTTTTAAACCGTGGTCATAAGTTTTGCCAATTTAGGAGCATGCATATATGTTTAACGGACTCGTTGATCTGCCTTGGTGGGGTTATATCGTGTACACCCTGATCGTGACTCACATCACGATTGCGGGCGTCACCATCTATCTGCATCGTCATTCCGCGCACCGTGCACTGGAAATGCACCCTGCTGTGGCACATTTCTTCCGTTTCTGGCTGTGGCTTACCACCGGCATGGTGACTAAGCAGTGGACCGCCATTCACCGTAAACACCACGCCAAGTGTGAAACACCGGATGATCCGCATAGCCCACAAGTGTTAGGTCTGAAGAAAGTCTTGTGGGAAGGTGCCGAGCTGTATCGTGCCGAAGCCAATAACGACGAAACAATGAAGCGCTATGGCGCTGGTACGCCGGATGACTGGATGGAACATCATGTCTATAGTCACTCGGTGATCGGTGTTTCGATCCTGATGATTATTAACCTGATTCTGTTCGGACCGATTGGTCTGACGATCTGGGCAGTACAAATGGTCTGGATTCCTTTCTGGGCAGCTGGTGTGGTTAATGGTGTCGGTCACTACTACGGTTATCGTAACTTCACCTGCCCGGATGCTTCGACCAACCTGTTCCCATGGGGGATCATCATCGGTGGAGAAGAGCTGCACAACAACCACCACGCTTTCGGTACCTCGGCCAAACTCTCAAATAAGTGGTACGAGTTTGATATCGGTTGGCTCTATATCCGCACGCTAGAAACGCTGGGTTTGGCCAAGGTCAAGAAGGTGGCGCCGCGTCCTAAGCTGGGCAAGGAAGTAGCCGTAGTGAATGCCGAAACACTGGATGCCGTGATCACGCACCGCTTTGATTTGATGACACGTTATGGCAAGGCAATTCGCCACGAGTTTGCCCGTACGCTGGAGCATCACAGACGTGACCATACGCTGGCTGACAAGAAGACCATGCGTCAGGCTTCGCGCTGGGTCGCCGGTGATCTGGATCAGATGCCAGTAGAACTGCGTCAGCCTGTAGATAGCGTACTGGCTGAAAGCCCTGCGCTGACCAAGCTCTGCACCATGCGCACACAGCTCGTAGCGATCTGGGAAAAGACTAGTGCCTCGCGCGAGCAGCTGGTTCAGAGTCTGCAGGAATGGTGTAAACAGGCTGAGGCCTCGGGTGTGCAAGCGCTGCAAGAATTGTCAGTACGCGTTCGCCGTTACGTCATCTAAGCGTTAGTGGTCATATTAGACAACCGGCTTCGGCCGGTTGTTTTTTTTCAAGGTGTAGAGATATGAGTGAAGTTGAAAGCCAGGAGACACTGGCGACAGAATCCCCTTCCGTAGAGCAGGTGCCCACTGCTGGGCGAGGCAAAAGTATTTTGCCCGAGGTGGAGCGCCGCCGCACTTTTGCGATTATTTCCCACCCGGATGCGGGTAAAACGACGCTGACCGAGAAGTTGCTGCTGTTCGCGGGCGCGATTCAGATTGCCGGTAGCGTTAAAGCACGCAAGGCCAGTCGTCATGCCACATCAGACTGGATGGAAATTGAAAAGCAACGCGGTATTTCCGTTGCCAGTTCGGTCATGCAGATGGAGTACGGTGACTGCGTCATCAACCTGCTAGATACCCCGGGCCACCAGGATTTTTCAGAAGATACGTATCGTGTATTGACGGCAGTAGATGCTGCACTGATGGTGATCGATGCGGGTAATGGCGTAGAGCCTCAGACTTTGCGTTTGCTGGAGGTCTGTCGTGCACGTAACACGCCTATTATTACCTTTATCAACAAGTTCGATAGCGAAGTTAAAGATCCGCTGGATCTGGTTGATGAAATCGAGAAGGTGCTCAAGCTGACCGTTGTGCCATTTACCTGGCCGGTAGGTATGGGTAAGCGCTTTGCCGGTGTCTACGATATCCGCAATGATCAGATCCGTTTGTTCCGTTCGGGCAAAGATCGTCTGGAAACTGAATCAGAAACCCTGCAGGGCTTTGATCATCCGGAATTGGCAGATCGTTTTGGGGCTGAATTCGAACAGGCCAAGCAAGAGATTGAGCTAATTACCGGGGCATCGGAAGAATTTGATAAAGAGGCATTCCTTAAAGGTCAACAAACACCCGTATTTTTTGGTTCTGCCATTAATAACTTTGGCGTGAAAGAAGTGCTGGATGCATTGGCTGAATTGGCGCCTGCGCCTAAAGCCCGTGCTGCCATTCAGCGCGTTGTTCATCCGGAGGAACAGGCATTTTCCGGTGTGGTCTTCAAGGTTCAGGCCAATATGGATCCGGCCCACCGCGACCGCATCGCCTTTGTGCGTGTTTGCTCGGGTAAATTCACCCGCGGTATGCAACTCAAGATTGGCCGTACAGGGAAGAGTATACGCACAGCAAGTGCGATGTCTTTTCTATCGCAGCGTCGTGAATTGCTGGAAGAGGCTTACGCGGGCGACATCATTGGTATTCCCAATCACGGCCTGTTGCAGCTGGGCGATACGCTCACTGAAGGTGAAAAGCTTCAGTACACCGGCTTGCCCTTCTTTGCCCCTGAAATTTTCCAGGGAGTAGAAGTAGCCGACCCGATGCGTGCCAAGCAGCTTCGTACAGGGCTGATGCAATTGGGTGAGGAGGGCGCCATTCAGGTATTCCGTCCGCACGATGGCGGCGCATTACTGCTGGGCGCGGTGGGTACGCTGCAGTTTGAGGTTGTGGCGCATCGCCTCAAGCACGAGTACGGTGTTGAAGCACGTCTGGTGCCGACCAAGTATCGTTTGGCGCGTTGGGTAACTGCAGAGGATCCGGCTGAACTTAAGCAGTTTATTGATTTTAATGCCTACCGGATTGCCTATGACGTGGTGGAAGCGCCAACCTTCCTGGCTTCGTATCAGGGTGAGCTGGTGATCCCTGAGCGTTGGAAAACCATCAAATATCATGCACTACGCGAGCATGCCGGCCTCATGTTCCAGAGTAAGCTGGCAGGCTAATTGAGCGTACTGCCTGGCAAAGTGTAGCGCCTTTGTCAGGCAGTACAAAAGACAAAGCCCACCGCTAGGGTGGGCTTTGTTGCGTTTGGGACGCGCAGCTTACTTAAGCTTTGTTTCCTTGTACGGCACGTGCTTGCGTGCTTTAGGGTCGTACTTAGAAATTTCCAGCTTTTCAGGCGTGGTGCGCTTGTTCTTAGTTGTGGTGTAAAAGTGACCGGTACCAGCGCTCGATTCGAGCTTGATCTTTTCACGTCCGCCTTTGGCCATGGTGTTCTCCTAGATTCGGGTGAGCGGCTTAAACTTCGCCGCGGGCGCGCAGGTCAGCGAGAACGGTCTCGATGCCCTTCTTGTCGATAAGGCGCAGACCAGCATTCGATACGCGCAGGCGCACGAAGCGGTTTTCGTTTTCAACCCAGAAACGGCGGTACTGCAGGTTAGGCAGGAAGCGACGCTTCGTTTTGTTATTGGCGTGAGAAACGTTGTTTCCCACCATCGGGCCCTTGCCCGTTACTTGGCAAACGCGTGCCATGATTGACTCCTGTTATCCCAAACGGAAAGCCGATGATTATAAGGCAAAAACCGGATAAAAGACAAGCAATACGTAGATTTGACGTTTTTAGGCTGTCTGGGTAAGTTTGCCGTGCTCGCTGAACGAGTAGGGTTCGGTCAGGCCGGCAACAATAAAATGGTCTAGAAGCCGCACATCTATAAGGTTTAAGGCTTGCTCTAGTGCCTCTGTCAGATGTTCGTCAGCGCCAGACGGGTCGGCGATGCCGCTTGGATGGTTATGGGCAAAAATAACGGCTGCGGCATTGTGATGGATGGCACGACGCACAATTTCACGCGGGTAGACGCTGGTTTGGGTGAGGGTGCCCCGGAAAAGCTCCTCGCTAGCAATGAGTCGGTTACGGGCATCAAGCCACAAGGCGTGAAAGACCTCGTATTCCCGACTCGCCAAGCTGAGCTTTAGGTAACGGCGAACATTGTCGACCGAAGAGAGGGAAACGCCTTGAGCCATTTCCTCTCGCAGTGTGCGGCGGGCTAATTCCAGTACAGCAATCAGTTGCGCAGTTTTTGCCGGGCCCAGCCCCAGTGTCTTGGTCAGTTCAGTCGAAGGCGCTGATAGTAGGCCATAAAGACCACCAAATTGTTCGATCAGGCTATGGGCGAGGGCAATAGCATCCTGACCGGGTAGTCCGGTGCGTAAGAGAATCGCGACCAGTTCACCATCTGAAAGAAATTCTGGCCCACGTTGCAGGAGTTTCTCGCGTGGGCGTTCGTTACTGGGGCGATCGGTTAGGCTCATTACTCCTCCGGCATGGATTAATAGCCCCAAACCTGCAGGCTATTGCAGGGCGGATTGCCCGCCTAAAAGCTAAATATGGATAGAATAGCCCAAACCAAGAGCGCCCTAGGGCGATACTTAACAAAAAGGCTTTGGCTATGACGGTCTGTGTGCAAGCTTCTAATGAACTGGCGGGTAAAAAAATTCTCCTAGGTGTAACGGGAGGTATTGCTGCCTACAAATGTGCGGAATTGGTGCGTTTGCTCAAGAAGGCGGGTGCGCAGGTTGTTGTGGTGATGACGGAAGCGGCAACGCGCTTCGTGACCCCGTTAACCTTTCAGGCGCTATCGGGTAACCCGGTGCCCGTAGATGCGTGGGATCCGGAAAAGGGCGGTGGCATGACGCACATTGATCTGACACGGGCATCGGATCTGATGGTGATCGCACCCGCATCGGCGGATTTTATGGCAAAAGTCGCTCAGGGTCGGGCAGATGACCTGTTATCGGCGCTCGTTTTGGCACGGGATTGTCCGTTGGTGGTTGCCCCCGCAATGAATCGTCAGATGTGGGCTAATCCTGCTACGCAGCGTAATAAGGCCTTGCTGGAACAGGACGGCATAAAGATCTGGGGGCCTGGTATCGGTGAACAGGCCTGTGGGGAGACCGGTGAAGGGCGCATGCTGGAAGCGTGTGAGTTAGCTGAGGCAGTGATAGCTGCGTTAACGGTTAAACAGCTCGCTGGAAAAAAGATTGTGATGACTGCGGGGCCAACTTTTGAGCCGATTGATCCTGTGCGCGGTATTACCAACCTGTCATCAGGACAGATGGGCTTTGCCATGGCGCGCGCTTTTGCACAGGCGGGTGCCGAGGTTGTGCTGGTGAGTGGCCCTGTGTCATTTACAACGCCACTCGGGGTGAAACGTATCAATGTCCAGACAGCCGAGCAGATGCGTCAGGCCGTGATGCGGGAAATTGCCCAAGCGCAGGTGTTCGTAGGCGTGGCGGCGGTGGCAGATTACCGACCCATTGAGGCCGCTGAGCACAAGCTGAAGAAAACGGAATCGCCAGCCAGCGATGGCGGCCGTACGATATCGCTTACCCCTAATCCAGATATTCTGGCCGAAGTGGCATCTTTGCCTGCCGGGCCCTATTGTGTGGGCTTTGCAGCGGAGAGTCAGAATCTGGATGAGTATGCCGAGGCCAAGCGTTTGCGTAAGCGGTTGCCACTGGTCATTGGTAATCTGGTCAGTGATGGTCTGGGTACAACGGATAACTGTGTCACGCTTTACGATGAGACGGGGCACTATCCGTTACCGCCTTTGTCGAAGCCAGTGTTGGCCAGACGATTGGTTGATGAACTAGCCTCACGACTGAATAAGCAATAAAGGAAAGCAGCATGCATCGTATTGATGTTCGTATTCTTGACGCCCGTTTGCACGATAGTCCTCCGGCCTATGGCACACCGGGTGCCGCTGGTCTGGATTTGCGCGCCTGTATTGATGCGCCGCTATTGTTGAACCCGGGTGAAACGGTATTGATTCCCTCCGGCATCGCAATTCATCTAGCGGATCCGGGTTTGGCGGCGATGATTCTGCCGCGATCCGGATTGGGCCATAAGCATGGCATTGTGCTGGGTAACCTAGTGGGTTTGATTGATTCGGATTACCAGGGCGAAATCAAGGTATCCCTATGGAATCGTAGTGAAACGGCTTTTGAAATTAGCCCACTGGACCGTATTGCTCAACTGGTCGTGTTTCCAGTGCTGCAGGTTTCGATGAATATCGTGGATGCCTTTAACGAGAGTAGTCGTGCTGAAGGTGGTTTTGGTAGTACCGGCAAGCACTAAGCGATGAAGCTGAGCGCCGGATCGACCCCAGCCCGTCAGGCCACCGTCATTTTTGCAGTGGTGATGGCGGCTTATACGCTGTCGTTTTTTCAACGATTTGCTCCGGCATCCATAGCCCAGGATCTATCGCTGGCCTTTGATACGACAGCGGCCTCTCTCGGCGTGCTGGCAGCCACCTATTTTTACGTTTACACCCTGATGCAGGTCCCGACAGGGGTTCTGGTTGATACCTTAGGGCCGCGACGAATCATCTTGTTGGGCGGTATTGTTTCTTTTATCGGTAGTCTCTGGTTCGGGCTGGCAGATACGCTGACGCATGCGCTGATTGGTAGAACACTGGTGGGGCTGGGTGTTTCGGTGACTTTTATTGCCATGCTGAAGATTATTGCCTTGAGCTTTGAAGAGCGACGCTTTGCTTCGCTAACAGGTCTGGGTGTTTTTATAGGCAACATCGGTTCGGTCATGGCTGGCGTACCTCTGGCTTTCGCCGCCACCGAACTGGGTTGGCGTAATGTCTTTGTGGCCGTTGCCGTCGCCTCGCTGGTGCTGGGTACGCTGTCCTGGTGGATGATGCGTGGTAGCGCTGCCATGGGAGGTGTGAAGGTGGATCGCACGGTGGTGATGGGCGGCTTACTTTCGGTCATACGAAATCGATTGACATGGGCACCGGCGCTGACCAATCTAGGATTGTGTGGCAGTTATTTCACGTTTGCCGGCCTCTGGGCGATGCCCTATCTGACACAGGTGCATGGCTATACACGCAATATTGCAGCGACCCATCTGTCTTTAATGTACGCAGGCTTTGCAATTGGCTGTCTGGTACTCGGCATCCTTTCAGATCGTTTGCGTCAACGGAAATTAATTCTGGTTGTCGCTAGCGCAGTTTATTGCGCGATTTGGTGTGTGTGGTGGTGGGGCGGTACGTTGAGTGTCTCTCTGACTATGCCGCTGTGTTTTCTGATGGGTTTCAGTACGGCCGGCTTCAGCCTCACCTGGGCCTGCGCCAAAGAGGTTAACCCGCCACAATTAGCTGGGATGTCCACATCGATTGCCAATGTCGGTGGGTTTTTTGGCGCCGCGATGATGCAACCGCTCGTCGGCGTGTTGATGGATATGGCTTGGGCGGGCGATACCTTAAATGGTGTACGTATATACACGCTGGGAGATTTTCGATTTGGCTTGTCGATAGTGCTCGCGTTGGCGATCTTCGGCTTGGTGGCAGCTTTGTTTATCCGAGAAACGGCATGCCGCAACCTCTGGGTTGAAGCGCAGCTGAAAGAAGCGCCTCAACCCTAACAGTCTTAACCAAAGACACTTTGTTTGAGCGCCAGTACGGCATCGATATGTGTTTGCAATTCAGGTGTAATCGACAGGCGCGCTTTGGGGTCATCATTCAGTCGGTTGGCATGCTGTAATCGACGGTACTCTCGGTAGGCCGTTTGCACCGCTTCAGACAGCGGCAGATCAATCAGTTTATGCTCGGCTGCCCGGTGCAGGAGCGCAATATTGCCTAAGTTGTCGGTCAGATCCGGGTAAGTGTGTGCATGTGCAAGGATCAGGAATTGAACGATAAATTCCACGTCAATAATGCCGCCCGGGTCTTGTTTCAAATCGAATGCACCGGGTTTGATCGTGCCATGGGCATCAAACATTTTCTGACGCATGGCAACGACTTCCTGGCGTAACTCACTAATGCTGCGCTGTTTGCAAAGAATTTCACGGCGCACCTGTTCAAAACGCTCACCAAGCGCTTTGTCGCCAGCCACAAAGCGCGCACGTGTAAGTGCCTGATGCTCCCACACCCATGCAGATTTTTCTTCATACTCGCGGAAACCATTCAGGCTGATGGCCAGCATGCCTGATTCCCCATTAGGGCGCAGTCGGGTATCGATTTCATAGATAATGCCCGATGAGGTTTGCGACGAGAGCCAGGTGGTGAGGCGTTGGCCCAGGCGCATATAGGTTTGTGCGGCATCAGGGTCGGTATCATCGTAAAGGTAAACGACGTCCAGGTCGGAGCCATAGCCTAGCTCTTTACCGCCGAGTTTGCCGTAGCCTATAACAGCAAAGTGCGGCGTATCTGTATGACGTTTGTTCAGTTTGCGCCAGACTAAAGCGATCGTGCGATCAACAATAATATCTGCCAGTTCGGAAAGGAAATCCGAGATGCGCTCCAGCGTATGAAGACCCGCCAGATCCTGGATCAGCAGTCTGAATAGCTGCGCGTGATGCATTTCACGCAGAATGTTCATTTCTACTTCCATGTCATCGTTGGCCTCGGCCAATGCGCGGTCAAGCTCCTCGCAGTAGGCATCAAAGTCCGTGGCGGTATCGAGTAAGCGCTGATCGAGTAGTTCGTCCAGTAGCAAAGGATGTCGCGTGAGGAACTGAGCACCCCAGCTGGAGGCGCCTACCAGATCGGCGACACGGCTTAGTGCTTGCGGGTATTGCTGCAACAGGGCGAGATAAGCTCCCCGGCCAGAAATCGATTCCAGAAAATCCAGCCCTCTGATTAGTGCAGCATCGGGCGAGGTTGTTTTAACCGCCAGAGCCATCAAACTACAGGCCGCAGCATCAAGACGTTCGCGATTGGATGCCGGCAATTGCTGGTAACGACCGGCCTGGGTCAGGCGCTGTATGCGATCAAGAATAGCCTCAGGCGTCTGGTAACCCAGTGTGGATAAGCGTTCGGTTGCGTTTTCTTGAGTGTCGTTACCTAGCCAGATATCTTGAAGCGGCTGGGTGGCGTCTCCACCATTGGGATCTGCGAAGACTGCGTGAAAATGTTTGCTGACAATGGCTCTGTAATCATTAAGTGCGGCATAAAGATCATCCCAAGCTTTAAAACCCATGCTCTCGGCGAGTAACGCCCGATCTTCTATGGCATCCGGGAGCATATGGGTTTGTGCATCATCTAGATATTGCAGACGGTGTTCTAGACGGCGAAGGAAAACATAAGCATCGGTAAGCGAGGTGACATCATCGGAGGCAAGGTGGCCAAGTTGTCCCAAGCGATCCAGCACAAGTAATGTGGGGCGTATTTGTAGCGTGCTATCTCGGCCGCCGCGAATCAGCTGAAACACTTGTGCGATGAATTCGATCTCGCGAATGCCGCCAGGGCCGAGCTTGATATGTTCGATACGGTCTTTGCGGGCGACCTCCTGGCGAATTTGAGCGTGTAGTGCCCGCATGGCATTGATAGCGCCAAAGTCCAGATATTTGCGATAAATGAAGGGGCGCGCAACATCGGTGGTCATTGCAGGTTGGCAAGCGGCATCCGCCTCGTTCATGACGCGCGCTTTGATCCAGGCATATCGCTCCCATTCACGGCCCTGCGTGATGAAGTAATTTTCTAGCATGTCGCTGGAACAGACCAGTGGGCCCGAATCACCGTTTGGTCTGAGACGCATATCCACCCGGAAGACTTGACCGTCTTCCGTTAAGTCGTTCAGGCTGGCGATGAGGCGTTTGCCTAAGCGGGTAAAAAAGTCATAGTTGTCTATTTTGCCGGTACCGTCTTCACGGCCTTCCGTTTCACCCTCTTCGGGGTAGACAAAAATATAGTCCACATCTGACGAGACATTCAGTTCCCGGCCGCCGAGTTTGCCCATGCCGATGATGGCAAGGTGTTGTGCATTGCCACTGCTGCCAAGCGGGCTGCCATAGCGGGCAGTTAGATCGTCGTGTAGATGATTAAGGGCAAAAAGCGTGGTGACGTCCGCAAGAATGGTCATGGTTTCGACAATTTCTGCCAGCGATGCACCGTCAGCAATATCCCTTAATACCAGATGTGCCATTACACGCTGACGAAGTTGACGGAGTCCTTTGCGTAGGGAGTTGTCATCTGTAGGCGCTGCCATATTAGTGAGCGCAGACGCCAGAAACGCCTTCATGTTTTCAGCAGATAACGCTTTTCTCTCAAAACCCGACAACCAGTCGATGATTTCCGGCCGGGCAATCAGTAATTGGTCAATGTAGCGGCTGTGACGGCGGGCGTATGCCAGACGATCATTAAATGGCGCATCAACCACCGGTGTCTTATACGTCTGAATAGCCTCGGCAATGGCAGATAGCGGGTAATTCATAAGGTTCCGTTCAGATGCTAGGTGTTTAATCTTTGAGATGACTGTGAAGGCTTCGGTTAAAATTGTGGCACTAAGCAGCCCTGTGGTCCATCATGGGCGTGTTGCAAGCCTCAGTTAATCCCTTTTTACTCATTAAACGGTAGTTTCATTGCGCCAATTCATTAAACGTTCGTCGGGCCTGTTTGCAGTACCGATACAAGGTATTCGGGTTTTGCTTGCCCGCCGTTGGTTTCGCAGAACGGTTGGCGGTGTACTGACGGTTTTTGTCGGCTTGTGGATTGCTGCAGCCTGCGCACTTCAGTTTTGGTTGTTCCCCCATCTTGATGACTATCGTGCGCCACTGGCTGAGTCCGTGGGTAAAGCACTGGGCTTGAAGGTCGAAGTAGGTCAGTTATCTGGCGGCTGGGGGCATTTTCATCCCCGCTTCGCCCTGAATGATATGGTGGTGTTTGACAGCAAACATCAGCCAGCGGTTCAGCTGAGTCAGGTGAAAGCCGAAATTGCCTGGTTACCTTTGTTGACAGGATCGATAGGGTTCCGTTCGCTTACGATTGAAACACCAAGCCTTGATTTTCGTCGTGATGATGCAGGCCATTTGTTTCTGTCGGGTTTGCCGCTCGATGGTGGTGGTGACTTCCGGGTAGATGCCTTGTTGGAGCAGGGCGAGATTAACTTGCGTAGTGGCCAGGTTGTCTGGACTGATGGCCTGCGTCGCGCACAGCCTTTGATGCTTAAAGACGTTAACTTACGTCTACATAGTCGAGGCGCCCAACATCGATTGGATGCCGCCGTAGTACTGCCTGACGCATTAGGTAAGCCGTTACGTTTGCGGGCTGATTGGACAGGGCGGAGCTTTAGCGAATGGCAAACCTGGCAGACAAAATTAGCCCTGAATACGAATGAAATTGATTTGGCTGGCTGGGTAGCCTGGGTGGATTACCCAGTCCCCATTGCATCGGGCAAAGGTAAATTTGACATTACGGTATCTGCTAACGGGCTGGACCTGACGCAAGTAGACGGCGACATCGTGCTTTCGGATGTCCATGCACAGTTGGCCTCTGGTATTAAGCCGCTGCAACTCAAGCACTTTTCGTCGGATGTTTCTTTCTACCGACAGAACGAAGGGCAGACGACGCAACTTAAACTAAATGATCTAGTCTATACGGATGCAACCGGGAAATCCGAGCCGACAACGGATCTGTTTATTAAACGGGTGCTTGGTTCGGCCGATGAGAAGCCAACGCAGGACATTAGTTTTCGGGCGTCGCAGTTGAATCTGGCTCGATTGAGAATCCTTGCAGAGTCTTTGCCTCTTCCAGCGCAAATCCGCCAGCAGTTGGAACGGGCGGCGCCGTCGGGTTTGCTGGAGAAATTGAAGGTGCACGGCCTGCTGATCGGAGACGGCCTTGCAGAATACGCAGTGCAAGGGATATTCAAGGATTTAGCTATCCGGTCTGAGGATGGTTTGAAGTTTGTCAAAGGCCTCAGCGGTAGTGTCGATATGACGCACCAGGGGGGCAAGCTGACCCTTAATAGTGAAAATAGCGTGTTGGCCGCGCCGAATGTGCTACCGATCAGTGAAGTGCCGCTGGATCAGTTAACGGGCCAAATTAGCTGGAAAAAAACTGTGGATCTGCTGTCCGTTAAGGTCAAAGGCGTGCAATTACGCAATGCTGATCTGCAAGCAGAGGCTGATGGCACCTGGACGGGTGATATGAGTCCGGTTGCTTCCGAAATAGAAAAAGTCGGTACGATCGACATGAAGATTGACTTTGGTTATGCCAAATCTGACAGCGGCTGGAAATATATACCCTTAAGCGCATCGCCTGATATTTCCAAGTGGGCTAAAGGAGCCGTTTCGGGCGGTTCGATTTCCGGGTTCCGTATTGAAATGGCTGGTCGAGTCTGGGGGATGCCTTACGGATCGCCTGAGCCGGGCGCTGCTCCCGAGTCAAGCGCTGCGGTTGGCGCGCCTGGTAAGTTTTATCTGGGATTCAAAACCAAAAATCTCACAGTAAAGTATGCCGATGGTTACCCACCGGTGGAAAACCTGGATGCCAGTTTTGATATGAATCAGAACCAGATTCATATTGTGGCCAATCGAGGTCAGATCAACGGGATGAAGTTTTCGACGATCAAGGCCAACATGGCTGACGTAAGCGCCTATGAGAATCACCTCGTGATTTCGGGGCAGGCCGAAGGCCCCACGGCGAGCGCAGTGAGCTTCCTTAAGGACACGCCGCTCTCAGAACACATTCATCACTTTGCAGATGATATGGGCGCTGAAGGTAATGGCAAATTGGATATTGCCGTCAATCTGAACATGGTGAATGCATCCGATGTCAAAGTGCAGGGCGAGTACACTTTCCTGAATAATCGGCTGACAGTTGTGCCGAAAGCGCCTGCTGTTAGTGGCGTGAATGGCGTAATCAAATTTAGCGAAAGCACTATAGAGAGCAAGGATTTACAGGGCCAATGGTCTGGCGAGCCGCTTTCTATCCGTATTGCAACGGATGATAAGGGTGCCAGCATTTATGCTAACGGCCGTGCCAATGTGGCTGAATTGCGGCATTACTATGACTTGCCAGTATTCGAGCAGCTATCAGGTAAAACCGATTGGCAGGCAAAGGTGCTGATGCAGGGCGGGAATATTAGTTTAAATCTTACGTCTGATTTGAAGGGCGTGACATCGTCCTTGCCAGATCCCTTTAATAAGACGGCTGGCAGCACGCTGCCTTTAGCGGTGTCGCGCCAGAGCGCGCCCGGTAAAGGAGGCAGGGGCACCAATGGCATCAGCCAGATCTGGCGCCTGACGTTGGGGAATGCAGCTTCTGCAACCCTAGGCGCCAATGCTATGGGACAGATTGTGCGCGGAAAGGTTTTGCTGGGGTCTGGGCAGGTACAAACCTTGACCGATCAATCGGGTTTGCAGCTTGAATCACTGAAACCAGTGGATATGGATTTCTGGATGAAAGCAGTAGGTGCCGGAGGTGGTCGGCAAAGTGAGGTAGCGACTAAACGGCGAACGCCGAAAGCACCGTTGACGATTGGTTTGAAAGCACCAATGGTTAAGGCATTTGGTCGGAAATTCCAGGACTTCAAGGCCAGCGTGCAAACGACTACAGATCATGCAGCCATCCAGATCGGCAGTCGTGAGCTTCAGGGGCAACTCGATTGGTATTTGCCCGGAACCGGTGAAGGCGGGGATCGTGGTTTGCTACAAGGCCACTTGAGCAAACTTGATCTGACTGCAGCAACAGATACACAGCCGGGGGCTTTGCCTAGCGTCAAGCAGGAAATCGAATCGTTGCCTGATTTATCAATTAAGGTGGATGAGTTGTTCTGGCAGGGTAAGCCTTGGGGTAAGTTGAGTTTCCGTGCGCGCAACCAGAAACTTGGCCAAAACCAATCGTGGCGGATTGATCCTTTTCTGCTGGAAGGCCCCGATCTTAAATTCAATGGGCGACTCAACTGGGTGGTGCAACCTGGCAAAGCAAATGCACCCGTTAATCTGACATCCATGGACTTCAAACTAAATAGTTCGCAAGTCGGGAATTTGCTGACCAAGCTTGGTTTCCCGGGTACAGTGAAACGAGGTACCGCCAATATGGAAGGCCAGGTGAGTTGGCCTGCAACACCATTTGGGTTCCCATTTGGCTTTGATCCTGCAACATTGTCCGGCAACTTCAAAATGTCCGCCAAGGATGGGCAGTTTGTAAAAATGGATCCGGGCGCAGGTAGGTTGTTGGGATTGCTTTCACTGCAATCCTTGCCACAAAGATTCTCTTTGGATTTTCGCGATATCTTTAGCGAGGGCTTGGCTTTTGAATCGATACAGGGTCGATTTGATATTCGCGATGGCCTTATGAAGACATCGGATCTTGAGATGGATACGCCTTCGGCTGTTGTACTGATGAACGGCGAGACCAATCTGGCCAATCAGACACAGGATGTCATGGTAACGGTGCGCCCGTCGCTCAGTAATAGCGTTGCTCTAGGCGTGACGGTATTGAATCCGATTGCCGGTGCGGTGACCTTTGCCGCGCAAAAGGTACTGGGCGATCCCCTAGGCAAAGTCTTCTCTTTCAAATATCACATTACAGGCACTTGGTCGGACCCCCTGGTGGATAAAGAATCGCTGGCCACTGATGCGATTAATACGGGTAAAGCGGCGGCGGCATTGCCAGGCAAAGCAGTGTCCGCCATAGACGCTGCGGTCACGCCAGTAGCTCAGCCACCAGCTACCCCGACAACGCCTGGCCCCGCAATCAAAACACCTTGAAGTCATGACGGAATCTATACGCTTGGCGACAGTGCAGATGGTGTCTACACCTCGTGTTGAAGATAACCTAATCGCATTAGATCGCCTGGTGCGTGGTGCAGTGGCAGATGGTGCACAACTGGTGGCATTGCCCGAATTTTTTCCGATGATTGGTGCAACGGACGAAGCGCGATTAGCGATCCGTGAAACCAGTCAAGGCGGACCTTTGCAGCATTTTCTGTCTGCATTGGCAGCAGAGCTAGATATTTGGCTGATCGGCGGATCTATTCCGATGGCGGGGACAGACCCGGCTCGGGCACTGAATAGCACGCTGGTTTTTGACCCTGAGGGGAAACAGATTGGTCGCTACGACAAGATGCATCTGTTTGGCTTTAAGGCAGGCGCAGAGGCTTATGACGAGTCGCTGAGCATCGAGGCCGGGAGTAAGCCAGTTGCTTTCGATACACCCTTTGCACGCATTGGGTTATCGATCTGCTATGACCTGCGCTTTCCCGAATATTTCCGGGCGCTCGGTCCCGTCGATATGCTTGTGTTGCCGGCAGCCTTTACAGCAACAACGGGTGAAGCGCACTGGGAAGTACTGCTGCGGGCAAGGGCAATCGAGAATCAATGTTACGTTGTTGCCAGCGCCCAGGGTGGTCGCCATGAAACAGGGCGAAAGACCTGGGGGCACAGTATGATTATCGACCCATGGGGCGACATACTTAGCGTGTTGCCCACAGGTGAAGGTTGGATCTGTGCTGATTTCAATCGCCAGCGCCTTGAAACTGTACGGCACCGTTTGCCAGCCCTTAAACATCGTAGAATCTAGGCATGACCTTGAAAACATCTCTAGATACCTCCCCGGCAGCCATCGACGTTGCACAGAATATGTTGCTGGAATCTCATGAGCTGAGTACCGCCCAGCTTGAGTCCGTGCTGGGCAATATCATGCAATCGCAAGTTGATGATGCGGATATCTACTTCCAATCTACGCGCTCAGAAGGCTGGAGCCTGGAAGAGGGGATCGTTAAAGCAGGCAGCTTTAGTATTGATCAGGGGGTAGGCGTACGCGCCATCAGCGGCGAAAAAACCGCCTTTGCCTACTCTGATGATGTTTCCTTGCCATCATTGAAGTCTGCCAGTGCAGCCGTGCGCGAGATTGGGGCTAATGGTGCCACCCAGTCAGTACAGGCGGCGCAGCCGTCAGCAGTACTCGCGAGCGCAGACAGGTATTTGCCACTGGATCCGATTGCTTCGCTTGAAGCGCCAGCCAAAGTTGCCATGCTGGAAAAACTGGAACAGTTGGCGCGGGCCATTGACCCACGCGTTAAGCAGGTGATGGCCTCATTGTCTGGTGAATACGACGTGGTAATGGTTCAGCGTGCAGATGGGCAACGTATTGCAGATATTCGCCCATTGGTCCGCGTTGGTATTACAGTGATCGTTGAGCAGGATGGCCGTCGCGAGCAGGGTTACGCAGGCGGCGGTGGACGAACCGATTACGCTTATTTTACGGATGCTGTTCTGGCGCAATATGCGCGTGAGGCAGTACATCAGGCTGTCGTTAATCTGGATGCGCGCCCGGCACCTGCCGGACAAATGAGCGTAGTTCTGGGGCCGGGCTGGCCGGGCATTCTGTTGCACGAAGCCATTGGGCATGGCCTTGAAGGCGACTTTAACCGTAAGGGTAGCTCGGCGTTTGCTAACCGTATCGGAGAGCGGGTTGCAGCGCCAGGCGTGACCGTTGTTGACGATGGCACGCTCTCAGGCCGTCGTGGGTCGCTTAATGTTGATGACGAAGGTACGCCCGCACAACAAACCGTACTGATTGAAGACGGTATTCTCAAGGGCTATATTCAGGATACGCACAACGCCCGTTTAATGGGCGTTACACCAACAGGCAACGGGCGGCGTGAATCCTACGCGCATTTGCCTTTGCCACGCATGACGAATACCTACATGATGGCAGGGCAGTCTGATCCAGCCGAAATTCTCGCGTCTATTGATCGTGGTATCTATGCGGTTAACTTCGGGGGCGGGCAAGTTGATATCACCAACGGCAAATTTGTGTTCTCGATGTCCGAGGCCTATTGGGTCGAGAAGGGCAAGATTCAGTATCCGATCAAAGGCGCTACATTGATTGGCAACGGCCCGGATGCGCTGACGCGGGTGAGCATGATTGGTAACGATCTCGCGCTGGATTCGGGGGTCGGTACCTGCGGCAAAGAAGGTCAGAGTGTTCCGGTTGGCGTAGGTCAGCCGACGTTAAGAATCGATGGGCTCACTGTGGGTGGAACCGGTTCAGCATAAGCTGGCGGTCACTTGGTTTTTTTACGTGACTTTTTCAGTGCAGGATTGCTCAGAGACGGTCGCGTGTCGTAACAGAACATCAGCACGCTGGTGAAGTAAATGCCGGAAAGCACAGCCTCCAGTACTGCGAGTGCTTGGCTTGTTCCTGTATCGCTCGTTGCGCGGACCAGGCCTTCCGTTAGGTAAGCAAGAATCAGCAGAGAAGACCACTGATAGGTGTAGCGTTTACCGTTAAGAAGGCCGCGGAGTGGCAGCAGCAGTGGCACGGCTTTCAGCATTAGCCAGGACCCGCCCGGACGTATGGGTGACAGCCATCGCTCCCAGAGTAATGACAGCACAATTAATGCCAGCAATGACAGAACAGCCGCCCAGCGTAGGCGGGTTAATTTAAGTTGTAGTGTGCTAACAGCATCCATCGGGTTCAGTATCTTATTTAGTGAGTTGGAGTGCGGTTTCAGCCAGGCGCTTGCCTAGGGCTTTGGCTAGCGCGATTGCATCTGCACTGAGCGGCAGGATACCGTTAGTTCCTGCAATATGGCTTGCGCCGTAGGGGGTGCCACCACCCTGCGTTTCGGAGAGTGCCACTTCACTATAAGGCAACCCCATCAGCAGCATGCCATGGTGAAAAAGAGGCAGCATCATGCTGAGCAGGGTGCTTTCGTTGCCCCCGTGCATGCTACCGGACGAAGTAAACACAGCAGCTGGTTTGCCGATGAGCTCACCAGACAGCCAAGTAGCAATTGTGCCATCCCAGAAATATTTCATGGGCGCCGCCATGTTGCCAAAGCGTACCGGACTACCGAGTGCGAGTGCAGCGCATTCGCTCAAATCCTCGAGTGTTACATAGGGAGCGCCCACATCCGGAATGGACGGTTCACTGGCCTCACAGACGGTACTGACGCGAGGCACGGTACGAATAATCGCTTCGGCACCCGAGATGCTATCAATGCCGTGGGCAACGGCACGAGCCAAGGCTTCCACGCTTCCCTTTTGACTGTAATACAGAACAAGAATTTTTTGCATGTCGTATCATACCTGCGACTTTCACAGGATGCCTTTGCCATTGTGGTGGCTAGATTATTGATGCGTTTACCCAACTTCCTAACCTCCCTAGCACCGTCAATCCGGCTGATTCGGTTGAAACTTCAGCCTGTCACTGCGTTGCTGACACGAATTCGTGCGGATGAGCTGGATGTCGTTGCTGCCTGGCTGGCGTATACAACACTGTTGTCTTTAGTGCCTCTGGTGGCCTTGGTCCTGGTTATCGCAACTTATGCGCCTGGTTTTGCCGAGGTGCACACAGCGTTCGACCAGTTGCTTGTGAAATACCTTTTGCCAGAAAAGGCGGGTAATCTGATTGCCAGCTACACCCTGACATTCTCTGCCAATGCGACGCGCTATACCGTGGTGGGTATCGGTTTTCTGCTGGTGGTTGTCTGGGCTATGTTCTGGGCCATCGAGCAGGCTTTTAACCGGGTCTGGCGACTTAATCCTGATCGTCGATTCTTTCATCGTCTGGCGCATTATCTGCTGTTGTTATGCATCGTGCCGGTGGTGTTGGGGATGGGGTTTGCGGGCGTCATGTGGGCTGTGTCGCTATCGATGGGGTTCTTTGGCGAGCCCCAGTGGCTGCGCCGTTTGGCGTCTGGCATAGTGGCAACGGCAACATTGACGGCTTTTCTGGCGTGGCTGAATTTTGTATTGCCGAATTGCCATGTGCGTATTCGGCACGCCTTAATAGGCGGCTTTTTTTCTGCAATCGGCATTGCGCTCCTGCAATGGGGGTTTGGCCAGTATTTGCAGAAATTTTCGTCATTCACCGCTATTTATGGCGCATTTTCCATCCTGCCAGTTTTTTTGCTCTGGCTTTATCTGGGGTGGTTAATGGTCTTGCTCGGCTGCGTCGTTACCGCTGAACTCTCGGATTCCCCGGGAAGGCAACATAACGCAGTTCGTTATCTAAGTTGAGCTGGCACCGCACCGCCTAACGAAATCAGGGGTGCTCTGTCATAATGCGCAGCGTTGATATCTGATTGCTCCGGAGTTTCTGATGACCGCCTTGAATTCGACCGACCTTCGTTCCCAGATCGCAGTGCCACGCAATGAGCGCCTGATTGTTGCGCTGGACGTGGCTGATGCCGCAGAAGCCAAAGCACTCGTCGAGGGGTTAGGTGACAGCGTCCAGTTTTACAAGGTAGGCATGGAACTTTTTATGGCGGGCGGCTATTTCGAGCTGATCGACTGGCTGGGCGAGCGCGGTAAAAAAGTCTTTGTAGATCTGAAATTTTTCGATGTGCCGGAAACCGTGCGTTCGGCGATCCGTGCGCTGGCCAAGCGTAACGTAGCCTTTGCGACCGTCCACGGCAACCAGGCCATCATGGAAGCGGCTGGCAAAGAAAAGGGCAGCTTAAAGGTGCTGGCAGTGACCGCCCTAACCAGCCTGGACCGTGGCGATCTGGATGATCTAGGGTTTCAGTGTGATATCGAACAGCTGGTGCTTTCGCGTGCCCGCCGCTCCATGGAGGCAGGTTGTGATGGCATTATCTCGTCAGGCTTGGAAGCGCCGCTAATTCGCAAGGAGTTGGGTCCACGCATTATGGTGGTCACCCCAGGTATTCGTCCGGTTGAGAACCGCGTTGAGGATGACCAGAAACGCACTGTAGATGTCGCTCAGGCTTTCCGCAATGGCGCTGACTATATCGTGATGGGTCGGCCAATCCGCGGTGCAGCTGACCCGAAGGCCGCTGCCGAAGCCGTTCAAGCGAGCATTGCCACGGTCTTTCCGGAGTAAAGATTAGTAAGGCTGGCTTTTCCGCCAATCGTGCTGTACAATCTGCGGTTTTTCTCTGTCCGGAAATCATCCGTATGGTCGTTATTCGTCTATCCCGTGGTGGCGCTAAAAAGCGTCCTTTTTATACTCTCGTCGTCGCTGACTCGCGTACGCGCCGTGATGGCCGTTTCGTCGAGCGTATCGGCTTCTATAACCCGGTTGCTTCGGGTGCAGAAGAGCCGCTGCGCATCGATATGGAGCGCCTGGCCTACTGGAAGAGCGTTGGTGCTCAGGTGTCGCCGCGTGTTGCCCTGCTAGCCAAGGGCTACGCTGCCAAGATTGCAGCCTAAGTCTGTTGCACAAGATGGCGTAACGCAGCAGCGTTGCGTCATTCTAGGCCGCGTTGGTGCGGCTTACGGTATCAAGGGATGGTTTCATCTGCATCCCTTTGCCGATGATCCTGAAGGTTGGCAGAACGTGCCAACCTGGTGGATTTCCCCCAGTGAACCTGATGCCGAAGGGCTCGCGCCCTGGCGGCCTGTAGTGCCCGAATCTTTGCGGGTGCACGGTGATGGGCTGGTGGTTAAACTGACCGAAGTCGTGGATCGTAATGGATCAGAAGCCTTGCGTGGCTTCTGGATTGGTGCGCCACGCGAATCTTTGCCGGAAACCGAAAGCGATGAATACTACTGGGCAGATCTGATTGGTCTGACCGTGGTGAATGCACAAGGTGAAACGCTCGGACAGGTAGATCGCATGATCGAAACTGGCGCCAATGCGGTGCTGATCGTTATTGATGCGACCGGTGAAAAGCCACGAGAGCGCTTGATTCCTTTTGTTGGAAATATCGTCCGCAACGTGGATAAAACGGCTGGCCAGATCCTCGTGGATTGGGCTGCAGACTGGTAGATCCTGTGCCGGAAACCAATGTGGCCCCTAGACTGCGCTTTGCCGCTGTCACCCTGTTTCCAGAAATATTTGAGGCGATTACCCGTTTCGGCATTTCACGCCGTGCGTTTGAAACCGGAATTAGCGCATTAACGGCGCATAATCCGCGGGATTTCACAACAGATCGCTACAAAACAATCGATGATCGTCCTTTTGGTGGTGGTCCGGGTATGGTGATGATGCCGGAACCGCTTGAAAAGGCGATTGATGCCGCGGTTCAGGCGGCTCAGGTGGAGAATCAACCACCCAAAGTGATTTATCTGTCGCCACAAGGCGTGCCGCTAACCGATGGCTTAGTCCGAGAATTGGCCCAACACAAAAGTCTGGTATTTGTCTGCGGGCGTTATGAGGGCATCGATGAGCGGGTTATTCAGCGAAAAATCGATCTTGAGGTTTCGATTGGTGATTTTGTCGTGTCAGGCGGTGAGCTGCCAGCAATGATGCTGATGGATGCTGTATTGCGTTATCAGCCCGGCGTCTTGAATGACACGCAATCTGCTGAGGAGGATTCTTTTGCGACGGGGTTGCTTGATTGTCCCCATTACACTCGCCCCGAGGTTTATAAGGATTGTGTGGTTCCGGACGTGCTTTTATCCGGAAATCATGAGAAAATACGCGTTTGGCGTTTGACCGAGTCACTTAAGCGGACTAAGGACAGACGGCCAGACCTGCTGAAGGGTCGAGCTTTCAGCAAGGAAGAAGCGCAACTACTCAAAAAACTCGAGCAATCGGGCGAGTAGCTCTGCGGTCGTAACAATAAGGAGATTAACGACATGAATCTGATTCAAATTCTCGAGCAGGAAGAAATCGCTCGCCTTAGCGAAGGCAAAACCATCCCAACGTTTGCACCGGGTGATACCGTTGTTGTGCAAGTGAAGGTTAAAGAAGGTACGCGTGAGCGTCTGCAGGCTTACGAAGGCGTAGTGATTGCCAAGCGTAACCGCGGCCTCAATTCAAATTTCATCGTGCGCAAGATTTCTTCGGGTGAAGGCGTCGAGCGTACGTTCCAGACTTATTCGCCGCTGGTTGCTTCGATTGAACTGAAGCGTCGTGGTGATGTCCGCCGCGCCAAGCTGTACTATCTGCGTGAGCGTTCGGGCAAGTCGGCTCGTATCAAAGAAAAGCTTGAGCGTAAGGTTGTTGCAGCCTAATCGGCTTAACAACACGCAACAAAAACGCCACCCTCGGGTGGCGTTTTTGTTGGTGCTGACCCGTCCTAAATAGCGTTGACACATTTTGAACCTGAAGGAGAAGTGTCAATGGCAGTCTGGGTTAAGCGTACACAACGCGACTACACGATGTCTTTTAAACTAGCAGTTGTTGAGCAGATTGAAAGAGGAGAAATGAC
>CAIQBG010000040.1 GCA_903870055.1 uncultured Pseudomonadota bacterium
CTTTGCCGGTAGCGACTTCAGCAAGCGCTTCCGGTTTTGTAATTTGTAAATGACGTGTCTGAACATCGACCAGGCCATCTTCCTGAAAGCGGGAGAACAATCGGGACACGGTTTCAAGGGATAGCCCCAGATAACTACCGATTTCTTCGCGCGTCATACGCAGCACGAAGGTGTTGGGTGAGTAGCCCAGATGCGAAAAACGTTTGCCTAGATCCAGTAGAAATGCAGCCAAGCGGGACTCTGATCGTAAATTGGCCAGAATCTGGAAGGTTGTCTGATCCTGCACAATGCGCTGGCTCATTAACTTGTTGAGATGCGCGTGCAGGTTGGGCAGGTTCGAAGCGAGCTCCTCCACGCTGCCGTAAGGCATCATGCACACTTCACTGGCTTCCAGGGCTACTGCTCTGCAAGCATGGTGGCCGCTACCAATGCCATCAATCCCCAGGATTTCACCGGTCATCAGAAAGCCTGTGACCTGATCCCGTTGCTCTTGAGAGGGCAATAAAGTTTTGAAGAAACCGCTGCGCACGGCGTAAATAGCCGTGAACGGCTCGCCTACTTCATAGAGCGACTCACCGCGTTTCAGGCGTCGGCGTGTCGGAAACCATTGGTCGAGCGAATCCATGTCTTCGGTTTTCAGGCCAGGAGGGTGGCAAACCGGATTCATGTCGCAGTGTTGGCATTGTGCTTTGACTTCTGTGAAGTCGACAGATCCGCGGCGGCCTTCTGCCTCGGAATTTGTCTGGCACAACTGCGGTTCTGGCTTTGAAGTCATATAATTCTGCTATGAACAATTCGACACTTGCTCTGGTAGATCGGGATTTGTGCCGCCGATTTGATATCAGCGGACCCCGTTACACATCCTATCCTACTGCTGACAGGTTTGCTGCAAATCCTGGGGCGCAATTATTGGTAGACGCCTTGCAAGATCGGCCTGCATCAGATCAGCCGCTTTCATTATATGTCCATCTGCCATTCTGTAGCACGGTCTGTTACTACTGCGGCTGCAACAAAGTAATTACCAAAGATCATCAGAAATCTTCCCGTTATCTAGACTATCTGGAAAGGGAGATTGATATGCAACTACAATCATTGAGTGGATCACGTTCGGTGGCCCAGTTGCATTGGGGTGGTGGCACCCCCACGTTTCTGTCAGACGATGAAATGCGTCGACTCATGCAGATACTGCGATCACGCTTTGATTTTTTACCAGAAGGCGAATACTCGATTGAGATTGATCCGCGTTCGGTAGATCCTCAGCGAGCTCATCTGCTGGCCGACATGGGTTTTAACCGGATGAGTCTGGGGATTCAAGATTTTGATCCGCTGGTACAAAAGGCGGTTAACCGCATTCAGACCTTCGAGCAAACAAGAGATGTGTTATTGGCTGCGCGTGACGCCGGGTTTAAATCTATTTCTGTCGATCTGATTTATGGGTTGCCCAAACAGACGCTAGAGGGATTTCGGACTACCCTGGAAAAGACCCTCAGCCTATCGCCTGACCGCATTGCTCTTTATAGCTATGCACATCTGCCACAGATCTTCATGCCCCAGCGTCGAATTAATGATGATGAGCTACCCAAGGCTGAAGATAAGCTATCACTTATGGCAATGGCCATCGAAACTCTGGTTGAAGCCGGTTATGTTTTCATCGGTATGGATCATTTTGCACGCCCGGATGATGAATTGTCGCTTGCCCAGCAAGCCGGTAAGCTGCACCGTAATTTCCAGGGATATTCGACGCATGCGGAACTGGATTTGCTGGCCTTTGGTGTTTCTGCCATTGCCAAGGTAGGGCCTGTTTATGCTCAGAATGCCAAGACTCTGGATGAGTACTATGGTGATCTAGATGCCGGGCACCTGCCAGTGAGACGTGGGTACCAGATGAACGACGATGATGCGCTACGTCGTGCGGTGATTCAG
Source organism: uncultured Pseudomonadota bacterium (assembly GCA_903870055.1). Classification (GTDB taxonomy): domain Bacteria; phylum Pseudomonadota; class Gammaproteobacteria; order Burkholderiales; family Rhodocyclaceae; genus Fluviibacter. The sequence goes on from CAIQBG010000040.1 coordinate 1,924, forward strand.
GAACTCATGTGCCATTTTGAGCTGGATTTCGCTCCGGTTAATCAAGAATGGTCTATTGATTTCGAAGACTACTTCAAAAGTGCATTGGAAGAGTTGCAACTATTGGTTGCGGCAGGCCTACTGACGATTGATGGTCAGGGGATTCGGGTACAACCCAAAGGCCGTTTATTGGTGCGCATTATTGCCATGGCCTTTGATCACTATCTGCAGCGGGATCGCCAGAATGTCTCTGGCGGCAGGTCGCGTTATTCGCGCGTGATCTAGTGAGCGATTGATGTTTCCGTCCGAAACGATGCAGCTTCCGTTCGTCGCAGCAATTTTAATCGGCTGGCTGGGTGGGGTGCATTGTTTAGGCATGTGCGGTGGCATTGTTAGTGCGCTCACTTTGTCCGTACCAGAGGCGCGACGCCCCGCATTGTTGCTAGCCTATAACGCGGGTCGTTGCCTGACATATATGCTCTTGGGGGCGTTGGCCGGGTTTCTGGGGTTTGCCGGTGTATCTGTGCTCGGACTGGGTCCGAAAGTTTTCTTTGCGTTGGCTAACCTGTTGCTTGTTGGTATGGGTCTTTATCTCATGGGGTGGCCTTTATTTGTTCGTCCTCTTGAGCTGGGTGGGCAGCATTTATGGCGATACATCGAACCATTGGCACGCCGTTTTTTTCCCGTTACAACACCGTTCCGCGCGTTGATTGTCGGGTTAGCTTGGGGGTTTCTACCCTGTGGCCTTGTTTACAGTGCGCTCGCAACGGCGGTCGCAACATCTAATCCACTGACAGGCCTGTTATGGATGGCCGGTTTTGCCTTAGGCACATTACCCAATCTGCTGTTGGCTGGCTGGTTAGGGGCTGGTGTGCTTAATAAGCTTCGCCAGTCTGCGCTACGCTGGTTGGCTGGCGGGCTCGTTGCAGCCTGGGGTCTCTACGGCATCGCTCAGTTATTGGAACTGTCATGAGTGCTCCGGTTGAACATGTATTCAAACTAAGCGGATTACGCTGTGCCAATTGTGCAAATACGGTAAAGAAGGCTATAGAGCAATTGCCTGGTGTAGAAGCCGAGGTTAATTTTGCAACCGAAGAGGCCATTGTCCGCAGTCCGTCATCAGTTCAGAGCAGTGAACTTGTTCGGGTCGTTGAAGCAGCAGGTTACGGGGCGACGGAAGTTGCGGATCTTGCCGAGTCTATTACTACACCGCCGGATCGCATGGAGCAGGTGCGTTTCTGGACAGCAATTGCCTGTGCCTTACCGCTGGCTATTGCTATGCCACTGGCCTGGTTGTTCGGCCACGATATGCACGTTCCGGTTTTCTGGCAATTTCTACTGGCAACGCCAGTTCAGCTCTGGGTAGCCTGGCCTTTCTATCGGGGTGCCTGGTTTGCCCTTCGCCTGGGCACTTCCAATATGGATGTGCTGGTAAGCCTGGGCACGTTGGCCGCCTATGTGTACTCTTTAGCCGTCATGTTTAGTGGTGCGCACGCTGATGTTTACTTTGAGGCGTCAGTAGTCGTTATTGCGCTCATCATGACTGGTAAACACCTAGAGTTACGCGCACGCAGAGCCAGTGCATCAGCGATTGAACGCTTGCTGCATCTCACGCCTAAAACTGCCTGGCTTGAAAAGTCCGCAGGTCAATTTGAATCCGTTCCCTTGAGTAACATCCGACCCGGTGATCGTGTACGTGTTCTGAGCGGGGAAGCCATTCCGGTGGATGGCCTAGTGACTGCAGGTGACTCGGCGGTATCCGAAGCGATGCTTACCGGAGAGCCGGTACCCGTCGAAAAACGGATTGATGACAAGGTTTATGCTGGAACACTTAACGGCGATGGTGTATTGATTTGCCGGGTTACCGGCGTTGGACGCAGTACGGTGTTGGCGGGTATTGCCCGGCTGGTTGCACAGGCTCAGGGTTCGCGCGCTCCGGTTCAGGCGCTGGTTGATAAAGTGTCTGCCTGGTTTGTGCCACTCGTTGTTGTATTGGCATTGCTGACGCTGTTTATCACAGGGGCTTGGCTGGGTGACTGGCATGCCGGTATTGTCCGTGCAGTAGCAGTACTCGTTATTTCCTGTCCGTGTGCCTTGGGTCTGGCAACGCCGACCGCCATTATGGTTGGTATTGGTGAAGGCGCTCGGCAGGGTATCTTGGTTCGTGATGCCGACGCACTGCAACGGGCTGCTTCAGTTGGTACGGTGATTTTTGATAAAACGGGCACGTTAACCGAGGGCAAGTTGCGTCTAGCCGATGTGATTCTGGCGCCGGAAAGGCCTATGAGTCGGGAAGAAATATTAGCCATTGCTGCGGCATTGGAGCAGGGCTCTGCGCATCCGGTGGCGCACGCCGTTCGTAGTGCGGCCACAGCCGAGGCTGGCAGCCATACGATGGTAGTGACTGATTTTCGTAATGAATCCGGGCAGGGGGTTTTCGGAACGATTGCCGGGGCAGGCTATGGTGTAGTGCGTTGGTCTGCTGCCTTGGCTAGTGTTGACTACGGTTTCTGGCAGCAACAGGCGGACCAATTAGCGCAGGGCGCTAAAACGCTTTCGGTGGTTATGCATGCCGATCAGCCGCTGGCATTGCTGGCTTTTGCTGATACAGCACGGTTAGATGCCGTTGAAACCATTGGCCTTCTGCATCAGCTGGGTATTAAAACTGTCATGCTTACAGGGGACCAGGCCGCATCAGCGCGTGTGATGGGAGATAAGCTTGGTGTCGATGCCATCCGTGCAGAAGTTTTGCCTGCAGGTAAAGCTTCTGAAGTAAAGCACCTGTTAGCGGCAGAGTCGGGTGGGGTGATGATGGTTGGGGATGGCATTAACGATGCGCCTGCGCTGGCATCAGCTTCAGTTGGCGTAGCCATGGGCGGTGGTATGGACATTGCCATGGAAAGTGCAGGCATTGTCCTTATGAACAATCGTCTCACCGGCGTTGTCGATGCGATTCAGCTTTCTCGCCGGACACTGGCAAAAATTCGGCAAAATCTGTTTTTTGCCTTTATCTACAATGTGTTGGCCATTCCACTGGCGGCTGCTGGCCTATTAAGTCCGGTTATTGCGGGTGCTGCGATGGCCTGTTCCTCGATTTCTGTCGTAGGAAATTCATTGTTATTGCGCCGTAAGCGTTAAAAACGCGCAGCAGACGCTATAATTTTCCGGTTAGGCGCGATTTGCAAAGCGTACATACAACCACACCATAAAGGGAGAAGACATGAACATCGATAACATTTCCATCGGCAAGGATGTCCCGAACGATTTCAACGTCGTGATCGAGATCTCGGCTAATGCACCAGGTATCAAGTACGAACTGGACAAAGATTCGGGCGCAGTATTTGTGGATCGTTTCATCGCCACACCGATGCACTACCCATGTAACTATGGCTTCATTCCATCAACCCTGTCGGAAGATGGCGACCCGGTTGATGTGCTGGTCATTTCACCGTACCCGCTGCCTCCAGGCGTCGTAATCCGCTGCCGCACAGTCGGTATGCTGGCTATGGAAGATGAAGCTGGTGAAGATGCCAAATTGGTTGCCGTGCCTGTTTCGAAGCTGACTGGCTTGTATGACAAGGTACAAAGCACCGATGACCTGCCAGAGCTGCTGATCAAGCAAATCACCCACTTCTTTGAACACTACAAAGATCTGGAAGCTGGTAAGTGGGTTAAGGTTAAGGGCTGGAAAGATGCTGCTGCTGCCAAAGCCGAAATCACTTCGGGTGTTGCACGCGCTAAGGCTGGTAAGTAAGACCTAGCCTTTAGGCATACAATAGCCCTGGCCTTGGTCAGGGCTATTTTTTTGATAAAAAATTCAGGAGTAGCGTGTGCGGGTTGCAGTAGCTCAGATGAATGTGGTGCTTGGTGATTTAGCTGGCAATGCCCATCGTATTGCCGATGCGGCAAAGCGCGCCGCTGCCCAAGGCGCTGATCTTTTGCTGACCCCTGAACTCAGCCTGTGTGGTTATCCGCCGGAAGACCTTCTGCTGCGCCCCGATTTTTACCGTTCGGTAGATCTTGCGCTGGTTGCGCTGACGCGGGATACGGTCGATCTGGATATCGCCATCGTAGTGGGGCATCCGGAACAAGCCGGCGTTCTTTATTACAACGCTGCCAGCGTTTTGTATCAGGGCAAACGCCTTTGTACCTATCGCAAACAACATCTGCCGCAGTATGAAGTATTCGATGAGTTGCGTTACTTCACACCGGGTCCTGAAACAGTTGTATTTGACCATGCGGGTACCCGCTTTGGCCTGGCGATTTGTGAAGACATCTGGTTTGCCGAACCGGCTCAAGCAGCCAAGGCTGCCGGCGCTGATGTACTGCTCGTGCTCAACGCCTCGCCTTATCATCTGGATAAAACAGTTGATCGTCAGAGCATCCTGGCGCAGCGAGTTGCCGAAACGGGTTTGTCCATTGTTTACTGCAATCTGGTGGGCGGGCAGGATGAACTGGTGTTTGATGGTGCCTCGTGCCTGATTGCCGGGAATGGCCAAACTGTCCTGCAATTACCGCAGTTTGCGGAAGACATGGCCACTGCTGATTTAAATGAAACGGGTCGTTGGTTAACACACGCTTTATTAACACCGCTTACCGAATTGAATGCCCAGATCTACAACGCCATGGTGCTAGGTGTTCGTGATTACTTTGCCAAGAATGGTTTTGCCGGCGCCTACCTAGGCTTGTCGGGTGGGATTGATTCAGCCTTGACGCTCTGCGTAGCCGTCGATGCATTAGGTGCCGACCGTGTACGGCCAATTGTCATGCCGTCTCCCTACACCGCACAGATGAGTATTGATGACTCCTGGGCGTTATGTGCAAACCTGGGGGTTAAAGGTGAGCTGGTGGATATCCAGCCCGCGATGCAGACTTATGAAAACTTGTTGGCCCCCTATTTTGTAGGAAAGGCCCCAGATACTACGGAAGAAAACCTGCAGGCCCGTATTCGCGGGAATCTGCTCATGGCGCTCTCCAATAAGAGCGGCTGGCTGGTGCTCACCACGGGCAATAAATCTGAAATGGCTGTGGGTTACTGCACGCTGTATGGTGATATGGCCGGTGGCTTTGCCGTACTCAAGGATTTGCTTAAAACCAAGGTCTATGACGTCTCACGTTGGGTTAACCGGGAGCGTGAAATCATCCCCTGGCGCATTATCGAGCGACCGCCATCAGCCGAGTTGCGCCCTGATCAGACCGACCAGGATTCATTGCCGCCTTACGAAGTGCTTGACGCCATTGTTACGGCTTACATGGAGCAGGATAAGAGCCCGCGTGAGATTATTGCCCAAGGATATCGGGAAGAAGATGTCCGCCGGGTGGTAAGGTTGTTGCGCATCTCTGAGTACAAGCGTCGCCAGTCACCAGTAGGCATTCGTCTGACTCGTCGGGGTTTCGGTAAGGATTGGCGTTATCCGATCACCAACCGATATGCCGATGAGTGGTAAGCTATCACCTATTGAATTTGTATTTGTCCGCATGGAGTTGTCATGAAGCAGATCGTTGCCATTATTAAGCCTTTCAAACTTGATGAAGTTCGTGAAGGCCTGTCGGAAATCGGTGTTACTGGCCTGACCGTTACAGAAGTGCGTGGTTTTGGTCGTCAGAAGGGTCATACGGAGCTTTATCGTGGCGCCGAGTATGTGGTTGATTTTCTGCCTAAGGTGCGCCTGGAAGTTGTCGTTCAGGATGATCGCGTTGAAGTCGTGCTGGAGTCGATCATCAAATCTGCCCGTACAGGAAAGATTGGTGACGGCAAGATTTTTGTGCTGCCCGTTGATCAGGTCGTGCGTATCCGCACTGGCGAGGTCGACGACGCTGCTATTTAAGTGTTGCGCTGCTGAATTACCTTCAGCACAGTACAAAAGCCCTGCGGTGTTTCATCAGCGGGGCTTTTTCATGATGACGATCTGATTGAGAGTTTCTTTTGGCACTTGTTGCATTCAATAAACCCTATGGGGTGGTATCGCAGTTCACGCCCGAAGGCCGCTGGCAAGGGTTGTCTGACTATTTAAAGCTGCCGGAGTTTCGCGTAGCCGGGCGGCTTGATGCGGATAGCGAAGGCTTGTTGCTGCTGACTGACAATGGTGCTTTGCAGGCACGTATTGCAGAACCGAAGCATAAACTGCCTAAATGTTATTGGGCTCAGGTTGAAGGAATTCCTGATGAAGCGGCTCTCGCACATCTACGCGCTGGACCCGTTCTGAATGATGGACCCACGCGGGCCTGCGAGGTTGAGCTTCTCCCGGAGGATGTGGAAGCGCGTTGCTTGTGGCCACGAAATCCACCGATCCGATTCCGTAAAGCGATACCGACAACCTGGTTGGCAGTTACGCTGACAGAAGGACGCAATCGTCAGGTAAAACGTATGTGTGCCGCAGTTGGGTTACCCGTACTCAGGCTAGTTCGTGTTTCGGTGGGTGGTATCCGCTTGCTGGAATTAAATGATGGGCAGCCGCTGCCTTTAGGGCAATCGGCTCAGGTTTCAGTTGATCAGCTGAATGGGAGTTTCTGATGAATCGCATAGTGCGTGCTGCGCTAGCTGCGTGCGGGATGGCCTTGCTCATTTCAACGGCACAGGCCGCGGCTTTACCGATGGTTCGTTTAACGGTAGGCACAGGGACTCTAGATGTTGAAGTTGCCAGCAACAAGGCGCAGCGTTCACTCGGATTGATGAATCGTACCGCTATGCCGGAGTCTCGCGGCATGCTGTTTGTTTATCCGGCACCTGCTTATTTCTGTATGTGGATGAAAAACACGAAGATCCCACTCTCTGTTGCTTTTATTGATGCACAGGGTCGCGTGATCAATATCGAAGATATGGCGCCGCAGACAGAAACTAACCACTGTACCCAACGCAATGCTACGTATGCATTGGAAGCCAATCACGGGTGGTTTGCCAGTCATGGCGTTAGCGCAGGCAGTCAGATTATCGGCCTTGAAAAGGCGCCCCAGGGCGAATACTGATCCATGGCAATGCGCGAATACCGTAAAAAATCCAGGCGACTGGAAGGGTATGCGCGTGGGAGCCATTGGCACCCCTTAGGTAAGGCGCTCAAACCACCGGCCACCCTGCGCCCCTGGCTGCTGGAATCAGGCTCCCTAACGCAGCGTTTGCAGCGCCATTTCGGAAAAATCGATGTGCGTGTGTTGCAGCAAGCGCTGGGGCAACCCTATAACGATGAGGGAGAAGGCAGGTTTCCCTTGGCCGTAGTGCGTGCGGTGGTTCTGTCGGCATCTGACCAAAGACCTCTGGTAGTCGCGCATTCGGTATTGCCTGCTGTACCCAGAGGGCCGCTCTCGGTGATGTTTAAACAATTGGGTAAACAGGCGCTGGGTACGCTATTGTTTACGCGTAGGGGCTTCGTGAGACGTCAGCGTGAATGGGCATTCCTTGATACGCGTCATCCTTTATATCGTATGACTAAGTTGCAGCAAGAGCGGGGTGCCCCGAACAGACTCTGGGCAAGGCGGGCGGTCTTCAGTTTGTCTCGTTATCCGGGGCAAACGGTACAGGTTACTGAGGTTTTTTGTATCCCCTAAGCTTGGGTAGCCGGGTATAACGTGCTAGTGTTCACAGCTAGTGGCGCGTGGAAAGTCCGGATGAACGCACGTCTTTGTAGTTTTTTTAGGCGTGTGTATGTCGAATCGTGTAATGCCCCTCGTTGCAACCTGTATTTTTAAAAGTCTGGCTGTTTTGCCGCTGTTTGTTTTGCAAACAGTGGGCACAGGGCTTGGCTGGATTGCCTGGCTGGTGCCAGGCCCCTTCAAGCGCCTCTCTAACGAGAATTTTCTCAATGCGTTTCCTGACGCATCACCAAAGATGCTTCGAGGCGCGATGCTGTCCGTGGGACAGATGTTCCTGGAAATGCCCTACTGGTGGGTGCGTCGCGATGATCGCGCACTGAATCGTACGGTTGCGCCTGCTGAGTGGCATCTCTTTGAGCTGGCCCTAGAAAAGGGCAAGGGCGTTATTCTGCTGTCTCCGCATATGGGCTGTTTTGAACTGCTGGGCCCCGTTTATAGTTCTCGTCATAATTCCACGGTGCTCTTTCGGCCACCCCGGATGGCTTGGCTTCGTGACTGGATCGTTAATATGCGTACGCGCCAGAAGCTCAAAATGGCACCGGCTAATCAGACCGGCGTACGCTCTCTAGTGCGCACTTTGCTCAAAGGGCAAACGGTAGGCATTTTGCCGGATCAGGTACCGGTGCTGGGAGAGGGTGTTTGGGCACCATTTTTTGGGCGGCCAGCCTACACCATGACATTGGTTCAGCGTTTGCAAAGCCTGACCGGTGCGAAGATTTTTGTCTTGGGCGTAGAACGATTAGGGATTGCCAAGGGTTACCGGATGCATATTAATCCAATGGATGAGCCCCTATCGGAAGATCCGGTAGAGGCAGCTACACAAATTAATAGCGCTATGGAAGCGATGATCCGCCTGGCGCCCGAACAGTATCTCTGGGGTTATAACCGTTATAAACAGCCCGTTGCTTAAAATAAAAAACCCGGCGTAGGCCGGGTTTTTTATGAGACTTGTTGAATCACTCAGGCGAAGTTGGCTTCCGCAAATTTCCAGTTAGCCAGCTTGTCGAGGAAAGTTTCAACGAACTTCGGACGCAGATTGCGGTAATCGATGTAATAGGCGTGCTCCCAGACATCAATCGTCAGTAGCGCTTTGTCGCCAGTCGTCAGCGGGGTGCCAGCGGCGCCCATGTTGACGATATCGACACTGCCGTCAGCCTTTTTAACCAGCCAGGTCCAGCCAGAACCGAAGTTACCAACGGCCGAGGTTTGGAAGGCTTTCTTGAACTCATCGAATGAGCCCCACTTCTTGTTGATGGCATCAGCCAGCGCGCCAGTCGGTGCACCGCCGCCATTTGGAGACAGGCAGTTCCAGAAGAACGTGTGGTTCCATACCTGAGCGGCGTTGTTGTAAACGCCACCAGCTGGTGCTTTCTTGACGATATCTTCCAGGCTGAGCTTTTCGTACTCGGTGCCCGGAATCAGGTTGTTCAGGTTGGTCACATAGGCCTGGTGATGCTTGGCATAGTGATAGTCAAAGGTCTCGGCCGACATGTGCGGCGCGAGTGCATCTTTGGCAAATGGCAAAGCAGGTAATTCAAAAGCCATGATAGTTCTCCGGGTTGGGGGATTTCTAGGTTTAATGTTTGATTCTAGACAGTGCCGCTGCTGCCTGCAAGCATTGCTGATTGTTAGATCTCAGGTCTCTGCCTCGGCAGAGACGATACTGGCCTGTAACTTGCCGTCTGCCAAGCGTAACTGGACCTGTGAGTGCACGGGCGCCTTGTGGATGCTATCTATGAGATGACCGTGGGCATCAGTTATCAACGCGTAGCCGCGTTTCAAGGGTTGGTTGGGATCAAGGGCTTGTAATCTTAGTCCCAGCTCGCTCAGGCGTCGGTGCTCGCGTTCTAGAGCCCGTTGCGACCAAAGCATCAGACGTGTTTGGTATTGATTCAGCCGATCTTGCTGGCGTTCCAGCAAAGCCGCGGGGCTACGTAAGCGTGCCGCATAGCCATCGAGCTTCATCCCCGCATCGTCAAGAGAACGCACCACCAGCTGCTGCAAACGTCGTTGGTTGGTTTCAATCAACGTGATTAGTCGTGATTTATCTGGGGCGATCAGTTCTGCTGCCGCTGTTGGTGTGGGCGCGCGAACATCTGCAGCCAGATCAGCCAAGGTTGTATCGGTTTCATGACCAATACCAGCGATGATGGGCAGCCGGCTGGCCGCAATGGCTCTGACTACAGCCGCTTCGTTGAAGCTCCATAAGTCTTCGAGTGATCCGCCGCCTCGGCATAGAAGTAGTACATCCGCCTCCCCATGCGTATTAGCGCGTTCAATGGCTTGAACGATCTGAGCCGTTGCTTCTGCGCCCTGGACCAGGGTCGGGTAAAGAATCAACCGGGCGTAGGGTGCGCGCCGGGATAGGGTGGTCATGACATCGTGCAGTGCAGCGGCTTGTGGGCTGGTGATAATGCCAATAGTGCTTGGGAATGGGGGTAAGGCCTGCTTGCGCACGGGGTCAAAGAGTCCTGCGCCTTCAAGTTCTGTTTTAAGGCGGAGAAAGCGTTCATACAGGGCGCCGAGCCCGCCTTTGACCAGGGTTTCTACAGTCAGCTGAAATTCGCCGCGTGCCTCATAGAGTGTTACCTGCACGCGGGCACGTACTTTGTCACCTTGTCGCGGTTGCCAGCCCAGACGGGCTGCACGCGTGCGGAAGAGGGCGCAGCGTACCTGGGCACCCGCATCTTTGAGGCTGAAATACATATGCCCGGAGCTGGCCAGTGTCAGTTGTGCAATTTCCCCTTCCACCCATAAAACAGGAAACCGACTTTCAAGCTGTGCCCGCACCGCCGCATTGAGGTCGGAAACCGACATCACCGGTGTTTCGATAGCCGGAACAGAATCGTCAAATAGGGTGCTGGAAACCATGGACCGTACTTTACCCTGCGGCAGAATTCTTCATAGGTGAATTCTATCTACTTATAAGTAAAAATTTGATGAGAATTCTCTTGACATATGCTTAATTTCTCCACCGTACTGCGGCGAACCCTTTGCAGGCAAGGGGTTACCTACCTGGCACCCTTGGCAAGCCAATAGAAACAATATAACTCATTGATAAAAAACGAAAAATGTAAACAAGCCTTTTTTTTGGGCAGCGTAACCTAACTACCTTTGCCTGCACGACTTAGACACTTTTATGACAGTCTATCCACAAACTTATCCACTAAATTTGTGGATAACACAGGTCCGTCGATAACTCATTGAAATGCAGGGAGTAGGGGTGGATTCGCTTGCTCAAAGCAGGGGGGGTAGCTAAACTGCTACTTTGTATTTAAGCGGGTTGGAATAACGTGTTTGCCATCATTCAAGCGGCCGGTTGGCCGATCTGGCCTCTCCTGATTGCCTCCGTCATTGCACTTGCATTGATTATTGAACGTCTATATTCCTTGCGGCGCCCGAAGGTGCTACCTGCCGGATTACTGCAAAGTGTGCTTTCCACCCTGGCTAATGGCGGTTACGATGCTGCCCGGCTGAATGCGCTGGAAGACAGTTCGCCCCTGGGCAGAGTGCTGGCAGCCGGAATTCGTAATCAGAACAGTAGCCGTGAAGTGATGCGCGAAGCCATTGAAGAGTCGGGCCGCATGGTTTATAGCCAGCTGGAACGTTACCTGACGACTTTAGGTACGATTGCATCGATCGCTCCTTTGCTGGGCCTACTTGGCACTCTGGTCGGCATGATCGACATTTTCGGGGCGCAATCTCCGGTGACCGGTAACCCCCAACAGTTGGCTTACGGTATCTCGGTTGCCCTCTACAACACCACATTTGGTTTGCTTATCGCTATTCCTGCCTTGATCTTCTGGCGCCATTTCCGCGCACTCATAGACAAGTTCGTCGTGGATATGGAGCAACAGGCGATTAAGCTGGTTGAAGTTGTTCATGGCGACCGAAAGTAAACTCCGGAGCGCGTTATGAATTTTCGCCGGGGTAGCGGGCGCGACGAGCCTGAAATCAACCTGATTCCGTTTATTGACGTCTTGCTGGTCATCATCATTTTTTTGATGATGACGACTACCTACAATAAAGTATCTGGCATAGAAATCGATCTGCCGACAGCAAGTGCATCCAATGCAACGCCCCCTGATGAGATTGCCGTTTCAGTAACGGCGGGCGGCACGGTAGTGATTGATGGACAGAGCATGAGCCGACCTAGCGTAGATGCGGTAGCCGCAGCACTGAAAGCAGCAACCGCTAAACGCGCTCCTAGTGCAAAGCCACCGGTCGTATCGATTAATGCGGATGCTAAAGCGACACATCAGAGCGTGATTGATGTCATGCAGGCAGCACATCAGGCTGATCTGTCGCAGATCTCCTTTACTACCCGCAGCGGTTCATGATTCTGAGGCCTCAGGAAGTTGAGGCCAGCTGGTATGGCCGTGCCCGTTTAGGTGCAGGGAAGAAAGCTGTGCTTACGACACTGTCATGGGTTTATGCGGCAGGTGTCTGGTTACGCCGGAGCCTATATCAGTGGGGATTATTGAAGCAGGTTCGCTTACCTGTGCCCGTGCTGGTGGTTGGCAACCTGATTGTGGGTGGCGCCGGTAAAACGCCGGTGGCCCTGGCCTTAGCGCACCAGCTTAAAGAAATGGGATGGCGCCCGGGTATTATTAGTCGTGGGTATGGTCGCAAGGTGCCAGGTATAAGAGCCGTTGGCATCGGTGATAGTCCGCAACATGTGGGTGACGAGCCCCTTTTATATGCGCAGCATGGATTGCCGGTTTTTGTGGGCGAAATGCGTGCGTCAGCTGGACGCGCTTTGTTGGCGGCTAATCCCGGTGTAAACGTACTGATTGCCGATGATGGATTGCAGCATCTGGGTCTGGCCCGAGATGTGGAAGTCGTCGTTTTTGATCAACGCGGCATTGGTAATGGAAACCTGTTGCCCGCAGGTCCATTGCGGGAGTCCTTGACCCGATTGTCTGATCCGCTGGTGCACGGTGTGATTGTTCAGGGCAACCCCGACCAAACCGGATGGCCTAGTTTGCCGCGCTTTGGGTTGTCGCTTTTGCCGGATCACGTTTATGCCTTGAACCAGCCAGACCACCAATTGCCGCTGGCGAACTTTGCCGGCCAATCAGTTTTGGCAATTGCCGGCATTGGCCATCCGGAGCGTTTTTTCAATATGCTCCGTGACCTTGGCCTAAAGGTGGAAGGGCTGCATTTTCCCGATCACCATGACTTCAAGGCGAAGGATATTCCGTTCACGCGTCTACCGGTGATGATGACGGAGAAGGATGCAGTAAAATGCCGAGACTTTGCTGCCGGACATGACAACTGGTTTGTTGTGCCTGTCAGTGCCCGCTTTTCCCCTGCATTGCCCCTGGCCGAATGGCTACGAGGTCACAATGTAGCGTCTACGATAGAGAGTCGTTAAATGGATCCGCGTCTACTAGAAATACTCGTTTGCCCCGTTTGCAAAGGCAAACTGGCATTTGATAAATCTGCCCAGGAATTGATCTGTGCGCCTTGCCAGCTGGCTTATCCGATTCGTGATGGTATTCCCATCATGATGCAGGATGAAGCGCGCAGCACCACTGGCCAGCAAGCTTAAACCCAAGGGGCCGGAGGTGAGTTACGTGACATTCCGCGTGGTGATTCCGGCACGACTTAAATCCAGCCGGTTGCCTGATAAGCCACTGCTCGATCTGGGCGGTAAACCGATGGTTGTGCGGGTTTGCGAACGGGCACAGCGTTCCGGTGCCGACACAATTGTGGTGGCTACCGATAGCCGTGACGTGCGTGATGCCGTACGCGAAGCCGGTTTCGATGTGTGTATGACTCGTGAAGACCACCCCAGCGGTACAGACCGTATTGCCGAAGTATGTGACCACTTTGGCTGGGCAGATGAAACTGTTGTCGTGAATGTCCAGGGGGATGAACCATTCATTCCGCCGGAATTGATCGATCGGGCGGCACATCAGCTGGTTGACTCGGGCGCCGATATGGCGACCCTCGCTCACGCCATTCATGATGCGGGTGAGCTATTCAATCCTAATGTCTGCAAAGTCGTCATGAAGGCGAATGCTGACGCGATGTATTTTTCCCGGGCACCGATACCGTTCGCGCGGGATGATTTCAGCCCTGTCTGGCAACAAGGCGGGCATCCACAGTCATTGCCGGCCAATGGCTATGCCTGTTATCGACATATCGGCCTGTACGCGTATCGCCGCCGTTTTCTGCGCGATTACGCCAGCCTGGCGCCGAGTCCGCTCGAGTCTATAGAGGCATTGGAACAGCTTCGTGCTTTGTGGCACGGTTACCGAATTAGCGTAGCCGTGACGGAAACGCTGCCGCCAGCCGGGGTTGATACACCGGAAGACGCCACCCGTGCACAGCAGGTTTTTGCCGATAAATTCGCTGCACTGCGCATTGACCCACAGGCATAATTATCGTAAGTTTTTTGCAAGGTGGATATTCCACACTGTCGCTAACGCATTTCCACTGTAATTTCTAATCGAGGATACCGATGAAACTCATTCTGTTGGGCGCTCCGGGCGCTGGTAAGGGCACCCAGGCCAAATTTATCTGTGAAAAATTCGGTATCCCGCAAATCTCCACAGGAGATATGCTGCGCGCTCAAGTTAAAGCTGGTACCCCGCTAGGTATGGAAGCAAAGAAGCATATGGATTCGGGTGGCCTCGTGCCGGATGCAGTGATCATCGGCATGGTGAAAGAACGACTAAAAGAAGCCGATTGCAAGAACGGTTATCTGTTCGATGGTTTTCCACGCACCATTCCACAAGCCGAAGCTATGAAAGAAGCTGGTGTACCGTTGGATATCGTTCTGGAAATTGATGTGCCTGATCAGGACATTATCGATCGCATGGCCGGTCGTCGTGTGCATCTGGCTTCGGGCCGTACCTATCACGTGACTTACAATCCACCCAAAGTGGCAGGCAAAGACGATGTGACCGGTGAAGATCTGATTCAGCGTGAGGACGACAAGGAAGAAACCGTACGTCATCGTCTAGACATCTACCATAGCCAGACCAAACCGCTGGTCACTTTCTACACCAACTGGAAGAATGCTGGTGATGCTAAAGCCCCGAAGGTGGCAAAGGTTGCCGGTGTCGGTAGCGTTGATGAAATCACCGCACGTGTACTTGGCGCGCTGAACTAAATCAGTTCATAACGCTGCAGTCGGGCGCTCGGTTGGTACTGTCTAGTGCCAACTCGGCGCCCGATCTGTTTTAATGGCACGTATGAAGAACGCATTGTATTTCCAGTCTGGGGGCGTCACTGCCGTTATTGGGGCCACGGCCGCTGCGCTAATTGAAACCCATCAGCATCAGAGTCAGGGAACCCTTTACGCAGCCGAGAATGGGTTTGCCGGGCTCTTGAATGCGCAGCTGGTGAATGCCAGTGCATTGCCATTGGCGATGCGTGCAGCCTTGAGTCAGATCCCCGGGGGGGGATTGGGTTCCGGACGCACCTTGATGCAACCGTATGATGAAAATCCCCTCCAATGGCAGCGGGTACATGAGGTGCTGCTTGCCTATGAAATTGGCACGGTTTATGTAAATGGCGGTAATGGCTCAATGGATACGGCGGTCAAACTCGTCGAACTTAGCCAGCGTTTCAATTTACCGCTTAAAGTCATTGGCCTGCCCAAGACTATCGACAACGATCTGGAAGGAACCGATACCTCGCCGGGGTTCGGTTCAGCGTTAAAGTACCTGTCGGTATCGCTCATGGAAGCCGCGCGTGATCACTGTGCCATGGCAACCAAACCTAGCGTTTTCATTATGGAAGTGATGGGCCGGCATACGGGTTGGTTAGCTGCTTGCGGCGCTGTTGCTAGGTTGCCAGTGCAGATGGCATCACCCCGAATACTATTTCCCGAAGTAGTATTTGAGCCAGAACGATTTATCAAAGGCGTGCAGGCTAGCTTTGCAAAGCATAACGCCTGCGTCTGTGTCGTTTCAGAAGGGATCCGCACAGTAGATGGGCAGTTTTACGCTCAGCAAAATGTCGCCGGCCGCTATGGCCATGAGCAACTCGGTGGCGCAGGTTTTGCTGTTGCTGAGTTGCTCAGAGCTAGGCTAGGAATCAAAGTTCATGTCGCTGTGCCTGATTATCTGCAGCGTGCTGCACGGCATCTCGCCAGTGCGACAGATATTGCCCAGGCTGAAGCAGTGGCTGTTCACGCTGTGCATTTGGCCGAGCAAGGGCAGAGTGGGGTGATGGTCAATATCGTACGTGATAACGATGTGCCTTACGCCTGGCATTGTGATGCGGTCCCATTAGCTGACATTGCCAATCGTGAGCGTTTATTTCCGATTGACTGGGTTCATCAGGAAGCCTACACAGTTACACCTGAAGCCTTGCGTTATCTAAAACCCCTCATTCAGGGCGAACCCCGTCAGGTATGGGCTGATGGTTTACCGGATTACCCCTGGGTTGATTGGCCTCCTGCAGAAAACTAGGCGCTTTAGGTAGCGTCTCCTCGATTTTTCTTATAAGCAAAGAATTTTTAATTCGTTCACAAGGATTGTTGCTTTGCCACATCATCGCTCCATCAAATATTCAATGGGGTCTAGATCATGGCAATTACACGTAAATCATTACTCACTGTGCTGCTGGGTATTTCAGTTGCATTTTCAGGGCTGACTGCACATGCAGATACCACCCTGCTCAACGTTTCGTACGATCCAACGCGCGAGTTGTATAAGGATTTCAATGCGGTATTTGCCAACCACTGGAAAAAGGAAACTGGCGAAACGCTGAATGTACGTGCATCTCATGGCGGTTCCGGCAAACAAGCCCGAGCGGTGATTGATGGCCTAGATGCAGATGTAGTCACTCTGGCGCTGGCCTATGACGTTGATGCAATTGCTCAGAAGGGTCTGATTGCACCGAACTGGATCAAGCGTCTTCCAGATAACTCTGCTCCGTATACATCTACCATCGTATTCCTGGTGCGTAAGGGTAATCCTAAAGGCATTAAAGACTGGAACGATCTGGCTAAGCCTGGCATCGAAGTTGTGACGCCTAATCCAAAGACCTCCGGCGGAGCACGTTGGAACTTCCTGGCAGCTTGGGGTTATGCGCTTAAGCAGCCAAGTGGTAATGACCAGAAGGCACGTGAGCTGGTTACCAATATCTATAAGAATGTAAAAGTGCTGGATTCAGGTGCGCGTGGTTCGCTCACGACCTTTACTGAACGTGGCATCGGCGATGTTCTGATTTCTTGGGAAAACGAAGCCTATCTGTCGATCAAGGAACTGGGTCCGGACAAGTTTGATATTGTCACTCCATCCTTGTCGATTCTGGCCGAGCCCTCAGTGGCAGTTGTCGACAAGGTAGTGGATCGTCGAGGCACTCGTAAGGTAGCCACTGCTTACCTGGAATATCTGTACACCCCAATCGGCCAGGAAGTTGCGGCACGTCATTACTACCGTCCACGCAATAAGGAAATTGCTGCCAAATATAGTGGCAACTTTGCCAAAGTTAAGCTGTTCACTATCGACCAGGTCTTCGGAGGCTGGGATAAAGCCCAGAAGACGTACTTCGGCGACGGCGGTGTGTTTGACCAGATCATTACGGCCAAGTAATTAGTTGCGCTTGATCGGTACGATCCCCGGGACTCCAGAGCCCCGGGAGTTTAATTTGGCAGCGGCTGCATTGCTTATAAGAAAACGTTATAAGCAATGCCAAATTGTGTCTTTCATTTAAATATGCCTTGTCCTAGACTTACAGCCCTCACATTAAGGAGCTGCACCATGAATTCGAATAAGATTCGTATCTTTTTGCGCACGAGTTTTGCTGGCCTGATGCTTGCAGCGGCACCTCTCGTGAGTGCGCAAACCTCTATTCTCAACGTTTCCTATGACGTAGCTCGTGAGCTCTATAAGGATATCAATCCGGCCTTCAACGCTAGCTGGCAGGCCAAGGGTAATCCAGCAATTACTATCAACCAATCGCACGGCGGTTCAAGCAAGCAGGTAGGCGCTGTCATTGCGGGTCTGGAAGCCGATGTCGTGACCATGAATCAGGTTCCGGATATCCAGATGCTGGTAAAAAACGGGCTGGTTAATCCGGATTGGCAGAAACGTCTGCCGAATGATGCCGCACCGTATACCACCACGACGGTTTTTGTTGTCCGGAAAGGCAACCCTAAGGATATCAAGGATTGGCCAGATCTGATCAAGCCAGGCACACAAGTGATTATTCCTAACCCAAAGGTAACGGGTAACGGTCGTTATAGCTATTTGGCGGCTTGGGGTTTCGCGATCAAGAATTACAAAACGGACGAGAAAGCTAAAGATTTCGTGAAGGCCTTGTTCACGAACGTGCCGGTGCTTGATGGCGGCGGCCGTGGCGCAACCACGACCTTTACCCAACGCGGCATGGGCGATGTGCTGGTTACCTTTGAAAACGAGGCGATGTTGCTGGATAAGGAGATCGGTGGAGATCAGTTTGACATCGTTTATCCGAGCCTTTCTATTGATGCCCCGGCTCCAGTAACCGTAGTTGATAAGGTAGTCGATAAGCGGGGTACCCGTAAGGTTTCTTCAGCCTATCTGGAATATCTGTGGAGCCCAGAAGGCCAGGAAATTATTGCCAAGCATTACTTGCGTCCGCGTAATGCCGCTGTGCTCAAGAAGTACGCAAAAGTCTTTCCAACTGTAAACACGTTCAGCGTTGAAAAGCTGCTGGGTGGGTGGGATAAGGTCATGAAAGAGCAATTTGCCGATGGCGGTATCTATGACCAGATCATGGTGAAACGATGAGCAAACCGCTTTTTAAGCGAAGTGTTATCCCAGGGTTCGGAGTAACCCTGGGTTTTACCCTAGCTTACCTGGGGCTGATCGTTCTGATCCCCCTATCAGCGGTGATCTGGAAAACATCGGATCTGACGTTATTGCAATTCTGGCAAACGATCAGTGAGCCGCGGGTGGTGGCCTCACTTAAGCTGAGTTTTGGTGCGTCTTTAATCGCGGCTACAGTCAATGCATTTTTTGGTTTGATCTTGGCATGGGCACTAGTGCGCTATAGCTTTCCTGGGAAAAAAATTGTCGATACATTGGTCGATCTGCCATTTGCTCTGCCAACGGCGGTAGCTGGCATTGCACTGACAGCGATATATGCCAAGAACGGTTGGCTAGGGCAGTATCTTGAACCGCTTGGTATCAAAATAGCTTTTACGCCGATCGGCATCATGATTGCTCTGATCTTTATTGGCTTGCCCTTTGTTGTACGTACAGTGCAACCTGTTCTGGAAGATCTGGATAAAGAAATTGAAGAAGCTGCTGCCAGTCTCGGTGCTAACCGAGCGCAGACTGTGTTCAAAGTTGTTCTTCCGATTATTTTGCCTGCACTGCTCACTGGGTTTGCTTTAGCTTTTGCCCGCGCAGTCGGTGAATACGGTTCGGTGATTTTCATCGCGGGCAATCTGCCTATGGTTTCTGAAATTGCCCCACTGATGATCATTACCAAGCTGGAGCAGTATGACTACTCAGGCGCAACATCGATTGCTGTGGTGATGTTGTTCCTGTCGTTTATCTTGCTGCTGATTGTTAATAGCCTGCAGGCCTGGACAGCGAAACGAACGGGGAGGGAAGTCTAATGGCGGGCGGTATTTCTACGGCGCTAGGAGCAAAATCAGTACGGAGTGGTCAGAAGGTTAATGGCGCTACTCAAGAGTCACCATGGGTGCGTCGATTAATTATCGGTACTGGACTTTTTTACTTTGCGCTATTTCTACTGTTGCCATTGGGATCGGTATTTGTTGAAGCTTTCCGTAAAGGCTTGGATGTATATCTAGCGGCATTGATGGACCCCGATGCATTGTCGGCAATTAAATTGACGCTGATTGTTGCCGTGATTTCAGTGCCCTTGAATCTGGTATTTGGTGTGGCTGCAGCTTGGGCGATAACAAAATTCAATTTTCCAGGTAAACGCATCCTAATCACGATGATTGATTTGCCATTTTCGGTGTCACCCGTTATTGCCGGTTTGATATTTGTTCTGGTATTTGGTGCCCAAGGTTGGTTTGGCTCATGGTTTCTTGATAACGACGTAAAGATTATTTTTGCCATCCCAGGAATTCTGCTTGCGACGATTTTTGTAACTTTTCCATTCGTTGCCCGAGAACTTATCCCATTAATGGAAGCGCAGGGTAAAGAGGAAGAAGAGGCGGCGATTGTTCTTGGCGCTCGTGGCTGGCAGGTCTTCCGTTTTGTGACATTGCCTAACATTCTTTGGGGCGTCATTTATGGCGTTGTTCTTTGTAATGCACGCGCAATGGGTGAATTCGGTGCTGTATCAGTTGTCTCGGGCCATATCCGTGGCGAAACCAACAGCATGCCACTCCATGTGGAAATTCTTTACAACGAGTACAACTTTGCCGCTGCCTTTGCGGTTGCTTCATTGTTAGCCATCCTCGCATTGTTGACCTTGCTGATCAAAACATTTGTCGAATGGAAAGCCGCTAAAGTAAATTCTGAATTGAAGGAAGGCTGATTGTGAGTATTCAAGTTAATAGCATCTATAAATCTTTCGGTGACTTTAAGGCGCTGGATAACGTCAGTCTTGAATTTCCTACCGGTAAACTGGTTGCATTACTCGGACCATCAGGTTGCGGTAAAACAACACTCTTGCGCATCATCGCAGGTTTGGAGACAGCAGATTCGGGCCAAGTAATTCTCGATGGTCAAGATGCCTCGGATCGTCATGTGCGTGAACGCCAAGTCGGCTTTGTGTTTCAGCATTATGCGTTGTTCAAACACATGACAGTTTTCGAGAATGTTGCGTTTGGTTTACGTGTTAAACCACGCCGTGAACGTCCGAGTGAAGCGGTTATCAAGAAGAAAGTTCATGACTTATTAGCGCTGGTTCAGCTTGATTGGTTAGCTGATCGATTTCCGTCACAGCTCTCAGGTGGTCAGAGACAGCGTATTGCACTTGCGCGAGCGCTCGCTGTTGAGCCTAAAGTGTTGTTGCTTGACGAGCCGTTCGGCGCGCTAGATGCCAAAGTGCGTAAAGAACTTCGTCGCTGGCTGCGACGTCTGCACGATGAAATTCATGTTACTTCGATTTTTGTGACACATGATCAGGAAGAAGCGCTGGAAGTTGCTGACGAAGTAGTGCTGATGAATCAGGGTAAAGTCGAGCAAGTTGGAACCCCTGATCAGGTTTACGATAAGCCCGCTACGCCTTTTGTTTATAGCTTTCTTGGTTCTGTGAATCTATTTCACGGCCGTGTAGATGGCGAGGTGGTTCACGTGGGGCCACACCAGCTTGTGCATGGTGGTTCAACTGTTGCTGATGGTAGTAGTGTGGTCGCCTTTGCTCGGCCGCATGAGCTTACTATCTCAAAGGATCCTGAATCCCTTGGTGTTTATGCTGTTATAGAACGTGTACTGACTTTTGGTGCCACATCACGTATTGAACTCATCGGCCTTGATATTAACGAGGAGAAAACTTCACAGAACTATGAAGTGGAATTGACCCGACTGGAAGTTGCTAGCCTGAATGTTGCAGAAGGTGATCATGTATACCTCGTGCCTAAAAAGTTGAGCGTCTTTGAACACAAGGGCACTGCTGCGTGAATTTTCAGCAGTTGCGCATTGTTCGAGAAACCGTACGTCAGAACTTCAACCTGACCGAGGTTGCAGAAGCGTTGTTTACGTCTCAACCAGGTGTGAGCAAGCATATTAAAGACTTGGAAGATGAGTTAGGCGTTGAACTCTTTGTACGAAAGGGAAAACGTTTGATTGGGATGACTGAGCCAGGCAAAGAGCTGATCGGTATTGTGGAGCGACTCTTGCTTGATGCTCAGAACATCAAACAATTGGCTGATCAGTTTACCCAGAAGGATGAGGGACAGCTTGTTGTTGCAACAACCCACACGCAAGCGCGTTATGTCTTGCCTAAGGTTGTTAAGGCATTCAAGGATGCATTTCCCAAAGTGCACCTTGTCTTACATCAGGGGAGCCCTAGTGAAATTGTTTCAATGCTACAAACAGGGCTGGCTGATATCGGGATTGCTACTGAAGCTCTGGATGCAGCCACTGAAATAGCAACATTTCCTTATTATCAATGGCGACATGCACTTATCGTCCCTAAAGGCCATCCATTAGAATCTGTAAAAGAGCTGACGCTCAAAGAAATCGCAGACTACCCGATCATCACCTATCACGAAGGTTTTACCGGCCGTAGCCAGTTAGACATGGCGTTTTCCGATGCTGGATTGTTACCCGATATCGTTATGTCTGCCCTGGATGCAGACGTAATTAAAGCTTATGTCGAACTTGGTCTGGGGGTAGGTATTGTTGCTTCAATGGCTTATTACGAAGATAGAGACGTTAATTTAACCTTGCCGCCATCTGAGCATCTATTTCGTTTAAACACCACTTTGATCGGCGTACGTAAAGGCCATTACTTGCGCGGCTTCGCTTACAAGTTTATTGAATTATGTGCGGCAGAGCATTCTGAAGCTGTTGTGCGTGCTCAGGCTTCGCAGGTTGTCTAGAGCTTTAAGGCCTATCGTTATTTATGGTGGATGGTCTTCATAGAATTGCACGTGGTCAGTCTGAGACCCGTAGTCGTTAAAAAGTAGTTGCACAAGGGAAAAGGGGGGCTTCGGCCTCCCTTTTTTGGTTTATACAGGTCGTACATATCCGAATGCATTAATATTCGTTCAAATACGGACTACTCTGTAATACATTGTTAACACTTTATATCTGCAGGTTCAAATCATGCCATTACATAAATCAGTCGTTAACGACACAAAAGCTTACGGGTTTGATCGAAACGATATCGGCTGGGTAATCATGAGCATAGGCATGGCGATTGGCGCGGGCATCGTGTTTTTGCCGGTGCAGATTGGACTTGTCGGACTATGGGTGTTCTTTGCGTCTGCCATTATTGGCTATCCAGCCATGTATCTATTTCAGCGGTTGTTCATCAATACATTGGCAAAGTCCAAAGAATGTACGGACTATCCCTGTGTTATTTCTGGCTATCTGGGCAAAAATTGGGGTGTCTTGCTGGGTTTACTGTATTTCATCATGTTGGCTATATGGGTGTTCGTATATTCGACCGCTATTACTAACGACAGTGCGTCTTATTTTCATACTTTTGGCATTACGTCAGAGCTTTTATCCCAACATTGGTACTACCCCCTGGGTTT
This sequence comes from uncultured Pseudomonadota bacterium, assembly GCA_903870055.1. Taxonomy (GTDB): domain Bacteria; phylum Pseudomonadota; class Gammaproteobacteria; order Burkholderiales; family Rhodocyclaceae; genus Fluviibacter. The sequence continues at coordinate 24,629 of CAIQBG010000040.1, forward strand.
GATTACGATACTTGTAATGCTGGCTTCAAGAGGAGAGGAGTTCCTGTTTAAGGTATCAACGATTCTTGTGCTTACAAAGCTAGGTATCGTGGCTTACCTGGGATTTGCCATGGTGCATCTATGGGAGCCCACTAATATCGGTACTGTGAATTCAACGGCTGGGTTTCTCAAAGACACGATTGTGACGTTGCCCTTTACCCTCACTTCGATATTATTTATTCAGACCTTAAGTCCGATGGTCATTTTTTACCGAAATCACGAATCATCAGTCGAAGTGGCTCGTGTAAAAGCTCAGCGTGCGATGACCATCGCGTTCGTTGTGCTCTTTGTCACCGTATTCTTTTACGCGGTATCTTTTACGCTGGCGATGGGATACGAAGAGGCAGAGCGTGCTTTTAAACAGAATGTGTCAGCACTGGCCATTGCTGCTCAGTTTCTGCCTGCTGGCCTTGCTCCTATACTTGGCGTTGTCCTGAATATCTTTGCCGTTGTTACGGCGTTTTTTGGCGTGTATCTTGGTTTTAGCGAGGCTATACGTGGGCTAGTGACTAACGTTGTAAAACGCTACCGTGAAGATTTACCCTGGTCCGAGTCGACGTTTAATCTGGGTATTGCTGTATTTATTATTCTCCTAGCTTGGAGTGTCGTAATTCTGCAGGTACCCATTTTGTATTTCACATCGATATCCAGTCCTGTTTTTGGGCTTATTGGATGTTTGATCCCCGCCTATCTTGTCTATCGGGTAGAGTCTTTACGTTCTTTGCGTGGCCCAGCGCTTCCGCTGATTGTAATTACGGGGATTCTTTTGATCGTATCGCCATTCTTTGCATTTCTTTGAGGCATACGTAATTCTGTTTGCCCGCTTTAGGCGGAATGATCATCTCTTGTCCAGCGGTCCACGATCAGGCTACCAATCATGTCCCCTTGGACGTTGACACTGGTTCTAACCGTATCGAGGATACGGTCAATCGGTAGCAGGATGGCAATAGCAGCAGAGGGTAGGCCGACAGATTCAAGAACAAGCACCATGCTTAACATCCCCACGCTAGGCATGCCTGGTGCACCTATTGCACCAATCGTGGCTACAACGAATATGATAAGTTGCTGAACGATATCTAACTCTATTCCGCACAGTCTGGCTATAAATAAGGCAGCAACTGCTTCATAAAGCGCAGTGCCATCCATATTCACTGTTGCACCTAGCGGTACTACGAAGTTGGCAATGTCCCGTTTAACATGCAGATGCTGTTCGGTGCAGCGAAGTGTTACCGGTAGGGTCGCATTGCTAGAACACGTTGCAAAAGCTGTTATAAGCGCTTCTTTTGCGCCTCGCCAGAACCTAAGTGGCGAAATACCTGTAAAAATGTAAAGCAGTAACGGCAATATGACGACACCGTGAAACAACGTCGTTCCGATAACAACCAGGATGAATCTAAATAGTTCGTTTAGAAGCTGGGCATCCTGCTTTGCTACCAACTGAAGTAACAGTGCTGCAACACCATAAGGCGCAATATGCATGATCCAGCCCACCACCTGCATGCATAATTCCTGAGCTTCTTTAAGAAGGGTGCGTATGTTCTTGTATCGTTCTCCGCCCGCAACAATAGCAATGCCGAGTATTAGTGCACAAACCACAATGGAAAATATATCTCCATTCGCGAGTGCTTTGAACGGATTCTGAAATATGCCATGTAGAAACTGCGCTGAATAATCTGCAACTGATAGTTTTTGAATCGTTGATGGTGCGAGATTAGCTGTTAATGATTCAAGATGCATGCCCAGTCCGGGCTTGAAGAGAGAGGAAGCGGTAAAGCCAAGTAGGATTGCCAGGGTCATGGATAAGCCAAAGAATCCTAGCGTCAAGAACCAGACCTTATGCATCTTTTTGTGAGATTGCAGATTGGCAACACCGATTGCGATTGAAGTAAAGACTAATGGGACTAATACAAGTTTTAGAAGGTCCAGAAAAAGGTTGCTAACCAACTGTGCGCCATAAATCACCTCAGATGTGTAAGTTCGTCCATGCTCTGTTGTTAGTCCTACGCCAATTAAAAGGCCGACTAGGCCACCTATGAGTATCTTGGTGTTGGATGAGATTTTGCGCACAAATGACTTTTCAGAGGGGAGGCAATAGGATGGGCGATGCAATTTACGCAGGAGGGCGTTCCAAAGTCGGATTCAACCCTGAATTAGGTTTCTGCTGCAAATAGCAAAGATAAAGTCAGTAAAAAACCAGCGAGTAGTGTGCTGATAATTGTTAATCTAATCGTGAGCGTTATGGACGTTTTGTCCATTGGGATTTGACAAAGCCTGTACAGCGCCAATGCCGCTGGAGCCCAGAAAAGCAGTCCAAAGACACTGGTGATTGGTAGAGCGCCTACAGCAATGCCGATGACTATAGTCGCAGTAGCACTCAGGTAGAGCAGGGCGCTTCCTAGTAAAGCTACGCCAGAGCCAAAGCGAACAATGACGGTGCGTTTGCCAGAGATCGCATCTGCATTGATATCCGGTATCTGGTTAATGAAGAGCACGTTAGCTACGAGCAGGGCATAGGCTATGCCGCTGATGATGGGTGCCAGTGCAAAGCTGCCACGTTGCACGTAATCGCTGCCAATCACGATCAACATCCAGGCGACCGTTATGGTGATTTCACCTACGCCCCGGCTTTGTAGTGCAAGAGGTTTTGCGGAGTAAGCCCAGCCGGCAAAGAGTCCGCACATGCCGATAAAAAGCAAACCCGCACCACTTTCTGCTATGAGGTATAGCCCGGCAGGAATAACGGCGATGAGTAATGCATAACCAAAAATGGCTGTTTGCTTTGTAGTCAGCAGTCCGTCTTGAATAAAGCGGCTGCCCCCTGTAAAGGGAAATATTCTGTCTGTATTGGCCGCATCACATCCACTGAGTGCGTCGTAGTAATCATTGAGCACATTGGCGCCGGCGTGGGCAACTAAGGCAAAAATCAGTGTTAGTGTCGCCAACCAGAGGGAATGAAATGCGCCGCTATAACTAGCCGATGCTAGACCAATCAATACACCGACAAAGGTAACGGATAGAAATGCCGGGCGTGTCGCAGATAGCCAGAGCTTAAAGGTTTTACCCACAGTGCGTACCGTAACCTGATGCGTTAGAGACGGCGTGGGTCTGAGGTGCCACCAGGTGTAGTTTTGTGTACAAAAATTGCACGAGAAATTTCGGTGACCCATACAATGCCATCACCCAAATGCCCCGTTTGTGCGACATCTGTGATGCATTCAACAATTTTGTCAGCTATTTCGTCTGGGCAAACAATTTCGATGCGTACCTTGCGGGTAAAGTCAGTTAGCTCATCTTTGATAGAAATGGGCGGTCCATGGCGGGATGGTGCTGAACAGCCTTCAGCTTGCGAGATTGTCATGCCTGGAAAGCCCGGTAGGCTCAGCAAGGATTTGCGAAGCTGAGGGAGCTTGTTTGGGCGAATAACGGCTTTAATTTCTTTCATGATGAAACCTGAGGTTACGCTTCAACGTTTTTTTCTTCGAAGTAAGGATACAGGACTGGAAGCACGAGAAGCGTAAGTGCTGTCGATGATAGTAGGCCTGAGATGACTACGACGGCGAGCGGCCGTGTAACCTCAGAGCCAGGTCCAGAAGAGAAGAGCATGGGGATTAGCGCCAGTAGGGCTACGCTAGCAGTCATCATCACTGGTCTGAAACGGTGTTCGCAACCCTCGAAGACGGCCTCATGGGTAGACCAGCCTTCGTCGCGCAATTGCCGAATAAAGGAAACCAGTACGACGCCATTTAAAACAGCAATTCCCCAGAGATTAATAAATCCAACGGCTGCAGGAACAGATAGATATTCACCTGAAATCAGTAAGCCGAAGATGCCGCCAATCGATGCAAAAGGCAGCACAAGGATGATCAGTGTGGCTATGCGTACTGAATTAAATAAGATAAACAGTAGGAAAAATATGGCAGCGATCGTAATCGGTATGATGATCATCAGCCGCGACATAGCGCGCTGCATATTTTCAAATTGCCCCCCCCAATCAAGGGTATACCCTTGGGGCACGATCACTTGTTGACTAATTTTTTTCTGTGCCTCACTGACAAAGCTACCTAGGTCACGGTCTTGAACGTTGACCCCTACCACCAGACGGCGTTTGCCGCCTTCCCGTGATATTTGTGATGGCCCATCTACCAGCTCGACTTTTGCAATGTCTTTCAAGGGTACAAGTGCGCCACCAGGAGATTTGAGAATAATATTTTCAAAAGCCTCGGGATTTTCCCGGTACACACGTGGGTAGCGGAGTACAAGGGGGAAGCGACGCTCACCTTCATAGATTTGTGTTGCCTCACGGCCGCCATTAGCAATCTCAATAACGTTATTTACATCTTCGACATTCAGGCCATAACGGGCAATGGCATCCCGATCGATGTTGAGGGTAAGGTAGTTCTGGCCGGTCACCTGCTCGATGCGCAGGTCGTTTGCACCTTGTAAACCAGCCAGGATACGGCCAATTTGACTGCCAAGTTTGCGCAATTCCTGGATGTCGTCACCAAATATCTTTACGGCTACCTGTGACCGAACACCGGAGACCATTTCATCCACACGCGCTGCAATAGGTTGCGAGATAGACGTTTCTACGCCAGGGAGTTTTTTCAGCACATCACGAACGCGATCTTCAATCTCTGTTTGGGATAAATCTCGCTGGTTGCTTGGTTTTAAAGAGACGATCGGGTCTGATTCATTCGGTTGGCCTGGATCAGCAGGTGATTCACCCCGTCCGAGGCGAGAGACGGCTGATTTAACGCCGGGAATCATGGCGATATTTTTCATCGCCTCAAATTCCATTTTGACCGATTCATCGAGAGAAATATTTGCTGCGCGTACGATTACCGGGGTAATGGCACCTTCTTTCATGATGGGAATGAAAGATTTTCCGAGAAATGGGAAGATCAGGAAGCTACTAAAGAGTGCCACTGCCGCATAAAAAATCACACGCTGGGGATTTTTTACCGACCATGCAAGCGCCTTCATGTATGGGGCTTTTATTTTTGCAACAAACGGCGTGTCATGATCTGCGCCGCCCTTAAGAATGTACGAACACAGTACCGGTGAGAGCGTAAAAGAAAGGATAAGCGACAAAGTTAAAGCGATGGCGATGGTAATCGCCAAAGGCGCAAACATTTTGCCTTC
>CAIQBG010000041.1 GCA_903870055.1 uncultured Pseudomonadota bacterium
GCTGTTAAATAATTTAAAAGTCTGTCTGTGTCGCTAGACGTTTAAATATAGGTTTATAAACTTCTTGTATTTAATAGCCCATTATGGATTGTCTATTTTGTTCTGAACAATATTACTGAAAGTATAGCTACAACGCCTATAAGAAAAGCAGTAAAAAACTGCCAAAACCGTAAAGGATTCCTTTGTAGTATAGGCAGCGATTTCTGAGTTATATAGTCGGAATTTGGATGCAAAAGGTCATGGATAAATTCAGAAATCTGCGGATAACGATTTTCTGGGGTTGGATTAACTGCACGTTTAATTGCTGCATCCATCCAATTCGGGATGTCAGAGTTCAACTCAGACGCTGCGATGTAACGTAGCGCTTGTATTGCTTTAGTTGAACGAACGCGAGGCACTGCATCACCATAGGGCAATCGACCGGTGAGAATTTGATAGGCAATGACACCTAAGGAAAATTGGTCGGAACTTGGTGAACCAATCTCGCCAATAAAATACTCTGGTGCTGCGTATTGAGCAGCTCCAAGTAAATTGATTTGAGGGAGACCGGTTTGAGCTTCTTCTAATCCAGCAACTCGAGCGGCACCGAAGTCGATGATGGTCAATTTGCCGTCAGGTGAGATGAGGATATTGTCAGGTTTCAGATCTTGGTGAAGCATCTCTTGACGATGCAAACCTTGCAACCCACGAGCTAGCTGCTGCATGATGTTTCGAAATGCATCTAAATCGGGGAGTAAATTTTCGCGGATCCATTGGGTGAGGCTTTTCCCTTCCAGATACTCGGTCGCCACATAGATTGCACTCCGTGGCATTGGTGTGTGACAAGGTTTCACGATATGTGGGTTATCGACACGACGAGCGACCCAATCCTCGATAAGAAATCGTTCAAGATATGCTCGGTCATCACGCATACCGACTGAGGGGGCCTTAATTACAACTGTTTTGCCAGTAGCTGTGTTTTCGGCGAGAAAGGTATGGCTTCGACTGCTGATACGAAGCTCACTCAGAATCTTCAGGCCATCCAGCATCATTCCGGGTTGAAGTGTTGGAGGGCAGGGCAACGTATCGATCATACTCAGAAAGTCTGAAGATTCTAGTTCCGGAAGCTGATCAATGCGTACTATCTGAACAGTAAGATTGTCGTCACTCCCATTGCTTAGCGCAGTAGACACCATGTCGCGGGCAATTTGTGGCAAATCGGCGTCAGTTACCCGTAAACGATCAGCAAATGCAGAAATAGCGATAAATTCGTAGACACCGTCAGTGGCTAGTACATAAACATCGCCCTTGTTCAACAGGGTTTTTCTATAGTCAACGTCGAGCCGGTGATGTATACCAAGTGCACGTGCAAGATAGCTGCGGTTTGTCGAAATTCGTACTCGGTGATCCTCGGTCAGTTGTTCGATATCCGTCGATCCAATCCGGTAGACTCGCGAATCGCCGATGTGGAAGACATGTGCGCTCATGCCCTTGAGTACTAAAGCAGAAAATGTACAGACATAGCCCTGATCCTGTTCATCGTAACGATTTTGTCGTGTCTGGGAATAGAGCCATGAATTCGTTGCGCCGAGCACTCGCTCGACGGCAGTCTTGACCGACCATGTGTCGGTTGTCGCATAGTAGTCTTCCAAAAAGCCTGATACTGCCGACTCGCTTGCGATATGAGCTACATCGCTGCTGCTGATACCGTCAGCGATAGCCAGTGCAATGCCCTTGCTAGCAAGTAGATCGTCTTTCGGTACATAGCCACCATGGAAATCCTGATTGAGTGGTTTTTTGCCTTTATCAGAATGTTGTCCGAGGCTGATGCGTAACGCAGAGTTTTTCATGACGAAACCGGAACACGACTAATCGCGCTCCGGCCCTGTGTGATTATCAAATTATTAGTTGAATGTGCGCTTTGGAGCAGTACGTATGTGCGTGGTGTATAGCGTTAGGCCGGTAAAGGCCAGGCCGCCGACAAGATTGCCCAGTACGACCGGGATTTCGTTCCAGATGAAGTAATCAAGAATCGAGAAGTTGCCACCCATCATCAAGCCTGATGGGAATAAAAACATGTTAACGACTGAGTGCTCAAACGTCATGGCAAAGAACAGCATGATTGGCATCCACATTGCCATGATTTTGCCACTGACACTGGTAGAGATCATCGCCCCGACAACGCCCATCGATACCATCCAGTTGCAAAGCATTCCGCGGATGAAGATTGTGAACCAGCCCATGAGACCGTATTTGGCATAACCCAATGTCCGCGCTTCACCGATGTGACCAATTTTGGTGCCGATCTCATTTGGCTCAACCGAGAACCCGTATGTAAAGATGAAGGACATCAGAAAAGCTACGGTCAGCGCACCGAGGAAGTTGCCGGTGAAGACTACGCCCCAGTTTTTAAGAATGGCTTTGATAGTTACACCAGGGCGTTTATCAAGCCAAGCCAGCGGTGTCAGAACAAACACGCCAGTCAGTAGATCGAAACCCATCAGGTAAAGCATGCAGAAACCGACCGGAAAAAGAATGGCACCTACCAAGGGTGAGCCAGACATAACGCCAACACTGACCGCGAAGACAGCGGCAAGTGCCAGAATAGCACCTGCCATATAGGCACGGATTAAGGCATCGCGCGTTGCCATATAGATTTTTGATTCACCTGCGTCTACCATTTTGGTGACAAATTCAGATGGCATGAGATACGACATGATGATCTCCTTAAGAGAGTTTGGGGTTTAAAAAGTATTTACTGAAATGTGTGGCGACGTGAATCAGAGGGCGAGTAACACCATGCCGTTTTCGACCTTGGCAATGAAAGTACCGCAGTGCCCTTGGTCGGGTGCTATGGCTTCACCAGATTCAAGTTCTATGTTCCAGGCGTGCAGCGGGCAGGTTACCCGCTTGCCGTGAACAAGTCCCTGGGACAATGGACCACCCTTGTGTGGGCATTTGTCGTGTAGTGCGAATACTTCGTTCTCAGCGGTACGGAAGATTGCGATATCGCCGCCGGTGAGCTGGCGCACAACACGTGAGCCTAATTTTGGGATGTCTTCTAGCGGACAGATGGTTTTCCAGTTGGACATGGTGGTTCCTTTCAAAATCAGGCCTCTACGGCGATGGGGATAAACTGCTTTACGGGTTGCGCGTCGCGCATCGCTTCCCACGGGTCACGCGCATCGCGAAGCGAATCCAGCAGGCGTTCATAAAGGGCCTTGCGGCCTTCGGAATCCTCGAGAATGTGGGTCTTGATGTAACTCATGCCGACGCGCTCCAGATAGTGCGAAGTGCGCTCCAAATACCAGCCTTCCTCGCGGTAGAGCTGCAGGAAGGCGCCGGTATATTCCTTTACCTCTTCGTTGGTTGTTACCTTGCACAGGAACTGGGCGACTTCGGTCTTGATGCCACCGTTACCGCCGATGTAGAGCTCGAAACCGGATTCGACGCCAATGATGCCCACATCCTTAATACCGGACTCGGCACAATTACGAGGGCATCCAGATACCGCCAGCTTCACTTTGTGAGGCGCATACATGTCGAACAGCATCTTTTCAAGCTGAATGCCCGTGTCCATCGAATGTTGGGTACCGAAACGGCAGTGCTCTGCACCGACACATGTTTTAACCGTACGGATCGATTTCCCGTAGGCATGACCGGAGACCATGCCTGCCGCATTAAGATCAGCCCAGATACCGGGTAGATTTTCTTTTCTGATGCCCAGCAGATCGATCCGCTGCCCACCGGTAACTTTCACCGTTGGCACGTCGTATTTTTCAGCAGCGTCGGCGATGGCACGTAACTCTGACGGGGTGGTTAAGCCACCCCACATGCGTGGCACTACAGAGAAGGTTCCGTCTTTCTGGATATTGGCGTGTGCGCGCTCGTTGATGAAACGTGACTGGGGATCATCCTTCGCTTCGTGTGGGAAACTAGAGATCAGGTAGTAGTTAATCGCCGGTCGACACTTGTCGCAGCCGTTTGGCGTGTGCCATTCTAGAAACTCGAAGACAGCTTCCTTGGTAGTCAGATGCTGCTCAGTGATTGCTTGGCGTATCACTTTGTGTGAAAAATCTGTGCAACCGCACATTGGCTTCGAATCTTTTGAGGCTGGTGTATACGCACCGCCAATGGTCGAGGCAAGAATTTGTTCAACCAGACCGGTGCACGACCCGCAGGAGGATGCGGCTTTGGTGTGCTTCTTGACTTCGTCAATGGTGAATAGTCCATTCTCCTTGATCGACTTGACGATCGTGCCCTTGCACACTCCGTTACAGCCGCAGACTTCGGCTGTATCAGGCATCGTTGAGGCACGATTCTCACCCGTATGCCCAGCATCGCCGAGGTGCGAGCTGCCGAAGGAGCTGCCAAACAAAAGTTGATCTCGAATCTCGCTGATATCTTGTCCATCTTTCAGTAGTTGGAAGAGCCAGCTTCCGTCAGTCGTATCGCCATAAAGTACTGCGCCTACAACACGGTTCTGCCTAAGCACGATGCGCTTGTATCGACCACCTTGCCTATCAAACAGCACAATGTCTTCGGTATCCTCACTGCTACCAAAGTCTCCAGCCGAGAAGACGTCGATGCCTGTCACCTTGAGCTTTGTCGATGTTACTGAGCCCTTGTATTGAGCAATACCGAAACGGGCCAAGTGGTTAGCGCAAACCTTGGCCTGTTCGAAAAGTGGGGCAACCAGACCGTAGGCTGTGCCACGGTGCACGACACATTCGCCTACAGCGTAGATTGAGGGATCAGTGACCGTCTGCAGCGTGTCTGATACATGGATACCGCGTACTCGGCCACTACCGCAGTAAAGTCCAGCAGATTCTGCCAGTGCATAGTTCGGGCGAATCCCCGCTGCCACGACAACAAGATCGGAAGGTATTTCGATGCCGTCCTTAAGACGTACGCTGGAGACACGTCCATTTGGACTGGCTTGAAGTGCTTCTGTGTTTTTGCTTAGCAGGAATTTCATACCACGCGCTTCGAGCGAGACCTGAAGCATGTCGGCTGCCGTCTTGTCGAGCTGGCGTTCCATTATCCAGTCACCAAGATGAATGATCGTAACGTTCATGCCGCGCAGCATCAAGCCGTTGGCTGCTTCAAGGCCGAGCAATCCTGCACCGATCACTACCGCATGTTTGTAATTCTCTGCAGCGTTGATCATTGCTTCGGTGTCTGCAATATCGCGATAGCCCAGTACCCCCGGCAAATCTCTACCTGGAATCGGTGGGATGAATGGTGTTGAGCCTGTAGCGATCAGTAGACGGTCGTAGTTGACTTGGGTTCCATCATCAGTAGTAACGAGTTTGCGGACTCGGTCCACCTTTGTAACCTGTTTTCCGGCGTGCAGTGTGATGCCGTTATTCTTATACCATTCGAGATCATTAAGCATAATCTCGGGAACCGACATCTCTCCGGCTAGGACTGGAGATAACAGGATACGGTTGTAGTTACCATACGGCTCGCTGCCGAATACTGTAATTTCGTAGGCGTCGGGCGCTAGCTTGAGCAATTCTTCCAACGTGCGTACTCCGGCCATGCCGTTGCCAATGAGTACAAGTTTTTGTTTTTTCATGGGGTTCTCCGTGGGCTCAGGCCGCTTTGGCTGTCGTTAAAGTCTGTGGATTTGAAATCGCTTGCGCGCCTGCAACTACATTGCCAACAACTATGATCGCGGGGCTGTGAAGCGCGTGTTCGCGGATCGTCTGCGAAAGTGTGGCTAGATTGCAGGTCACAGCGTTCTGCTGCGGGAGGCTTGCATGTTGAATGACTGCGGCTGGAGTCGCGCTGGGCAATGCTTTTAGCAAACCTGATTGAATATCGGCGATACCTGCAAGCCCCATATAGATCACTAGTGTTAGTTGGCAGGTTTCGACTGCGCAACCGAGCGCTGCCCAGTCTGTAGCTGATTCGCCGGGGCGGTTGTGACCGGTAATTAAAACCACGCCGTGCGATTGATCGCGATGCGTAAGTGGCACTCCCAATGCGGTACTGGCAGCCAGACCTGATGTGATGCCATTGACGATCTCAACATGGATACCGGCAGCGCGCAGGTGTGCCGCTTCTTCCCCTCCGCGACCGAAGATAAATGGGTCGCCACCCTTCAGTCGAACTACCTCTTCGCCATCTTTCGCGGCAAGGATCATCAGTTTCTCGATAAAGCTCTGCGGCGTTGAGATACACCCACCTCGCTTGCCCACCTGTACGATGCGTGAGCGTGTCGCCGCGTGAGCGAGGATTTCCGGGTTTACGAGGTCGTCGACCAGCAGCACCGTTGCGCGTTTAATTGCTTTGATCGCCTTGACGGTAAGTAATTCCGGATCACCCGGGCCTGCGCCCACCAGCGTGACACGTCCGCGGGACAGTCTTTTGTTGGTTAACTCGTCAGTGGCATATTTCATGGTGGATTCCGTCGATTCAAATGAAAAACGCCCATTCCAACCGGGCAGCATTTGCTGCGAGTCTGGAATGGACGTCGTTGTCCGTGAATCGGGAATCAGTTACGGGAGCGCGCTGCGTTCCCGATTACCGGCTAACCGCCGTTGGTTGGCCTTGGTTTTTATTAAGCATTAAGTGTGCCAACACTTGGAGTCAGACTGGAAATGGGCTGAGACGCAAGGAATGGTGATGGATCATTAGTGTTACAAGCATCTACGCACTCTAGAGGCGCATCAGTATCTTGCGCCGCACCATTCGGGTGCGAGTGCTAGGGTCAATTGGGGCGTGTCGGAAAAAAGTCAGCAATTGCGAGCAGTGAGTTTGCCACCTCGGTGATCTTGAGATGTTGGCTCATGGCTTTCTGACGTAATAAACCATAGGCGGCTTCCTCGCTGATGCCCTGTTGGACCATGAGCAACCCTTTAGCACGCTCAATCAGCTTGCGATCTTCCAGCGCTGCACGCACCGATGATAGTTCAGTGCTCATTGTCTGTAGATCGGCAGATTGTTGCTGCAAGAGATCCATCAGAGTGCGGTTGAGGCGGGATGCAAGGCGATGTTCATGATCCACTGCTTCGCTAGCGGCGGCCGTCGTTGCCTGCGCCATCCAGTCATCGGATGGTATGGTATTTACTTTCAACGATTCCCGTTGTTCGTCTAGTAAGGCATTCGTTTCTGCGATGCGCTTGCGGCAGGCCTTTTGAATAAGATCTGCCATATGCTGTTCAACAAGGTGCAATCCGTCAATACGTGCTGAACAGGTGTCGAACCAGGTATTGATGAAGCCCTTGGAAAGTGTCGAGTTCGGGCTGAGGAGTTGACGCCGTAGTCGTTCGAGCTCATGCAGCGGAAGTGTAGATTGCAGTGCTGACCATTGCGCGCGAATATCTTCACCGCAGAAAGTTTCGAAGCGGGCTAGAGACTGCTCTTGACAGTCGATCAAATCTACAATTGTTTGCTGGTCTATTTTGTGGGAAGGCACAGCCCCCAGCAGTCTTACGCCGTTGGCGCGTTCCAGACCAGCATATGCTTTAGCTTCAATGAGGTTGAAGAGTGCCAGTAATAAACGCGATACCTCAGGCTCGGCCGTAGCATCGATGGCTTCGAAGATAAGCGCAATGAGGGCGTCGATGATCTTGCTATATTGAGAGGTGCTTTCGGCTGCAGAGGCTTCGAGTTCCGCCACTTGCCCACGGTGGGAAGATAGTACGGTAAGCGTATTTACCGCGAGCGCGATGCGAGCATACAGCCTCGAAGTTCCCGTAATAGAGAGATTGCCGGTCAAAAGGGCGTTGAAATCACTGATGGCTGAATTGGTCATCGTGCATTTGTCTTGCCAGCGTTCACGGAAAGACGGTTCAGGACTCGTCAAACAGGCATTGGCTGAGCCACGTTCCGCCTGAAGGGCGTGAATCAGTTCGCCGGTTCGGCGCACGAGCTCGCATGTGCCATTTAACGACTGCAGCTCAGCGATTTCCTGTTGACGGGCGGCGAGCAGAAAGGAGTGTGTCAGTGACATGTTGAATAACGCCGGCGGATCAATCGTTAAAGTATAACCTTCTGAAATTTTTGCGCGGATCTTCTAAAGAGAAACGAGGTCGACAATTATCGAGTTGATGTTCCTTCCGGCTCTTTCGAAAGCTTTTTATTGCTTTGCCAACCGATTGATGAATGCCATCCCCTTGTTCATAGCTTCTTGGTTTTTAGGCAAATCGGCAGCATTAATTCGGTTTTGGTGGTTTAACTGTTTTACACGTTGAGCGGCTACTGTCGAGCCATGTCCTACGCTGAATGTTCCTCGAGAAATGGCCGTTAAGATCCCACGGGCAAAAGGCACAAGATTCGTCTTGATCACCCCGGCTTGGCGGGCACCTTCAATCTCATCCAAGGCTTTCTGCTGGAATTCCACAGGGCAGGTGACCAGTAGCTCACCAATAGCAATGCTCTCTTCTGGAGTGCACTTTGGAAAAATCAGTTTTTCACCACAACCACCAGAATCTATAGCAGCGCTATTGTCTGTGGTTGTTGTAGTTTCTGTGTTGTAGTCTCTGTATAGGGGAGGTAGGTTTTCCGGATTCACTGTAAGTGAAGAACTCGAATTCCTAGTAAATCCGGAATCCGGCTTTACTGTAAATCCACATTCCTGATTCCCTGTAAATCCGGATTCCGGCTTTACAGTAAATTCAGCGTTACATAGCAGGTTAGAGGATGTTGTAGGGTCTGCCTTTGCAGACTTTTGTGCTGGCTTGGACAGCAATTTATCCAGGGCGGCATCGACTAAATCGTGATTGCGAAAGTAGTAGGTAAGGTTGCTGCGTCGATCTACATAGCTGCAATAGAACAGCCCCTGGAATTTATCCAGAGACTGGTCGAAGTCAGATTTCGACTTGTAACGGATACCAATTTTGTCGAAAGCGGTCCGAAACTCATGCCTGGACATTCCCAGCTCCTCAGTCCAGCTATCACCCTCTTTGTATGCTGGATGATCCGAGGGCATCAGGAACTTATAATAGCCCTCAGGATGCCCTTCAAACCAGTAGTCCAATTGTTGCATCACTAGGCATCCGAGAACGCCACCAGCGATTGGATGTAATTCCTTGACGTAGGGGATCGTATTTCGGGTAAGGTGAAGGATCCGGTTTTTCATGAGCGTTTCCTCGAAGAAAAACCGATCAAAAGCCCATGTTTCGTCGTGCTCACAGTGCTGCAGATTCGCAATATGGTGCAGTCAATTGGCTTAATTGTAGCTGGGATTGAGCACCTGAATAGTGTCCCATTCAACGTATCTGAGCCTCTATTAAACAAGGGGTTGCGAAGCTTCGCATGCTTAATGTTTGGGCTAAACTCTGTTGACTTAACCGATTGCTGCAAAAGGGGTAAAACTGGTTTGAAAAACCTTACTACGAACCAAGGGGTAGGGAGTTCGAATCTCTCCGAGCGCGCCAGAATACAAGGCCTCCAGCGATGGAGGCCTTACTCATTTGTAACCTCGGATTTATGCAGTGAATTACTGTGATTAGAGGTAGCAAGTTAGCAGGAAATTAAGTCAGTGCTGCTCGATTTGCTTTTGGATAGGGGTAAACATGCTCGAGCTAAGGCCTTGAAGTGCTTCTCGATTCCGTTTGCTTTGTCGACGTGTTTCCTCATCAATAGGCGCGTTATAGCCCGGTGGCGTATGCGCCCAAGGGTAGCCAGCCTTACCCAGTTGATAACCGTACTGAAATAAAGCATTCATATACGGACGATCAAACTCACGCTCGTGATGAAAATTAAAATCGGCACCAATATAGGCCAGATTAAACTCGACATGATCACGCTGAGTTGTTTGATAGATACGGTACAAGTCCCCATATCCTTGTGATTGGATCAACTGGGAAACAGCTCTCCCCATAATGCTCAGCGTATCGCGATCAATTTCCCGCCAGTCAGCATCAATTCGTGAATTTCTGATGATGTAGGCCTTGCGATTTTTTGCGGACGAAACCACCTTTTGTTCACGTGCAGCGGCTCCCAAAGCAGCGGGATAGAGGAATACGCTCATTGTCGCGCCACCGTCCACATGCATTTCCTGATAGTTCTTGTCATCTGCTACGACATCAATCATTACTGGGGGAAAGACACCCGGTATCGCAGCTGAGGCAAGGAGTATTTTTCTGAAAAGAGTGAGTGCATCAGGTGTGCCAATCTGTGCAAGTTTGCCCATGTTCCATATAACCGGCGTCCCTGTATCCAGATTTGTAGTTGCAACAAGGAGCCAGCGATTGGTGCGAGTGTACTCATCACCAATTTTTTTCAACAAGTCGGCATCAATGTATTTGGTGATAAGCCTGTAAAGCGGTGTGGTATCTCCCATCGCCTCACCGAACAACGCCCCTATGAGGCCTCGCTCAAGGTAAATATCGCTAGGTTGTGTTTCAGTGTAGACAGCTTTCAACACTGGATCATAATCAGACCCGAGATAGGCAAACGGCGCTATGAGCGCACCCGTACTAACACCAGTAACGAGGTCAAATGTTGGACGATCTCCATTTGCCGTCCAACCAGTCAATAATCCAGCGCCAAAGGCTCCATTATCACCACCCCCAGAGATCGACAGATAGTTGGCAACATCCGATTTTGAAGATCCTTTGGTTGCATCAGTCGTTTCTTTGATGTCGCTGAGAATTTTTTCAATACCGGCCTTCGATAGAGCCTGATAGCGAACACCTGGCATGTTTCCAATATGCTCCTGCCCATGAAGCTGAGGAGGCACTGCATGGTCACGGGCTAGCGTGCCGCATCCTGCCAAAATGGCGACAGAGACTAAAACTAGAAACCGATTTGTTGACTTATAAGTGATCATAAAAATATGTGAGTGCATTTTGGGGCGGCGAGGGCTGAGTTTATAGGATCAGGTATTAATCGCTTTAAAGACTGCTTTGGGTCGATTGACGTTCCCCGTTGTTCCTCTTGGCCGGACTGTATACTTGTTCCCCGTCGTAACTGGGGTAATCAAAGGGTTACGGCACTATAACGACTTGTACAAGTATACACTTTAGTTTCGTAAGTCTTTGATTATACGGAAAAAATTGATAGGTCAACCTGTGGCTACGAACCAAGGGGTAGGGAGTTCTAATCTCTCCGAGCGCGCCAGAATACAAGGCCTCCAGCAATGGAGGCCTTTCTCATTTTTAACCCTGATTTTGTATAGTGACCCTAAATGAGTTTCGTGGAACTCTTGCTGATTTGGCACGTAACTTGCATGAAAAATAAGTAGTTGGTAATCCTCTTAATTTTTCAAAAAGGTGTCATAGCACATGAAGTCTCTCAACTTTATCGGCGGGGAAAAGGGTGGCGTTGGAAAATCTGTCGTTTCAAGGGTATTGGCGCAATATTATATTGACCATGAGATGCCATTTACCGGTTTTGATACAGACCGGTCACATGCTTCGTTCAGACGCTTTTATTCAGACTACTCGTCACGCGTCATTGTAGATAGCTATGAAGGCTTGGATCTAATTGTTAGCGATTTTGAAGATGAGTTTACGGACAAGAACGTAATTGTTGATCTAGCCGCGCAGACAGCCCAACCGCTGGCGAAATGGGTGAATGATTCAGATCTATTGTCCTTGTTTAAAGAAATGAGCGTTAAGGTCAATTTCTGGCATGTTGCAGATGGGGGTAAGGATTCGGTTGATTTATTGGGCAGATTGATCGACACGTATGGTGATGAAGCGAATTACATCGTAGTGCGTAACATGGGCAGAGGCACTGATTTCTCATTGCTTGATAAGTCACCAGAACTAAAGCGAGCCATTGATGTAGGTGCAAAAGTAATTACAATGCCGCAGTTACACGAAGCCAGTATGCGTAAAATTGACAGTCAAAATGCAAGCTTTTGGGCCGCTATTAACAACCGTCAAGGGCCGGAGGCGTTAGGTCTTTTAGAGCGGCAACGAGTCAAAGCATGGTTAAAAAACACCTACGCTGCGTTTGAAAGCATTTGCATATCGTCTGCGCATCGGAACTTAATATAAAACTTCAAATGCATAGCTTACGTTGCGTTTTTCAGGTGTGAATCGACTGTTGGTCACCGTAAATACACCATTGGTTCTTGCCGCTTCGCTTTGCCTGGTACATGGCCTTATCGGCTAGTGTAATAAGGGTACTTGGATTTATGCCATGTTCGTGACTTGACGCAACGCCGATGCTGGCACCGATCGTCACCATATGGTGGCCTATGTCTATAGGCTGTGCGAGTTCAATCAACACTCTGTTTAAGAGCTGCTTACAATCGTTAAGGCTTAGTAGATCATTGATGACAAGTACGAATTCATCTCCGCCGACTCGAGCAACGGTGTCGTGCTGGCGCATGGTCATTGTGAGTCGCTTGCTGACTTCCACGAGGACTGTATCGCCGTAATCGTGTCCGTAGATGTCGTTGATTTGCTTGAAGCCATCCAGATCCAGGTAGCACACCGCAACCTGGTGGTGTGTTCTAGAGGCAAGTGCCAGAGCCTGACGTAAACGATCTCGTAGCAGCGGCCTATTGGGTAGCTTGGTCAGCTGATCATAAAATGCCGCCGTATGTAATGAATCATTCAGATCTTCTATTTCTGCATGAGTAGTTCTAATTTGGGTATAGGTATTACGCAGACTAAAGCCAATGATGACAAGCATGATGATTGCGCTAAAGCCGTTCATCAGTAGTAGCTGCTGATGAATGCCTTTGAGGAGCGCGTTATTTTTGGACATTGCAATCTGTAGTTTTACCCACCCGACTTTGGTGCCGTTGCCGATTGGCTTGACGATTAATAGGGTGTCTTCTTCTGGTGTAGCTGAAATGGATTCCGAGTATTTCTTCCCAGTATCCTTAAAAATCAGTTGAGTTTTTCCGGTGAGTAGATCACGCCGTGCCTCAGAAAGAATGGTGCCATCCGTATCTGTAACAAGAATAGATTGGACTTGTTCACTATTCATCGTTTGTAGCACTTGCACTTCAATCTGCGCGAAGTTGCGGAGGATGATTGTTTCCTCAAGCGCGTTAGCCAGACCGACAGCAAGTCCATTGCCGGCTTGTTCCTGCGCTTGCCGTGCAAGTTGATTAGTGTGTTGATAAGACCAAATGCCTGCAGAAATCAAAATGATGAGGGCTGCAAGCGAAGCCCAGAGCCCAACACGAATAAAGGACCAATGAAAAGGAACCCGCTTTCGGAGTAGATCCGTCAGATGGGATGGATCAGTCATCCAAGACCACCAGCTTCTCAAGTTTTAGTTTGTCTAGTGATTGGTAGTCTTTCTGGTAGGTCACCGCAATCGGCTCGTTGAGATGAACCCCCGTGAGTAATTCTCGACCCGCTTCTGTTTTACTTAGAGCAACGAAGCCCTTAAGGATCTGTTCTTTTGTAGCGCTAGACAGCTTGGCACTTGCAATCACAGGATGCGAGCGGTAACCCGGCGACTCATAAATGACCCGCAGCTTTTGGCGGATTTCATTAGGCTCTGTTTCCAGGGTTTTGTTAACACCGCCGCCAGCAGCCGCATCGCCGATTAGGATGCCACGATAGACGTTGCTATGTGTTTTTACGTAGTTCGGTTTGATATTAATTTTCATTTGCGCGAGATGTGCGCGTATCAACAGTGATGCAGCAAAGGAATTGGGTGCGGGGAAATCAACGCGCTGTCCTTCTAAATCTGACAGTTGTTTGATGTCACTCTCATTTCTTGTTACTAGAATGCCCGTCAGCATGGTTGAGCCATCTGCGAGTATGGGTTGATAACCTTTTGCTTTGTGGGCCATAACCGCGTGGTATGGATTTACATAGGCAAGTGCAGGCGTTCCTTTAAGCAGATATTTCTCGAATTCCGGAATAGAACCCTTGATCACCAGATCAAAACACTGGTTTGTGGATTTGCCGACAGCTTCAAGTAGGGGAGCCCAGCGTGCAAATAAAGTGGGGACGGGGAATTGCGGCACCGGCGTAAAAACCAAGGGCGTATTGGCACGCGCCTGATCGCCATAGCATTTAGCTTGTACATGTAGGGGCGCTAGCAGCAGTAGGCCTGTTAGGATGAATGTACGGATGTTCATGCGGCCTGCTCCTGCGGGGTCAAGATCTGCGGTAATTGGATTAATTCGGCCAGCGGTAAGGCTTTCTGATAAAGCCAGCCCTGAGCATGAACACATCCAAATGCTATAAGCAAATCACGCTGGTGTATCGTTTCAACGCCCTCGGCGGTTAAGTCAAGAGCTAATGCCTTTGCCAGGCTAATGATTAGACGTACAACTTCTTCGCCTTTTTCGGTAGCGACATTGGCAACAAAGGCGTGATCTATCTTTAAACGGTGTAAAGGCAGATCCGTTAGACGTGATAGCGATGAATACCGGGTACCAAAATCATCGATTGCTACTCGAATGCCCATCTCGATGAGCTTGTCCAGCTTGGCAAGCATGTCGATATCCAGATCAACGATATCCTGTTCGGTCAGTTCAAGCTCTAGACCAGCGATGCCTATGGGGTTCAGGTGAGCCGCATAAGCTTCGATGGTTTCAATCAGCAGGTTGTCGTGGAAGTCTTGTGGCGCCGCATTAACGGCAATTTTTGCCCCAGGGAAGCGTGCGCGAATTTGTTCAGCGTCTTTGAGTATGCCAGATAGGAGACATTGGGTTAGTTTGGATGACATGCGTAACTGCTCAACAATCGGAACGAACTCATCCGGAGCAATCCACCCCAGTAAGGGATCGTGCCAGCGTGCCAGGGCTTCAACACCGGTAATTCTTCCTGTAACCATGTCCACTTCTGGTTGATAGAAGGGTTTAATCTCAGCATTCTGTAGTGCATTGCTGAGGCGTTCTTCAATCTGTTTAATGCGGATCAGATGCTGCCCAAGCTGATTGTCAAAGATGACAAATGATTGTCGCGCGCGCTGCTTGGCCATCTTCAGGGCATATTCGGCACAGAAGATCAGGTCATTTAAAGTTTGCGCATCCTGCGGATAAATGGCGGCACCGACAGTCACAGAAATCGGGATGTGCATACCCTGATGCTCGATTTCAAATCGGGTGATTGAATCGGTTATGCGTTGTAATTGCGATGTATCCATTTCTACCCAGGCAATAAATTCATCGCCTGTACGGCGCGAAATCATGCGGGGCTCAGGTAGAAACTGTTCCAGGGTACGAGCGGTGTATTGCACGACCTTATCGCCAACCGCATAACCATAGATATCGTTGATGTGTTTAAGCTTGTCGATGTCCATGAACAGGAGTGCCATTGGACGGCCGAGCGCTGTTTTCGATTCAAGGCGATTTTGAACCGATTCACGGAATCGGGTGAAAGTGGGCAAACCGGTTAAGGCATCCTCATAGGCAAGCTTGCGTAGACGTGCTTGCGCAATTGCTTGCTCGCTTAAAAGCGTTTCAAGGGTTTTCATCACCGTATCGATTTCATCCCCTCGGTCGGATTCAAATTGAATCCCGGTGGGTTTTCCCGTAAAGACATCGCGTGCAAAGCTCACGAGCTGATCTAGCTGGTAAGTGAGTTGTCGGGAAAAGGTATCCAGCCAGCGCTCTGTGCGCCTCATGAAAAAATAGCCGAGCAGGGCAAGTACCATGCATAAGACGATTAGCGCCAGTAGATCCGGTAGCAGACTAGTGGCAAAACGGGTGTCATAAGTGAATTCAAAATTGCCCACCTGGATCTGGTCTTTATATTTCCCGCTGAGCTTCCACCAATCGGTTGCAGCAAAGACCGGTTCTAGATTGAAATTAAAATCAAACTGTTTGTCGACGTTCAGCTTCTGCACAGAAGCCGTCACCGAGATTTGCACCATCAGATAGCCTAGTGGGGCGTCGCTCAACGGTGACATGATGGGCAAGACAGAAAGCAGCAGGTCTTCATCGGCAGCTGCATGCAATAACTGCACCGAGATCCCATCCGGTTTTATATCGGGGATCGCAAGACGCGCCATGTCTAATGCCGCTGCATCAATGCCGGGCGCTTCGATGGTTGCCCGACCCCGATAGTCGAGGAGAACGAAACGTTTGTCATCTCCCCGGTTTAATTGGCCGAACAACGGTTTAAGTACGGCTTCGTGGCTGAAGCTATCCATTAAGCCGGTCCAGAGGATCGGTGAATCCGTCAGCGTATCTGCTTGTGTCAGTGTTGCCGTGATATCCGTCTTGAGCTGAGCGCGCACCAGGTCACTCTGAGACACCAGATTTTTTTGCGTCACGTACAGTAGAAATGAGCCAACCAGAACCAGCAATACAGCACCAGATAAAAGCGCGTAACGGCTCATCACTCGGCTGAAACCGAGTTGGATCTGATAGCGGAGTGACCCTTTCATAAGCCGTATAACCTATCCTTAGCGGATCGGTGTAATGCTACCGTCCGGTTTGATGCGCGCAAAAAGCACCTGCTGGTTATTAAGAGCATCATGATTGGATCGGGTGAACGGTGGGGCATAGCGCTTAATGGCGCCGTCGTAAGGGGGCAACTTCTCGAGGGCATTGCGTACGGCCGTACCTTGTGTCGACTGGGCCTTGTTGATAGCGCTGGCCACTAGATAGACGGTGTCATAAGCCTGTGCAACACCAACCGGGCTGCTGATTGCCTCAGGTGATTTGACGCCCTGGGCAGTCATGACCTTAGTGGCAAGCGCTTGGGCTTTAGGGCGCGGGTTGTTTACAAAGCTAAAGGTCTGGATGACCCGTAAATTTACCTTGTCCAACGATTTGCCGGTGAGTGCTGCGAAATCTCCGCCCGTAATACCCCAATGGGCAACGATGGGAAGTCGTTCAACCTCAGGTCGTTGGGCGATTTCATTCACAATCAGAGCACCTTCTGTTTCATTAGCAATCATCAGGATCGCTGTTGCACCACTTTCACTGCAGGCATTGAGTTGGCGAGCAAAGTCTTTATCGCCCCAGTTGTACCAGTTTACCGATGCCAGCGTGGCATGATGACTTTGTGCTTTATCGCGCAGCACCTTTTCCCCGGATCGTCCCCAGACGGTATTGGGTACCAATACACAGATCTTATGGTTACTGCTGACTTTAACCGCCTGCGCGAGCAACGCGACTACACCCCATTCGTCCTTAAGTGAAACACGGAACATATAGCTGTCGTTCTGGATGTTATCGGTGATCTGATTGGCCGAGCCCCAGACACTAATATAAGGAACCTTCATCTGCTGTGCGTCAGGAATAGATTCCACGATCACGGGACTATGCTTACCACCCAGCACGCTGACTAGATCTTTCTGGGATGCCATCGCCACGTAATTATCCCGGCCGCGCATGGTCAGCCCCTGGTTGTCCCGTGTGGTTAATTCCAGCTGTCTGCCGTTCAGCACACCGCCCCGGGCATTAATTTCATCAATCGCAATGCGTGCGCCCAGCTCAATCGCTTTCGCCGAGGTATCTGATTTCTGTCCGTAACTACCATCAAAACCGATATACACAGGTTCACTGGCCTGTGCAGTCACAGTGCTTAGTGTAAAAAACAGCAGTGCAAGAATTTTATGCATGATATTGCCGAGCTGGAAGTAATCACAGCCATTATCCCTTGCATCGGCACGAATCGGGCTTTAGAAAAAATAACTGCCCGATTTTCCGGGCAGTAAGGGAACACATCAGGGGTGGTGTTCCGAGGAGGGAGACTCAGGCGCGGTCACTGTTGATGTCTGGGGTTGGGATATTGCTTAATGAATTTGCGCCCTTGAAAATCAATATAGGCTTTTCAAATCCAAATAAAAGTCGTATTTTTAGAACAATTATTACGAAAAAACCGATATGACTGAACGCCCAATCAATTTAAAGCATCTGTATTACTTCTGGAAAGTTGCCACCCTCGGTGGGGTGGTGCGTGCTGGGGAAGCAATCCATGTGTCGCCTCAAACCCTGAGCGGCCAGATCAAGATTCTGGAAGACAGGCTTGGCAAGCCATTGTTTAGCAGGCTGGGGCGGAATCTGACGCTCACCGAAGCCGGGCGTATGGCATTGGAGTATGCCGAAGAGATTTTCGCTTTAGGCGCCGAAATGGCTCATGAATTGCAAAGTATGACCGAGAGCAAAAGCCGGGATTTTCGGGTTGGGGTAACCAACACGCTGAACAAAGCGATGGTTTTTCGTCTTTTAAAACCGGTGCTAACGGAGTCAGTAGACTTTAGACTGACGTGTCAGGAAGCGACGCTAGAGGATTTGTTGTCTGAATTGGTCATGAGACGTCTGGATGTCATCATTTCCGATACGCCTGTGCCACCGGGTAGCCCGGTTCGGGTAACAAGCCGTAAGTTGTTCGAATCAGGTTTGGTATTTGTCGCGCATCAACAGGTTGCTGCCAAGGCTGCACGGCCATTTCCCAAGTGCCTGGAAGATCTACCGGTGCTGCTGCCAGGTAAGGATTCGTTGTTGCGTGGGCGTCTGGATGCCTGGTTTGATCGTCAGCGCCTGAAGGTTAAAGCCACGGGCGAGTTTGATGATGCCGCGCTGATGACCGCATTTGGGTGGGAGGGCGTTGGCGCTTTCCCTTTGCCTGTGGCGCTCCTGGCCGAGCATCAGGCGCGAGGTGACATCGAATTGCTGGGGTCTGTCGATGGGTTGACCCTGCAGTACACAGCCATTACAGTCAGCAGGCATCTTGTTCATGATGCCGTTAGCCTATTGAACAGAGAGTCTGTCTAAAATGCAGATTTCGCATCTAGTCTTTCCGGTTGCTTAGCTTTTTAGACAAGTTTTCATTATGATTCGGCATCGCATATCTAATCAGGTAACACCGCTATGCCACTCATCATTGCATCTATTGTCGTACCCATTCTGCTGATTTGGGTCATCTACAAAGTTATCCGTTTGTTCTTCATGACAGCCGAGAGTGTTCACGAAGCTAAAAAAGAAGATAAGGAATATGCCGAGTATCTGAAGACGGATGAGGACAAAGCTGCCAAATAAGCGCCGAGCCTAAAAAACGGTTGTTTTAGGAACTAATTATTTTTTGCAAGACATCGCCGTCATCATGTAATGCAAAGGCTGCATCCACTATAGCCTTGTCTAATTGAATACCTGCTTCTGCGCGTATTTCTTTTAGAGCAAGATCCAAGCCTAAGGCGGGTCTGTAAGGTCGATGTGAAGCCATAGCTTCGAGGGTATCTGCTACGGCCAGAATTTTTGCTTCATCAAGAATTGCTTCAGAGGTTAATTTTCTCGGATAGCCACTTCCGTCAAGACGCTCATGGTGCTGATATACCATTTCAGCGATAGGCCAAGGGAAGGGGATATCTTTTAAAATCTGGTAGCCCGTCTCAACGTGTTCCTGAACCAACTGCATCTCCAGCTTTGTAAGACGAGTGGGTTTCGTAAGAAGATCTGAAGGGACAGCAACTTTGCCGATATCGTGAACCATGGCAGCCAAATAGAGACCCTCAATTCTTTCAGGTAGCCAACCTAGCTTTTTGGCAATTTCAGCAGCAATAAGTGCCACATGCTTTTGGTGGCCTGCGGTATAGGGATCCCGCCATTCCATCGTTTTGGAAACGGCCTCGATCGTGGCGCGCAGCGCATCTGCTAGGCGTTGTTGCGCTTCTTCGCGTGCTGCCACCTCTTTGTCCAGCCGTTCTTGTTTTTCCAGACTTCTAAGACCGGCCCCGATCTCTTTTGCTAGGCTCTCAAAAAGATGCAGCTCCATTTCACCAAAGGCATTGGGAACCGATGCATAGACAAGCATCGCGCCAACGGGAGTCGTAGAGCCATCATAGAATGGACAGGCAACAACGGATTTAAGCCCATAATCAATTGCGCGCTGTCTCCAGGGTGCAAAGCCAGAATCTATAGTGATGTCTGGAAAAAGACTGGAAATGCCCGTGCGTATACAAGTGCCTGCTGGCCCCTTGCCTAAGGGTGTATCTGCAGACCAGCTCACATTAAGGCCAGTAGCATATTCCCGTGCAGCGCCTTCGCTAGCGACTATGCGCACTGTTTTAGCTTCATCCTGTTCGGCAAGGCCTACCCAGGCTAATTCGTAAGGTTTTTGCGACACTATCGATTTACAGACACCGCTGAGTAATGAAGCTTTGTCTTCAGCGCGGGCTAGCTCTGTTGCTGCTTTGTTATGAGCGAGCAATGCCCAATTGAGTTTTTCAAGTTCTGAACGTCGATCGACATGATCGTTATCATTCGATTCTGCTGGGGGTTTTTCTAATAGCGCCATTCAATTACTGTACACCCAATGACAATCAAGTTATGCATAAGCTGCAAAACGCCGATGCTATATCTGATTGGTTCAAACTAGCCTATCATGATTACATTAAGTGGTTTTTTAATAGGTGCGAGTGCGGACATGCAAAACAGACTGGAAGAGATCTACGAGAAACTCATTGCGCATGAAACGGAAATCATGAACCTGCGCAAAGGGTACGCAGTTATCAATGAAAGATATACCGCGGCGCTCTCATCTTTAAGAGTGCTGACGATGAGTGCTGCTGAAGCTGCCAAGCGCGCCTGTGTAGCCGCTGAGAAAGCCTTGCTTTCGGCAGAAAAATGTTCGGATGCCGCCCGTAAAGCTGCTGACAAGTCAGTTATAGATGCCGCAGAGGCCGCTGCTGAGGCCGCCGTGGCATCAGCAGAAGCGGCGATGGAAGCAGCGGCCGCAGCAGCAGCAGCTTCCGCGGCCGCTGCCGCAGCAGTTGCAGAGCAAGCGGAGACTGTTTCATTGCAGGCTTCTGCTGAAGCGGCGACTGCGACTAAACGTGCAACTGATGCAGCGAACCAAGCCGTCAAGATGTCCCTTGCGGCAGCAGAGGCTGTAAAAGCAGCCAAGCTTAAGATTTAGCATGAAAAGTCCTCTGTTGCAGCGTAATGGTTTCTGGCATCACTTGAGTGATGCACGAAAACACCTGGCGCGTTCAACCGAGGCAATGGTCGACCCGATTGGGGTGGTTATGCCCATCGTCAGATCCTGGCAAGCCTGGATGAACCATCCGGCCGAATTGATGACGGCCGGTAGTCAGATGTTGTCGGATTGGGCGCAGTTGAATGGTAATGCCTGGGCACGATTAAACGGCGTAGCTAAACCTGCAGAGATTGAACCAGAGTGGTTTGATCAACGCTTTGCCAATCCGGCTTGGAAAGTAGAACCGGGTTGGGAAAACCTCATGGAGCAATACCTCTATTGGTCGCGCGCCTATGAAAGACTCGTTGAAGAAACGCCGGGAATGGATCATGCAGAGCGTCGTAAGGCCGCGTTTTGGTTCAAGAAGTACGCTAATGCCGTAGCGCCAACCAACCAGTTCTGGTTGAATCCGGAAGCCTTACGCAGAACGGTTGAAACCAATGGTCAGAGTTTGCAGCAGGGCTTTGAATATCTGCAGACAGATCTGCGAGAACATCGTTTACCACTAACGGAAATGTCAGCTTATGAAGTAGGGAAGGACCTGGCGATTACGCCAGGCGCCGTTGTGTTTCGAAATGAGTTACTGGAAGTGCTGCACTATCAGGCAACGACCAAGCGCCAGCGGGCAATGCCTATCGTCATTGTGACCCCGTGGATCAATAAGTTTTACATTGTGGACTTAACGCCACGGCAGAGCATGGTTAAACACCTGTTAGATGCAGGCTTTGATGTGTATGTCACTAGTTGGAAAAACCCAACGGCAGACATGGGCGGTATTACGATGGACGACTATCTCAGTAAAGGGATTGAGGTTGCCATTGATACCGCGATCCAGTTGTCCGGCAGCAAACAGGTTCACGCGGTAGGTTATTGCATTGGGGGTGCCGCGCTCAGCATGTGGTTGGCCATTGAAAACGTACGAGCGAATGCTGAAAAGCGGGAAGTCCGCGTAGCCCATTGGACAACGTTTGCCACGTTGGTTGATTACCATTACCCGGGTCATATAGAAATTTTTATCGATCCGGCCAGCGTAGATTATTTGTCGGGCGTAGTGCGGCAGGCAGGCTACCTGGACGGTAAATCTATGTCAGCTGCTTTCCGTTTGCTACGCTCTAACAGTTTGATTTGGGATGTGGCCGTACGCCGTTATCTTTATGGCGAGGTGACAAAGCCTAACGAAGTGCTGTACTGGAATATGGACAGTACGCGCTTACCCGCCGAGATGTACATCTGGTATCTAACATCGCTCTATTTGAAGAACCGGTTGATTGTGCCCAATGCCTTATCGCTGTGTGGCACACCGATCGACCTGGGAAAAATTACGCAGCCACTCTATACCGTAGCAGCCGAGGATGATCACATTGCACCCTGGCGTTCTGTGGCACATATCAGCCGTTTAGTGCCAGCACCTAAACGTGGTGTCCTCAGCAGCTCGGGACACATTATGGGGATTATTAATCCACCTCGACCAGATTCGCGTCGTAGTTATAGGGTAGGGGATGTTGAGACTACAGATACCCTGGAAACCTGGGAGTCGCACTCAACCGAATGCAGTGGCTCGTGGTGGCCGGATTGGTTTGCCTGGTTGCATGAGCGGACCGGTAAGTGGGTTGCGGCCCGGCCAGTAAGCAGCACTCAGTTTCAGGCACTGTCACCAGCTCCCGGCACCTACGTCCGGGAGATCTCAGAGCATTCAGCGGCCTGAGATTATAGGAACTGTTTACCTACCCACCAGGCGGCTGCAGCAATGATGGCACTACAAGGGATGGTAAGGATCCAGGCCCAGACAATGCCGCCGGCCACGCCCCAGCGTACCCGCCGTGTACCACGTACCGAACCTACCCCAGCAATCGCACCCGTAATGGTGTGAGTCGTTGATACGGGAACGCCCAGCGCGGTCGCAAAAAAGAGTGTCATAGCGCCAGCACTATTGGCACAGAAACCACGTGCCTGATTAAGCTTGGTGATGCGGTTACCCATGGTTTTAACAATGCGCCAGCCACCGAACATGGTGCCTAGGCCCATCGCCGTGTAGCAGGAAAGAATCACCCAGCCGGGTACGTGACCACTGGATTCTGAAAGACCGGCAGCGATCAGCAACATCCAGATAATGCCGATGGTTTTTTGTGCGTCATTACCGCCATGGCCAAGGCTGTATGCAGCCGCTGACAGAAGCTGTAGGCGCCGGAAATGTTTATCAACTTTGCTCGGCGACATATTGCGGCAGAGCCACGACACAATCAGCATCATGAAGCTGCCCAGCATAAAACCGAGGAATGGCGCGATAAAGATAAAGGCGATGATCTTCAATACGCCTGATGCCACTAGGCCGCTAAAACCCGCCTTTGCAACTGCTGCACCGACCAGGCCGCCCACCAGGGCATGAGAGGAAGAGGATGGGATCCCGTAGTACCAGGTCACCACGTTCCAGACGATGGCGCCAATGAGCGCACCGAAAATAATGAAGTGATCCACAATCGCCGGATCAATTGTGCCTTTGCCAATGGTGCCGGCGACTTTGAGTTCAAACAGAAAGTAAGCCAGAAAATTAAAACCGGCCGCCCACAGTACTGCGTGATGCGGCTTCAGAACCCGTGTTGAGACGATTGTGGCAATTGAGTTGGCCGCATCGTGAAAACCGTTCATGAAATCGAACAGCAATGCCACGGTAACGAGGGTGATGATCACCCCCATGCTGATTTGTAGGTTATCCATGTCCGAAATCAGGAGTTTTCGAGGACGATGGCCTCAACCGTACCTGCGACATCTTTGCAGCGGTCTGATACCGACTCCAGCAGTTCGTAGATTTCTTTCAGCTTAATCACTTGGCGTACATCGGGTTCTTCGCGGAATACCTTGGACATCAGTTCACGCAGCATACGGTCTGCATCAGACTCCAGATCATCGATTTCATGGCAGATGGTTAGGATGTGTGGGCCGTTCTGCATGTTGTCGAGAAGTTTCACAACGGCAGTGATGTGGTCGCAACAGCGGCGGGTAACTTCGGCGAGTGCAACTGCTTCCTGCGGCACTTGCTGGATATCATAGAGCGATACCGATTCGGCAACGTCCTGGATAATATCTAGAATGTCATCCATACCGCCGATCAGCTCATGAATTTCGTCCCGATCGAAAGGGGTAATAAAGGATTTGTGCAGCTGCGCTAGGGTTTCGTGCGTAATTTTGTCGGCTGCACGCTCAACCACATCGATTTCGTCGGCTAGGCGGACGACATGATCTGCATTGGTGGCCAAGGCGCCAATCAGTTGTGTGAGCAGCTCACCACCCTTGCTAATCAGTGCAGCGTGGGCGTTGAAATGGTCAAAATACTTGCCCTCTTTGGGCATTAGCTTGCCGAACATGGGAGTCCTATGCGTTTCATCAAATCGAATCGATATTGTAACGGTATGGTCACAAATTGGCTTCAGTAAAGACGATATTCACCAGACGGACATAAATCAGATTCTGGGTTATCCTTGCCAAAGGATAACGAACATTGATTAAACCGCTTAAATCTATTTTGCTGATTTGCCTGCTGGCATTGGCGCTTGCCGCCTGTGATCTGCACGGGCAGGATGGTTTACAAGCCAAAAATCGTGAAGAATTAAACCCCCCAGCGAATGCATATACCGAGGCTATACCCTGTACGCAACAGGACACTGCCTGTCAGACGCTGCGAGATTTTTACCAGCGGAAGCCAGGCTTCAAGGAAACACTTCACCGGGCACTGGATGATGCCGGCGTTAGCCGCCCCTTATGGCTAGAAAACCCGCTAACGACCGCTATAACTCGTACTAATCTGAATAATGAGCCGCTTTTGATTGGCCATGCCTGTGAACCGCGTAACTGTGCACAGGTAATTTATATCGGTTACGTTGATCATGCGCAGCGCGTATTTGGCTTCTACCGTACTAATGAGCGTTTGCAGTGGTTTGGTAGCCCGGATGAGGCAGAAAAGTCCCTGATTTGCGCTGAAGATCAACTTTGCACTTTAGAAAGCAAGGTTTCAGAGATTCCGCCGCTGCTAATGAAAATAGGTTTTCCTTCGATCACTCAACCGGCTGAATTTACTGATTGCACGGAATACAAGGGCGGTATTACTACTAAAAATGGCTTTGCCTGTCGGGAGCAATTTGTGACTCATTGCCCTTTTAGCTCAGCCGGCTGCACGGTTTCAGGTGAGTTTGTGAGCGATCAGTTAGCCGCGTTGTCATTCAAGTACAAGTCCCGGTTGGTTAAGAGTGAAGAACTCAAAAAGGTACTTGATAAAGCCTATGGCAAGGCAGAAACACAACTCAGTCAGCCAGATCCGTCATCTAAGGTGTCTTCCTGGGTAAGCGAATGGCAGGATGGGCGCGTTGCCATCACCTTGCGTCGTATCAAAGGGATTAATGGGCTTGGCGAGCGTTATGACGATGTGTGGATCTCTTTTGCAGACAAGGCCTTTGCCTTGTTTAATCGTTAGAAACAGGTGTGAGCATGAAAAAACAAAGCTTGGTACAGAAGGGTGTGGCGGCGATTGAATTTGCCATTCTTTTGCCTGTGCTTTTGGCAATTCTTCTGGGCATTATCAATTACGGTTTGCTGATGTACAACCAGGCGGTTATTACCAATGCTGCACGTGAAGGTGCTCGGTGGGCAGCGATTCATAATTCGGCAATCGTTGGTGGCGCTTGTGCTAACGCATATTCGCCAGCACCAGCTGATGCCTGTCAGGCGGCATACAGCTATGCCACTAATAATTTATTCAGTTTTGGGGCGCCAGCAATTACGGTGACACAATCGAACAGTGGAACTTACCTTCCGGGTACCCCTCAGACAGTGATAGTGCGCTATACATATACTGGGATCGCAACGGTATTTGTCGGCAACCCCGATGGCAATTATCAGTCAACGGCGGTAATGCTCCATGAATAAGCGATATAGACAGCGCGGGGCTGTAGCCATCATCATTGGGCTCATGATGGTGGTTTTAGTTGGGTTCATCGGCCTGGCAATAGATTTCGGCTATGCCTATGTCAAGAAAAACCAAGTGCAGAACGTCGCAGATGCAGAAGCGCTGGCTTGCGTAATTAATCCGACATCAGCGCCGTGCCCAATTGGTACGACAGCGGGTGATCTGTATCCGGATGTCAACACATACGGGTTTACCGTTATTAGCACAGAGAACCCTGGAGACAACTCTCTTTGCCCATTGCCTGCAACCCAGAGCCATTGTGCCCGTGTGTCTGTATCAGGCACCTGGAATACTTTCTTTATTCCATTATTTGGCCAGACAACGTTGACCGTGCAGTCGGTTGCTATTGCGGGTAAGCAAGGTGGCGGCCCCGGCTGTATTATTGCTTCAAGCTATTTTAATGTGAGCGGCTCACAAGGCATTAACGGTTCTAATTGTGCCAACTATTTCGGAAGTGTGTCGGTCAATGGCAACCCGCCGATTACCGGCACAGCCAACTACATTTATAACGGTAATGCGCCAGCAAGCTGTACATCATGTCAGCCACCTGCAATTGGTGTGTCAGGTCCTTTGGTTGCGCCGACACTATCTTCTCCGCCGTATAAGCCTTCAACGCCAGGCACCATTTCTGGCTTTACGGGAACAGCGGCTACCACGCTCACCTGTCCGACTAAAGCAACCTGTACCTTAGGACCGGGTCGTTACAACGGATTGGATTGCTCAAATTCACTATCGGTCTGCAACTTAATGCCTACTGACACCACCCCAGCGGGCTCAACCTTTGAATTTGACGGGACATTCCAGGGGCCTGGAAATAACGGCACGATGGTGGGTAACAAAGTAGTGCTTTATCTGGGCGGCAATGGTCAATCAGTCAACTTGGCAGGGGGCGGTAGTTTGACGCTGACTTCTCCATCGCCAACCAGCGGCCCTTGTTCTGGCAGTGTCACGCCCGAGTCTCAAATAGTTATTTATGCACCGAATACCGGCACACTTAACTACAACGGTAATGTAGCGAGCAATATTACCGGCAACATTTATGCGCCTGGCTTTGGCTTTGGGCTGGGTGGTAACGGCGGGCTAAATGTTGCAGGAACCGTGGTCGTGAGTTCCTATACAGACAATGGCGGCGGCAATAGTGGTTTAACGTCTAACGGTGCAAACACTTGTGGCTTTACCCCTAACGGCAGTGGCCAGGTTATTCTGGTAGATTAAAGCGTGGTGACACAATGAAATTTAAAGGTTTTCTTCATGATTCCAAGGGCGTCACTTCGATCGAATATGCACTGATAGCGTCGCTGATCTTTTTGGTGATTGTGTCGGCCGTAGGGCTGGTTGGTACAAATTTAGGCGAACTGTACAACCAGGTATTGACCAGTATTGTCAACGCGTTACAGTAGGCTGGGTCATTATCGAGCGCGTTGATGTATCACGCTGTAATCATCGGCATAAATCTTTTTCCAGCCCGTTTGTTCTGACAGGTAATTTACAAGATAGTTATTGGGCGGTAGAAGTGTCCATTCCACCTGATGCTTGTCAAGATAGTTGCTGAATTGGTTGATGTGCTTAGGATCAATTGCATCGAAATACTCTTTGAGAAATGCCGGTCCATACATGTCAGCACGACCATCTATAAATACCGGAATGCCTTCGTATATGAGGTAGCCGCCAAAGGGGTAGTCATTGAAAACCGTCTTGTTTTCTAGGCCGGATTTACGTGCGGCCGCAACGGCAGCGTCAGGCGTGAATTTAATGAATGGCATTGGCTGAATGGCTAACGCGATTAGGTAGCCAAAGCCAAGGGTTAGAGCAGTTATCAGTAACGTCATTGATCTGGCCGCAGGGCTTGCTAGTTTTGCAAACACATCATCTAGCGCACTGTTTTGCTGCTTAAACCGCTTGTTGAAATTGTGGTATTGCTGTTCAAAAGGCAATGCCATTATTAATGGTGCCAGTAGGCCGAATAGTGATATGTATCGCACATGTACAGCAGCTTCATAGATCAACACGAGCATAATGAACAAGCGCATTACGGGAAGCCTGAGCATACCTAGGCAGGCTAGTGAAATAATCACGCCGATCCAGATTTCCAAGGCATTGATATGGCTAAAATCAACCGCTTGCCATTCATTTATTTTGCTTAAGCCTGGTTGCGTTAGGAGTTCATACGAAAACTGAAAGCTATGCCAACCATATGGGGTGAGTAGGGTGGCAAAACTCGAGACGAAAATGAACAGACACCAACCCTTAAAAAGATCGATGCGAGTTCCTTTAGGTTGCGTGAGTAGTGCGTCTGCTGCAATAAATGGGGAAATGGCAATGCCAAGTACGTAGCTGCCATGTAGGTTGGCCCAGAGCGCTATGAGTGGGATCAGCCAAAATGATGGCCTTTTTCCCGTTTCACCCGCTTGGAGGATCCCGCCAAACCACAGGGTAATAATTGGCCAAGTAAGCACATGGGGTCTTGCAAGCAAATGATTTAGTAGACATAGCGTTGTAAGTGACGTGAATAGAAGGGCATAAATTGCTGGGACGTGTCTCGAAAGTTGAAAGCGCATCACGTAGGCTAGTGTTACTGCGCAAGACCCAATGGTGAGGATATGCAACCCTGCCCATCCAAATTTCTGATGTATTGCTGCTAGGAGAATGTCCGCCAACCATTCGTGGGCAATCCATGGTGCGTTCCTCATGGTGTGAGAAAACGAATCAACGCTAGGAATCACCCCTGACTCCAGAATGTTGCGACCTATAGTGATATGCAGATAGGTGTCGGGATCCAATAAGGTAGTTTGAGCTGCGTGTGGCACCCATGCCAGAAAAAATAGGCAAGAAAAAATCAGTGGCCAGGAGAGCCAATGTTTAGAGATTGCCTCGCCTATTGATTTGCAATGAAAGGGTAGATTCATCGAAGTTGATTATCAGGATGCCAAAAAAAATGGTAGGGATAACCCCTACCATTTGGCTTTGTGTCAGGCCTAATTAATTAGTTTTATTTTCGGTCGCTGGTTCAGCCTTGCCTAAAGCTTTGCCCTGTTCAAGTGCTTGAACACGATGAAACAGAACGAGCGCTTCAGCTTGGCTGATAACTGTACTTTCATAAATTCGCTTGAGCGCAACAGCTGAGGAGCCTAGTGCTAACAAAGCAATAATGAATGTTACCGCGACCCAAAGACCTATGCGCTCAGGTTCGATGATGTGTTTAAAGTCAGACATTTGTTGCGCTCCTAACACGTAAATTAAACAGAATGATAAAGTTGCTTAACTGATTGTAGTCCCCATTTCAGAGGGTGGCTAGGAATTTCTATCAGGATGCGACATTAGATGTGCCCGCGGAAGTTATCAGGCTAGACGGAGAATCATGGAACAAACGCCACAGCACTATAAGAAGTCTCAGTGCTTCTATGCGGATATGCTCGAAAAGGTTGTCCTTGTTTGCTTGTTTCTCTGGTTGCTTTCACGCATGTGGACATCATTCGAAAGTGCTATCTGGATCATCAATGGGTTGTATGTCATTGATCAGATCTTGGTGCTTGTTTTTTGTCTGCTCAGACGTCCGGCAACCAAAATCTCGCTTTCGCTATGGGATTGGACGCTCGCATTTGGTGCTAGCTTTTTACCTTTGTTAGTCAAGCCAGCAACTGGTAGCCCGCTAGTCCCTTTACAGGTAGCTGCAGTATTGATGCTTATGGGCGTAACGCTGCACTTGTCTGCTAAGTTAACCCTAAGGAGAGGGTTCGGCGTAGTGGCAGCGAATCGAGGCATTGTTCTTAGTGGCCCTTATAGGCTGGTGCGCCACCCAATGTATGCCGGCTATTTCATCACACAGCTCGCCATTTTGTTGGCTGGGCCCAATACGTATAACGTATGCATCGTCAGCATGGCATGGGTTCTGCAGGTTTTAAGATTGCACGCAGAAGAGCGGTTTTATAGTCGGGATGCTGCGTACGCTGAGCTTTGTAAGCGAACGAGATATCGGATAATTCCGTACATTTATTAAGATCATTAATGCACTTGTTTTATTCTTGGAATTGACGTACCGTGAAGACACTATACATTTCTTGGAAAGGATCTGACATGTCGATCATGCAAAAAACCCAAATGGCCATCCGCGGATTTGCCAAAAAAGATGAAGCGGTCACTGCTATCGAATACGGTCTCATTGCTGCGCTGATTGCCGTTGTCATCATTACTGCTGTTACGCTAATTGGTACGAATCTGAACACGATTTTTGGCAGCATTGCAGCAGCACTGTAAATGAGATTTGCTTGGTTGCTATAGGTGACCAAGCTCCTTGTTGCAGCCATATCTTTTAATAGCGTGTCGTTGTGTGGCTGCAACTTTGTGTTCTTTGATCTAGAGGTGCCTAGTTATGCGGCAAAGTCGCTTGGTTATCCTGTCAGTCCTTGTCGGGTTAATCGCCGTAGTGCTTGCAACCTATTGGTTGCGCTCTGAACGGGAAGCTGTACAGATTGTTGTCGCAGCTAGTCCAATCAAAGCTGGTTCGCGTTTAACCCAGGATAACTTGGGCTATTCCAAGGTACCTAAAGAAGAGATGGCACAGGATGCGATTATCAATCGAGATCCTTTGATGGGGCGCTTTACCAAATTCGATATTGCAGCAGGTGATGGGATCAAAGAGCGACTTTTGGTGCCCATGGGTGCCACCAGCGGCTTGGCGGCAGCGATCACGCCGGGTAGAAGGGCATTTGCAATTCGTGTTAATGAGGTTGCTGGCGTTGCAGGCTTTGCTTTGCCTGGTAATTACGTAGATGTCTTGTTGAGCACCAAGGACTCATCGGGTCAACCCAGTTCAAAAGTGTTGCTAGAGCGTGTTTTGATCCTTGCTGTTGCTCAGGAGCAATCAGTGAGCGGCGATTCTAAGCCCAAAGTAGTAGATGTTGTAACCCTTGAAGTGTCGCCACAACAAGCTGAAGTTCTGGATATGGCACGCCTTGTAGGCGGACTGTCACTGGCGCTACGCAACCAGAATGACGACACATCTGAGAAAACATTGGGTGCTCGGCGTGGCGATATCAACGGGAGTCGCCCGACGATTGAGGTGATTCGTGGTACGGATCGAGTTCTTGGCTCCGGCCTGAATAATTACTGAGTAAATGGCGATGAAAAGACTGAAGCATGCGCTGCTATTCGCCCTGTGTGGGATGGTATTCAATTTGGGAATGCCTGCTCCGGTTCTAGCTGCACCCCCAGTGGATAAAAGTGATGTAAAGACCGTAAGTGCAAACCGATTGAGCATGTCGCTTACGGTAGGTAAGTCCCGAATTTACAAACCACGTGAATCTGCAACACGAATCTCTGTGGCGGATCCGGCCGTAGCAGATGTAATGTTGTTGAATCCCGGTGAGTTATATATTTTAGGTAAAAAGACAGGTAACACTAATATTTTCATCTGGCATGACCAAGAGCGAATGTCGGTGATTGATGTGAGTGTAGGTGTTGATACGGTTTCAGCGAAAGATCTTTTTGCACGGCTCATGCCTGCAGAGCATAAGATGAGGGTCTCTGCGGCAGGTGATACCTTAGTACTTAGTGGTCAAGTATCCGATGCAACGCGTGTACAGCAAGCAATTCAGATTGCAGAAGAGTTATCAGGCAAGAAGGTTTTGAATATGCTGACAACGGAAGACCTACCGCAGGTACTTCTTGAAGTTAAGGTCGCTGAGATAGATCGCACTGTATTGGACAGCCTTGGATTGCAAATGCAGGGTAGTAATTTCACCTTCAATATGTTGGGTGGTCCTGCTCCTGTTTTGTTTGGTGCGGCTGCGAGTGTGACTTCTGGCTCCACAACCAGTTGGTTACAAGCTCAGATGAATAGTGGACTCGTTAAGGTACTGGCTGAGCCCAATATCATGGCGATTAGTGGTCAAGAAGGTCAGTTTTTATCGGGTGGTAAGGTCTTTCTGCCTGTACCGCAAAGTAGCTCCTCGGGTGGCCTGGTCGTTACGCTGCAAGAAGAAAACTACGGTGTAGGTATCAAATTCACACCAACCGTCTTGGGCGGTGGCCGTATCAATCTGAAAGTAAGGCCAGAGGTCTCTCAGTTGTCACCCAATGGTGTAACGATTACGGCTCAAGGTAATACGACAGTGATGCCGCAAATCACGACACGTCAGGCATCTACAACAGTTCAACTATACGATGGCCAGAGTCTGGCTATTGGTGGTTTGATAGGAAGTGATGTGATTGAGGTGGTCAGTGCCTTTCCGATGTTGGCTAATATCCCAATCATTGGGGCATTGTTCCGCAGTGCGTCCTTCAACGCCAAAAGAAGCGAGCTCCTTATTGTTGTGACGCCGCGAATCGTCAAGCCGCTACAGGCAATGCCTCCATTGCCTACTGATAATTACAAGCAACCATCAGCGCCGGCTTTCTTCTTGGGAGGTGTGATGGAAGGTGAATATAAGTTGCCTGAACCTCCAGCGGATTCCACAAATGCTACTCAAGAGGCGCAGAAATGAACTATCTACGCATTGTCCTTTCGGCTGCGGGCCTCGTTGTGGCATTAACAGGTTGTCAGGCATATTGGAATGCAGAGCCAGACTTTGGTTCTTCCGTTAATGGGGCCATACAGGCACAGGTTCAAAATCCAAATGCGCCAAAGGGTTACCCCAAAGCTTTGGTAGGTATGGATGGCCCGGCAGCCAAGACTTCTGTGGAGACATACCAGAAGTCGTTCGAACGTAAACAGCCGCAGACGCAGACAACAACGGGCACGATGGTTGGTAGTTCACTTGGCTTAACTGTGCAGTAATAACCTTTGGGCGAGATCGAATGAAAATAGCCGTTATTGCAAGCACATCAACGATACTTAACACGTTGCAGGAAGCACTTGCATCGAATTCAGGTCAGGATCAGTTTGTATTTCTGACACGCCGTTCGGGCAAAATTAACCTTGAAGAAATAGATCTGGTCTCTACCAGTATCGTCATTGTAGATGCCGATAAGATTGAACCTCTGGATCTTGCAGTGATTACCAGTTGCACACGAAATAGCATGAATCCAGCCTTTGTGTTTCTAACAACGGCACCTACTGAAACGATGCTGTTGGATTTGATGCGCGCTGGTGTGAATGAAGTCGTTAAGTTGCCATTAAATATCGCAGAGTTGAGTGCTGCCATAGAACGAATTCGAGCCCGTCATTACATTTCCTCAGCGACACCACCGCGCGGCCGGATTATTTCCTTTGTTTCATGCAAGGGTGGTGCGGGTGCAACCTTTCTTGCGACAAATCTCGGCTATGTATTAGCAACGAATTTCAACAAGAAAGTGTTGTACATCGACCTCCACATGCAGTACGGTGATGCATCCTTCTATTTGTCTGAAACTGCAGGAAAAAACTCTTTTGCAGACATTATTGGTCAAGCAGGTCTTGATTCGACTGTCGTTGCTTCCAGTTCGATGCAGGTCGCTAAGAACTATTATCTCCTGCAAGCGCCGGAAGCCATTGAGAAAACATCAGGTATCAAACCTCAGCAAGTAGATAACTTGCTGTCTGTTGCGGTTCAAGACTATGACTTCGTTTTGGTTGATATTGCAGAGACATTCGACGGTCTGACGATGAAGGCGCTGGACAGATCAGAACAGATTTATGCTGTTATGCAACCCATTCTGCCTTATGTTCGTGCAATGTCTAAAGTGCTACATGTCTTTACCTTGCTCGGCTATAGTGCACAGAAGGTGAAGGTAGTGCTCAATCGTATGGGTAAAGACACTAAGCCAAGCCAGGCAAAACTTGAAGAAGTGATTCAGAAGACCTGTGAGTGGGTTGTGCCAAACGATTTTAATAATTCTATTGAATCTGCTAATTCGGGCGTTCCGATTCAGAAACTGGCGCCGGATAGTCCGGTGAGCAAGAGCCTCATGTATCTTGCAGCCAACTTGGTAGGTGATAAAGTTTCTGCGCGCCCTTCATTCTTTGCCAGACTATTTGGTTAGAACAATAAAGGTCGTTCCCTATGTCCTTGCGTGAATCACTCCAAAGTAGTGCTATCCATGGTGGAGCCGACTACGAAACACCTTATGGGAACCGTTTGGATGGGACACATGGCGTTATATTGCTAAAGCGTCAGCTCCACTCAAGACTTGTTGAGACCATGGATCTGGGTGCATTGGAAAGAATGGACTCCGATGAACTCAAATCCTATCTAAAGCTTGCGGTACAAAAGGTGGTGCGTGATGATCGGCTGGTAATTAATGAGGCTGATCTGGCTCGCTTGATCTCTGAAATTCAGGATGAAGTGCTTGGACTCGGACCCATAGAGCCATTGCTGCTTGATCCGAATGTGTCTGACATTTTGGTGAATAGTTACAACACAATTTATGTCGAGCGCAAAGGTCGCCTTGAACGGACGAGAATTGCTTTCGAAAGCGATGCCCACCTGCTAAAGATCATTGAAAAAATTGTAGGCAGAGTAGGGCGCCGTATTGATGAGTCTAGCCCGATGGTTGACGCTCGTTTACCTGATGGGTCTCGTGTTAATGCCATTATTCCCCCGCTGGCGCTTGATGGGCCTGCACTGTCTATCCGACGGTTTTCTGCAGTGCCACTACAGATGTCTAATCTCCTTGAGTATGGCGCCCTGACCGACGAAATGGCGATTATTCTCGGCGCTCTGGTTAAAGCAAAAACCAATATGCTCATTTCTGGTGGGACGGGCAGCGGCAAGACGACCTTGCTGAACATTATGTCCGGCTATATTCCTGAAAATGAGCGAATCATTACGATTGAAGATGCGGCTGAGCTTAGGTTACAACAACCTCATGTCGTAAGGCTTGAAACGCGGCCACCTAATATGGAGGGCAGCGGTGAGGTCAATCAACGAGCGCTCGTCAAAAATTCACTGCGGATGCGACCTGACCGTATCATCATCGGGGAAGTTCGTGGCGGTGAAGTGATCGATATGCTTCAAGCCATGAATACGGGTCACGAAGGTTCGCTAACAACGATCCACGCAAATACAGCACGAGATTCATTAGTGCGGCTTGAGAATATGGTTGGGTTGTCCGGCTATAACGTTCAGCAGAAAGCATTGCGTCAGCAGATTGTTTCAGGTATCTCAGTGGTAGTGCAGGTGGCGCGTTTAAGTGATGGGCGCCGTAAAATCACCAGCATTCAGGAAATTAGCGGCATGGAAGGTGACATGATCACCATGCAGGAAATATTTACCTTCGAACAAACGGCAGTTGCTCCTGACGGAACCGTGCTTGGCCGATTCCGGGCTTCAGGTATTCGCCCACGTTTTGCAGACCGACTTCAAGCCCGTGGCGTTCCTCTAGCAGACCACCTTTTTGATCCTAATCGTATCCAGGATCGATAAGATGCAACTGCTGTTTGTCGTATTTGTCCTGCTTTTTTTTGGCTTTATTGCTTTTGTAGTTCTGTACTTCCAAAAACGCTATTCCAAAGTCAATCAACAAATTTCGCGCCGCTTCAAGGCAATTGCACTATCAAGACATCATTCCAAAGCGCTGAGTAACGAAGAACGCGAAGTGACTAACCGGGAGCGTATTCTGGTTTGGCTGCGGAAATATCCTTGGGTTTTACACCTTAATCGAAAACTGCTGATGTCCGGTAGAGACGTCAAAGTCGATGAGTTTTTGGTTGTAACGATAGTCCTTTGGCTGTTATGCGTTTTAATACTATGGGCATCCGGACTTTCTTTGCTAACAGGACTAGTTCTCAGTGTCCTTGTTGGTTCGATACCGTACATCATTCTCAATATGTTGATTCGGCGTCGGCAAAATGCCCTAGAGCGTCAGCTCCCAGATGTCCTAGATTTTATTGCACGCTCTCTACAGGCTGGCCATTCATTCTCTAGTTCAATGCAAATGGCAGCAAGTGAATCGCCAGAGCCTATTGCTCAGGAATTTACGCTTGCTTCGAATCAGATTAATTTCGGCGAATCAGTTCATAACGCATTGTTTGGGCTGACACAACGCATTGAATGTTCAGATATGAACTACTTTGCCGTAGCGGTATTAATCAACCGGGAAATCGGTGGTGACTTGGCGGCATTGCTTAAACACGTATCCGACATGATCCGTACACGCTTACAACTACGTATGTCCATACAGGCGATGACCTCTGAGGCTCGCGTTTCCGCCTGGATTCTTGGGCTCATTCCTGTGGTTCTCGGGCTGACGTTGACCATTTTGCAACCGAAGATGATGTCGATATTGATCGTAGATCCTACCGGACAAAAATTGCTCGGCGGGAGTCTTCTGGTCATGGCTCTTGGGGTAGTCTGGATGCGTAGCATGATTAATATTCGTGTCTAAGGAAAATTGAGCATGTATCTCGGATTTGCACTTTTCCTTCTGGTCGTATTTCTTATCGTTGCCGGTACGGCGTTTGGCATTATGGATTTCTTGCTGAAAATCCGTGTTGATAGCCGTCTGGATTTGATCAGAGATCAATCTAATCTTGACTTTCGGGCAATACCTAGTGATTTGGAAAGACGGGCAACAGTCATACTATCTTCCCTTAAAGCATTGTCTACCCCGAAAGAAGAAGCGAAAGTTCTTCCAATCCGCATGAAGTTCATTACCGCGGGTTATCACACTGATTTACCCGTTTTGTTGTATTTCTCAGGCAAGACAGTACTCACCTTCTTGTTGCCATTGGTTTTTCTAATTTATGTCACGCTGAGTACTGGTAAATTCTCGTTTGCCCAGACCTCGTTTACAGGTGTTTGTTTAGCTGCTGCGGGCTATTACTTGCCTGATTTGTTCTTGAATCACAAAATCAGACAACGTCAACGCGATATCTTCGAAACTTTTCCAGACGCATTAGACCTCATGCGCGTCTGTGTCAGTGCAGGTCTTGGTTTAGATGCGGCATTAGCGCGTGTTGGTAAGGAGATAGAATTTAATAGCGCAGCACTAGCAGAAGAGTTCCATGAGCTGAACCTTCAGTTGCGCGCTGGCATGTCTAGACAGGAAGCGTTACGAAACATGGCAGAGAGAACTGGTGTTGAGGATGTTGGCTCTTTGGTTTCTATGTTGATTCAGTCTGAAAGATTCGGAACCAGCGTGTCGGAATCTCTTAAGGTTCATGCTGATTCATTAAGGATCAAGCGAAAAATGCTGGCTCAGGAAGCGGCTGGAAAGATTCCGGTTAAATTGACCATCCCGATGATCCTTTGCATCTTCCCGGCTATTTTTGTGGTTATTCTTGGGCCTGCGATCATCCAGATCATTCGTGCGTTAAATCCGGTCGTTGGCCCTTGATTCTAAACATTGTAGATCTGCTTCCAGCACTACCGCAGGTGACATTGGTCCTTTTGTTGCTGGGAGCGTCCGCATTTGATCTTTCGCACAGGCGCGTACCCAACCTACTAACATTATCAGGGGCTATAGCAGCAGTGATATTTTCACTCACGGGCATCGCTGAGATTTCCCTGTCACAGGCACTCTTGGGCGGCATCGTTGGACTAGCTCTGTTTATAGTGCCATATGCCATTGGCCAAATGGGTGCCGGAGACG
Organism: uncultured Pseudomonadota bacterium; assembly: GCA_903870055.1. Classification (GTDB taxonomy): domain Bacteria; phylum Pseudomonadota; class Gammaproteobacteria; order Burkholderiales; family Rhodocyclaceae; genus Fluviibacter. The sequence continues at coordinate 37,255 of CAIQBG010000041.1, forward strand.
TAAAACTACTCAGTATGTGCGGCTTGTATCTTGGCACTATGCCGGTCATTACTGCAGCACTTTATACCATGGTGGCCGGTGGCGTACTTGCCTTGTTTTACCTCTGCCGTATTCGAATCGGCAGCGTGTACAGCCCTAAATCTACCGTTCCCTATGCGCTTGCAATTACCGCAGGTGTGCTGTTTGTGCTTTCGGGATATTAGCTGCGTAGGGTTCAGGCTGTTTCGTTAATTGCCTGAAGCATGTCCTTGCTTCTGTTCGCCAGATGCTTATGACCATTTTTAGTGAGAGCCAGTATCTTGACGCGCTTATCAGTCTTGGAGATCTCGAAACCCAAGTAGCCGCGTTCCGTAAGCAGGTTGCACTTGCGATGAACTGTGGGGCCTGTGCCAAATACCTGAAGCATGATCAGATCAGTAATCCGAACTTCGTGACCTGAAACACTTTTCTCAGCGATATAGGAGAGCACCTCTTCACATGTCTCGAGCTCAGGGTCTGGATTCTCTTTACGTGCTGCTAGCAGGATATTTTGAAACCGGGCAAATGGATATCGCATTTCTAAATCTTCTGGAGTTGAGTTAGATATCCACTCTTTTATCAGGTGAATTTTGGGTGGATTTTAGCATTACTTTCGTTTTCTGGTACCAGTCTGCATAAATAGGGTTAACATTCAGTATTAAGTAAGAACATTAATTAACTTATGAAAAGCGGTATGGCGGAAAAAAGTATTGAAAAAGAAAACACTTTAGCTTTCATGCTGCTGAGCAGTAATTGGTTTGCCTATTTTTTCCCATCAGCAATTTTTGTTGCCTGTTGGAAGGCGCAGTTGGTGATTAGTCTGCTTGTCGGCATGAAA
>CAIQBG010000042.1 GCA_903870055.1 uncultured Pseudomonadota bacterium
CGGCCGGTTTTTCGATCATTCGCTAACTAGAGCAGTGATCAGACGCCTTGTTGGCCCATGATTTCGTCGAAATCAATCGCCTTTTCGGTAACCTTGGCACGGGAGAGAACCCATTCAACGACATTCTCTTCCAGCACTTCAGATTCAATACCCGACAGACGCTGTGGATCCTGCTTGTACCACTCGATCACTTCTGCCGGGTGCTGATAGGTTTCAGCCATTTCTGCGATACGGGCATTGATCTGGTCTTCGGTAGCGACCAGCTTCTCGGTTTCAACCAGTTGCGCCAGGATCAGACCCATGCGTACACGCGGTGCGGCACGATCGGTAAACCACTCAGGCTGCATCGGGATATCACCCTTCATGCCGCGCTGCTTCATCTCTTCACGGGTGTTCTGCATCAGACGATAGGTTTCCTGCTCGATCATGGCCTTAGGCACGGTGATCGGGTTCAGGGCATCCAGCTTATCCATGACGGCTTCGCGAACACGCTGGTGAACGCGTTTCTTCACTTCACCCTTCAGGTTCTTTTCAACTTCGGCACGCAGATCATCGGCTTTACCGCTTTCAACGCCCATAGCCTTAACAAATTCTTCGTCCAGCTCTGGAATCACCGGACCCTGAACCTGCTTCACATTCAGATCAAACTGAACGGTCTGTCCAGACAGATCAGCATTGCCGTATTCGGCCGGGAAAGTCAGATCAAACGTCTTGGCGCTGCCAGCAGCACAGCCTTCAATAGCCGCTTCGAACTCAGGCAACAGCGTGCCCTGGCCCAGAACCATCGGGTAATCCTTAGCTTCGCCACCAGCAAAAGCCACGCCATCTTTCTTACCCAGGAAGTCGATCACAACGCGGTCTTCCTTCTGAGCGGCACGGTCAGCGTTTTCGTAACGCACGCGCTGCTTACGCAGAATTTCCAGGGTCTTGTCGACGTCAGCGGCAGTCACTTCATGTACCGGACGCTCGATCTCGGCACCCGAGACATCGGCCAGCGTAAATTCAGGGAACAGTTCAAAAGTGGCTACAAAAGTGAGCGTATCACCCGTTTCGTCGCCCTTTGGCTCGATACTTGGGTAACCGGCAACCTTAAGCTTTTGCGCTGTAATGGCTTCGCCGTAGGCACGACCGACGAGTTCATTCAGCGCTTCTTCACGAGCCTGCAGGCCGTGGTGCTGCTTAACCACCTTGGCAGGTACTTTGCCCGGGCGGAAACCGGCGATCTTCAGGGTTTTGCCCATGCGCGCCAGGCGGGCATCGGTTGCTGCTTCTACTTCTTTAGCGGCAACGGTCAGTTCGATTGTGCGCTCCAGCGGCGACACTTCCTGCACGGTTTCGGTGGTGCTCATGAATTCGTTCCTAATGAATAAAGGCCAGACTTGCAAAACCGGTGATTATATCCGAACGTGCCCCGTCAGGGTATGGGCGGCACCTGCCCTTTTTCTATACATTCCATGCCAAGGCTTAAGGGTTCGCTAATAATTCCTCGATCCTTTACCGTTATGCTCATCAAAACTTCAACCGCCTCACTCAAGGAGACACCTATGAAGCGTTTTGCCCTATTTGTAGCCGCACTTGCCGTTGGCCTAACAATGGCAGTCGGTAACGCAGAAGCTGCCCGTGTTGGTGGCGGCAAGTCATTTGGCATGCAACGTCAGATGGCACCTATTAGTAAACCGGCACCAACAGCCGCACCGGCAACCGCACCAGGCGCAGTTAATCCAGCCGCTGCACAACCAAGACGCTCCTGGATGGGTCCGCTCGCCGGCCTGGCAGCAGGCATTGGTCTAGCCGCACTGGCCAGTCACTTTGGCTTTGGCGAAGAACTGGCGAACATGATGATGTTTGCGCTTATCGCCTTTGCCGTTATGGCAGTGGTTGGCTATTTCCTGCGTAAACGCGCGGCAACTCAACAGGGCAGCATGGCAGGCGCCGGGGCTCCTTACAACGCCCCTGCCTCTATGTATCAGGCCAATGATCTGAGCGGTAGTAGTGCCGCAAGCACAAGCAATATTCCTGCAAACTTTGATACCGAAGGCTTTATCCGTAATGCCAAGGTAGGTTTTATTCGCCTGCAGGCAGCGAATGACGCTGGCGATCTAGCCGACATCCGTGAGTTCACCTCACCTGAGATGTTTGCCGAAATTCGGATGGATCTGGATCAGCGCCATGGCGCCCCACAGAAAACCGACATCGTCTCGCTCAATGCCGAGATTCTGGATGTGGCCGAAGAGTCTCAACGCTACATAGTCAGCGTCCGCTTTAACGGGATGCTGCGCGAAGAAGCCAATGCAGCACCTGTTGCCATTGATGAAGTCTGGCACCTGACCAAACCAATCAGCGCTCAAGGCGGCTGGGTTCTGGCTGGCATCCAGCAAGCTCAGTAAGCTTCAGACATTCCCAACCCCGGCCCAAACCGGGTTACCCCTGCAAAGCAATTTGCAGGGGTTTTTTATTTGCCGCTCGACTGTACTTGTGTCCGATACTTTTTCAATGCCTGATTCTGACGTTGGACTTGTAGGTTAACTGCCTCATTCAGTGGCAATTCATATCCCGGTGGCGTTCTGGCCCAAGGGTAGCCCGCTTGCGCTAATGCGTAGCCGTAATCGTAAAGTGATGTCATGTACTTACGGTCGAATTCCTTCGTATGGGGGGTGTTGAAGTCTGGTCCAATATACGCAAGGTTAAAACCGACATCATCACGTTGTGCAAGCAGATACGCTCGGTAAAGGTCGCCTTCGCCCTGAGTTTGAATTAACTGATCAACAGCGCGCCCCATAATGCTTAGGGTATTCCGTTCAATCTGGCGCCAATTAGAATCCAGACGGGAGTTCCGAACGATATAGACCTGGCGATCTTGGTAGCGGCTAACAACATTTTCTCTAATCATCGCAGCGCTAAGTGC
>CAIQBG010000043.1 GCA_903870055.1 uncultured Pseudomonadota bacterium
ACGACGTATCTCGTAAATTATATCCATGTAAAACACTCCAGAATCCTCCGGCCAAAAGCCGGATGGTTACATGCTGAGGTGGAAACTTTTGGACGCTGTTTCCACCTCTAATCTGGAAAGTTTTGCACGCTGTTTAACACGAGGAAATGAGCCATCAAAACTCAATAAATTTGCATCGCGACTAAAAATTGACAATAGTCGTTTTGTTTCATATTCATTGGAGGCAGACAGCAATTTAGTCTGCCAAACCAATGCACGCGTCCTGAGATATACAGCCCGTTCCCGTTGGTTTTGTGAAGTGTCTAGGAAGGGGAAAACCCGAAGGCGAAACCCTGACGGTAAACAAGCAAAGACACAGTGAGAGACTTCTGTCGCAACCACGCTTGTTGAGGGTCCAGCCCTTGAATGCGACTGCCTACACCCGCTGGACGGTGATGGCGCGGTATGCATATCAGCATAAACACCGCTCAGTCCCGAACCATCTCTGTTGATGGCTAGGGGCAGGCTTTGCCTGCTGAGACTTTGCGGTGTCATAGTCATACCCTTTAAAAACAAAAGATAAACAACCCTAGAGAGTAGTTAAACCTAGGGAAATCTTTGGTTTTACCCTGTATTTTTAAGGCTTTCATTGGTTTGTTAGACCAAACACTGTATGGGCTTAGGGTGTGGGTTTACCCCTTGCGAAGCAAGGGAAAAAGGGCGCGGCGCGAACGCACCCGAAAAATTATGATTCCCCATCCGCGCACTTTGCCAGCCATTCCATTTTTTTCACTTCCCACTCATCACGGCCAGAGCCTGCCGATTGAACCCCCTCTTCTGCGGCAGCAATGATGGCTTTAATCAGGCGTGGGGTGGCTGGCTGCGTCTCAAAAATCTTGATGATGGCACCCCCCAGCGCATATTTGATATGCGCCTCCGCGAAGCGCTGGCGCTCGCGTAGTTGGGCGGTGATTTCAGCAGCCTTTTTTGCTGCGTAGGCGTGCTTTCGTGCGAGAGCGTCTGCACGCTGTTTGAGGCGTTTTTCCTTGGCGGCGAGTTGTTCGGCAGTGATTGTATTCGGCATATTTTGTCTCCATTGTTTTTTGACATTGGCAGCGGTTTTTTTACCGTTGCTCCTGTGGTTGTCTTCGCTGATTAGGTTGTAAATGTCAATGGAGGACAGCCGCCGCTGAACCGAGTTCGAGCAACATTAGATAAAGCAGGCTCGACACTCGGCCATAACTATTCAGTTATGCGCAATACACGTTTCTCTTCGAGCAAACGTTTGCGCAAGGGAGCACCCTTGACCCGTTTAAAAAGCAAAATCGCAAATGCTGTTCAGCACTTGCCAATTCGCATTTTTTTTCATACTGGTTAAAGAACAACCAGAATGAAAGGATAAAAATGGCGACTTTTTACCTGCGCACACGCACAAGCCGAGCGTCAGCAGCACGCGGTGCCGCCCACGCTAACTACATTGCTGGCAACGACCGCTATGCCCACAAAGATGAGGTCATAGCCGTCATTGACCGCAATTTGCCCTCCTGGGCGAAAGACGCACGCCACTTTTTTGAAATTGCTGACACCAAGGAACGGCTTAATGGCCGTTCATATCGAACCGTCATTTTTGCCATTCCCAATGAAACGCAAAACAAAGTCCAATGGGCGCAGGACTATGCGGACGAACTTCTCGGCAATCGCCACGCTTACCGCTTGGCAATTCACGATAAGCCCAACAACCCGCACGCCCATTTGATGTTTTCCGAGCGCGGCGCTCCTGCTGCATTGAAACGAAGTCTCAACCAAGACGAGCAAAAAAATTATTTCAGCCAGCAGAACCCCAAAGATCGTGAGATCTCAAAACGCGGATGGCTTACTAAAGCCAAGGAACTCTATCTACGACACATTCGCCGTATTTGTCCAAGATATGAACCGCCCAATCGATTGGAAGCCAAGATTGGGCCTGTACTCAAAGACGCAGGGCCAACTTACGAAGCGAAGCGCAAAGAAAGGGAGGCACTCGTTTTAAAACGGCGAACGATGAGAAATTACCAACCAAGTCATTCCCCAGCGCTTGAAAAAATGACATTGGAAGTTATGGCGGAAGATGCAGCAAATGAACTTGCAGGCGTGAACGAAGAATTGGAGGCGTTGCGTTCTTCCACTATCAACGCCGAGCCTATTCAAATGACCTACAACGAGTTTTTGCCTCTGGCCGAAGGCCTGACCCTTCACCGCCAAGCCTTACGGCCTGTTTTACAGGACTACATAACCCAGAACGAGGTCGATAAGAAGGCAGATTGGCTGGCACAGCGGTGGCACTCATTAGCCCCAGAGCAACGGCAGACCACGCAAAACATTTATAAGGCTTATTTTGAGCAGGGGCTGTCAGCAGGCAGAACTCCCGAGGCTTGCGCCCTTTATGCTGTTGCCAACACCGCGCAGGCTGTCAGGAAGGCCGACGAGAAAACCCGCGTCGATGCATTGCGCCATAAACCCAAAGCAGCCCCTAAACCCAGACCAAGAATGTGAGGATCAATAATGAGACAACCAACACCCCAAGAAATTGAAGCACTACGCCAAAGATGGCGTGAGATTTTGAAACGCGCACAGGAGAAGGGCGAACACCCGACCTATGCCGACATTCAGGCGGCTAATGCCTCAAATGACCCGATGGTGGCCGACCTATTCGCGCAAACTGAAAAGGCGCTGGAAGACTATCTCGACAACCGTTTGAGCCGACTGAACACCGACCCAGAAGATTTTCGGCCAGCGAAACGGCCACCATCTGTTTTTAAAATGATTGCCGTCGCCGAGATGCTCACCAACAGAACGCCAAAACGAAAACCTTAACGCGGGTTCTGTTTTTGTTTCCTGATGCGTTCCAGATACTTTGCGCGTTTTTCTTGGTTCCGCTTCCAGTTGATGAGGAACTCTTTAAAGGTCGAATCTGACGCCCTGACCATCTCAAAGTCTAGCGGGTACGACAGTTTAGCCAGCGTATCGGACAACGCCTTTAAGCCCACATCGTGCGTGTAGGTCTGGAAGTGAACGCCCTGCGTTTCGCTGCTGTGGCCTGTGATCTGCATCACATGGGCGGGGTTGGCGCCTGTCGCGTGGAGGCGGGTAATGGCTGTGTGGCGGAAAGAATGAAAAACTTTTCGTTTGTCCGAAAGGCCTACCTCGTCCAACCAGTCGCTAAATTGCCGACCCGCATTTTTACCCTTGCCGTTAGCCCCTTCAGTTAGATGAGGAAACAGGAACTCCTCCCCCTGTTCTTGCAGGTGCTTTGCGTAGTCCACGAAGCCCATCTCAACCAACTGGGGGTGTATCGGCACCAGCCGCCGCGCATCCGCAGTTTTGCCCTTCTGTATGTGAATACACTGAACGCCATCAACGGTCTTAATATCGGCTGCGTTTAGAGCGGCAATTTCCTCCCGTCTGGCACCTGTGAACAGGGCAACGATGGGCAGCCAATAGAAATCGGGCTTATGGAACTTTTTCAGGTAGCCAGCGCCGAAGATGGCTTTAAGTTCGTCATTACTGAACGGCTCATAACTCTCATATTTTGTTGAAAGTTTGCTATTTCGGCCAATGCGCAGCCCCTCGACAGGGCTGGTCGGTGCTGCCGTGTAATGCCCATTATTTATAGCCCAGTTAAACAGGTCGTGGAGTTGGCCCAACCGCGCATTGAGCCGAACTGCCTTAATCCCCCGTTTCAGATCCGCAGTTTTCCATTGCACCAGTTCAGGCTTGCCGAACAGGTTGATTTCCAAGTCGCCCAAAAATTCCTTAAAGTCGTTATAGGTGCGTTGCTTGGCAGTGATAGTGTTTTCGCTGTTATCTAATTTCTTCTCTTCGAGATATGCAGCGACTACTTGGCTAAACAAAAGCGATTTTTCAGGGGCTCTCGCCAGAGGCCTTTGTTGTTGGGGAAGCCCCATAGCCATTGCAACTTGAAGCGGCGGCATCGTCCCGTGAATAGCCTTGTAGGCTTCAAGCGCCTGCATTAGCAATTCGTGGTCTGCCTGACCATTGGCACGCATCACGCCCCGCGCTAAATCAAGTTCGTATTTTTGCGTAATGTCGTCGAGCCCCGAACTTTTTGCATTTTTATTTTCAGGACGCAAAAAATCGGTAAGGCCAGGTAGTCTATTTTTGTTTGCCATCGTGCGTTTTCGCTCAAATGCTTCGTTGAACTGTAGCGCAAGAACCCTCGCTATGTCTGCGTCTTTTGTGCCTAAACTATGCAGACTATCGTGCTGCTTCCCGAATGGGTCGCGCCATAAAACACGCAGGCAAAAAACGCCGTGGCGGTTCTTTTTCAGTCTTGGAACTCGTATCAAGTGGGACCCCTATGTGGGAACCCCCCTTCTAAACCTTAAAAAATCTTCTTATAAATCAATAGGTTTAGGCACCTGGAGCGGGCGAAGGGAATCGAACCCTCCTCATAAGCTTGGGAAGCTTAGGTAATGCCACTATACGACGCCCGCACTGACAAACTGGTCGCTATTGTAATCGATAACATCCAACGCCGATGTCGCCGAAGATGACATAGAATGCCTCATCAGGCGCCCAGAATGCACCCACCCAATATTATTCAAATCCTCGTCAACGCCAAACCGATGCCCTATGCATTCGGGGCGCTCGGCTGGATATTGATGTGGAAGCTGCAACTGCTAATTCAACATTTCATGCCTGCGCTGGATTATGCAATGGGCGTTGCGTTAATCTTTCTACCTGCCGGCATTCGCACCTTGGCTGTTCTAGTTTTCGGGCTGCGTGGTGCCGTTGGTGTATTTGTCGGCTGCATTTATTCGACGATTGATTACCTGGGTCATTTACCGGCTTTAGACGCATCCTATGCACTAGCCATTTGTGCCATCTCGGCATTCTCTGCCTATGTGATGATGCAACTCGTTTGCTGGTGGCGAAAAATCGGCTCGGATCTGGATGAGTTACGATTCAGTGACGTGCTGATTGTCGTTTTTAGCCAGGGCCTGCTCTCAGCCTCACTGCATCAATTGGTCTTTACCCGTCTCAACCTTGAAGGCGCTTATGTTAATCCTTCAGCGTGGGAGAACTTCCGCCTCTGGGCGGCGATGGCCACCGGCGACATCGTTGGATCGATGCTACTCATGCTGAGCGGCATCGCGCTCGCCAATACGGCGAACTTAGTTTTCAGAGTCAGTCGGCAAGACTAGCACCACACTCAGCCCCTGTTGGGCAGGCCCATCAGCGAGCGTTAGTGATGCATCGTGTAATTCGGCGATACGCAAAGCAATCGAAAGCCCCAGGCCAGAACCCGGGGCATCATTTCCGGCAAGGCGAGTAAACCGTGACATTACTCGCTGACGCTCTTCGGCCGGTATGCCCGGCCCCTGATCAGACACAACTAATCTCACCCCACCATCAAGTTGCCGGATGGTAACCGTAACAGCCGTGCCTGCCGGTGAATAACGGATGGCGTTATCAACCAGATTGCGCACCAATACCGCCAACAAGGTAGGGTCCCCTTTTACGGGTGCCACATTGCCTTCGTTCAGCATGCACTCCACATTCTTGGCCAGCGCCTGGGGTGTTAGATCGGCAATTACCCCTACGGCAATCTGACGCAAATCGCACAAGACAAAGCCGCCGATAAGACTTACGCTATCTAGGCGAGCCATCGTTAACAACTGGCCAAGCAAGTGCGTTGCCCGATCACTGGCCTGCACAACAAGTGACAGCGCATGATCCCGCTCAGTCTTGTCTATTGCGGCAATAGCCACCTGTGCATGCGTGCGAATCGCGGCCAGCGGTGTGCGAATTTCATGCGCAGCATCCGCCGTGAAACGCCGCTCCTGTTCGATCGATGTCGCTACACGTTCGAGTAAGCGGTTGGTCTGTTCGATAATGGGATGTAGCTCGCCAGGCACGTCCTCCAGATCAATCGGATCCAGTCGCTCCGGCGACCGCTGGCCAATGAATATGGCCAATCGGCGCAATGGCATAAACCGGTGACGCATCAGCAGCACCAGGCTCAAGGCCAGCAATAGCAAACCGATCGCGAACGGCGTGAGCAATTGTTTGGCGAGCTCGGCACCAATCGCGTGCCGTGCTTCGAGTGTTTCTGCCACCAGAATCAGGTGCCCATGACGGGTATCGCGCAGACTATAAACACGCCAGCTACGCCCATCTATCTTTCTATCGGAGAAACCACGAATCTGATCTGTTAGCGCATCTCTAGGCGCAGAGGTAGAGCGCGCCAGCAAGTGTCCCTTATCAGTCCAGATCTGAAATGCAACTTTGCGGGCGTAGCGGTGAGAAGGCAGTTCATCGGGAATTTCGTCAGAACCATCACTACTGAGCACCGCGAGCAGGGCAGCGGTTTGCGCCAGGTGGGCATCAAATAGCTCATCGCCTTCGGAAACCGCGTTATGCCAAGCGCTAATGCTCAACGCGACCCAAATGAGCGCGACGAGACCGAGGGTCCCTGAAAGCAACTGGAGTTGCAAGCTGCCAGAGCCCTGACGGGCTCGTCGCCACCAGAGCCTGAGCTTCATTTTGGCATGATGTAGCCAACACCACGTACGGTCTTAATCACCTCGGTGGCTGTTTTACGCCGCAAGTGGTGCACATGCACTTCCAGCGCATTCGACTCGACTTCTTCACCCCACGGATAAATCTTCGACTCAAGCTGGGCACGTGTCAGCACACGGCCGGCATTGAGCATCAACTCGTGCAGCAGATCAAATTCGCGCGGTGATAACTCCACGTCTTTTTGTTCATAGTGTACGTCGCGCGATGCCGGGTCGAGCGTGAGTGCGCCCACTTGCATAATTGGCGCTGCTGCACCGGCCGCCCGACGGATCAGCGCCCGCAGACGCGCTGCCAGTTCACCCAGATCGCAGGGCTTAACCATGTAATCGTCAGCGCCCGAATCAAGTCCGGCAATAACGTCCTGAGCGGTATCGCGCGCAGTCAATACCAGCACCGGAAATTTCTGCTCATTTGCCCGCACACGCTTCAACACTTCCAGACCGTCCATTTTGGGCAGTCCGAGATCCAGAACAACTGCGCTAAACGTGTCGTGCCGCAGTGTTTGCCAAGCGGATTCTCCATCTTTGACCCATTCCGGGTGAAAGCCTGCCTGACGCAGACCCGCCTGCAGACCTTCGCCCAGCATCGGATCATCTTCCACTATCAAAATACGCATTGTTTTATCCTTTGATGGATGCAGTATGCCGCAGACGGCGGCTCATGGCATCAGCAACGGCAATTGGCTGCTCACTAGTGCCCATAGGAAAGCAATCAGGCCTACAACCAGCAGAACCGCCGCGATCCATTGCGGATAACGGATGGCTTCCACAGACGCGCCCTCTTTATAGCCATTGACCATGGCACGCACCAGGTTCTCCCGATGCAATAGGCTCGAAATCAAAACGCCGGCGATATGAATACCGATAATCAGCAGCAAGACATTGACGATGCCTTCATGCAGCTCGCCGATCCAGTCGCCGTAATCGTTAAAACTGGCCCAGCCGGTTAGCACCGTCAACAAACCTAGGCCGAGTATGCCCACAATAGCCAGCGCACCGGCCGGGTTATGCCCTGTGTAGTGATCGGGTTTGCGGCTCAACAATGAGCGCAGATAGGTCAGCACCTGCGACGGCCCACGGACAAACTGGCTAAAGCGTGCATAGCGACTCCCCACCATACCCCAGAGCAGGCGGAACAGAAGCAATGCACCGAAGGTGTAACCGGCCACGACATGCCACAACTGCCAACGCTCCGACTCACTGGTCAGGTACGCCACCGTAAAGCACAGCACCAGCAGCCAGTGAAAAATTCGGGTCGGGATATCCCAGACCAGGATACGGGAGTCTGCTACAGGCACACCCGAATCGGTATGAATCATTTTAGCCACCCGGCAGGCACCTTCAGGCTTTGCTCATTAAAGTCGCCCTGTACCGCTTTCGTATGGCATTGGGCACAATCACTGAAGCTCTTTCCCTTAGGGGCCGTTGCACCATGTTCTTTTGTAAACCACCGCGTCTTGGTTATGCGTGCCGTGGGATCAGTCGGCGCAAGCTTTTCTTTCCAACCGGCATTGTTAACCAGATAGGACAGGATCGTCTGGCTGGCCGGGGCATCCACACTCGCATCCGTGCCGTAATGATGTTTCAGACCGTTGATCTGGGTTTGCCAACCGGCCTGCGTCATGCGCTGCGGCGGATAGGGCACATGACAGCTCCCGCACTCTTCACTGTAGTAATTGGGGTAGGGGCCGTAGTTGTTGTCCCCGGCACTGGCCGTCGACGCGACACCAGCCGTTGTAAGAACGGCCAAGGCTGCAAATAATTGGCTCGAGATTTTCATGATGGTTTCTCTCAAGATTTAACGGATAGTAGATAGGTCAACAGATTACCCTTTTCTTCCGGGGTACATTCGCGCTTGAGCACATCATTGCAGTTACGCTTAAACCACTTGTTAACCTTGGCAGTATCGCTAAACCGCGCTGCATTGGCATTCGGTGAGAGCGGCTGGATCAGCTTGCCCGTTACCGTGTGTTTCCCCTCGGCGGCTGGGTTATCCGTGTGACAACTGGAGCAGCTCCAATCGCCGCCATGCTTGTTTTTATAAAACGCCTCGCCAGCCTTTGCCGAAAAGCCTTTGAAAGCCGGATTCTGGGCTTTGGCTTCCTGGGCATAGCCATCCAGAAAGTTTTGCGGTGTTTCCGCATAAGCCAAAGTCACCGTTGCACCGGCTAAAAGCATAGCCAGTCCCAGCAGCCCCTGTTTCATGAAATTCTGTGCGTGCATAATGTTCTCCATCAGGTCCTACCAAGCATTGTGCCGTACCCGTATTATGAAAACCTTAATTGTCCCTAACTTTGATAGGGGCAAATGGAGATTCGAATGGCCATCTTTTTACGCACGCTCCTCAGCGCTCTTTTTGCCAGCCTTTTATGGCTAAGCCCATTGTCAGCAGCCGAGCCTTCGTTGCCCACCGTCAGCCAGGTGGATCTGGAGCGCTACGCCGGGCGCTGGTATGAAATTTCGCGACTGCCTATGTGGTTCGAACGTAATTGCACGGGCGATATCACGGCCACCTATGCGCTGCGTGAAGATCAGCGTATCGATGTCGTTAATCGTTGCGGCACTAAAGATGGATTTATCTCTGCTAAAGGCATTGCCGAGATACCTGATGCCACCCACCCCGGCCAACTCAAAGTACGTTTCGCGCCGGATTGGCTGGCCTGGCTCCCAATCGTCTGGGGCGACTACTGGATTATGGATCTGGATCCGCAGTACCGCTGGGTCATGGTGGGTGCGCCGAACCGGTCTTATCTATGGATACTCTCGCGCACGCCTGCTCTGGATGCCAGCACCGTCGATGCACTTAAGCAGAAAGCAGCGACACTGGGATTTAAAGTCGATGAGATGATCAACGTCACAAACACGGCCCAATAATCTCGGCGGGTTAAAGGCTTTCCAGCGTCTGTAAACGGATTGTCGCCCACTCGCTGATCGCCGTTTGTTCCGCCTCCGGCATGCGGTCCAGATTCTTGTAGGCCATAGCCATGCGCGGGTTCTGCCGTAGCCAAGATGCATGCTGCATCAGGAAATCCCAGTACAAGGTTGTATAGGGGCAAGCCTTGGGTCCGGTTCTTATCTCCGGTTTATAAACACAATGCTTGCAGGCGTTGCTCATACGCTTGATATAAGCGCCGGAGGCGATATACGGCTTGCTGGTCATGCGCGGCCCCAGAGCAAAGAGCGCCATACCTAAGGTATTGGGCTCTTCCACCCAATCAACGGCATCGACGTAAACTGCCAGATACCAATCTGCCACCTGCCGCGGATCAAGGCCGGCCAGCAAAGCAAAATTACCTGTCACCATCAACCGTTGTATGTGATGTGCATAGCCATGGGTCAAGGTCTGGCTAATCGCTTCCTTCAAACAAGCCGCTTGAGTTTTACCCGTCCAGTACCAATCAGGTAAAGCGCGCTGTGCATCGAGAAAACTGGTGCTCGGCCACTGACTGGCATAGCGCCAGTACACACCCCGGACAAACTCACGCCAGCCTAAGATCTGCCGGATAAATCCTTCCACTGCCGCTAGCGGTGCTTTGCCAGAAGCCAGCGCTGCTTCGGCGCGCGAAATCACCACCCGCGGATCCAGCAGCTTAAGATTCAGCGCGGCAGAAATCAGCGAATGCCAGAGAAAGGCCTCGCCCTGCCACATCGCATCCTGCCAGCGACCAAACTCAGGCAGCCGATGCATTATGAAATCATCCAGCGCGTCCAATGCCTCTCGTGGCGTCACGGGCCAACCAAAAGACGCCAGGCTGCCCGGATGATCCGGCAAATAGCGGGATACATCGGCACAGGCTTCCTGCGTTAGCGCATCGGGTAGAAAGCGTCTGGGTGTAGGAACCGGTGGTGGGCCAGCAGCGCCAAAACCATTGCGGTTTTCAGCATCAAAATTCCACTGGCCGCCGACGGGTTGAGCATCCTGCATGAGGACACCCGTGCGTTTACGCATCCAGCGGTAAAAAAACTCCATGCGCAAACTGTCTCTACCTGCCTTGTCGCTAGCGGCTGCCCATTGATTAAAGTCATCCAGGGCGCATAGAAAATGTGGATCCGGCGAAACTGCCAGAGGGATGCCCAGCTGCCTAGCACAGGCCTGCATTGCCTCAAGCACACGCACCGCGCCTGGTTCGAGCAGGCAGAGCGCCGAAATTTCGGGGTGTTGCGCCACAAACCGACACACGGCCTCTGCCAATGAGAGGCAATCGTGCGTCCCTATCCGCCAGTAATCAATGGCCTGCCCCATAGACGCTTGATGCGCCGCGAAGTGCCGCATCGCTGCAAAGAAAAGTGCGGAGCGCGCTTTATGACTCCAGACGTGCGTGGACTCTTCCGGCACCTCCGCCATCAAGACAAAATCGTTAGCAGTTGCTTGCGCCAGCAGAGGATGTGGATCGGGGTGCAACTGATCCCCAAGCACCAGAAACAATCTCGGCTTCTGGTGGTTTGCCATGATCTATTTATTCAGCGACGCGTAATCGCCATCATGGAAGACCAGCGGCACGGGTGACGGATCCGCTGCGAAACGGCGCACCTTGCCCAGGTAAAGCCGGTGGTCACCGCCGTCGAGCTGCTGGAAGTTATCGACTTCAAACCAGGCACAACAACCGGCAAGTAGCGGCACACCGCCCAAACCGGGCGCCCAGGCTACCGCATCAAAGGCATTATCCAGTGACGAGGCGAACAGATTGGACACCTCGGCCTGTGCCTGCGACAAAATATTGATCGCGTAGCCCTTGGTCGTTTCAAACGTGGGCACATGGCGCGAGCTCAACTGCAAACTCCACACCACTAACGCGGGATCGAGCGACACGGTATTAAAAGAGCTCACGGTCAGACCAATGGCCAGGCCGTCGGCGTCCAGCGCAGTAATAACGGCAACCCCTGTCGGAAAACGGCCGAGCGCCACGCGCAGATCACGTTGTACATCCCCCGTCGAGCCAGCTTGCTCGAAAGGAAAAGGTTCGGGATTTTCAGTCTCTGGAGACCGCGTGGTTCGGGTCATGCCGGTTTGATGTGCAATGCGTTAGGATGGGCGCAGATTATACCGCTCACCATGACGTTGCCGACCAAATCTTCCATGCGCAAGACTGCTACCGCACAAACCGATCTTAATGCGATCACCGCCAATACGCCCGCGCTGACTAAATTCACAGCAGCCCTGGTGCGCTGGCAGAAAAAACATGGCCGGCATGACCTACCCTGGCAGCAGACCACCGACCCGTATCGCATCTGGCTATCGGAAATCATGCTGCAGCAGACGCAGGTGCAAACGGTGATTCCCTATTACGCTCGGTTTCTTGAGCGCTTTCCGACGGTTAAAGCCCTGGCCAAAGGCGATATCAATGATGTTCTGACACTCTGGGCCGGACTCGGCTACTACGCCCGCGCCCGTAACCTGCATGCGTGTGCCCAGGCAATCACCACAGCGTATCAAGGCAAGTTTCCCAACGATCCTGCGCTTTTGGCGGCGCTACCCGGTATCGGCCGCTCCACGGCTGCCGCCATCACCGCCTTTGCGTTTGGGCACCGCGCCGCCATTCTGGACGGCAACGTCAAACGGGTCTTTTGCCGGGTCTTCGGTATCGAAGGCGTGCCCACCACGTCGGCGGTTGATAAGCAGTTATGGTTGCTGGCCGAATCGCTTCTGCCGAAAAAGGACATCGAGGCCTATACACAGGGCCTGATGGATCTAGGCGCCACGTGCTGTACGCGCACCAAGGTGCGCTGCGATACCTGTCCGATGGCCGGTTTCTGCCATGCGCAGCAGACAGATCGCGTCAGTGAACTACCCCACCGTAAAGCGAAAGCCAGCCTGCCTGTGCGCACCAGCAAAGTCTGGTTAATCCGTGATGCCGATCATGTGTGGTTAGAGCGCCGGCAGGCGTGTGGCATCTGGGGCGGGCTGCTTAGTCTGCCCGATGCCGACAGCGTGCAATTGCCCGCAAGTGCAATCGCCCTGGCGAGCAAAACCGTTCGCCACAAATTCACACACTTCGAACTACAGGCCGAAGTAGCCCGTTACGTGATTAAAAGCACAACGGAACCTATCGCCTTAAACCGGCACCGGGAACTCGATGCCTATCCGCTGGCCGCCGCCGAAGACCTGGCGTTGCCAACGCCCTGGCGCAAACTTCTCGTTGCCGAGGCAGCAGAAGATTAAGGTTTAAACCGCGCCGCCCCAGCGTTTGCCCAGGGTGTGCGGTACACGCAATTGATCCAGAATGCGTGCCACCACAAAATCCACCAGATCAGCCACGCTTTGCGGGTGCTCGTAAAAGCCCGGCGAGGGCGGCACAATCACTGCGCCGGCACGTGCCAGACGCAACATGTTTTCCAGATGAATCACCGAGAAAGGTGTTTCGCGCGGCACCAGAATCAGTGAGCGACGCTCCTTGATCACCACATCCGCCGCCCGCTCAATCAGGTTATCTGCCAGGCCGGCAGCAATGCTGGCCAGCGTGCCCATCGAACAGGGACAAACCACCATGGCGTCCGGTGGGTTAGAGCCGGATGCCACTGGCGAAAACCAGGCATCACGTCCGTAAACCAGTAATTTGCCCGGACGATTCGGAAACTGCTGCTGCAGCAATTGCAGCGCTTCATCCGGCGATGACGGCAGGCGTAAATTCAACTCCTGCTGCGCGACCACTTGTGCTGCTTGCGAATAGATCAGCTCGACAGTAACACCTGCCGACAGCAAGGCGTCCATCAAACGCAACCCATAAGGCAGGCCGGACGCGCCGGTCCAGGCCAGGCAAACGCGTTGCGGGGTCGCTGCGGGTCGGTTAATCAGTTCGGTCATGGCTGGGTATTGTGCGGCAGATTTTCATTGCTGGCTACGCCACCGGCATTCGGCTGCATGAGCCAGGCAACAATCAGCCCGTTGAGCGATCCAAAAAATAGCGCGGCGCCAAAAAACACGGGGGCCAACACCCATACGCCGGGGCTGGGCACCAGCCACGCCCGCACGATCAGTAACTGCGTCAGCATATGCGCCAGCGCCGCGACGATCGACAAAGTTACCGGGCCAAACCAGCGCGACTGACATCGCACCAGCGGCTGTACGATAAAGAGCGCCAGCAGCGAGGCCAGAGCCCCGCCCAGCGACAACACAAAGCCCGGTGCCAGAAACTGGCCAACCAGCAGGCTAACAGCCAGCACGCGCAGCAGCGTTACCCAGGCAGCGGTTGTCCAGTCATAGCGCAGCAAGACGAGCAGCGTAATGATGTTGGCCAACCCAGGCTTCACCCCTGGCAATGGGCTGGGCACCGCCGATTCAACCAGCGCAATAGCAATAGCGGCCGCCGTTAGCCGCGCAATACGGTGATCATCAGGGGTCAGGATCAATCGGCGCAGCATATTAATAGGCCATCGACTCATAGGTCGGTTGACCACCCGTTAGGGTCAGACTGATGTGATTGGGGGCGCACAGCGCCATCTCGCCAGGCCGTGTCAGCCAACCCTGACGCACGCAATACTGGCGGGGACCCGGATCACTCACCACCCGGGCACGACCCGATTCAATCCGGATCATCGTAGTGCCAATAGGGCCGGTTACGGAAACCGTGCGGTCTTCATTCAACGGATACGCCGCTACCAGCACACCATCACGACGCACTTGGGCCTGAGCCGCAGGACCAGACTGCCACAGCGATACCGAAAGCATTACCCAACCGGCAATACCGGCGAGCAATACCAAAGCATCACCGGGACGCAGCAGTTTTCTGATGGGATGCTTCGGGAACCAGTTCACGGTGGCGAACCAGAACGTCAGGCCGATTGGCAAATTGCGTGGCCAGCCACTCGGTCATCCAGACAGAGCGGTGCTGCCCACCGGTACAACCAATCGCCACGGTTAGATACGAGCGGTTGTCATGCCCGTATTTGGGTAACCAGTCGGCAACAAAACGGGCGATATCTGCACGCAGCTTGAGCGCATCTGGCTGCGCCTCGAGAAAAGCCGCGACCAGTGCATCTTTTCCGGTTAGCGGGCGCAGCAGCGCATCGTAGTGCGGATTAGGCAGACAACGCACATCAAACATGATGTCCGCATCGCGCGGCACGCCGTGTTTAAAACCGAAGGATTCAAACACTAAGGTGAGGCCATCCTGGCTATCCACCTTGAGAAAATCACGAATCCAGGCGCGCAGCACGGCTGGCTTCAGGTGGCTGGTATCCAGACGGTGACCCATTTCGGCCACCGGTTCGAGCAAGGCACGCTCATGGCGCAAAGCCTCACCCAGTGTCATTGTTTCGCTGGTTAGCGGGTGGGCGCGTCGCGTCTCGGAAAACCGTTGCAGTAATGTTTCATCACTGGCGTCCAGAAAGAGCACGCTCACCTGCGCGTCACGGCGCAAATTTTCGAGCGCCTTCGGCAACGCCTCTAGCGAGGGGCCGCTACGCACGTCCACGGCAACACCAACACGCGTGTAGCCGTCACGGCGCAAATGTCCCACCAGCACTGGCAACATGTCCGCTGGCAGATTATCGACGCAGTAATACCCAGCATCCTCCAGCACGGCGAGGGCGATCGATTTACCAGAGCCGGAGAGGCCACTAATGACGACAAGTTCCATATGGGTTCAGTATAGCTGGGGAATGCGCCATAATGGTGACACGACGTTCAACGTAGAGGCGCTGCCTCAGGTGCACCATGAAACTGCTCGACCTGCCTTTTCTGGCGGAAGTAACCGCTATTCGCCGCGACATTCACGCCCACCCGGAGTTGGCTTTTGAAGAAAGCCGCACGGCGGATGTGGTCGCCAAAGCCCTAGAAAGCTACGGCATCGAAGTACACCGCGGTCTAGCCGGCACCGGTGTCGTTGGCGTTATCAAAGCAGGTACTGGTAAACGCATGATCGGCCTACGGGCCGACATGGATGCGCTGCCCATGCCTGAGCTCAACGAATTCCCTCACCGATCACGCCATGCCGGCAAAATGCACGCCTGCGGCCATGATGGTCATACCGCCATGTTGCTGGGTGCTGCCCGGTATCTATCGGAGCACCGCGATTTCGATGGCACGGTTGTATTTATTTTCCAGCCCGCCGAAGAAGGTGAGGGCGGTGCACGCGTCATGATCGAACAGGGACTGTTCAAACAGTTTCCGGTGGATGCGGTTTTCGGTTTACACAATTGGCCGGGGCTGCCCGTCGGCCAGATGGCCATCATGCCCGGCCCCGTTATGGCGGGTACCTGCGGCCTGGAAATTCTGATCCGTGGCCACGGCTGCCATGCTGCTATGCCCCACCAGGGCGTCGATACCATTCTGGTTGGCGCGCAAGTTGTACAAGCGCTGCAAAGCGTTATCTCACGCAACCTGCACCCGTGCGATGCAGGCGTTATTTCCGTCACGCAATTCCACGCAGGTGATGCCTGGAACGTCATTCCTGAAGATGCTGTTTTACGGGGCACCATCCGTACATTCAAACCGGAAGTGCAACAACTCGTTGAGCACCGGATTCAGGAAATCTGCACGGGTATTGCTGCGACCTATGGCGCACAGATCGAGGTGCGGTACGAACACCGTTACCCGCCCACCGTTAACAGCGCGCCCGAAGCCCACTTCTGTCAGCACGTGGCAGCCCACTTACTAGGCACGGAAAACGTCATCAAAAACGAATTGCCTTCCATGGGCGCCGAAGACTTTGCGTTCATGCTGCTGGAAAAACCCGGCTGCTATGTCTGGTTAGGCAACGGACCGGGCGAGGGCGGTTGCACGCTGCATAACCCGCATTACGACTTTAACGATGACATCACGGCCCAGGGCATTTCTTACTGGGTTGCGCTCACCCGAGATTTCCTCGCGCAAACACCCTGAGATAATCAGCCCTTAAAGACTGGCGCGTAAATCGGCAGTCGAGACGGAAACGCGTTGTTGCTTCTGCATAAACTCAAGGAGGACAAAGCTGCGCTGTTCGCCGTCGGTGATTTCAAAAACGCCCTCTAGCCCCAGCAAAGGGCCACTGACGACACGAATGCCATCGCCCGATTCGAAGAGTGCTTTCTTGATATCCTGCGTGCGCTCACGAACAGCCTCTAGAACTTCATCGGACACAACCGCGTAGGCTTGCCCAAAACGTACCAGACCGGCCACCCCCATCGTTGAACGAATGGGACCCCAGTTATCGTTGCCCTCTTCCAGATGCAGAAACAGATACCGGGGAAACAACGGCTCCATCTTCTTGAGCAACTTGCCGCGCTGTAGGCGTTCCACTTCCATTAAGGGCAAATAAGTCTCGTAACCCTGACGAACGAGGTTCTCCAGCGCCCGCGCTTCGTTGCGGGGTTTGCTTTGAACGAGGTACCAAGCGCGCGCCATAATCCATGCATTTTAACCATACACATTTTATATTCGCCAACCCATTGATTTGCTTGACGTAGCGGCTTCAGACCCGTATTGTCACGGCTTGGATTGATGCCACGCGCCGATTTGAGCTCCTCAGCTTGCGGGCGCGTTAATAAATACTGCTAAAGCGATGGGATGCCGAACACCCGCCGCTTACAGCTCCGCTGACCGGCGGGTTTTGTTTTTTGAAGATGACAGCTATGAACGCACCACAACCCGATCGTACTGAAGAGATTCTTTCCCACCTGAAAGAACGCGTCCTTGTGCTCGACGGCGCCATGGGCACGATGATTCAACGGCACAGCCTGACCGAAGCCGATTTCCGCGGCGAGCGCTTCGCAAACCACGCGCATGACCTGAAGGGCAACAACGATCTCCTACTGCTGACGCGCCCGGAAATCATTCAGGGCATCCACGAGCAATATCTGGCGGCGGGCGCTGACATCATTGAAACCAACACCTTCAATGCCACGCGTCTTTCCCAGTCGGACTACAAACTGGAAGAGATCGTTTACGAACTTAACGTTGCTGGCGCAGCCCTGGCTCGCGCCGCCTGTGACAAATACACCGCCCAGAACCCGGCCAAGCCCCGCCTGGTGGCTGGCGTCATCGGCCCGACATCGCGTACCGCATCAATCTCACCGGATGTGAATGATCCGGGTGCACGTAACGTTACTTTTGACGACCTGGTCACCAACTACAAAGAAGCGGCCAATGGTCTGATTGATGGCGGCGCCGACATTCTGCTGATCGAAACCGTCTTTGATACGCTCAATGCCAAAGCCGCTGTGGTTGCCGTCGAACAGGTCTTTATCGATCGCGGTCGCCGCTGGACCGTGATGATTTCCGGCACTATTACCGATGCCTCGGGTCGTACCCTTTCCGGCCAGACTGCCGAAGCCTTCTGGATTTCACTGGCGCACGCCCGCCCGATCTCCATGGGTCTGAACTGCGCGCTCGGCGCCAAAGAGTTGCGCCCACACGTTGAAACGCTGTCGCGCATCTGCCCAACTTATATTTCTGCCCACCCGAATGCCGGCCTGCCCAATGCCTTCGGTGGTTACGATGAGACACCGGAAATGCTGGCGGAAGATATCCGCGAGTGGGCCGTGCATGGTCTGGTCAATATCGTCGGCGGCTGTTGCGGCACCACGCCAGATCACATCCGCGCGATTGCCAATGCCGTTGCTGATGTTAAGCCACGCCAACCGGCTGATGTGCCCCATCGTCTGCGCCTCTCTGGCCTTGAGCCTTGCGAGATCGGCCCCGAGTCTTTCTTCGTCAACGTTGGCGAACGCACTAACGTGACCGGCTCGCGCGCTTTCGCCAAGATGATTCTGGAAAGCCGCTTCGACGATGCGCTGGCCGTCGCCCGCCAACAGGTAGAAAACGGCGCTCAGGTCATCGACATCAATATGGATGAAGCGATGCTGGATTCGGAAGCTGCCATGGTGCGCTTCCTGCAACTGATCGCCTCGGAACCGGATATCTCCCGTGTGCCGATCATGATCGACTCATCGAAGTGGTCCGTCATTGAGGCCGGTCTCAAATGCATACAAGGCAAGGGCATCGTTAACTCCATCTCCATGAAGGAAGGCGAAGCCGAATTCCTGCGTCAGGCACGCCTGGCGCGCCAGTACGGTGCGGCGGTCATTGTTATGGCCTTCGATGAAAAGGGGCAGGCAGATACCTTCCAGCGCAAAGTGGAAATCTGCGAACGCGCTTACAAGCTGCTAGTCGCCAATGGCTTCCCGCCTGAAGACATCATCTTCGACCCGAATATCTTCGCTATCGCCACCGGTATCGCCGAGCACGATGGCTATGCCGTCGACTTTATCGAAGCCGTCCGCTGGATCAAGGCACACCTGCCACACGCCAGCATTTCCGGTGGCGTCTCTAACGTATCGTTCTCGTTCCGTGGCAACGACCCGGTCCGTGAAGCGATTCACACGGTATTCCTGTATCACGCCATTCAGGCGGGCATGACGATGGGCATCGTCAATGCCGGTCAACTCGGCGTCTTCGATCAGCTCGACGCCGACTTGCGCGCCAAAGTTGAAGACGTGGTGCTGAACAAGCACCCGGGGGCCGGTGAGGCGTTGGTTGAAATTGCACAGAACGTTAAAGGCACCGCTAAAGAGCGTATCGAAGATCTGGCCTGGCGCAGCTGGCCGGTCGCAGAACGCCTGAGCCATGCCATGGTGAAGGGCATTACTGACTACGTGGTGGCCGATACCGAAGAGTGTCGCGCCGCACTGGCCGCAGCAGGCGAACCACCGCTGGCCGTGATCGAAGGACCATTGATGTCCGGCATGAACACGGTCGGCGATTTGTTTGGCGCCGGCAAAATGTTCCTGCCGCAAGTAGTGAAGTCAGCGCGCGTTATGAAGCAGGCCGTTGCCCATCTGGTGCCCTTTATCGAAGAAGAAAAAGCCCGCACGGGTGCGGCCGCCAAAGGCAAACTGCTGATTGCTACGGTAAAGGGTGACGTCCACGACATTGGCAAAAATATTGTTGCCGTGGTGCTGGGCTGTAACGGCTACGAAGTGATTGACCTTGGTGTCATGGTGCCCTGCGAACAGATTCTGAAAGCAGCGCGCGAGCACAATGCGCAGGTGATTGGCCTGTCTGGCCTAATCACCCCGTCGCTGGAAGAGATGACGCACATCGCCAATGAAATGACGCGTCAGGGCTTTAATGTGCCGCTGATGATTGGTGGTGCCACCACCAGTCGTGCACACACCGCCATCAAGATCGCTCCCCATTACGCACACCCGGTGGTTTATGTACCGGATGCCTCGCGTGCCGTGGGCGTGGTCTCGAATCTGCTGTCTGCCGATGCCGCCAAGGTGCAAGCCTATAAGGACGAGCTGTCTGCCGATTACGAAAAAGTACGTCAGCAGCATGCCAACAAGAAAGGCGTCACCCTGGTATCAGCCGAAGCCGCTAGCGCTAATGCCTATGATGGCTTCGCAGGGGAGTATGCCCAATATCAGCCGGTCGCACCACAACAAATCGGTGTTCAGGCGATCGAACCCGCACTGGCAGACCTGGTACCGTATATCGACTGGAGCCCCTTCTTCCAGACCTGGGATCTCGCGGGTTCCTTCCCGGCCATTCTGGATGACAAAGTGGTCGGCGAAACAGCGCGTCAGGTGTATGCCGATGCGCAGGACATGCTCAAGCAACTGGTCGATGAGCAATGGCTAAAAGCACGCGGTGTGTTTGGTCTCTTCCCGGCCAACCGGGTCGGCGACGACATCGAAATCTATACCGATGAAGCACGTCAGCACACCGGCATGATCTGGCACAACCTACGCCAACAGCAGGAACGTCCGGCCGGCAAACCCAACTGGTGTCTGGCCGACTTTATTGCTGAGAAAAAACCTTCGGGCACTACACCGGATTGGATTGGTGGCTTTGCCGTATCGTGCGGTGAAGGCATTGAGCCGCATCTGAAGCGCTTTGAAGCAGCCCACGACGATTACCGTTCGATCATGCTCAAATCGCTGGCTGATCGCCTGGCCGAAGCCTTTGCCGAATGGCTGCACCGCGAAGTACGCATGAAGCATTGGGGCTACGTGGCCGACGAAACGCTGGATAACGCCGCACTGATCAAGGAAGCCTACCAAGGCATCCGACCTGCACCAGGCTACCCGGCATGTCCGGATCACCTAGCCAAGCGCGGCCTCTTTGATCTGCTTGATGTGCCCAAGCTCGCCGGCATGACGCTTACCGAATCCTGCGCCATGTGGCCAGCGGCTTCGGTCTCAGGCTTCTATCTGGCGCATCCGGCCGCACGCTATTTTGCCGTCGGCAAAATCGGTACCGATCAGCTGGAAGACTGGGCACGCCGTTGTGGCCTTCCGGTTAGCGAAGCCCAACGCTGGTTGGCACCTAACCTCTAAGCACTACACAAAACAAAGCCACCGCAAGGTGGCTTTGTTTTTAAGCGGCAAAGTCTTTAGGGGCTTCCCAGGTAATTTCTTTTTTCTCGCGTTGCGCCTGCGTCAGCATCTTGATCAACGGCTGTGCGCGCACCGAAAGCCCTACCAGCTCATGCGGCTCGATCCCCACGTCGGGAATCGGCAATTCTTCGCGCCGCTCGCGACCTTCTCGCACACGCTTCTCCTGCTCCGTCAGTGCATTCAAACGCACCAACGCTGGCGCCATCTCTTCTATCGTCACCACCCCGCGTTGCGTGGCGGTCTTGCCAATAACCTTAAGTAACGCACGCGCCACATCGTCAAACATTAATAAATTGGCAGTTGCCTGCGAAGAAAACCGAACCAACATAGCGCTTCTCCTGATTAGCCGATGGGTTTAAACCCGATCTGTTCTGTCCTTTATAATACGCCATACCCTAGTAGTGAATAAATACAGAGAACTAACGCCATGCATATCCTTGAACCACTCTTCGAACAGAACCGCATCTGGTCCGAAAAGACACAAACTGAAAATCCGGAATTCTTTAGTGATCTGGCTAAACTACAAAAACCGGAATATCTCTGGATAGGCTGTTCAGATTCACGCGTACCTGCCAACCAGATCATGGGCTTAAAACCAGGTGAAGTGTTTGTTCACCGAAATATCGCTAACGTCGTGGTTCATAGCGACCTGAATTGTCTTTCGGTCGTGCAATACGCCGTTCAGGTGCTGCGCGTTAAACACATCCTCGTTGTCGGCCACTATGGTTGCGGCGGCGTCAAAGCAGCGCTCGATGGTTTACGTGTTGGTCTTGCCGATAACTGGCTACGTCATATTCACGATGTACGTCAAAAGCACCAAGCGATTATAGATGCAGCCCCCGAAGCCGAACGTCATGATCGCCTTTGCGAACTGAACGTCATTGAACAGGTACTGAACCTGGCTCAGTCTACAGTGGTCTATGATGCCTGGGCCCGCGGTCAGGAGTTGTCTGTTCACGGTCTCATCTATGGCCTGCAGGACGGCATTGTGAGCAACCTGAACATTTCTATTCATAGCTTGAACGCCATCTGCCCGGCCTATAACCATGCGCTGAGCCACTTCAGCACCGAAGCCTGATATGCGCCCGACCAGCCTGCGTAAAACCCTGCTGGCTGGGGCCATTGGCAATGCGATCGAGTTTTATGACTTTATCGTTTACGCCTATCTGGCAGGATATTTTGCGGCGCAATTCTTTCCGACACATGATCCAGTTGCCGCATTGCTGGCCAGCTACGGCGCCTTTGCCACCGGCATGATCATGCGCCCGGTGGGCGGCATCGTCTTCGGTAACATCGGTGATCGCATTGGCCGTAAAGCAGCACTACAGATTTCTGTGCTGCTCATCGCCATACCCACCTTACTGATCGGCCTGATGCCCACCTACGCCGTTATCGGCCTCTGGGCACCCGTGCTACTGATCGTTTTACGCATGTTGCAGGGGCTTTCTGTCGGCGGCGAATACTCTTCCTCCATCGTCTTCCTGATCGAGCATGCCCCGCAGAATCAACGTGGTTTTGTCGGCGGCTTCAGCCCCATGGGTGCCTTTGGTGGCCTACTCCTCGGCACAGTCGTTAGCTTTCTCTGCACCACGGCTCTGGGCAAAGCCGTGATGGTGGATTGGGGCTGGCGCGTCCCCTTTATCGCCAGCATCTTCCTTACCGGCATCGGTGTCGCCGCACGTCGTGCGCTGGCTCAGGACATCCTGAACAAAGACGAGGTATTGAAGTCTCCCGTGCGCGAAGCCTTCCGTCGTTACTGGCAACCCATGGCAGCCATTGCGCTGGCCAACACGGCAACGGGTATCGTCTCCTTTGTCGGCTTCATGTACTGCGTACCGTGGATGGTTAAAGAAGCGGGTGTCAGTACTACGCTTGCCCTGGCCATTAACATGTTTGGCCTACTCATGGTGAGCCTGCTGTCAGTGGCTGGTGGGCGCCTTGGCGATCGATTCGGACGTCTGCGCATCAGCCGCCTTGGCGTATTGATTCTATTGCTCGGCGCCTGGCCTGCCTTCAGCCTGTTCCGTACAGGTGATGTTATTGCCATGATGGCCGGCGGCCTGATCCTCGCCATCGGCCAGGGATTTTTCCTGGGTCCACTATCCGCCAGCATGGCAACGCTGCTGCCCAAACAAGTACGCGTTACCGGTCTTTCTTTTGGTTATAGCCTCGCGGTGGGTATCTTTGGTGGCTTAGCCCCCATGCTCACCGAGTTCCTTATCGCGCGTTTCTCTCTGGCCATGGCCCCGGCACTGGTGATTATGCTCGGTGCATTGGTATCACTGCTCACGCTGTGCTTGCACCCACTCTGGCGGCACAACGGTGGCCGCTTACCAGAAGACGATTTGCCCGTTACTACCAATCCGGCACCAATCGCTTAATAGCGCCACAAATTACCTGAAATAAGTTCAGATACTTGCCATAATAGGGTCTCGTGTAAACCTTATTTCGGGTCGTGCTTTTATGCTCACTGGCGAACTACGCAGTCAAATTGACCGCGTCTGGATGGCGTTTTTTACTGGCGGAATTTCGAACCCGCTGGAAGTAATCGAACAGATCACGTATCTCCTGTTTATTCGCCGCTTGGATGACGCTCATACTCTTGAGGAAAGCAAAGCCCTGCTTCTAAAGAAGCCAATGCAAGATAGGGTCTTTCCAGAAGGCAAAGACCCCAAGGGTCGGGATTTCAGCGAGTTACGCTGGTCACGCTTTAAAAACTTCTCACCTGCTGACATGTACGAAGTTGTGGGTGAACATGTATTTCCCTTCATAAAGACCATGGGTGGCGACAATTCCACCTACAGTCAGCACATGAAGGATGCCCGCTTTACCATCCCCACTCCTGCGCTACTTTCCAGGGTTGTAGATATGCTGGATCACGTCCCCATGGAAGACCGGGACACCAAAGGCGACCTCTACGAGTACATGCTCGGCAAAATCGCCAGCGCTGGGCAAAACGGGCAGTTTCGCACCCCGCGACACATCATTCAGCTCATCGTTGAGCTAACCGCACCCACGGCTAACGACACCATCTGCGACCCGGCCAGCGGTACCTGCGGCTTCCTGGTTACTGCCGGTGAATACCTGCGACACAAGCACCCGGAACTCTTTAACAACAATACAGCCCGCGAGCATTTCCACCACGGCATGTTCCACGGCTACGACTTCGACAACACCATGCTGCGCATCGGCAGCATGAACATGGCGCTACATGGTGTCGAGAATCCAGACATTCGCTATAAAGACTCGTTAGCCCAAGACC
Source organism: uncultured Pseudomonadota bacterium (assembly GCA_903870055.1). Taxonomy (GTDB): domain Bacteria; phylum Pseudomonadota; class Gammaproteobacteria; order Burkholderiales; family Rhodocyclaceae; genus Fluviibacter. Next base: position 24,139 of record CAIQBG010000043.1, read on the forward strand.
ACGCTGGGGATGAAGAGAAGTACTCGTTGATTCTGGCTAACCCGCCATTTGCCGGTAGCCTCGATTACGAGAACACTGCTAAGGATCTGCTGGCAATCGTTAAAACCAAGAAGACCGAACTCCTATTCCTAGCACTGTTCCTGCGCCTGCTCAAACCAGGTGGCCGCGCCGCCGTCATCGTGCCCGATGGTGTGCTGTTCGGCTCGTCAAAAGCGCACAAAGAGCTGCGCCGCATGATCGTAGAGGAACAAAAGCTGGATGCCGTCATTTCTCTGCCATCGGGTTGCTTCAAACCTTATGCCGGCGTCTCTACGGCGATTCTCATCTTCACCAAAACTAATTCCGGAGGCACCGACCATGTCTGGTTTTACGACATGCAAGCCGATGGCTGGAGCCTGGACGATAAGCGCCAGCCACTACTGCCTGAAGACAAACTGGGTGTCGAACCGTCCACCGCGCTCACAGAAGCTGATTTAACCAAGAACAACCTCCCAGACGTGCTTTCTCGTTGGCAACACCGCAACGACACCGAATTGGAGCGGGCACGTACCGACCAAAGCTTCTGCATCCCCAAGGCCGACATTGCCGCCCAAGGCTATGACCTCTCGATCAATCGTTACAAAGAAGTTGTGCACGAAACAGTTGAATATCTTCCCCCGAAAGAAATCCTCGCCAAGTTGTCCTTGCTTGAAGATGAGATTCAAGCCGGAATGAAGGCGCTTGAGGAGATGTTGAAGTGATATGGCGGCATGCCAAATTGGGAGAGGTCTGCAACGTCCAGCGCGGAACGATGATTACTCAAGCACAGTCCCAGCCTGGAGAAATCCCGGTTGTTGCGGGCGGGACCGTACCGACTTACTTTCATGACACCTCGAATAGGCCAGCGGGAACCATCACCATTAGTGCATCTGGGGCCAACGCAGGATATGTGAACTATTGGCATCGACCAATTTTTGCATCTGACTGCTCGACAGTTAGAGCTGATGGCATCAACGTAGACAGTCGGTTCATGTATCACCAGCTACTATCCAAACAGCATCTAATAAACGGGCTCCGTTCTGGCGCAGCACAGCCACATGTGTACGCAAAGGACATTGCACAACTCCAGGTATCGATACCATCCTTTCCAGAGCAGCTCCGCATCGCCGCCATCCTAGACCAAGCCGATGCCCTTCGCCTTAAGCGCCGCGAAGCATTGGCGCAACTCGACAGCCTCACACAATCAATTTTCATTGAGATGTTTGGCGACCCGTCGACCAACTCTCAATCGTGGCCAGTTAGCGCCTTAAAGGAGCTTGGCAAAATTACCACTGGAGGAACGCCACGTAGTTCTTTAGAAGGAATGTTTGGAGGAGATATCCCATTCGTAACACCGGGTGATCTAGAAAGCGGCAAACCAGCCAAACGAACTGTCACAGAAGCTGGTGCCCTTGAGGCTGGAACGGTTCGCGCCGGTGCCAGCCTAGTTTGCTGTATTGGTGCCACCATTGGAAAAATTGACATGGCATCAAATCGAAGCTCCTTCAATCAACAATTAAACTCGGTTGAATGGTCTCAAGATATCGTTGACGATTTGTATGGCTTAACAGTCCTCAAATTTTTTAAGCCAACCATCATCGCCTGGGGAGCATCAACGACGCTTCCTATCTTAAAAAAGTCCTCGTTTGAGAAAATTGCTATCCCGGTTCCGCCGCTGCATTTACAGAAGGATTTTTCTAGGAAGCTCCTTAGCCTGGAAAAGCTCATAAAGACAGTTAAAGCCTATCAGGCAGAAGCCAATGAACTCTTTGACTCGCTTCAGTCACGGGCTTTTTCCGGGGAGTTATAACGATGGCAGGTGAATTAATTGTTGCGTGGCCCAATACAAAGCAGGAAATATGGGATGCGCTTGCAGCTGCTGAGGATGCCCCAGACGACCTGTATTGTGAATTACTGCGATCAGCATCGGCTTGGTTGAGGAAGCCAGAAAATCCTGACGAATTTAGCTTATGGCAAGCGAATCTATTCGAAGCGTTTGGTTCCCCTACCTTGAGCAAAGCTGCTTTTAATTGTCTTGATGCTACTGATTTCATTGGTGAGCGCGCATTGTGCGCATTCCTTGAGGATGTGTTCGATGCGCTCCAGGAGTTATCCAATGATGAGATCGCAAACCTATATTTCGATTGTCTGTCGGGTTTTATTAGCAAATTCAACCTTCGGTACGAACTTCTGCCATCTTGCAAACTCATACCATCTATACCTGGAGTTTTCGAAGGCCTAATTGAAGAGCTTAAACGCTATTCAAATTCTGACAAACATGTCTCAACCCTTTTATCAGAATTCGTAAATGCTGTGCGCGACCTAAAGATTGAAGCCTCAGAAACAAGAATAAAAACGTGCATCCAAAAACAGGTTAATTTACTTGAAGGAATTGCCCAAAAATCTCCGCTTGTAACAAAAGGTGATCTTGCAGGCATGTGCAGCGAGATAAAAAGTTGGCCGCATTTAGGTATAAAAAGTTCTGTTTCTAGCCTATACAGCTTTGCCTGTGATTACCCCGGCATTAGGCATGGGGGTAAGCCAAGCAAAGTACTTCGAACTATTGAACTCCGAGATTTCATTTCAATGACTATATTATTAACTGGATTTATTCCATATTTATCCGATGAAATAGACCCCGAAGCAGTCCTTTGGAAAAATTAGAGGCAAATGATGCAGCAACAGAATATTCCTATCGCAACGCTGGTTGATATGTATAAGCGTGGCGAGTTGCGCTTGCCAGAGATTCAGCGCCATTACGTTTGGCAGTCAACACGAGTCCGTGACTTGTTGGACTCTTTGTATCGTGGCTACCCAAGCGGATCGATCTTGATGTGGGAAACGGATGAACCTGTGCCCACACGGGATTTCGCGATCGCCCAGGACAACAATGCCTTTGCCGGGCGAAAGTTATTGCTGGATGGCCAGCAGCGCCTTACGTCCCTGACAGCAGTCCTGAATGGCGAACCGGTCTCCGTACGCAGCCGTAAACGGCCGATTGATATTCTGTTTAATCTAGAGCACCCTGACGGCCCACCGACAGATGTGGTGGAAGTTGATAGTGATGAAGTTTCGCCGGTTCTTGCAGACGATGAAGTTACTGATGAGAACGGGGAAGACGACGAAAACGATGCTGGTCTCCAGGAAAAATTGAATCGCAGAACTTTTGTGGTCGCCAGCAAGAACTTGGCGTCTCAACCTCACTGGATATCAGTCAGCGAGGTTTTCAAAACGGCCAACGATGCTGAATTGCTCGAAAAGGCTGGTATTGAATCGTTTAAAGATCCCAGATTCCAAAAATACTCTGACCGGCTCAAGAAACTTCGTGCGATCAAAGACTATTCCTACGTCGTGCATGTGCTTGAACGCGGCATGAGCTATGAGGAAGTCACTGAGATCTTTGTACGCGTGAACTCGCTGGGTGCAAAGCTGCGCTCGTCTGACTTAGCATTGGCGCAGATAACTTCACGTTGGCCAAATCTGCTTAAAGAGTTGGAAGCCTTTCAAGACGAGTGCGAACAAAGCTGGTTCACGATTGACCTGGGGCAGTTGGTGCGCGCCATCGTTGTGTTTGCAACCAAGCAATGCTTATTCCGCACAGTTGCGAGCACACCAGTTGATACGCTGAAGGCTGGTTGGGAGGAGGCCAAGGAAGGGCTACGCTTTGCCATCAACTTTCTGCGCGCTAACGCGGGTATAGAAGACGAGTCATTGCTGTCTTCGCCCATGTTTATTCATGTGCTGGCCGCCATTAGCCGCGTAAAAGATAACAAACTAACATCTGAAGAGCAGAGCAAGCTTTTACATTGGCTGCTGGTTGCAAATGCGCGCGGCCGCTATTCACGCGGCTCCACTGAAACCCTGCTCAATGAAGACCTGAATATCATTTTCCGAAGCGGTGATATTGGTACGCTGATGGAACCCGTCAAGCGACAGTTTGGTAGATTGCATATTGAACCAGGTGATCTCGCTGCCCGAGGCGTCAATAGCCCACTATTCTCGCTAGCCTATTTGGCATTGAAGGCTGCTGGTGCTAAGGATTGGTATAGCGGCTTGGGTCTGTCGCTAACGCATCAAGGCAAGCTCCATTTTATCCAGTGGCACCATATCCTGCCCAAGTCGCTACTCAAGACCTATGGTTACGAAACGGGCGAAATTAATGAGATCGCCAATATGGCGTTTATTACCGGGCAAACCAATCGCCGGATCAGCAATAAGGAAGCTACCGGCTATTTAGCTGACATCGTGGCCAAGCAAGGGGCTAGCACTCTAGAGAGCCAATGCGTCCCAACTGATTCCGCACTTTGGTCGATTGACCGATATAAAGACTTCCTTAACTATCGGCGCGAAGCGCTGGCTAACAAGATGAATGCATTCCTTGCGTCTAAGGCGGGGTTATAAGCCAGTTCTCTATATATTTCAATTAGTTAATTAATGTTACCCTCACGGATGAAGGAAACATCCTGCACAAAGGCAGTATCACCATCATGACTACCTCGATCGACCAATTGAATCGATGGCTTTCTGAGCCGGAAGGCACGCGCCTCGAGTTTAAAGAGGCAAAGAATCGTTTTGATTTCGACAAGCTGGTTGAGTATTGCGTTGCGCTTGCCAATGAAGGCGGTGGAAAAATCATTCTGGGAGTTACTGACAAGCGCCCCAGAAAGATTGTCGGCACACAAGCATTTAACGAGCCTGGTCGCACAGAAGCGGGGCTGTACGAACGGTTGATGCATCGCATACCCGTTGAAGAACTTACACACCCAGAAGGCCGTTTAATTGTTGTTCATGTGCCTGGCCGCTTACGTGGCACCGCCTGGGAAATTAATGGCTGCTATTTAAAGCGTGCTGGCGATGGGTTAGCAGCGCTCAGCGCTCAGGAGCTCAAAGAAATCTTTGATGAGGCAGGACCTGATTTTTCTGCTGAGATCTGTCTAGATTCAAGCATCAGTGACCTGATACCAGAGGCCATTGCAGATTTTCGGTTACGCTGGTCGAGAAAAACTGGCGACTCCAAGAAGCTTAGTTGGTCTGACATTGAAACATTAACGAATGCCGAGCTTTTGATTAATGGCAAGTGCACGTACGCTGCATTAATTCTCTTTGGCTCATATAGCGCTCTTGGTCGTTATCTTGCACAAGCTGAAGTAGTTTTTGAATATCGCTCCTCGGAGGCCTCTGGTCCAGCGGCCGAACGCAAAGAGTATCGAGAAGGGTTCTTTTCTTGGTACGACGCTATCTGGGCCAAGATCAATCTTAGAAACGACCGCCAAAGTTACCAAGACGGCCTTTTTAGATACGAAGTGCCAACCTTTGACGAAATTCAAGTTCGGGAATCTCTGCTTAATGCCATAGCGCACCGCGACTATCGCTTAGGCGGCTCGATATTTATCCGACAGTTTCCTCAGCGATTGGAAGTTGTCAGCCCAGGCGGCTTTCCTGCGGGTATCACGACGCAGAACGTGCTTGACCAACAAAATCCAAGAAACCGACGCTTGGCAGAAGCGCTTGCTCGAAGCGGACTCATCGAACGCGCAGGCCAAGGCATGAATCTCATGTTTGAAAGAGCAATTCGCTTTAGCAAGCCACTGCCTGACTTTGCGGGCACGGATAGCCATGAAGTCCGTTTGGCTCTCAAAGGCCAAATAGGAAATCCTGCATTCTTACGCTTCTTAGAGAAGCTTGGCGAAGAAACGCTCGCGAGTTTTTCTACCTATGACTTTTTGGCTCTAGACCATATTCATCGTGACCTGCCTTTGGATGAGGCACTGAAATCACGGCTGCCACTTCTTATAGATGTCGGCGCTATTGAGCGTTCCGGCAAAGGCAAGTATTTTTTGTCTCAACGTTTGTACGAGTCCATTGGCGCGAAGGGTGTTTACACGCGAAAAAGAGGATTGGACCGAAATACCAACAAGGCATTGTTGCTCAAACACATAGAGCGGAATAACGCCAAAGGTTCAAAAATGGAAGAGTTCCTTCAAGTTCTACCAAGCCTGAAACGTAGTGAGATTCAATCCCTCCTGCGCAGCATGATCAAAGAAGATGCCGTACACAAAACAGGTAAAACTCGGGGGGCCTCCTGGTTTATCGGGCCGGCAACGGATAAGCCAACTGATGAGGCCTAAAGTTGCAATTAAATCTCAATTTGTTGCAAATGATGGCCCGTGATTCGTTGTATATCAATGCATTGCAAAGGTTTCGTCCTTTGAGACTTTCCTTAAAAGTTGCAATTCTCGGTCTGACTACATGAGCAATTTCGCCTTCCTCCACCCCGAATGGGCACAACTCTTCGAATCAGCCAAAAAGGCTGAGGCGGCGGTTAATGGTGATGCGCGCACGGCGTGCTTTTATGCCCGCCGTACACTGGAGCAAGCAGTCAGTTGGCTATATAAGCACGATAGTGCGCTGCGATTGCCCTACCAAGACAATCTAAGCGCGCTGATTCACGAGCCGACCTTTGCGCAAGCGGTAGGGGCACCGCTCTTTGCTAAGGCGCGCCTCATCAAAGATATTGGCAACCTAGCCGTACATAGCAGCCGAAAGATTCAATCTGCAGATGCACTTTCCGCGACACGAGAGCTGTTTCACTTCTGTTATTGGCTTGCCAGAACCTACGGCCGCGGTACCCGCCCAGCACCGAACCTAACATTTTCGATTCAATTACTGCCAAAAGCAGAGGCTGTAACCCAGCAGACTGCCGAGCAACTGCAAGCATTAGAAAACAAAGTTCGGGAGCGAGATGAGAAGCTTACAGAGCTGATTGGCTATAAGGCTGCGGTGGATTTGGAGTTGACAGCACTGCGCGAGCAAATTGCCAATGCCAAACAAGCCAACACAGCTACACCGGATACCCACGACTACTCTGAGGCCGAAACCCGTAAAGCCTTCATTGATCTCTTGCTTGCCGAGGCTGGTTGGGAGCTGAACCCATCCAAGAACTTCGAAGTTGAAGTTACTGGCATGCCCAACAATGAAGGCAAAGGGTTTGTTGATTATGTGCTCTGGGGTGATGACGGTAAGCCTTTAGCGCTGATTGAAGCGAAGCGCACCACGCGCGACCCCAATGAAGGCAAACAACAAGCCAAACTCTACGCTGATTGCCTGGAGCAAATGTATGGCCAACGCCCCGTTATCTTTTACTCAAATGGCTATACCCACTGGATTTGGGACGATCTCGATTACCCACCCCGACTGATTCAAGGCTTTTACAAAAAGGCCGAGCTGGAACGATTGATCCAACGGCGTACAAGCCGCAAGCCCTTGGGGTCGGCATCAATCAATACCGAAATCGTTGAACGGCCTTATCAACAACGTGCGGTCCGCCGCGTCGGCGAGTCGTTTGAACGGGACAAGCTGCGCAAGTCACTGTTAGTGATGGCTACCGGATCGGGCAAGACGCGGACAGTGATTGCCCTTGCAGATGTACTGATGCGATGTAATTGGGCAAAACGAATTCTGTTTCTAGCAGACCGCGTTGCCCTGGTTAATCAAGCGGTTAATGCGTTTAAAACCCATTTACCAGATGCTTCGCCCGTTAATTTAGTTACCGACAAATCTGCCGAAGGCCGTGTTTTTGTTTCTACCTATCCAACCATGATGGGGCTGATTGACGATGCAGAAGACGGTCAGCGTCGTTTTGGACCGGGACATTTTGATCTGATCATCATCGATGAAGCGCACCGCTCTGTTTATCAAAAGTACAGCGCGATTTTCGATTACTTCGATTCTTTACTGATCGGCCTAACCGCCACGCCAAAGAACGAAATCGATCACAACACCTATCGCTTGTTCGATCTTGAGTCAGGCGTGCCTACAGATGCCTATAGTCTGGATGAAGCAGTGGCGGACAAGTTTCTTGTGCCTCCTGTGCCGCTTTCTGTTCCGCTTCAGTTTCAGCGAGAGGGTATTAAATACGACGAACTCACCGAAGAAGAGAAGGAAGAGTGGGATGCTCTAGAGTGGGGAGATGATGGTGCGCCCCCTGCCGAAGTTGATGCAGCCGCACTTAATAATTGGCTATTTAATACGGACACGGTGGATAAAGTCCTGGAATACCTGATGACGCATGGTCAGAAGGTAGCGGCCGGTGATCGCTTAGGCAAAACGATCATCTTTGCCAAAAACAATGATCATGCACAATTCATATCAGACCGTTTTGACAAAAACTACCCGAACTATCGGGGCCACTTTGCCCGCGTAGTGACTTACAAGACCGAGTATGCCCAAAGCCTGATCGATGATTTCTCCAAGAAGGACAACGCACCACATATCGCTATTTCTGTAGACATGCTGGATACCGGCGTTGACGTTCCCGAGGTTTTTAACCTGGTATTTTTTAATGCCGTTCGCTCTAAAACCAAGTTCTGGCAAATGGTTGGCCGTGGCACTCGCCTATGCAAAGATCTGTTTGGGCCAGGACAAGATAAGCAGAATTTCTTTATTTTCGATTTTTGTCAGAACTTAGAGTTCTTTAGTGAGAATTCAAAGTTTGCAGAACCCTCTATAGGCAAACCCTTAAGTGAACGGCTGTTTTTGTCGCGGCTCGATCTCATTAGCGAGCTCGATACCCGGCTCCCTTACGGCGTAGAAGGCACTCGTTCACATTACGAAGGTGGGCACACGATGGACGAGCGCCAGCTGCGTAATCTGGTTGCCGACCAACTTCATCACTATGTTGCCGAAATGAATGTTGATAACTTCATCGTTCGCCCGCATAGACAGTACGTTGATCGATACTCGAACAAAGATTTCTGGAATCGTCTCAGCGCCCTTGATCGGCAAAATCTTGCGGAACACGTAGCGTCTCTTCCAAGCCAACTAGTTGACGATGACGAGGATGCCAAGCGTTTTGACATGTTGCTCCTTCAAACGCAACTTGCGACTCTTAACGAGAGCGTTGATATCGTTGCGCTAAAACAGCGCATCCAAAAGATTGCTCGTTTGCTAGAGGCGCAAGCCTCTATCCCAGCTATTCAAGCGCACATGGCACTGATCCAGTCTTTAGGCGACGAAATCTGGTGGGAAAACATCACTGCACCGCAGCTTGAGATTGTTCGCAGAAAACTTCGTGCGCTTATCAAGCTAATCCCCAAGGGCGAAAAGGTTGTCGTCTATACCGATGTTGAAGACACCCTTGGTGCTGCAAGCGTCATAACACTCCCTGGCATTTCCATGGGTCTTGATATGGAAAAGTTCAGAGAGAAGGCGCGCCAATTTTTGCGAGAGCACCAAGATCACATTTCATTACAACGTTTGCGGCGCAACCAAACGTTAACGCCTACCGACCTGACAGAACTTGAAAAAATGCTCGAGGCCGCAGGCGGTTCGAGCGAACAGATCAAGGCTGCTACGGAGCAAGCTAATGGCCTCGGCATTTTCGTTCGATCGCTTGTTGGCCTAGAACGCGAGGCAGTTATGGAAGCGTTCGGCAACTTTATAAGTGGCACGACTTTAAATGGTAACCAGTTTGAATTTTTAGAGATGATCATTCAAGAACTGACACAGAATGGCGCCATGGAAGCAGACCGTCTCTTTCAATCTCCTTATACAGGGCGGTTTCAAGTCTGAAGAGCAACGGTTAAAAGTTTAATGGATCACGGCTGATTCGTGTGGGTTTTCAAGAACTTTTGCCAAGACCTGTAATGGCGTTAGCCACCCTAGAGTCTTTCTTGGCCGTGTATTGAGACG
>CAIQBG010000044.1 GCA_903870055.1 uncultured Pseudomonadota bacterium
CCTGGCACGTACCGTAGGCTGGATGACGCAGTGGGAAGAAATGATTACCGATCCGGAATACAAGATCGGTCGTCCGCGTCAGCTGTACATTGGCACCGCCCGTCGCGATGTGACCTCACTTGATAAGCGTGGTTAATCAGGTAGTTTGAGACAAACTCCGGAAGGGGCGGCTTTGCCGCCCTTTTCCACAATAAGAAGTGTGTGCAGCTGCAGCAAATACCTCTTAAAGAATACAGTCGTTGGAACACAGTTGTTGAGTAGTCAACACACCAGGGGACGGGGACCGCAGGTTCCCATGAACTTATAAGATCAACCGAAAACGGTGACAAAAATGATGAAGGAAAAATTCGGGAACTCCTACCTGTTCGGTGGCAATGCCCCGTTCGTGGAAGAACTGTACGAAGCATGGCTGGATGATGCCGCTTCGGTACCAGAATCCTGGAACCAATACTTTAGCGATCTGGCGCGTCAGCCAGGCGCTGTGGCACGTGATGTTGCCCACGCGCCGGTAATTGCTGCTTTTGAAGCACTGGGTAAAAACGGTGGTTTCCGCCAGGCAACTTCGTCTGCTGGTGGTGATGTACAAAAGAATCTGGCGGTAGAGCAGCTGATTATGGCGTACCGCTTTAACGGCCACCAGCGCGCTGACCTAGATCCGCTCAAGCGTGATCTACGTCCGCAACTGGCTGATCTGGATCCGAAGACTTATGGTCTGACCGATGCGGATATGTCACGCAGCTTCGACACCGGTGATTTCAAGGTCGGCACAGGCCAGACCGCACCGCTCAATCAGATTATTGATGCCTTGAAGCAGACTTACTGCCATCACGTTGGCGTTGAATACATGTACATGACTTCTTACGAAGAGAAGAAGTGGCTACAGGCACGTATTGAACCGAATCGTGGTCAGGCTGCCTACTCGGCAGAAGAAAAGAAGCGTTTCCTGGAGCGCCTGACGGCTGCTGAAACCCTGGAACGTTACCTGCATACACGTTATGTCGGCCAGAAGCGTTTCTCGCTGGAAGGCGGCGAAGCACTGATTCTGTCGATGGATGAACTGATCCGTGTGTCCGGCAACATGGGCGCCAAGGAAATCGTTATCGGTATGGCCCACCGTGGTCGTCTGAATGTACTGGTTAATACGCTGGGTAAACCGCCTTCAGTGCTTTTTGCCGAATTTGAAGGCAAGAAGAAGGTCGACCTGGGTTCGGGTGACGTTAAATACCACATGGGTTATTCGTCAGATGTCGGCACGCCGGGTGGCCCGGTTCACCTGACACTGGCATTCAACCCGTCACACCTGGAAATCGTTAATCCGGTGGTTGAAGGTTCGGTCTTTGCCCGTCAATTCCGCATTGGTGAAGACGGCAAGAAAGAAATTATTCCTGTGCTGATTCACGGTGATGCTGCTGTGATTGGTCAGGGTTGTAACCAGGAAATGCTCAACTTCGCACAGACGCGTGGTTATGGCACAGGCGGTACGATCCACATCGTCGTGAACAACCAGATTGGTTTCACGACATCAGATCCGCGCGACTATCGTTCGGGCTTCTACTGTACCGACATCTTCAAGATGTCCGATTCGCCGATCTTCCACGTCAACGGTGATGATGCCGAAGCGGTGGCCATGGTGACGCGACTGGCTGTCGAATACCGTCAGACCTTCAAGAAAGACGTCGTTATCGACATCTTCTGCTTCCGTAAGCTGGGTCACAACGAGCAAGATGAGCCGATGGTTACCCAACCGCTCATGTACAAGAAAGTTCAAGCCCACCCGGGTACCCGCAAGGTCTACGCAGACCAGCTGGTCGCTGCAGGTGTCGTTGCTGCGGATGCGCCGGATGGCATCATCAAGAGCTTCCGTGAGCACCTCGATCGTGGTGAGCTGCTGCACAATCCGGTTATTTCAGACTACAAGCGCAAAACCGCACAAGACTGGCGTCCATTTGCGACCAAGCAGTACATCGAAACAGCCAACACCAAGGTTCCTGCGAAGGAACTGAAGCGTCTGGGTCTGAAGCTGTCTGATCTGCCTGAAGGCTTTGTACCGCATTCACGCGTCAAGAAGATCATCGAAGACCGTCGTTCCATGGCTGAAGGCAAGCTGCCGGTTGACTGGGGTATGGGTGAAAACCTGGCCTACGCAACACTGCTGGCCGAAGGTTATGGCATCCGTATTTCGGGTGAAGACGTGGGTCGTGGTACGTTCTTCCACCGTCATGCCACACTGCATGATCAGAATCGTACGAGCTGGGATAACGGTAGCTATCAGCCACTGGCACATCTGCAAGCAGATCAGGGTTCCTTCCAGTGTTACGAATCGGTACTCTCGGAAGAATCGGTGCTGGCCTTTGAATATGGCTATGCAACGGCTGAGCCGAACCAACTGGTTGTTTGGGAAGCCCAATTTGGTGACTTCGTGAACGGTGCCCAGGTAGTCGTAGACCAGTTCATCGCTTCAGGCGAAACGAAATGGGGTCGCGGCTGCGGTCTGGTCATGCTGTTGCCACACGGTTATGAAGGTCAGGGTCCAGAGCACTCATCGGCCCGTCCGGAACGTTTCATCCAGCTTTGTGCTGAAATGAACATGGAAGTTTGCGTACCATCGAACGCTAGCCAGATCTATCACGTGCTACGTCGTCAGATGGTTCGTAAACAGCGCAAACCGTTGGTCATCATGTCGCCTAAGTCGCTGCTCCGTAATAAGGATGCCAGCTGCACACTGGACGAATTGTCCAAGGGTGAATTCCAACGTGTAATCGGTGAAGTAGATGATCTGAATCCAGCCAAGGTGACCCGTGTCATCCTGTGCTCGGGCAAGGTTTACTACGATCTGCTGAACGCTCGCCGTGAGCAGAAAGCAGATCACATCGCCATCGTGCGTATCGAACAGCTTTATCCGTTCCCGGAAGAGTCGTTCAAGAATGAACTAGCGAAGTTCCCGAAGGCCACCGAAATCGTCTGGTGCCAGGAAGAGCCACGTAACCAGGGTTTCTGGTACTGGTTTGCTTCCCGTCAGCACCTGGCCCGTTCGATGGGTCCGAAACAGAACCTGCTTCTTGTGTCACGTCCGGCAGCTGCATCGCCAGCCGTGGGCTATCTGGCCAAGCACAATGAGCAACACAAAACTTTGATCGAGTCCGCTCTGGGCAAGATCGAGTATTAAAAACCATAAGAGTCCGTGGAGAGAACAATGGCAATTATCGACGTCAAAGTCCCGCAACTGTCTGAATCGGTCGCCGAGGCAACCCTAGTTTCCTGGCACAAGAAGGAAGGCGAAGCCGTTTCCCGCGATGAGAATCTCATCGATATCGAAACAGATAAGGTTGTGCTGGAATTGCCCGCCCCGGATGGCGGCGTAATCGTTAAGCTGATCAAAGGCAACGGGGATACCGTTGTATCTGGCGAAGTGATCGCTCAGATTGATACCGCAGCGACGGCTTCGGCACCAGCGCCAGCCGCTGCCGCCGCCGCACCTGCAGCAGCACCAGCTGCTACAGCCGCACCGGCCGCTGCCGCTGCTGCACCAGCAGGTACCGCTAGCCCAGCCGCTCGCAAGATCCTTGAAGAGAAGGGTATTGCTGCCGCTGACGTAACCGGTACCGCACGCGGTGGCCGTGTATCTAAAGAAGACGCTGTTGCTGCCCAGCCTAAAGCTGCCGCTGCTGCACCGATCGCTTTGGGTGACCGCTCTGAGCAACGTGTGCCGATGTCGCGCCTGCGCGCCCGCATCGCCGAACGTCTGCTGCAATCGAAAAACGAAAACGCCATCCTGACCACGTTCAACGAAGTGAACATGGGCCCGATCATGGCACTGCGTAAGCAGTACGGTGAGAAGTTCGAAAAGACCCATGGCGTACGCCTGGGCTTCATGGGCTTCTTCGTTAAGGCTGCGTGTGCCGCGCTGCAGAAGTTCCCGATCCTGAACGCCTCGGTTGACGGTAATGACATCGTTTACCACGGCTTCATCGACATCGGTATCGCTGTGGGTTCGCCACGTGGTCTGGTTGTGCCGATCATCCGTAATGCGGATCAACTCAGCATTGCCGAGATTGAAAAGCAGATCGCTGAATATGGCGTTAAGGCCAAAGACGGCAAGATCACCATGGAAGAGCTGTCGGGCGGTACGTTCTCGATCTCGAATGGCGGCATCTTCGGTTCGATGCTGTCGACCCCGATCATCAACCCACCTCAGTCTGCTATCCTCGGTATTCATGCTACGAAGGATCGCGCTGTGGTTGAAAACGGTCAGGTTGTGATCCGTCCGATCAACTACCTTGCCATGTCTTACGATCACCGCATCATCGATGGCCGCGAAGCTGTTCTGGGTCTGGTCACGATGAAGGAAGCGCTGGAAGATCCATCACGCCTCCTGCTCGGCGTCTAAGAAAGGGATTTCACGATGTCACAGCAATTTGATGTCCTCGTGATCGGTGGCGGCCCCGGTGGTTACGTGGCTGCTATCCGAGCCGCGCAGCTGGGGTTCAAGGTCGCTTGTTGCGAATCCAACCCATACGCCGACCTGAATGGTCAGCCGCGTCTGGGTGGTACTTGCCTGAATGTTGGTTGTATTCCATCGAAGGCACTGCTGCACACCTCGCATCTTTTCGAAGAAGCCGGTCACAGCTTTGCCGATCAGGGTATTACCGTAGGCACCCCGAAGATTGATGTGGAGAAGATGATTGCCCGTAAGGCCAACATCGTCACCCAATTGACTCAGGGTATCGCTGGCCTGTTCAAAAAGAACAAGGTCACCTTCCTTACTGGCCATGGCAGCTTTGTTGGCCAGGGCGCTGCAGGTTGGCAAGTTCAGGTAGGTAAGGAAACGGTTGAAGCAAAGCAAGTCATTATCGCTACGGGCTCGACTGCCCGTCACCTGCCGAATGTACCTGTCGACAACGAAATCGTTTGTGACAACATCGGCGCTCTGGAAATGGGCTCGGTACCGAAGTCGCTAGCTGTTATCGGTGCCGGTGTGATCGGTCTGGAAATGGGTAGCGTCTGGCGTCGTCTGGGTGCTCAAGTCACCGTTCTCGAAGCCATGCCGGATTTCCTGGCTGCGGCTGATCAGGACGTGGCCAAAGAAGCCCAGAAGATTTTCGCCAAGCAAGGCCTCGCCTTTAATTTCGGCGTGAAGATCGGCGATATCAAGGTGAGCAAGAAGGGCGTAACGATTGCCTACACTGATAAAGATGGGAAGGCTCAGAATCTGGAAGCTGACCGTCTGGTGGTGTCGATTGGCCGTATCCCCAACACGCAGGGTCTGGGTGCCGACAAGGTCGGCCTCAAGCTCAATGAGCGTGGCATGGTTGAAGTTGATGGCCACTGCAAAACCAATCTGCCTGGCGTATGGGCAGTTGGTGACGTGGTGCGCGGCCCAATGCTGGCCCACAAGGCTATGGAAGAGGGCGTTGCTGTTGCCGAAATCATGGCTGGTCAAGCCGGTCATATCAATTTCGATCTGATCCCTTGGGTCATCTACACAGATCCGGAAATCGCATGGGTTGGCAAAACCGAACAGCAGCTGAAGGCTGAAGGCGTTGCCTACAAGACTGGCAAAATCCCGTTCATGGCCAATGGCCGTGCACTGGGTGCCGGTAACGCACAGGGTTTCGTCAAGATGCTGGCTGATGCCAAATCGGATCGTATCCTCGGCGTACACATCATCGGACCGAATGCTTCGGAGCTGATCGGTGAAGCTGTGGTTGCTATGGAATTCGGTGCGGCAAGCGAAGACCTCGCCCGTATCTGCCATGCGCACCCGACGCTGTCGGAAGTGGTTCACGAAGCTGCTCTGGCTTGCGATAAACGCCCACTGCACTTCTAAGTACTAAGCAACAAATAAAAACGGGAACCTTCGGGTTCCCGTTTTTATTTGTGCGTACCGATGCGCTTATTTCTTCAGCCAGCCCTTCTTGTGGAAATACCAGAAGGGGATAACGACAGAAACAGACATCAGCATGAGTGAAAACGGGTAGCCGTATTCCCAGTCGACCTCTGGCATGAAACGGAAATTCATCCCGTAAATACTGGCGATCAGGGTTGGTGGCAACATCGCCACAGAAGCCACCGAAAATATATTGATTATCTTATTATGGTTGATGTTAATGAAACCGACAGTGGCATCCATCAGGAAGTTCAGTTTATCGAACACGAATCCGGTGTGGCCATCCAGCGAATCAATATCGCGCAAAATCTGGCGGCCTTCATCGTTCTGCTGTTCATTCAGTAACTTGATGCGCATCATGAATGACACGGCACGGCGGGTATCCATCAGGTTACGACGAATACGGCCGTTGAGATCCTCCTCGACGGCAATGCCGGAGAGGACAACACCAGCGGTATCATCAGACATCTCGCTACCCAGCACTTGCTTGCTGAACTTATCCAGACGATCGTAGATGCCTTCGATAATATCGGCCGAGTATTCGACGTCGATATCGAGCAGCTGAAGTAGCACGTCTTTTTCGTCACGCACATAATAGGGCTGGCGACGGGCACGCAAACGCAGCAGGCGGAACTGGGCTAGCTCGTCTCGGCGGATGCTGAAGAGTAGACCGCCCTTGAGGATAAAGGCAACACGCATGGTGTCGCTGTCTTCATCGCTGTGCTGGAAGAAGTCGGAACGGATGTGCAGCTCGCCATTTTCGCCTTCGAAAAAGCGGGCAGAGGCTTCAATATCATCAACTTCGTCTTCTTCGGGAAGATCGATTTCGAAGGTGCCTTTGGCCCACTCACGCTCTTCCTCAGTCGGGGACTCGAAGTCTACCCAGACAGGATGACAGTGCTGCAGATCTTCCAGTGACTCGACAGTCACCTGCTGCAAACGGCCGTGGTTGAGCTCAAAAGCGGTAATCATGCCGCGAACTATATCCAACTACACGCCATTGGTAAAGCAAAATCACCCGGGTTTTTTACCGAATAGTGTTGAAAGATCAGGGAGATGCTTTGCTTTTCTCGGGAGTGTCTGAGGGTTCAGTAATCAGATCCGGTGCATTTTTCAGATTGGGCACCAGGGGTTTGCCTGCGGCCTTTTTGGCTTTAATTTCTTTAACCGTTTCTTCAAGCGCCACGAAGCGTTCCGGCGTTGCCGGGTGAGATGCTAAATGACTACTTTTAATTGCATTAGGGCTCAAAGTTGCCATTCGACGCCAGAATTGGGGCGCATTATCGATGTCACCCCCCGACTGCGCCATGATGTACAACCCAACGTAGTCCGCTTCGGATTCGAAGTCCTGTGAATAGGCATTGCCAGCGAGCTTCCCAAAGAGACCCTGCGTGGGAATGCCTAGCAAAACCTGCGCCGCCAGATCAACAACGGTACCCAAAGCGTAATTGGTCATCTTTGAACGACTATGGCTCATGCTGTTATGGGCAATTTCATGAGAAATCACCAGGGCCAGTTCGGTGTCGCTGGTGGCAAAGCGCATCATGCCCCGTTGAATAACCACCTGTTTGCCATCGGCATAGGCATTGACTTCATCACCATCTCCGAGCAACACAGGATAAGAGCACGACCTATCCGGAGTAATCAGCAGGCTCTGGCCACGACCCTTACGTTGAATATCCACCCGCACAGCTTTGCCGGTTTGCGTTTGTACTTGTAGCTGATCAAGCGACTGGCGCACCGCATTCTGACCCGTAGGCAAAGACCAATCACCGATATAGCGAACGGTGTCCCCGGCGCGAATCCCGGCTTTGTCGGCGCCCGATCCTGGAATGACGTATATCGCCTGCACCTCGTCATTGAGCTGATAACTGGATTGTGCGGTGTCTTTGAAATCCTCGCCGAGCAAGGTGGCGTTATTGGCCAGTGCAAGCCCCGTGGTGTAACGGATATCTTCACCACATAGATCCGAGCCTTTGGTCAGAAGCGGGTAGCTAACGCGCATCAGACGCCGTTGGTCATCCATGTAGGCCTGTAACGCAACCTGGCGTTGTTTGCGGGCTTCCTGCTGCGTGGCCTGACTATCAACGCGCACGCGTTGCGTCGTAGGTGCGCAACTAGCCAGAACGGCACAAAGAACAACGCCCGTGAGCATGCCACGGGCGCTGTAGAAGCAGAAACGCTTCAGGTTACTGCTCCAGCAGACTGCGCAGCATCCACGCCGTTTTTTCGTGGATCTGAATGCGCTGCGTCAGCAGATCCGCTGTTGCCTCATCATTAGCGGCATCAACGACAGGAAAGAGGGCGCGAGCAGTGCGTACCGTTGCTTCGTGGCCTTCTACCAACTGTTTGATCATTTCGACAGCCTTGGGCACGCCCTTGGTGTTCTTGATGACGGTGAGCTTGGCAAAGTCTTCATAAGTGCCTGGCGCAGGAAAGCCCAGCGCACGAACGCGTTCGGCAATCGCGTCTGAAGCTAGCCAGAGTTCGTTGTATTGGGTTTCGAACATCAGATGCAAGGTCTGGAACATGGGGCCTGTTACGTTCCAGTGGAAAAAGTGGGTTTTAAGATAAAGTGTGAAATTGTCTGCAGCCAGACGGGATAGGCCGGCAGCAATGGCTTTTCGGTCTTTTTCTGTGATGCCAATATCAATTTTCATCGTGCTTCTCCTAATGCCGCAGATAATCCTGCACATGCCTATTATGCACAAAACGAAAAGCTATGAAACAAGGTGCTGTAAAAGATAAAATACGCCAATGAACCCTAGTAAACTCAATCCAAATTTGCCGGGCATGTTGGGTGCCTATGCCACAGCGCTCGAAGCTAAGGGCTTTGATGCTGACCCGGCCCAGATGCAGGCTGTTGAGCGACTTGAATTGCTTTATCAGGCATTGATGGGTTTTAAAACGGCACGCGGCAATAAGATTCGCCGATTGATTTCCGCGCCTGCGCTGCCGCGTGGTGTTTACTTCTGGGGTGGGGTTGGCCGGGGCAAGAGCTTCATTATGGATTGTTTCTTTGCTGCTGTGCCCTACAACCGCAAGAAGCGTATTCACTTTCATGCCTTCATGCATCAGATTCATGCCGAATTGCGGCACCATGCCGGCAAAGCCGATCCGCTGGTGCCCGTTGCCGAACGTATTGCTAAAGAAACGCGCCTGCTCTGTTTTGATGAGTTTCACGTATCGGATATTGCCGATGCCATGATTCTTGGCCGCCTCCTCGAACTGCTGTTTGAAAAAGGCGTCATCTTCGTGATGACCAGTAACTACCCACCAGACAATCTGTACCCCAATGGGTTGCAGCGCATGAACTTTCTGCCCACCATTGAGTTGCTCAAGCACAAGATGGATGTAATGCCGCTGGATGGTGGACAGGATTACCGTCTGCGTAAGCTCGAGGTGATGCCGGTTTACCACGTGCCGCATGATGATGAAACCGAACGTGCCATGGCTGAATACTTTGAAGTGGCTGCGACCATGCCGGGTACGGTCGGTGGTAGCGTTGAAATTAATAACCGTCCGGTTCAGACATTACGTCTGGCGCCGGGTGTGGTCTGGTTCGACTTCTTCGCGATTTGTGGCGATGGCCGTGCCCAAACGGATTATCTGGAACTGGTACGTGAGTACCACACCATCCTGGTATCCAATATCCCGGTGCTTGAAGTGCGCCATGGTGCCGAAGCACGCCGTTTCACTTGGCTGGTCGATGTCTGTTACGACCACCGTGTGAAGCTGATTATCTCAGCGGCAACCTATCCGGATGATCTGTATGTAGAAGGGCCGAATGCCCATGAGTTCTTCCGTACGGCCAGTCGTTTAACCGAGATGCAGTCGCGCGAATATCTGGCATTGCCGCATCTGATGGAAATCGTCCGCACCTAAGTAAAACGCCCGGTAACAACCGGGCGCTTTGGGTTAGTACTTTGGCTTAAGCCTTGCTCAACGCTTGATCCAGATCAGCAATCAGGTCATCGATATGCTCGATACCTACTGACAAGCGAATCATGTCTTCAGACACGCCGGCCTTGGTCAGTTCGGCAGGCGATAGCTGGCGATGCGTGGTCGATGCCGGATGGCAAGCCAGCGTCTTGCAGTCACCAATATTCACCAGGCGCGTTACTAGTTGCAACGCATCC
Organism: uncultured Pseudomonadota bacterium; assembly: GCA_903870055.1. GTDB lineage: Bacteria > Pseudomonadota > Gammaproteobacteria > Burkholderiales > Rhodocyclaceae > Fluviibacter. The sequence continues at coordinate 10,027 of CAIQBG010000044.1, forward strand.
TGGAATTTGCCGCCACCGGTTAGGCCGCCCTTAACACCAAAGTTAAGAATGCCAGAGGCGCGGCCGCCCATATACTTTTGCACCAAGCCATGGTCTTTGTGATCAGGCAGACCAGCATAGTTGACCCAGCTCACCTTCGGATGATTCTTCAGGAAGTTAGCAATCTTGAGTGCGTTGTCGCAGATTCGGTCCATGCGCAGCGCCAGCGTTTCAATGCCTTGCAGAATCAGGAAGGCATTAAATGGCGAGATAGCTGCACCCATGCTGCGTAGTGGCACCACACGGGCCCGTCCGATAAATGCTGCCGCCCCAAGGGCTTCGGTATAGACCACGCCGTGATACGACACATCCGGTTCGTTCAGACGTTTGAACTTGGTTTTGTGTTCCGCCCAGGGAAATTTACCGCTATCGACAATAATGCCGCCGATCGAGTTGCCGTGGCCACCCAGGTATTTCGTGAGTGAATGCACTACGATATCCGCACCGTGCTCGAAAGGGCGGCAAAGATAGGGCGAAGGTACGGTGTTGTCGACAATCAGTGGTACGCCGTTACGATGGGCGATCTCGGACAGCTTTTCAAAATCAGTGATGTTGCCCAGGGGGTTGCCTACGGACTCGCAGTAAACCGCCTTGGTCTTTTCATCGATCAGCTTTTCAAAGCTTTCCGGATTGCTGTAGTCAGCAAAGCGTACCTCGATACCGTACTGCGGTAGCGTATGAGCAAACAGATTGTAAGTGCCGCCATAGAGCGTGCTGGAGGTGACAATGTTGTCACCGGCTTCGGCAATAGTCTGGATCGCATACGTAATGGCAGCCTGGCCAGAGGCTAGTGCCAGGCCGGCAATACCACCTTCCATAGCAGCAACACGCTTTTCAAGTACGTCCTGAGTGGGGTTCATGATGCGCGTATAGATATTACCTGGCACCTTTAGATCGAAGAGATCGGCGCCATGTTGGGTGCTATCGAATGCATAAGACGTTGTTTGATAGATTGGGACGGCGACTGCCTTCGTCGTCGGATCAATGTCGTAGCCAGCATGAACGGCCATTGTTTCAATTTTCATTGGATGTCTCCTCAGTGAATGTTTTTTTATGAGCATACCGCATTGGATCGATTGCGCGTACGAGATCTTTGGGGAGCGGTAATGGTTCGCCGGCAATCTGGCTGGCTAAAAGCTCAGCGGCCAGGGTGGCCAGCAGAATACCGCGCGCCCCGTAACCGGAATTAACGTAGAGCCCGGGTACGCGAGCACGAGCGGCACGTGACAAGCTACTTCGTTCGGTGGATTGCCTGCCAGGCACTTGCCCGACAAGCGGTAAGCGATCCGGAACGACCGGACGCAAACCAACCTTGCCATGCAGCTGCGAATGATCGGTCATCGATAGCGCTGTTGCAGCCTCTGGGCTGATGCCTGCAAGCATGGAGAGGTTATCTTCATGCTCACTACGCCGCTCCGTTAAATCGGTATCGTCGATCAGAAAGCTGGCGCCGCTGGTGCTCTCACCACGTATCGATGGTGTCCAATAACCTGATCGGCAAACTACCGTCTTAGGGGCGGGTCCTGGAGGGGTGGCATACACCGTCGTCTGGCCACGGGCAGGGCGTATAGGTAAGGCATCAGTAAAAGGTGCCGCTAGCGTTGGTATGGCAGTCGCGTTCGCTAAGACGACGATATCCCCTCGGGCAAGCAATGCACCCTTATCGTCATGGGCCAGCCAGCCGTGGGCATCTTGCGTTAGGGAGGCTACTGATGTGTTTTCAATGAGGGTTGCGCCAGACGCCCTGAGAAGCTGCTGGCAATAATCTGAGGGATTAACCCAGCCACCCTGGCTAAACCACAAGCCTCCCGCCACCAGTGGCAGGTCGGCAAGTTCACTGGCCTGTGCTCGAGAGACCCTGTCGAGTAATTCACGGGGCGCAGCAAGTTGCGCCACCGTTCGTTGCATGAGTGTTTCCTGATCGGCATCTTTAGCCAAATGCAAAACACCGCAAGCATCCCAATCGACGGGATTGCCAGAAAGCTTAAGTCTTTCTAATCGTGAGAGCGTGCTGAGGAATCCGGCACGCGTTAATCGCGCTAACAGATTGTCATCGGCCGATGGCTGTGGGCGGATCACACCCGCCTTATTGCCAGAGGCACCGCAGGCGAGCGTATTAGCTTCCAGGATTGTGCAACGCCAACCACGTGCCGCAAGGCGTTCCGCCGTTGCTGTACCAGCAAGACCTGCACCGATAATCAGCGCATGCCCTGGTGTAATTGCAGGGTTCGGGTGAGGGCGTCGTTCCTTGAATCGACCGCAGAGCATCTCGCGCTTCTGAGCGAATCCCGGCGCGAGCGTTAGCTCAAATCCGTTCTCGCTGAGCCTGCGTCGTAGTGCACCATTAACGCTCCAGGTTGCAAGGGTCGTTCCTTCCCCAGCAAGCCGAGAGAGTGACTGGCAGACCCTGTCTGACCAGATGTCCGGGTTTTTGGCTGGAGAGAAGCCATCCAGATAAATCGCATCGGCGCGAGCCGCCAGTTGGGGTAGGGCAATTTCGGCATCACCAAAGATCAGCGTGAGAACGACTTCCCCCTGTTCGAACTCCAGGCGATGCGTGCCTTCAGCCAAAACGGGCCAATTTTCAACGAGGGCTTCGATGGTACGGGTGGTAAGTTCGGATTTATAGCCTTCGAGCAGCCGTATTAAATCCACTTTTAGCAGTGGATGTTTTTCTACCGAGACAAAGTGCAGACGTGTGCAGCGTTCATCATCTGGTTGCGCTAACCAGGCCGCCCACGTAGTTAGAAAATTGAGGCCTAAGCCAAAGCCGGTTTCAACAATGACGAAACTATCACGTCCGGCCCAGCGGGCAGGGAGCTGGTTGCCCCCTAAAAAAACATGCCGGGCCTGAGCAATTGCCCCAGCCCGGCTGTGATACACATCGTCATACACCGGCGCGTACGGCGTACCGTCTTCAGTCAGAGACAGTGTCGCCGGTATGATGGCCATGTTTAGTCGGCAGATCTCATCTGCGGGAACAGGATGACGTCTCTAATCGCGGGCGAATCTGTCACCAGCATGATCAGACGATCAATACCAATCCCGCAACCACCGGTTGGCGGTAGACCGAATTCCAGCGCCTGGATGTAATCGGCATCGTAGAACATCGCCTCTTCATCCCCCGCTTCTTTGGCAGCCACTTGTGCCAGGAAACGCTCAGCCTGATCTTCCGGATCGTTCAACTCCGAGAAGCCGTTGGCGATTTCGCGACCGACAATAAATAGCTCGAAGCGCTCCGCAATATCCGGGTTCTTATCGCTACGACGAGCCAGCGGCGATACTTCGGCTGGGTAATCGATGATGTAGGTTGGTTCCCACAGCTTGTCTTCAGTCGTTTCATCAAAGAAGGCCAGTTGCAGGCTGCCTAGGCCGGCATGTGCATGCAGTTCCACTTTGCGTGCAGCCAGCTGTTCTTTCAGCCAGGCCATATCGGTGAGCTGGGCTTCAGTGTATTGCGGGTTGTGCTTCATCACCGCTTCAACAATGGTCAGGCGGTGGAAGGGCTTGGATAGATCCAGTTCACGACCCTGGTAGGTGAAGGTTTCTTTGCCCAGTGCTTCGCGAGCGGCGTGGCGAATCAAACCTTCGGTAAAGTTCATCAGGCTCTTGTAGTCTGCGTATGCCTCGTAGAACTCCATCATGGTGAACTCGGGGTTGTGACGGGGGCTCAGGCCTTCGTTACGGAAGTTACGGTTGATCTCGAATACCTTCTCGAAGCCACCAACGACCAGACGCTTCAGATAAAGCTCTGGCGCAATGCGCAGGAAGAGTGGCATATCCAGTGCATTGTGATGCGTGGTGAATGGCTTGGCCGAAGCGCCACCCGGAATCGGGTGCATCATCGGTGTTTCTACTTCCAGGAAGCCGTCATGCACCATGTAGGCGCGGATCGATTGCACCAGGCGGCTACGGGCCACAAAGGTCGCGCGTGAATCCTGGTTCATGATCAGATCCAGATAGCGCTGGCGATAGCGTTGTTCGATATCGGTGAGCCCGTGGAACTTTTCTGGCAGTGGACGCAGACACTTGCTCAGCAAACGGATGCTTTCAACAGAGACCGTCAGTTCGCCGGTTTTGGTTTTGAAAAGGGTACCCGTACAGCCGACCAGATCACCCAGATCCCATTTCTTGAAACCGTCATAAATGTCTTCGCCCACCTTGTCGCGGGTGACATGAAGTTGGATACGGCCCGATACGTCCTGGATTGTCAGGAAGGAGGCTTTACCCATCACGCGCTTGAGCATGATGCGGCCAGCGACGCTTACCGAGATCGGCATGGCTTCGAGCTCTTCCGGTGTCTTGGCATCGAAATGCTCTACCAGTTTGCCGGTGAGGTTTTCACGCTGAAAATCATTCGGGTAAGCAGCGCCCGACTCACGCCATTGGCGCAGTTTTTCACGGCGCTCGGTAATCAGCTGGTTCTCGTCGCGTGCTTCAGTTACAGGTGCGTTGCTCTGGTCGGTCATGATGACAGTTCCTTTTTTCAAACCCTGATTAGACGCCTTGCTTCAGGCTCTCTTCGATAAATTGATCCAGGTCGCCATCCAGCACGCCCTGAGTATTGCCTACTTCCACATTCGTTCGCAGATCCTTGATGCGCGATTGGTCGAGCACATAAGAGCGGATCTGGTGACCCCAGCCGATATCGGACTTGGCATCTTCCAGTTTCTGTTGCTCGGCCTGGCGTTTGCGCAGCTCGAATTCATACAGGCGGGCGCGCAGCATCTTCCAGGCTTCATCGCGGTTGCGGTGCTGTGAACGGTCGTTCTGACACTGCACCACAATATTGGTTGGAATGTGGGTTAGACGAACAGCGGAGTCGGTCTTGTTAATGTGCTGACCACCGGCACCCGATGCACGGTAGGTATCAGTACGCACATCGGCCGGATTGATATCGATCTCGATCGAATCATCCACTTCCGGGAAAACGAAGACGCTGCAGAAAGAAGTATGGCGACGCGCATTGGAATCAAATGGAGATTTGCGTACCAGGCGGTGCACACCGGTCTCTGTGCGCAGCATGCCGTAGCAATAGTCACCGGTATAGCGCAGGGTGGCAGATTTAATACCGGCCACATCGCCTTCAGACTCTTCCAGCACTTCAACGGTAAAACCCTTGCGCTCGCCGTAGCGGATATACATACGGAGCAGCATTGAGGCCCAGTCTTGAGCTTCAGTACCGCCAGCGCCAGACTGGATTTCGATAAAGCAGGGATTCGGATCCAGCGGATTGTTAAACATGCGGCGGAATTCCATAGCCGCAACTGCCTTTTCAATGCCATCGATATCGGCACTGACTGCATTCAGGGTGTCTTCATCATTTTCTTCACGGGCCATCTCGAAGAGATCACCCGTATCGTTGAGGTTAAGCTCGATATTGTTGAGCGAAACGACAACGCCTTCTAGACTCTTGAGTTCGCGACCCAATTCCTGGGCACGCGTGGCGTCATTCCAGATAGTGGGATCTTCGAGGATCTGGGAAACTTCAGTTAGACGCGCAGACTTGGCATCGTAGTCAAAGATACCTCCGGAGACCCGTGGCACGTGTGCCCAAGTCTTCAATGTGATTGGCAAGGCTATTAAGCTGTTCTGCTTCCATGATGCGGCTTCTTTAATTGGGTATATAACTCAGTCCAACATTATAGCCGTCTCCCCTTGTGTTCGGGGTTAGGTTTGTGTATAGTTTCGGTCTCGACGCGCTCGTAGCTCATCTGGATAGAGTACTTGGCTACGAACCAAGGGGTAGGGAGTTCGAATCTCTCCGAGCGCGCCAGAATACAAGGCCTCCAGCGATGGGGGCCTTTCTCATTTGTCCCATTCATATCAAAGTGTCCCATTGAAATTGTCGGGGAGTGGTTGAACCTTCTCTGGCGCACGACGATAAACCCTGAGCGTTGTTCCGCTATCGACATGAGACAAGAGCGCTCTAGCGTGATCCAGTGTTTTTGCATTGCTCGCACACTTTGCGCGAAGATCATGTTCAGTGAAATGCTCTTTGACTTCGGTTTCGCCAAGGACCCGTTTCATAAAGTTCTGCCACATGGTTTTCCAGCCTGGAGCTTCGTCTGTTTCCGGATTGATATATCCGAGGCCATGGCGGTTACAAAAGAGAAACTGTGATTCGGCGGGTCTAGCCGCCTTCGCCCTGTCCACTGCAGCTTTTAGATCGGGACTCCATTCGTAATTTGTCCTCTTGCCGCTTGAACTGGCAGTCTTGTGCCGCATGATGTGAATGCCGTCTTGCTGGAATGATGAATCAGTTAACGATAGCAAGTCATATCTCGACATGCCTGTTATTAACTTGAGCCGTATATAGGCCTGAATAGCTATGATGCTGCCTTTTTTACGGGGCCCGGAAAGTTTTAGACATTCGACAATTTCCCAGTCTTCAACAAGTCGTGTTCTTGGCTTTGGCGATTGAAAGCGGATTTCCCCTTTGAAGGGGTGCTGGTCCACGTAACCCCATTCAACAGCTTTGGTGTATGCGGCAGATAAAACCTCGATTTCGCGTAAAGCTACTGTGCGGCCGCCTTGCTGCCTGCCGGTTTCGGAATCCAATAGCTTTTTGCCACGTTTATCTACGTACTTGTATAACATCTGTGGCTTGATGTCTTTAAGAATCATGCTTCCAAAGACGCCCCTTAATTGCTTGATCGCTAACTGATAGCTCTCACGTGTTTTCGGTCGCTTTGTTGGAACGACTTCAAGTAGGAATCTGTCTAACAAATTAGTGATAGATTCCGCCGTATCAGGGTTTTCGGCCTTATCTGCCCATGTATGAAAAGCTTCTGGAAGTGTAGATCCAAGGCGGTAGTAGGATTTCTTGCCTCCCCATTTGTGAGACATACCGTCCGGAACCCGGTAGTAGTAGGCTCCATGCCGGAAGGTCCAGCGTGTAGGTAAGGGTTTATTGACCTTACGTCTTTGCCTAGGCATCAAGCGCCGCCCAGTTAGGTTCGCTTCGGATATTCCGTTGACGCGGAGATGGGCTCGTTGCGCCAAGAATTTGGTCAATGTGCGCTTTCAGGACGGCAACAGTCCCATCAGGTCGGACTCGATGCTCAATACCCATGAAACGCAATGCCTTGATCTGGGCATCCTTGCGATGCCGGCCTGTCAGCGCTTCAACTTCATCTTTCGTCAGAACGATGTTTGTAGTCACGTGGTCACCTTATTGATACTGGGTGACGGTATGCAAGCTACCAGTAGCTAAAGATACCCTTCACCATAGATGTGGGCACATTAGCATCGGTAACTTAGAAAAACAATAGCAAAGCTAGTGTTTTATGCAGATTGTTGGGCTAACTCTTCCTTAAGGGCATCGTTGTGTTCTTTTGCTTCCACTAGTCTACGAATTTCTTCGGCCCGTTGCTTGGGAGTTAACCCAGCGAATAGGTCGAGCAAAATATGATCCTGGGGACTAAGCGTTCTGGATTGCAGCGGAATCTCTTCAGTTGAATTCCTGACAGATTGAGCAAGAAGGGCAAGTCGAGGGCTTATTGCCTCCAGTGCGCAACCCAAGCCTTTAGCGTATGCCAGGCCAGCATTCAGGCTGATTGTTCTTCGTCCTGTGGCGTGTTGGTAAATCATGCTTGCGCCACCCGGGACAGCAAAATCACGCGCGAACTTAGCCCAGTTCAAATTCTTGATCAGGGTATTGAGATTTGTCGCTTCCTGCTGGCGTATCTGGTCATCCATAGCGAGCAATCCTACACCAGAAAATAGAGCATTGCTATATTTCTTACAAATAGCAACGCTTTGCATATAATAAATAGCTATGCTAGAGTTTTCGACTATGGAAATCCATGTCAATGCTTCTGTTAAGAAGGCCTGCAAAGTCGTGGGTGGACAGCGTGCTATGGCAATCGCGCTAGGGATTGCTGCAGTCCAGGTCAATCAGTGGGTAACAGGGAGACGAGGCGTTCCAGTCAAGTATTGCCAATCAATTGTCGAACTGACTGAAGGGATGGTTTCTGTCCAGGAACTACGTCCCGATGACTGGCACCTCATCTGGCCAGCACCGAAAACCACGGAAGTCGATCTGATTCACACAAACAATTACGACCCCAACGAAGGGAACCAGTCATGAAGACACTTGTCGTTAGTATCAATAAGGGTGGGGTCGGTAA
>CAIQBG010000045.1 GCA_903870055.1 uncultured Pseudomonadota bacterium
AACGGTACGCTACGACTGGCTCAGCCATTATCTGTTTGAATCCATTGAGGAGGTTCAGAACTATGCATCCGACTGGATGTGGACATACAATCATGAGCGCCCTAACATGGCACTGGGCGGCATCACCCCCAAACAGAAGTCTGCTCTCTTAAATCTTTCTACTTCTGGCCACCGCTAAAAATGGGGGGATTACCCCATTACCTGATTGGAAAGGACATAAGAGTAGCGGCTACCTGCTTAATGATTGCCCTGGCTGGGCGATCTGGCAGCCAAATACCGGCGATAGCCTATCCTGCACTAGATGAAAAAATTGGTTTAAACCAATTTTCTGGGTAAAAACGGGGTGAGCCGGGCGGGAGCAAACCATTGGTTTGGGGAACGAGTCGGCAGGGGCAAAGCCCCTAAGAGACGGCGTTGTTCGGTGCGCGAAGCGCACCGCCATCGGCCGAGTAATGATGCAGATGGAGTGACGAATCGTCCTGCGGGCTATGGGCACCTGTTCGGGCGCCCTCCCCTTGCAAAAATTGGTTTAAACCAATTTTTACCGAAATGTCAGGTTAAGCGTTGTTCGGGATTGATGCGATGGTTTTAAGGCTGGCCTGCGAGGTTGCGAGCAGGTCAATCCGTAGATTCGGGAGAATCCCGGTAATTAGGTAGTTGATCGTCCAGTTGAGTACGTCGGCCTTTCGGGATAGGTCGGCTTCATCGGTGAAGCTACGCTGATATTTCCCGACTTCTTCCAGAGCGCGCATGAGCGACAAGCGCACCACGTTTAGGTGATTGTCGGCGTTTTCCACAGCATAGGCAGCGCGGCGCGTGAGTAGATCGTTTTGCATGGTCAGTCTTTCTCCGGCGGCGTTGCCGCCGGTCATGTGTCAAGGTTAGCCGGTTAAAGGGTGTGAGTTAGGCCGCCTTCGGGAATTGGAATGAACCACCATTGAGACGTTCAGTCGCCGCCGCGTGATAAGCCGGGTCAAGCTCAAACCCCAGATACCGACGCCCCGTAATGAGAGCCGCCTCGCACGTCGAACCGGAGCCTGCGAACGGGTCTAGCACCAGCGCACCCGGCTTCGAGAAGGATTCAATCAGCGGCGTGAGGCACGACACCGGCTTTTGTGTCGGGTGTAACTTGTTCCCGGTGTATTTCCACGGCAACACATCTGGCAAAGGATTGCCGGGCAATTCCGGCTGCCCCTTAGCCAGCAGATATGCCGATTCGTGCTGATAGGCAAGGAAACGCTTAGAAGAAGCGTATTGCTTGGCGAACACCACATGCCCGACGGGCCGTAGGCCTGCCTTCTTCCACGCGGCAAAGAACAGATCAATCTTGGTCCATCCGTAAAAAGACACGCAAAACGAGTTGTCCTTTAAGACACGGGCCATTTGCATAAAGGCCGGTTCCAGCCAGTCGGCATTTACATCGTTAGCGATAGCGCGGCCTGTACGGTCCTTGTAATTCACCAGATACGGGGGGTCAGTGACGATCAGATCAATACGTTGATCGGGGATTTTTTGCATCAGCTCTACGCAATTGCCGAGTACGATTTTGTTCATGGCGGTGCAGCTCCTAAAAAGTGAATGGAGGGCAACCGGCGGTGAAACAACCAATCCTGCTGCCCGGCGCCAAGAGCGGCCGGGCTGGGAACGGGGTCAATGGACCGTGGAATAAATGGGGGAACCTGCTACAGGGGGAAACCGTTTATGCCGCGAAAGCCATTGAATGACGAAGCGGTTTTGCTACCATCGACAGCAAAACCGAGAGGCATGTACCGCGAGAACAGACCGGGCGAATGTAGGCGACGGGCAGCATCAAGAACAGCGCATTGCGCACCAACACTCTGAGGCGAAGCCGATCTCGATAGGCAGTCTGGCCGACATACCGGGCAGACTGCCCCCGGCCTAAATTTCTACTGCCAGATCCGTGTCGAAGGCATAGCAAGAAGCCACTACGGCGTCGATATCGCCTTCTCGGAGTTCTTTGGCATCGAAGACGTCGACAATCACCCCTTCGTCTGTCGAATGGATGTAGACCGTGAAGCCCTTAACGTCGAACCAGCCGGATCCTTCAGTTAGTTCGTAGTCGCCATAGGTAAGCTTTCCGACCGCAGGTTCTGGATCCTCGTCCACGACGTCGACTTGGTCGATTCCTTCCTCGAGCGCGACATCGGTCAGTACGTAATCCATCCGGTTCACAAAATGGATACCACTGGCGATCCAGTCAGTTTCGCCGTCATCAAGCATTGTCCAAACGCGGACAAAGGATTCAGTTGCGATTTGTCTGGCCTCAACATCATCAATTCGCTTGAGCGATCCGTCCGGATTCGTAACAGGTTTGTATTTCTCGACCCATTGGCCGTAGGTAATCGTTTTTTGCATGGTTTTGTCTTTCGTATTCGGTAGCGGGGTGGCACGCCACCCCTGTATTGATCAGTCTTCTTCGATTTCGACCCAGTAGTCGAAGGCAGAGGCATAGAAGTCTTCCAACTCGCTCTCCGGACACTCCCAATCCCCATTGCTGTTGACTTCACCGGCAAACCCCACACCCGGCTCCATGTAAGACAAGCGGATATCAGCTTCTGGGAATCGGGCGATCAAGGCCTCGATGACCGGCACCGGCGGCGACCATGCCGTATCGAAGTAAATGATGAATCCGCGATCCCCGATGTGATCCTGAGTCACATCACCAGCGTTCCACTTGGTTCCCCAGTTGTCGATTGACCAGTCATACCAATCGGTGTGGCCGTATTGGATCCGGTTGTTTTGCGCGATTCGCGCCTCGGTCAGATTGGTATTAAAGAGAACCTGATGGGATTTGCCCTGCGCGGCTGGTTGTTGATCGACCGTTTCCAGCATCTGGATCAGATCCTCACGGCTCTCCGGTTCGCGCCCGTAGATCTCAAGCAAACGATCCTTGAACCACCCTACGGTCAGAAGCCAGCGCCAGTCGCCTTCGAGAATTTCCAGCCCGTAATAGGTCGAAGATCCGCTAGTAATTTTAAGGGACGGCGGCATCGGTATAACCCGATCAAAGTCCATAACCCGTTCGCTTTCCAGACCGATCAGCTCGGAGATTGCTTTCACGGTTGAAGGCTCACCACTAACCACTAATTTGTTCGTACACCAGTTAGGCATTTTTTGCTCCTTCGGGGTGGTCGCTGACCACCCCATAAATTGAGTTAGTCAGTTACCACCACGCGTAATAGAGAACCGCCTTACCGGCCGCTATCGCCTCTCTGGCCATGGTAATGAACTCGCGGATCTCATCGGCCATGTCTGAATCGAAGTCTTCGCATTCCCCGAAAAAGAAGCCCTCTTGCGGCGGCATATCGTCATGACCGATATCGACTTCCAGTTGATCCAGATCCTCGCTATTCAGACGCAATAAGTTGCAATTGAATTCGGAATCAGAGCCACCCTTTCGCTCATAGAGTCGCCACATCCAGCCATGCAAATTGTTGAACTTGCGCCAATAAGCCAACCGGAATCCATCAGGGATCTGATACTCCAGATCCACTTCCTGATCGCTACTGAGCATTGCAACCGGCACTGCGTGTGCAAACATATCCAGTCCCATTTCCTACATCCTTTCTGCCTTGCGGCACCTTGAAGGTTTGATGAAAGGACAGCGGTGGTGGGGAACCACAACCTACTGCCCGGCGCTGGCGAGCGCACGGGGCGAGACATGGGTCAATGGACCGTGGAATAAATGGGGGAACCTGGCACAGGGGGAAACCGTTTATGCCGCGAAAGCCAATTGAAGGCACGGCAGGGTTGCTATCATCAGAAGCAACCAAGGCCGTGTCGGTCCCATGAAACGACCAGGGCGAACGTTGGCGACGGGCAGTTAGATCAAATCAAATTCAGAACTCTGAGGCGAAGCCGATCTTAATAGGGTGTCTGGCCGACAAATCGGCCGGACACCCCGGCGCGAAAAGGCATTGAGCAACCTGAGGGATGAGGAGATTGAATCTTGCGGTGTGTAGCACTAAGTGCTATATTGAAACAATGAAACGAGTCTTCAAGACACGCCACTTCAATCGGCTAATGCGATCTTTAGATGACAGCGCACTTTGCGCTGCCGTCGAGGAAATGATGCAAGGGCTGATTGATGCCGATCTGGGTGGGCATGTGTTAAAAAAGCGTGTAGCCCTTGGCGGAAAAGGAAAGCGTGGTGGCGCTCGGACTATTGTCGCCACTAATAAAGGTAGTCGTTGGTTTTTTGTGTTCGCGTTTGCAAAGAACAATAAGGCCAATATTTCGGCCAAGGAATTGGCTGCACTGAAGGACTTGGCGGGATTTCTGCTTGGTCGAACTGATAGTGAGTTGGATAAGGCTGTTGTCGAAGAGGAATTAGTGGAGATCTGTCATGAGCAAGATTGTGAAAACTGCAAAACGTAAGGCTCAAAGCCCGATTTTGGAAGCTGTGCATGAAACAGCAGGGGGGTTTCATCGTCTGGGTTTTATCGACAAACGCAAAATGCAGGAGTTTGATGCGCTTTGTCTTGACCCCATACCTGATTACGACAGCCAGCAGATCAAGCGGATTCGTACCAAGTTGAAGCTGAGCCAACCTGTGTTTGCGGCCGTTTTGAACACGACCTTGTCTACGGTCGTGCAGTGGGAGGGTGGCAACAAGCATCCAAGAGGCACTTCTCTTAAGCTGCTGAATTTGGTGGATCGCAAAGGTCTAGATGCCATCCTCTGAACACAAAAGCCTTTAGCTTGCGATCTGAAGGAATACGGAGAGAGTGATGGCTAAACAAAATATTGGGAGGAACTTTGATGATTTCTTGCGGGAAGAGTCGATGCTGGAAGTGGCAACCGCAGTAGCAATCAAGCGGGTGATTGCGTGGCAAATTTCGGAAGAAATGAAGGCGCAATCTCTCACCAAAACCAAGCTGGCGTCTAAGATGCACACCAGTCGGGCTGCGCTCAATCGTTTATTGGATGAAGAAGATACCAGTCTGACTTTGACGACACTGGCAAGCGCAGCAGCTGCTCTTGGCAAAACAATTAAACTCGAACTAAAAGCTGCTTGAAATTACTCGATACCCCCTTAAGTTGCTGAATTGGATGGGTCGCAAAGGTAACTTATGTGTTACTATAGTGCATGAAAATTGAGGTCAAAGAATACGTCCGCGATGATGGTTCAAACCCCTATCAAAAATGGTTTGACAAGCAGGATGCGCAGGCTGCAGCTAAACTAACTGTAGCCAAAGCTCGTCTTGAGCTTGGTAATACGTCAAGTGTTGAATGGTTTCGAGGTATCGGCGAGTACAAGATCGATTGGGGGCCGGGTTATCGAATATATTTGGCGAAGGACGGTGAAGCGCTGATTGTTCTTTTTGGCGGAAGCACCAAGAAGGGTCAGCAAAAGGCCATTGATCAAGCGGTGCAGTTACATGAGGAATACAAGGCAAGAAAGAAGGTAGTTGAGATACAGACAAAAAAGGGAGCAAAAAAATGACATTAACCCGTGACTTTAAGGAAACGGTTGCTGCGCGTGTTAAGTGCGATCCAGAATTCGCCAAGGCTTTACTGGATGAGGCTGCGACTCTTTTTCTAAGTGGCGAACCGGATACGGCGCGTCTTATTCTTCGAGATCTCGTCAACGCGACAGTCGGTTTTGAGAGTCTGGCTTGCTTGACACACAAACCTAGTAAAAGCCTCCACCGCATGCTTTCCCCCAAAGGGAATCCGAGCATGGATAATTTAGCGGCAATTTTCGGAGCAGTGCGATCGCGCCTTAATGTGGTATTTGATGTTCATGTTGTAGAGGCAGCTGTTTGACCTACTGTTATGAAGAATTATCGGTTTGAACGCCTTGGGCGCATGCAGCGTCAATATCATCGCAACAACCAATGGCGATTGTCACAAGGCGGATTGTTCATACCTCATTTGTATGATGAAGCCAAAGCTGATGGATTGTCTTGGTGGGCTGATGTTGGGTTCATTCTCAATGGCCGCCGAGTTATAGTCTGGTGGCAGCATCCAAGATTCGTATATTCCGATAGGTTTCAGGATCTTTCTTGGGATATTGCCGGTGAGGGTCCGAAAGACGATTGGTTAACGGATGGGGCCACAGCTAACTATAAAAAGGTTGGCAAATCTCGCAAGAAGATCGTCGGCTTTACGAGCCGCCGACCATCTGAAGAACAGCAGCAGTTTTACGATAAGCTGAGCGATATTCAAGAGCGCCTTGCGGTCGACGGTATTGATCATGAAGTGCAGCCATCTTGGCATCGTGAGCGCTTGACCTGGGCTACTGGTGTCGGTCTTGTGGTGCCATTAGAAGTGCGTACTGAGCGAGAGCTTGCCGTGGTCGCGAGTTTGGCTAAGCAACTGATCCTTGGACAAACTTCACTGCAGGCAGAATTCCCAGACTACCGTTACACCAAGGCTGATTGGTTGCGAGAGAAGGGCCTGCGAATTTCTGATTGATATTTGGTTTTGCTGGGTGCGTTCTTTGCGCGTATCATAGTGGCGTTAGAATTCAGAGAATCATATGTCGAATCATCCTAATCGCAACTGGCGTTCACGCTGGAGCATTTGTCTTGAAACACTGACAGCTACTCATAAAAATGGGTGGGTGTTCAAGTTTTCACCTATGCTGGAGTGCATTAAGCATCCACCTCTCTTGCGCGATGAACTTCTTGGACTACCAAGGTTGGTTCATCAGGCAGAGGATCTTGTACGCGAAGCCCTTGAAGCTTCTAAGCGTTAAAGAAGTGAAACGTGGCAGAGAGTAAAAATCCAGTCCCTGCGGAGATCAGGCGGATCCGCGAGCTATCTTCGTTGACTCAGACGCAAGCGGCCAGCTTGGTGCACACGACGTGTCGTGTCTGGCAACAATGGGAGGCAGGGGATCGCAAAATGCATCCAGCTTTTTGGGAGCTTTTTCGTCTGAAGCTATCGATGATTGGAATTGCCAAAAAAGCACACAATTAGTTTGCAATACGCGCAAAGCGCGTATATTGTCAAACAGCGTCCAATTCTTTCCACCTAACAGCGTCCAATAGTTTCCAGTTTGGGGGACGGTTTTTCATGGCTAGTGCGCTGCTTAAATCGGTATGAATCGTTCCCCGTTTCAAGAATGTCGCAGTGGTGAGTAACCCG
>CAIQBG010000046.1 GCA_903870055.1 uncultured Pseudomonadota bacterium
CACTGCAGGCTGCCCGCCGCCCGCTGCAACCCGATGTTAGGCGTGCCTATCACGTCGGCAGAGATCGCTCGCCAAGCACGGCGGGGATGCGGGCCAATCGCATTACAAGCCGCAACGCTTCATTCACTGCTTCCTCGTTGGGAAATGCCGAGGCGACATCAGGCGCCAACAACACGAGGTTCGTGCCAGCGCAGTATAGCTTCCGCTGGAGCGGTTGGTTGGGCGGTTGCCTGTACGGTTGCTCTGCCGATAACTTGCCATCGCGCTTCGATCGTGTCTGCTGACAGATCAGCGCCACAATCCCATTCGACAAAGTAGCCACCATTGAAGATCTTCACAAATTCGCTGGGGTCGCGCAGAGCTTCAAATGCCTCATATTCCAGATAGGAACTGACATCAAAACTGCCAACGCGTCCATCCTCTGCAACGATGGACAAGGTCCAATTGGGTTGCGGACATAGTTCTGCTATTCTCATTGGTCAAGCCCTTTGATCGGGAATGGCTTCTTGCCGTTAACAGCCAAGTTCCAGTCGGCAAGTAAATCTTCTTAAAGAACATTCGAATCAGAATCCCGTAGAACATCGAAATTGTTGGCATGCCGCATTCTTCCTTCTGACGCCTGACGTGGCTAATGTTTATGATCGGTTGCTTGCCGGAGTGCAGCGGAAGCGAGTCGGATGCTATGCTCGCGGCCGCATTGTAACATAAAACGAGCGCCCTGATCGGCGCTCGTGCCAGCCGTGAAGTGCGACCGCAGCCGCATTTCATCATCCTATGGGGGGTGGAAAGGTGGTAACTGTCGTAAGCATGATGGCTTGTCCTTCTATGTTGTGGTCTACCAGGATCGTCCGCGAAGTCAATGACGGTAGTGCAAGCTTACCTAAACCGGAACCAACTCGGTGACGGTCAGTAACTGTTCACTGATGGCCGCCTCAGCTGCTTTCAGGTCATAAGCCGCCTGCAAGTTGAGCCAGTATTGCGGCGACTGACCCAATGCGCGACCAAAAAGCAGGGCCAGTTCTGCTGTCACTGGGCGCGTGCGATTGACTATGTGGGATACTCGCATACGTGATATACCAATGGCGCGCGCGAATTGTGCCTGGGAAATGCCCAGTTCTTTCAGAGTCTCAGCCAGGAATTCGCCAGGATGAATGGGCGGCAAACCACTATTGATCATAACAACCTCTTCTCAGTGAGAATCGACGATCTCGACGTCTATTGCGTCGCCGTTCTCGAAGCAAAAGCAAATCCGCCACTGGTCGTTAATACGGATGCTCCACTGCCCACTGCGGCCATGTTTCAACGCCTCCAGCCGATTCGACGGTGGCAAGCGCAGATCCTCGATGCGTGTAGCTGCATTTAGCTGTGTGAGCCGCATAGCTGCTCGTCTGTGGATGTCTGGGGGGATACGGCGTGACTTGCCGGTCGTGTAGAAGCGTTCCGTTTCGTCATCAGCAAACGAGAAGATCATACACCCATTGTAAACAAAATGTTTACGGACGTCAAGCCGCACACAGTGCAATAACGCAAAACGAGCGCCCTGATCGGCGCTCGTGTCAGCCGCGAAACGCGACCGCAGCCGCATTTCATCATCCTATGGGGTACAAGACTTGGGATAGCGGTTCCGTACCCTAATCGCCACTCCCGCGGCCTGACCAGTCACCTGGCTTCTGTTCTCGCTTGGTGACTATCAGTCAC
The DNA here is from genome assembly GCA_903870055.1 of uncultured Pseudomonadota bacterium. Taxonomy (GTDB): domain Bacteria; phylum Pseudomonadota; class Gammaproteobacteria; order Burkholderiales; family Rhodocyclaceae; genus Fluviibacter. The sequence goes on from CAIQBG010000046.1 coordinate 1,699, forward strand.
TGCGATGCTGACAAATGACACGGTTTTGCGCTTGGACTGCTTTTGCCGTCGACGGGCGCGTTCAAAGATAGCCTCGATGTCGTAATTCAACTCCGCAGCCTGCTGATCGCGGATGTATCGGATTTCTTCCACGACTAGATCATGCCATTGGCTCATCTTGACCTCCCAACAATTCTTCAGGTGTACACACGATAGGCACCGTATAACCCAATCCCGCACAAGTGGCCTGGATCTGCGTCAAGATCTCGGCATTGGCCAGATGCGTGCAGTTCCACGTCATCAAGAACTGCATGTGATGGACGGTGGCCACGGCGATATGCGCAGCGTCGGTTGCCTTGCGTGGCGGAATGGCGCCACGTTTGATCAAGGTTCTGGCAAGGTCTAGCGCCTCTGGTGTAGTGTCCAAGAGGGAAAAAGCGTCAAGTAAAGCCAATCGCTTGGCGGCCATGTCGGCATCGCCAGCGCCGGCTTCATCCAGCACAAATTGCGAGATGTAGACCTCGAAATCTTGGAGGCGCGTCTCCCACCATTGGTGCGTGATCTGCTGATGCGCCGCAGTGATCAGATCGCGACTGGGCTTGCTCACCAGGTAGCTGGGAATGGTCGTTTCCAGGTAGAGTCTGAGCTTCATAGTTGCACCGTTTCTTGCGGGCCGGTCAAGATTTCAACACCAAGTTGGCTGTATTTCGACAGCGGACTGCGTTGGCTATGATGTGATTATACGCCATTGTAACACAAAACGAGCGCCCTGATCGGCGCTCGTGTCAGCCGCGAAACGCGACCGCAGCCGCATTTCATCATCCTATGGGAGGTGGAAAGGTGGTAGCTGTCGCAGCGATACGCCTAATGCCCGCGCATCACCGACACCGGGCCAGCAAGATTCCTACCACCTATAAGCGCTTTTGCTGGCGCATAACCTTTGAAAAATAGAGCGGTAGGGGGTCGGGTGCATGCACTTGTTGGGCCGCTGTTTTACTCGTCTAGTTGGATACCCCATAACCACTCTCTATCAGCTCCTTTAGCTGTTGCATGAACCGTGCTGCTGGAGCGCCATCAATAATATCATGATC
>CAIQBG010000047.1 GCA_903870055.1 uncultured Pseudomonadota bacterium
GTGGTGGCTACACGCAACGACTATGACTGGGCGAAAGAAATGATCACAGCCCATGAACTCAACACCCGTTGCGATGTCGTGCTCTCGCCCGTGGCCGGTCAATTAAACCCTACGGATCTTGCCGAATGGATACTGGCCGACGCCCTGGACGTGCGCTTTCAGATCCAACTACACAAATTGCTCTGGAGTGATGCCCGTGGCAAATAACGAACTCAATACCCCGCCGGCCGTTATATTGCTCTCTGGTGGCCTAGATTCCGCTACGACCCTTGCCATTGCCCGCGATCAGGGTTTTGCCTGTCATGCCATTGCATTCGACTACGGCCAGCGTCATCGGGCAGAACTAGATGCATCACTACGCCAGGCCAAAGCCCTGGGCGCCCTCAGCCACCGCGTAGTACATGTAGACATGAACCAGTTTGGCGGTTCAGCCCTCACCGACTTTTCAATTGACGTACCAGAAGCCCATAGCCAACCCGGGATTCCCAGCACCTATGTGCCTGCACGTAATACCGTGATGCTATCGCTTGCACTGGCATTAGCTGAAACGCTGAATAGCCGTGACATCTTTCTGGGCGTTAATGCCGTTGATTATTCCGGCTATCCGGATTGCCGACCTGAATACATTGATGCTTTCGAGCAGATGGCCAACCTGGCCACTAAGGCCGGCGTAGAAGGTGCACGCTTTCGTGTGCACGCCCCGCTGATCGACATGAGCAAAGCGGAAATCATCCGCACGGGCACCCAACTAGGGGTTGATTACAGCCTAACGGTTTCCTGTTACCAGGCCACCGCAGATGGTAAAGCCTGTGGCCACTGCGACTCTTGCGCCCTTCGTGCCGAAGGTTTTGTAGCCGCAGGCATTGCAGACCCTACGCCCTACGTTAATCGCTAGCGCCGACGCTCCCAGCAAGTGAGCTGGGCCACCGTATGCTGGAACTTCCGGGCTGTTTCCCGAATCACAAACGGCACATCCTGCGGTTCTCCCAACGGTACAAAATCCTTGGCCAAGTGTGCATGCAATGCATCCAGGGTTGTATAACGTTCGCCACCCTGCTTGAACCCACCCAACCACTGTTCTTTCGGCGTGTGCTCTTCCAGCCAAGTATAAGGTGAGGTAACTACCAGAACGCCGCCGGGCACAATACGTTTGCCAATCTCTCCCAGAAAGATCGCGGGGTCATAAAGGCGATCGATCAAATTAGCCGCAACCACCAGATCAAAATCCCCATACGTTTCCTTCAGGTTGCAGGCATCACCCTGCCAGAACGCCACCCGGTTTGAGCAATCAGCTAGCCCCAGCTTCTCCAGGGCAATTTCCCGAAACGATTGCAGCGCACCTTCATCTGTTAATGCATAGCGGACAATGCCATCCTGCATCAATTCATCAGCGAGATTAATAAACCGGGCAGAAAAATCAATACCCGTCACCGAATCAAACCCGACAGCTCCAGGCAAACCCTTAGCCAGTTCAAAGCTCGTGCGACCGACTGCGCAGCCAATATCCAACGCTCGATTTAACGGCTTGCCCTGCATTGCCTTAAGTGCAATCTCAGCGACTGCTTTCGGGAAATTAGGCACCCCAAAATACGTCTGCCCAAAATGGAACTCGGCATACTGCGCTAGCAAAGCATCATCTTCATAACGCGATACTTGGGGCACACGAGGTGCATCGCCAACGACATAGCGAAACCCGGCATGCTGGAAGAAATGTCGACGGAAAGCGTAGCGTGCGGCACGGAGTGCCTCGTTGCCACATGAAATCCACGAGCCACCCTTCATGAGGTTATGCCGCTCATCAAAGGTTGGGATTGAAAAGTCGTCATACAACGGATGCGCCTCAAACCCAGCAAACGGATAGATGGGCGTGCATGTCCATTGCCAGACATTGCCCACCACATCGTAAAAGTCGCCATGCGCATACTGGTCTACGGCAACCGAACTTGCGCCACCCGCCAATCTGCGTTGCGCAGGCGTTTCGGCTGTCACCCCTGTTAGGTCATACAGGCGATACCATTCATCTTCGGTCGGCAAACGCACGGCCTCACCTGTCGCTTCAGCTTTCCAGACACAGAACGCTGCCGCTTCATGACAATTCACTTCGACCGGCCAATTCCATGGCATCGGCACCACTTCCGTCATCAATCGTAGGTGCCAGCCTTCTGACTGCTTTAGCCAAAATGTCGGATAAGTTGCTTGGGAAAACTCACGCCAAGCCAAAGCTTCTTCATCCCAGTATCGTTTTTCCGAATAACCGCCAGCCTCCACAAAAGCCAGGAACTCGGCATTGGATACCAGCATTCGGCTCGCGCTAAACGCTGGCACTTCCGAAAGATAGGTGCCGTATTCGTTGTCCCACCCGTAGTGTCGGGTGTCGCCGTTCACTGAGCAGGCATCAACGTGAGGGTTTCCCTTGCCGAGTTTTACCTCACCCGCAGGCACATCGATCAAAACATTTTGCGGCACAGCACTGACACTATCTACTGTCGTTATGGCCGGCGACCAGGCTGCCTGAGGTTGCACTTCCGACAGAAGGTGCTGACGAATCAATACGGACGATGTTTCAAGATGGATCAACTCATGCTCTACGCCCATCAGGATCGCCCACCAGGGGTTATCCCAGCCCATCGGGCCTTGCCAGGGCGCATCAGTAATGACGCGCGTCACGGCTGCACGAACCTGCTGCCGATAGGCTTTAACTTCGGCAATGCTAGGCCAATCGTAATTCGTATCGTCCAGATCATCCCAACTCATCTCATCGACGCCAACGGCAAATATCGCCTCAAAACGCGGATTAATCCGTTCGGGAATCAACTTGGCCAATAGCAACTTGTTCACAAAAAACGTAGCGGTATGGCCGAAATAGAAAATCAGCGGATGGCGTAATGATATGGATCTATCGTAGTAGGCTACATCAGTCCGCAAGCAGCCAAATAAAGATTCGTAGCGCTCGAAGCACGTTTCAAAGTAAGCGAGTAGGGTTTTACGCAGATCTGCTTCACTCATCCCGCACCAATCTGGGGACAGCGGGTAAGCATGGGAATTCGTAGGCATTGTTCAGCAGCTTAAGTATCAATTAGGAGATCATTGTAAGCTAATGGCTTAACTTGACTGATCTTCCTATAGAAACTAGAATGTTGCCTCTTTGTTGTGCCCTGGGGGTCGGTAGCTCAGTCGGTAGAGCAGCGGACTTTTAATCCGTTGGTCGTGGGTTCGAATCCCACCCGACCCACCAAGTGTTATAATTTTTGCCCTGACGGGTCGTTAGCTCAGTTGGTAGAGCAGCGGACTCTTAATCCGTAGGTCGAGTGTTCGAGTCACTCACGACCCACCATCCCAAAAGCCTTATAGGGTATGGCTCCCGTCAGGAAATGCAGCAAAAACATTTAACCGCCCGTGAGGCGGTTTTTTGTTGCCCTAAATATCGAGGCTAAATGTCATCACTTTTGAATTCCTTTAAAAGGGGATGGTTACCATTGATTTTGGGCCTGTTTCTGGGGTATAAATTCACGTAGCCATAATTGGTTTACGAATACACCTCATCTATTAATAACCCGCCCCTTTAAATCATGCTTGAGCGACTTGTCTACAGATCAAAAGCTACAGGTGAGGTAGGCAGCCTCGCTCTATTTAACCTGTTAATGCAGGCCCGAAAAAAGAATGCCGAGCGTGATATCTCAGGGCATCTGATTTTCGATGGCGAAGACTTTACACAGTGGATAGAGGGGCCCACTGAATCACTCAATGCCTTATGGGAATCTTTACAAAGGGATGACCGGCATCATCAGCTCATTCTAATTTCCCGCACACCCGCTGAAACTAGACGTTTTGCTGAATGGACGATGGCTTTCAGTAGCTATCCGTCTTTGAACAGTCAGAACATGCCGGGGTTCTTTCCTGTCGACGAAAACAGCGTTTCAGAACAAGTTAAAAATCTTACTCAATAAGCATTGCTTCTTTTTTAAGCCCATTAAGCGCTTCCGTCTCATCACCAAATTGAGCCAGTCTCCACGCTGCGTTGTGATAGCTATTTAAATAGCGGTTACCGCTATCGCAGATCAAGGAAACAATAGACCCGCTCTCCCCGGCCAGTCTCATCTGGTTAGCTACGGTCAACATTGCAGCAAAGTTGGTGCCGGTAGACGGCCCCACCAAGCGGCCCAAGAGAGACTCAAGCAGAATCATTCCTGCCATCGACTCCGTATTGGGTACCTCACACACCTGATCGATCAGGTTAGGTAGAAAACTCGGCACCGTTTCAGGCCTGCCAATCCCTTCGATTTTTGAACCAGGCCGGCTTAAATTGGCATCCCGCGTGCGCCAGTATTCTGCAAACACAGACCCTTCCGGATCTGCCAAGCATAAGCGCGCGCCCAAATGTTCGTAACGTACATATCTGCCAATCGTTGCGCCAGTGCCACCCGTGCCGGCACCCACTACAATCCACTTAGGCACCGGGAATCGTTCGCGCGCCATCTGTGTAAAAATGCTCTGGGCAATATTATTGTTTCCACGCCAATCGGTTGCGCGTTCAGCATAAGTAAACTGATCCATATAATGGCCGCCAAGCGTATCTGCCAGCTGCTTAGCTGCTGAATACACCTCGTTAGCCTTGTCGACAAAGTGGCATTGCCCGCCGTAAAACTCAACTTGAGCGATCTTTTCTTTTGATGTGTTCTTGGTCATCACAGCGTAGAACGGCAAGCCGAGCAAGCGGGCAAAGTAAGCCTCGCTAACCGCGGTTGATCCGCTCGACGCTTCAATCACAGGCTTGCCTTCTGTAAGCCATGCATTACACAAGGCATAGAGAAAAAGCGACCTTCCCAAGCGGTGCTTTAGGCTGCCCGTAGGATGTGTAGACTCATCTTTTAGGTACAGATCAATACCTAAACCATTAAGCTTAGGCAATGGTAGCGGCAACAAGTGTGTATCCGCACTTCGGCAATAGTCCGCTTCGATAACGTTAATTGCCCAGTTGATCCATTGAGAATCCTGAACTGATTGAAGATTAGCTGTGATGTGCGTCATATAGTTACCACTGGTAAACGTTAGCAGGATCTTAGTGCGCTTTAAGCAACAAGGCTACAGGAAATATGCGGAATTTTTATGTTTGATATATGCTGAACTTATGTAGATGTATCGCAATTGTTAAAGGAACACTATGACCGACGACCAGATCCGGGAAAAGATACGTAACGGTGCGCCCTTTTTTGCGGTCAACTCCAGACACGAAATGATGGCGCGTTATATGCCTTTTATGCCGGTATTCCGTTGGGAAAAGAATCAAATGGTCCCAACGCCGTTACAAGGCGAAGACCTCATATGGTGGATGAAATCCCGAGATGAAATTGAAGACACAGATCCCCTCGGGGATTAGAATGTTGTGTACGCGTTTTACCCATAACCCCTGTTAGGATCAAATATGAAAAAACATGCACTTTATCTGGCGCTGTTTGCCTCAGTTGGCCTGGTCGCCTGCGCCAGCAAGCCAGCCCCTACCCCGGCTCCTGCTGTTGAAAAACCAGCCGCTGCAAAACTGACCCCTGTTGCTGCACAAGTCACCGTTTTCACCGCTACGGTTGATTCAGTCGATCTTAAGAACCGTACCGTTGTCCTGAAAGATGCCAATGGCAATCTGGCTCCTATGAAGGTTGCCAAGTCGGTTAACGATCTGCAAAACGTTAAAAAGGGCGATGTGTTCGTTATCGAATACGCACAAGCAATCGCTCTTAGCCTAGTTAAGGCTCCAAAGGGTGCCACCCCTGGCATTTCTGAATCGCACACGATTTCTGTTTCCGGCCAAAAGCCTAACGCAGAACCATTTGCTGAAGAAACCGATACCGTCTATGCCACCGCAAAGATTGTTAGCATCAATGCCAAGAATCAAACGGCTGTGCTGGCAACGCCTGACGGCAAGAAGATCACTGTTAAGGTCGACAAGCGCGTCACCGGCCTGAAGAAATTCAAAGTCGGCAACGAAGTCCTGGTTGAGTATGTACAAGACCTGGCTGTTGGCTTCGTCCGTCCCAAGCAGTAAGATTTAGTCGCATAAAAAAGGCAGCCAACCGGCTGCCTTTTTTTCGTTCGGAATTCCGTATTAACGGACTAGGCCTTTTTAACGTAAGCCGAACACCAACCTGCTGCTGCAACGTCCTTACCAGCGAAAATCGGGCATGGGCCAGCAGTCGAACCAGCTTTGCCTTGATACAGCGAACAGTTGCTACAGACCTGGCCAGCAGCATACTTAGGAAATTTGGCCTTATCAGCCTTCGTAGCATTTGCAACGTAACCCAGCGATTTTGCTTGTGGATCAGACTCAGATACAGGCGCACCCGCATTGGCTTTACCGAAGAAAGTCATTACGGTACCAGCAGCAACTGAACCCTTCAGGAAATTACGGCGGCTAATAGACATGTTCATCTCCAAATGTGGTTTTACAACGTTTTCAGTCTACTACAAATGACATCGCTTGCAAGAAGGGCTTTCCCGCTTGCATGACTAGATTTCAATCTTTGCGCCGAGCTCCACAACGCGATTCATCGGTATCTGGAAAAAGTCTGAAGGTTTAGCCGCATTCTGGAACATCCAGGCAAAGAGCTTTTGTCGCCACATGGCCATCCCCGGAATATGGTGTGGCACTACTGTGTCTCGAGCCAGGAAGAATGACGTTTCCATAACGTTGCAGCTAAGGCCATGCTGTTTCTCGAGCAGGTCCAGAATATGGATTACATCTGGCGTCTCCTTAAACCCGAAGATAGCGCGGACCAGATAAAAGCCACCGCCCATATCCTGCAGACTGATGTGATCTGCATCGTCGACATAGGGCACATCCCAGACACTCATCTTCAGAAAGATGACCCGGTTATGTAACACCTGATTGTGTTTCAGATTATGGAGCATAGCCACCGGAACGTAATCTACGTGCGCCGTCAGAAAGACGGCATTTCCATTAACCCGATGCGGCGGATGTGAAATCAGTGACTGCACAAATGCCTGAAGTGGTATCCCATTCTTCGCGGCACGCTCTCTGAGCAACATGCGCCCTTTGTTCCAGGTCATCAACAACGCAAAGCAGAAGAAGCCCAGCGCCAGCGGGAACCAGCCCCCATCCAAAATTTTTAGTGCATTGGCAGCAAGAAAGGCCATGTCTACGAACATGAATAGACTGATGATGGCCGCAACAATAATCGGGTGCCACTTCCAGACGACGCGCATCACAATCGCCGCCATAAAGGTCGTAATGATCATGGTTGTTGTAACGGCAATGCCATAGGCGGCAGCCAGGTTCGTGGACTCCTTAAATCCAACCACCACAGCAATAACAATGGCTAGCAGCATCCAGTTAATCGTGGGCATGTAGATCTGGCCGACCTCATTCTCCGAGGTGTAAAAGATCTTCATGCGCGGAATAAAGCCCAGAAGTATCGCCTGGCTAGTCATCGAGTAAGCCCCGGAAATGACTGCCTGCGAGGCGATAACGGTGGCCATGGTAGCCAGCAGCACTAAGGTGAAGGCGAAGGGCTCCGGAACCATCAGAAAAAACGGGTTTTCAATGAACTCCGGGTGGGCAATCAGCATGGCACCCTGGCCAAAATAATTTAGCAATAAACAGGGCATGGTCAGATAGAACCACGCGTACTGGATCGGCTTCATGCCGAAGTGCCCCATGTCGGCGTACAACGCTTCAGCACCCGTCAGCACCAGGAAAACAGCCCCCAGCACGATGAAAGCCTCCAGGCGATGCTCCAGCAGGAAGTTAATGCCGTACATTGGATTAACTGCCCACAAAATATCCAAATTGTCAGCGATGTTGTACACGCCCATGCCAGCCAAGGTCATGAACCAGATGAGCATAATGGGGCCAAACAATACGCCCACCACCTTGGTACCTGATTTCTGAATCAGAAAAAGCGCAATCAGAATGGTGACGGTAATTGGCAAAACAAACCGCTTGAAGTCCGGGGAAACAATTTCCAGACCTTCTACTGCTGATAAAACTGAAATGTCTGGGGTGATGACGGCGTCGCCATAAAACATACAGGCCCCGAATACACCCAGCATCATGATGCCCAGCGCACGTTTTGAACCACCAGGGGCGGTTCGCAATGCCATCGCCATCAGCGCCAGAATGCCGCCTTCGCCATGGTTATTAGCGCGCATGACAAATAGCACATACTTGAGCGACACCACCAGCATAAATGCCCAGAACACCAGGGAAATAACACCGAAGACCGCCTCGTGCGAAAAGGGGATGCCATGCTGCGGATTAAAGCACTCTTTCAGTGCGTAAAGCGGGCTCGTTCCTATATCGCCAAATACGATTCCAATAGCCGCCAGCATAAGCGTCGACAGACGCCCTTTGGCATGATGGTTACCACCACCCAGCTGGATCGGACGGAGAATCTTCGATTCGGAAAACTCTGGATTACTAAGCGACATGACACCCCCAAAATATCTGAGGGAATTTTACGCCTTATCCTTCACAAGGATACCCAATACCTCCTTTGTCTGGTTCGATGACAAATCAAACCAGACCAATTTCATTTCACGGCATCTGGCACAAACTTAAGCACATTACCGTTAATACAATAACGCTTATGGGTAGGGGGCGGACCGTCGTCAAAGACGTGGCCCAGATGAATACCAGAGCTGGCACTACGCACCTCTACGCGCGTCATGCCGTGCGCGGCATCTTCATGCAGGGTAATTGACCCTGGCACCGGATTAAAGAAACTGGGCCAACCTGTGCCGCTATTAAATTTGGTATCGCTGCGGAATAACGGTGCGCCGGTAATTGGGTCAACAAACGTCCCCGGCCGCTTTTCATCTAGATGTGATCCGGTACCCGGATATTCTGTGCCCTGCTCAAAAGCGATCTTGCGCTGCTCTGGCGTGAGCAACTGAAAACCAAGCCAATGCCAGAAACGTTTCTGATCCCCGTTGTACCCGGTATAGCGGGAAACTTCCTTACCGCGCTCAAACAAAACGATGGTGGGCGTTGCAAATAGCGATTTCTCAAGAACCCAGCCTGTGGGCGGATTCGGATTTAATGTTCGCACAACCGGTACGGAAGACTTCCAGTGGTCAAACACTTCTTTTTTAAACTGCTTGCAGTAGCCGCAATCCTCAGCTTCAAAAACGACCAATTGCCGAGTGACGTCTAAGGTCTTTCCATCCAGCCGTTGGGCAACTACGCGCGTTGATTTAGGCGTTCCAGAACGCTCACCGGTTGCTACCGGATAGCTCACCCCGGTGCCACCAAGACCGCAATAACCGTTAGGGTTCTTCTTCAGGTAGTCCTGATGGTAATCCTCTGCAGAAAAGTAGGCCGTCAACGGCGCTATCTCAGTGGTGATATTTCCTTTGCCGGCAGCCGTTAGCGCCTGTTGATACACATCACGCGTTTTTAATGCTGTCTGCAGCTGCGCATCGCTTTGCGTGTAAATCACACTACGGTAATTCGAACCGATATCATTACCCTGGCGGTCGCCCTGAGTGGGGTCATGACTTTCCCAAAAACGTGCCAGAACCTCACTCAAATTTACTTTGGCAGGATCAAACGTAACCTTCACGACCTCCGCATGATTTCGCCCTTGCGCCTTACCATAGTGCAGCGCCCGCTCATGCGCAAGCACCGCTTCATAGTTTCCAGGAATGTCTCCATTGGCGTAGCCGCTCTCTACATCGAGCACACCAGATAGTTCTGACATTCTTTTTTCAGCACCCCAGAAGCAACCCATACCTAGCACGACAGATTCGGCAGAGGCGGGGTTATTTTTTAAAGTGATCGGGGGTTTTCCCGAAGGGCCAAGTGGATTCATTGCACTTTTCTCCTGACTACATGCAGTAACGCCAACGACGACCAACATCGCCACCATCAGCACTTTGAGGCAGGCCATTAGCCTCGCTCTAAGCGCTGTGACTTCATTGTTTTTTTGCAGCATCCCCATTAAGCACCTCCCGGTACTTCATTAGACTGCTCGATAAAGCCTCGTTCAAACCTGGTGGGACACGAGACCATGGATAAGATTTTTCCGCGAGTGATTCTGCATAATTGAACAACGAGCGCATATAGTTTTTATCAAACCGAGACGTTGGTGGTTTATGCGCAAAATCATCTGTCACAAAGGCCATATTAAAGCCAAAGCCATCTTGGCGAGCTGTTAAATAGGCCATTAAAATATCCCCGTCGCCGTGTGAGTGTGCGAACTGCGTCAAGGCCTGGTTGGCAATAGCTAGCGTTTTTCGTTCAACGGTCTGATAGTTTTCTGCTTCCAGAATATCATTGCGGATCAGATAAGCTTCGCGTTTACGTCCTTCCAGTAATTTATAAGCGCCCGTTTCATGAAAGATCGATGCCGGGTAGATGAATACCTGTCGACTTACCCCGCCATCGACATGCATCTCCTGATAGCGCTTACCTTGATAAACAGCATCAATCATTACCGGCGAGAAAAATCCGGGGAGTGATGCCGAGGCCAACATCACTTTACGGAATAATTCCAGCGACTCGGGCGTGCCATAAGCAGCAATTTTGCCCATGTTCCAGATAATGGGTTGTCCGGTATCGAGATTGGTGGTGCCAATTAACAACCACCGGTTCTTCACCACATACTCATGCGCCACTTTACGCAACAGCTCCGGGGTGATCTGCGCCGAGATCATGTTGTACAGCGGTGTGGTATCACTCAAACCATCGGCAAATAGTACCGTGGCATAAGAGCGCTTGCGATAGATATTCTCAGCACTAATGTTGGTATAGAGCTGCTTAAGCGCATCATCATATTCAGGCCCCAGGAATGCCAGAGGTGCCATCAATGCGCCCGTACTGACCCCGGTGACCATATTAAAGACCGGACGCGTGCCGCTTTTGGTCCAGCCATTAAGCAAGCCAGCCCCAAAAGCGCCGCGACCTCCGCCCCCCGAAATCGATAGATAGTTAATCGGTGTGCCCGGGCTATCCCGATTCATCACCCGTAACGATGATTCAAGGTCCTTGAGCAGCGCTTCAATACCACTCCGCTGATAGGTGGCATAACGAACACCCGTCATGCCATCGATACTGGCCTCATTTGCGTAGAGCGGTGGCAAAGCCGGTGCGCGCTCCAGGCTTTTCCAGGCTGGCAACAAACAAATGCAGGTAAACGCTAGTAGTAGTCTGTAAATACAATTATTCATAAAGTCTGGAGAAAACAATTTCGGGCGGCGTCATTCAGAATGGGCTCTGAAAGTAACACAGATTTCTAGCCAAACTGACAAAAGCCATTGATTACCATGGGTTTTCAACTGTCGCCGCGCGCATATTTTTTTACATTCGCGTAAAATTAACGCATACAGCACTTGCAGCGATAGGCGCAAATAGAGCCATCCAGCAAGTAACCGGGCGAGACTAACCGGCTTGCCCAGTCGTTCTGGTTGATTTTTATCTCAGGTCGCTTCATGGCAAGTCGTTTTTCAACTCTTTTCGCTATCGCAATTTTTCGCGGACTTGGTCTGCTCCCCCTGATTGCACTTCAGCAAGTAGGTGCCCTGCTCGGCTGGCTCGTCTGGAAGATACCCAGCACCTACCAACGTCGTGCCGCCCGGAATATGGCTTTTGCTTACCCGAATGCCACAACTGCCATGCACAAACGTGCCATGCAGCAGCTATTGAGCATGTTTCTGGAGCTACCCTATCTCTGGTCCCCTCGCAACGCGGCGCATTTAAAAAACCTGATTCACTGCGATGAATGGCAGCTGATTGATGACACAGTGGCTCAGGGCCGCGGGCTGATTCTGATCTCTCCACATATCGGCTGCTTCGAAATGCTTGGCCCGGTTTATAGCGAACGTCATCCAGCGACTGTCATTTATAGAGAACCGCGAATGAAATGGCTGGGTGCACTTATCAACCGGATTCGCATTTCACCTCAGTTAACGCTCGTGCCAGCGACTCACAAGGGCGTTAAAGGGCTGGTGAGAGCGCTGATGCGCGGGCACACCATCGGCTTTCTACCTGATCAGGTCCCGGCTGATGGCGATGGCGTTTACGCCCCTTTCTTTGGACAACCGGCTTACACCATCACCCTGGTGCAACGCATGCAGTCCTTGCGTCAAACGCCCATATTTACCGTTGGCCTTGAGCGGCTAGATCATGCACAAGGCTACCGTCTTCACGTTATCCCTATGACATCCCCGCTTTCTGAAGACCCCGTCAAGGCGGCAACGGAAATGAATAGCGCACTAGAAGCCATGATTCGCCGCATGCCCTGCCAATATCTTTGGGGCTATAACCGCTACAAAACACCGCGACCAGCCAGAAGCGGTCCATAAGGCTGATTGTACGCAGGCTTGCCCACAACAAGCCTGCTGGGTAGCATAGCGTTATGAAAAAGATAACCCTGTACGCCGCGGCACTCGTTCTAATGAGTGGGTGCGCATCCATCGATATGTCTGCTAGCCATCTGCAAAATACGGTGCCGCGCTTTACGACCTTCAGCACCGTTAGCCCACAGGCGATGACCACTTGTATCAATAACGGCTGGGTCGCCTCGGGGCATACTCAACTAGCCCGCGCACAAACCGATACCGGATATACGCTGCAATCCACCCAGAAGCTGGTGCTCGACCATGAAAAACTACCCATGTATTTCGTGGACGTAAATACAAGTCGAGAGGGCTCTTCGGTTCGCTTTTACACCAATCGTGCAGATGAGATCGCAGATCGCTCGATGATCGGCATCATTCAACGCTGCGACTGATCCGCCTGAGTTCTCCCAAAAAACCCATAAACAATAAATTGTTTTGCATAGGGCGACAAAATAGTTCTAGACTTAAACCTTAGGTGGGTATAAATTTACATACATAACTTACCAAAACTTTCATACCCCACATGGAACTCAAAATGAAATCAAAAAATCCTTATGTACGTCTGTTGAACTTTATGCGTGTTGCGAACGCCGAAGACAGCGGTTTCAGCGGCTGCGAAGAAGTTATGGCGTATATGCATGAATCCAATGCCCTAGGCAAGATCGTTAAGATCACTGATCTGGTACAGAGCCTTCAGTTTGGCACAGGCCCCACCGTGCACCGCAAAGTGACGGAGCTGCAAAGCCGTGGCCTGATCGACATCAAGCGCTCGGCAACAGATGGTCGTGCAAAATCGCTGGTGCTGTCTGATGCTGGCCTTAAGCACCTTGAAGCGCGCAACAAAGCCATGAAGGTTGTGCTTCAGGGCTAAAGATGACGCAGCGCGAAGCTGTCAACAGCTCGACCGACAACAGCAATCAGCGATTCCGCCTGCCATCGGGCAACATCGAACAGGGCAGATCGCAGCCAAAACGTTCAGCGCCCAAGCGCCAAGGCTCACAGCAACAACTACTGAGGCGCCTAGCGCTGGGTCTGGCGACTTTTCTTATTTCGCTAGGCGTGGTCGCTGTTGTTTATGGCTTGGCGATATCTCCTGCTTTTCGCGAGCTGACCCTGGAAAACGGCACCACCGCGGCGGTGGCACTATTGATCGGTTGTTTTACGTTGCCACTCGCCAAGCGACTAACGCTTAGCCCTCAACGCAACCTGATGGTGTGCGTTACAGTCCTAGCAATTACGCCCTGGACTTACCAGCTCGGCAATCAGAAAGAGCTCGCGGGCGTAGATCTGGCCACTGGATTTAATTTCGTTTTCGAGATTCTGCTCGCCGTTCTGCTTTATCGACTGGCTTCGTTGCCCGCTCCCAAGTCCTAGGCAATGCCAGCATTCGTATTTCTGGAGCTGGGCATCGCGTTGCTCTTAGTCCTTATCGTCTGGGGCTGGCTACGTTGGCACAGACCCCGCGATGATGACGCGCCCAACAACCACTAAGTGCCGCTAAATTTTGGCGGCCGCTTATTGCGAATCGCATCCAGCCCTTCAGCATAGTCCGAACTGCTATAAACCTCTTTACGCAGCTCTTCGAGACGCTCGAACTCAGACGCCGACATATCACGGGCACCGAGCAACACATTCATCATTTCTTTCATCGCGCGAATGGTGAGCGGTGCGTTAGCGCGTATCTGTTCGGCCAAGCTCATACAGAACGACTCCAGCGCGGCAGTTGGCACCACATGATTAATAGCACCCGCACTGGCCAGTCGTTCTGCCGGCATCGGTGCCGCCGTAAACAGCAGCTCTTTAAGCATCTGTGGCGTCAAAGAACGGGTAAAGGTAGATAAGCCGTTAATGTTATAGGGCACACCCAAACGTGCTGGCGTCAGCGCAAAGGTTGTGCCAGTAGCGGCAACCACAATGTCACAGGCCAGTGCCAGTTCACAAGCGCCACCCCAAACCGTGCCTTCAATCATGGCGATGACCGGTGCTGGGAAGTTATGCAGGGCACGCGTCATGCTAGGTAATATTTCAGCCCAGCATAACGGGTCCTGTCCCGCAGGCGGCAGCTCGTTGACGTCATGCCCGGCAGACCAGACATGCGCGCCCGGATTCGCCCGCAAAATCACAGCACGAACACGGTTCTCGGAAAATGAATCCAGCAATTCGGTAAGCTGCTGAAAAAATGCTTCACTCAGCACATTGCGACGGGCGTCATTGTTCATGGTGATAATGCCAATATCACCCCGCAGCGAAGACAACAATGGCTTCACACAAACCTCACAGTTCGGTGATAACAACGGACTCAGCCAAACGCGATTTAGGCAAACCGGCATTGAAATCCTGATCTGATTTGCTGCGTCCCAAAGCGACCAACACCTGGCTGGTCAGCCCCTGCGCCTGCAGATTCAATGCATTGTCTAGCGCTGCTGCATCAAAGCCTTCGATCGGGCAGGCATCTATACCCATCTCCGCCGCCCCCAGCAACAGAAAGCCCAGCGCGATGTATACCTGACGCGCCGACCATTGCAGCAACCCTACCTGGCTCTGCTCATGTTTATGCACATACCCCGAACGGACTTTGTGTTGATTCGCCTGTGCCTCTGCTGTAGCCAGACGGCCGTCTTTAATCTCCTGCTCCAGCACCTGGCGCAGATAGTCATCGTCCATCCGCGTCCGGGCGCACATCACGACTACCAGAGACGCGTTCTTGATCTTGGGCTCGTTATAGGCAAAATCACCCGAAGCTCCCGCAGCCACTTTAGCTTTGCCTGACTCGGTGCTGGCCAGAAAGAAATGCCAAGGCTGTGCATTCGTAGAGGATGGACTCATCCGCAATAGGGCGCGAATGGCTGATACTTCTTCCTGACTTAATTGATGCGCAGGATCAAAGGCTTTGGTCGTTTTACGCTGCTGGGTCAGATCAACAATATGCATGGGTAGTTTCCTAACGGTCATCTAGAGCAAGCTTGGGCTCCTTCAGCTAGTATGTTAACCGGATAAGACACACTCATGACAGAACCTCAAATGCATTTGCTACCGTCAGTCGCCCTGACAGATTTACCGACTGACACCCCAATTGTCTGCGCCACCCTGCGTCTGGCGCAAACCCTGTCACGAACACACGATAAGCGGACACATCAAAGTCCGGCTTGGAAGACGCTCCAAGCAACAACGCTCGGACAATGGCTCAACAACCTATATGAAGCGCTAGCGCTACGTGGGCAAACACCCGTTGGTTTGAATGGCTTGCGCGTTCTTAACACTTTTCAGGAACAACTCATCTGGGAAAAGGTCATTCGCTCCCAGATTGACACTTCGGTTGAGTCACTGTTTGATCTGCAATCGCTAACGGCCAGCGCAGCGCAGGCACATAAGCTGTCTATCGATTGGAATATTCCAATCGGTGGCGCGGATAACAGCAGCGAAGAACAGCGCCAATTTCAACACTGGCAGGCAGCTTTCCGGAGACATTGTGAACAACAAGGTTTTATTGACGTAGCTAGCCTTCACGCCCTGCTGATTGACCAAATATCGATTATTGATCGTACGTTACTGCCGAGCCATGTCACCTTTAGCGGATTTGATCATTACACCGCGCTTGAACAGAGGCTACAGGCACAATTAAGCGCACGCGGCACCGTGGTTGCTGCGCTTGCCCTAACAAAGGCTGAGGGGCAGGTAACGCGCACTACCCCAGCCGATCTTGAAGAGGAATGCCTGAATATTGCAGCCTGGGCACAACGACACCTTGCCCAGAACCCGCGCGCCCAACTCGGCATTGTTGCCCCTGACCTTGAAGCTTATCAACGCCCATTGCAAGACGCGCTGGAAGACATGCTGACACCTGAGCAGATCATTGCTCGTCACGCCCATCAACCACGCCCGTTCAACATCAGTCTTGGCCAGCCGCTCTCCAATACGCCGATTGTGCATTGTGCCCTGACCTTGCTACAACTGATCAGCATGCGACAGGACATCGAGCAATCCCGCATGGCTACGTTATTACACAGTCCCTACTGGTCTCTTGCTAGCAGCGCCGATGAATCTGATGCGCGGGCCCGCCTGGATGCGGCCTACCGTATAAGCGTTGCACTCAAGGCGCCCCTCACTCGCTATAACAGTTTTGCTGCTTGGTATCTGGATGAACACAAATTACTGGCGCCTGGACTGCGCCAGCACCTACATGCGCTTACACACGCAGCGAAAGGGGTTCAGACAAGTCGACTGCCTTCGGAGTGGCGCCGCAATCTCGACGCCATCCTGGCTAAAGCCGGCTGGCTTGCTGAAGGCAAACTGAACAGCATTGAATTCCAGACACGACAGGCATTTATCGAAACCCTCAACGAACTTTCTCGCCTAGATCAGATTACGGGCAAACTGTCGCTAAATGAAACGATCAAACGACTAACCCAGCTCTGCAATGAGCAACTCTTCCAACCCAAAACACGGGGCAATCCCACCATACAGATACTGGGTGTGCTCGAATCCACTGGGCTTGCTTTTGATGCCCTCTGGTTTGCCGGGCTGACTGAAACAAGCTGGCCGCCCGCGGCACATCCGAACCCGTTACTTTCGGTAGATGCTCAACGGCAACAGCACGCACCCAATTCCTGTGCGAGCGTTCAACTAGACTTTGCCCAGCACATCCAGCAACGCCTGCTACGCAGTGCGCCTGAAATTATTGTCAGCGCGCCACGCATGGATGGTGACACGGAGCTCCAACCTAGCGCGCTCATTACGCACTATCCGGCGAACACAGTACCGCAAGCTGATACGCTTCCCTGGTTAACAGCAGCCACCGAGGCCACGCTAGAAGCCATTGATGATGCCAACGCGCCAGCGGTTGAAGCAGGCGCCCACGTACGCGGCGGTACCTGGTTGCTACGAGCCCAGGCTATATGTCCTGCCTGGGGCTACTACCAATATCGTCTTGGCGCTGTGCCACTTCAGGAACCTGTTGAAGGGCTAGATGCCAGGCAGCGTGGCACGCTCGTGCATGATGCACTTGAAGCATTCTGGACAACCACGAAAGACCATGCAGGCTTGCAGACTCTACTAGCAAAAGGCCTGGCCAATGCCATTGATCAAGCAATTGACCAGGTACTTGAGGCCTATAACGCAGACAAGACGCATGAAGCACTCAAGCCGCGCCAACACATCTTAGAACGCAACCGGCTGAGTCGCCTACTCAACAAGTGGCTAGAAATGGAAGGGACGCGCACCGAACCCTTTACCGTGATCCACTGCGAACACGAATTCAAGGACAACATCAGCGGTATCGAAGTACGTATGTTCATCGACCGTATTGATCAATTGTCCGATGGACGTCTATTGATCATCGACTACAAAACTGGTGCGAGCGTTGATACCCGCAACTGGGCCAGCGCACGGCTCACCGAACCTCAACTGCCCATTTATGCAGCTATCGCAAACCCAAAAGAGGGAGATGTTGCCGGGGTTGCTTTTGGTCAGGTGCATCTAAGCAAACTAGCATTCAAAGGCATCGGTGATGCTGAAAACCTATTACCTGGCGTGGAAGATCTCCGCAGTTACCGCGTCCGCCGACTATTTGGCGCAGAGGCCTTTCCGGATTGGCCTAGCGTACTGGCGCACTGGGAACAGGCGATCCATTCGATTGCTGACGAAGTGTGCCGTGGTGATGCCAGCGTCCGCTTTGCTAATGAAAACGATCTGATTTACTGCGACGTACGACCACTACTACGTCTGGCTGAAAGAGATCAACAACTGGAGGCCAATTCATGAACTCCCTTGACCTCAGTGCGCGCAAGCCGATGAACGAACAGGAGCAACTGGCAGCTGACGCATTGGCACGTCAACGTGCGCTTGATCCCAACACCTCTTTCATTGTCGACGCTCCCGCTGGCGCGGGCAAAACCGAGCTGCTTACACAACGCTTCCTCGTGCTGCTGGCGCAAGTAAATGAACCAGAGGAAGTAGTTGCGCTCACGTTTACCCGCAAGGCAGCGGCAGAAATGCGCGACCGCATCATGGCCAGCCTACGCGCCGCAACGCAGCCGCTCTCTCCAGATACCCTACCCCACAAGAAGGAAACCCATCGCCTTGCGTTGGCTGTTCTTAAGCAGAACAATCTGCGTGAATGGCAGCTACTGGATCAACCTGGTCGTCTGCGCGT
This sequence comes from uncultured Pseudomonadota bacterium, assembly GCA_903870055.1. GTDB lineage: Bacteria > Pseudomonadota > Gammaproteobacteria > Burkholderiales > Rhodocyclaceae > Fluviibacter. The sequence continues at coordinate 18,500 of CAIQBG010000047.1, forward strand.
GATGACGCTGGATGCGCTCTCGATGAGCCTAGCGCGACAGATGCCTCTACTCACGCGTTTCGGCACCCAACCCGGGTTAAGCACAGAATGTAAACCGCTTTACGAACAAGCTGCCAGAGATACCCTGGCACTACTTGAAACAGCGGACAGTACGGCCGATCAAGACACGGTGGCCCGTGCCCTCGCCTACTTTGATAACGATACTGGTCGACTGCAAAAAATGCTGGTATCCATGCTCGAACGTCGGGACCAGTGGCAGCAGTACACCAACATCGGTCAGAGCGCGCAACTTCAAGCCGCCGTCACACAAGTCCTTAGCCGTTTGATTGATAATGAGTTATCAGACATTGCCGCTGCCCTGAGCCGCACCTTTACCCCTGAAGTTATGGGCGCAGCACGACATGCTGCCAACAACAGTCCGGATTCACCTGTCCATTTGCTCGCTGAATGGCACGCCGCTTTACCTGCTTGCGCGAGTGAATTGCCTCGCTGGCGCTCTATTGCCGAACTGTTTCTTACTGCAGACAGCAAACTGCGCAAAGACTATCGCACCCCGATTAATCTGGCTGGCAAAGAAAATAAAGCGCAGAAACAGACACTGAAGGATGCGCTCGCTGCGCTAGAAGCTGCAGGTCTGGGCTCGGCCATTGCCCGCATTCGCGAATTGCCCGACCCGCAGCTTGGCGATGCCGAAGCATCCATCGTGCAAGATCTGGCCAAGCTCTTGCACCTTGCCTATGGCAATCTGTGGCTGACCTTTATTCAAGAAAAAACCGTTGACCACACAGAAATTGCACGCCGCGCACTGCTGGCACTAGGCGAACCAGAGCATCCCACCGACCTGGCGCAGCAACTAGACTATCAAATCCGTCATCTACTATTAGACGAGTTTCAGGATACGAGCCCAACGCAGGTAGCGCTCCTCGAAATGCTCACCACCGGATGGGATAGCGATAGCGGCCAGACACTTTTTCTAGTCGGCGACCCCATGCAATCTATTTATCGGTTCCGCAAAGCCGACGTCGGTCTATTTATCCGGGTTAGGCAAAAGGGCATTGGCCCTATTCAGCCAACACCGCTTCAGCTCTATCAGAACAACCGCTCTAATAAAAATGTAGTCGATTGGGTCAACGATACCTTTGCCCACGTCTTTGCTGACAAAGATGATGCAACGCGTGGCGCGGTCTGCTTTAGCGCGGCTGTAGCCAGTAAGCCCTTAGCAAACAATGCAGGCGTGAGCATTCATCCAGTCATTAGCGGCGATCCCGATGCTGATGAGGCAGCACCACGCCAGCTGGCCGACCAACGGGAAGCCGAGATCATCATCCGTCTGATTCGAGAAGCTCGCGCAGAACAACCTGGCGGCACAGTAGCCGTGCTCGTGCGTGCTCGTAGCCATCTAGATACCTTGGTTAGTTTGTTGCAAAGGCAAGAACCGCGGATACCCTTCCAAGCCGTTGAAATCGATGCGCTCGCGGCACGCCAATCCGTCCAGGACCTGGTCTCGCTTACCCGCGCACTACACCACCACGGTGATCGCATTAACTGGCTAGCTATATTGCGCGCACCCTGGTGCGGCTTAAAACTGTCAGACCTTCATCTATTAGCCGCTGACGACCATGCGCAAACCCTATGGTTATTGATGCAGAATGAATCACGCATCATCAAGCTCTCTGCTAATGGCCAACACCGGCTACGTCGCCTTCGCCAAATTTTATCGGAAGCCTTTGCCGCTCGTAGCCTACAACGTCCGCGCCGATGGGTCGAAGGGGTTTGGCGTGCGCTAGGCGGACCTCAGTGCCTTGGGGCCCCCAATGACTTCAGCGATGTGCAGGCTTACTTTAAGTTGCTCGACAAGCTTGATGACCACGGCGCACTAGATTTGTCCCGTCTCGATGACGGCCTAGGCCGTCTCTTCGCAGCACCCGAAGCCTCGCCAGACAGCCAGCATGTGCAATTAATGACCGTGCACAAATCCAAAGGCCTGCAATTTGATACGGTCATTTTGCCCGGGCTCCATAAGCGCTTACCTTCTGATGATAAAGCGTTGATCATCTGGGATACCGTACTACTTGATGATGGCCATGAACATCTCGTTGTGGCGCCCGTTCCGCCAATCGGTGCGCCCGAGTCGAACAACCCCACGGCCTACGACCTGTTGCGCAATCTGGAAAAAACGCGCAGTCTGAACGAAGCGCAACGCGTACTCTATGTGGCTGTTACCCGTGCAGAACGCCGTTTGCATCTGCTAGGGGTTGCTTATCGTGACCCGAAGTCTGAAACGCTCAATGCACTCAAAACACCAGCCACCACCTCATTGCTGGCGCCTCTATGGCCTGCGCTGGAATATAGCTTCAATCAAGAAGCTGCTGCACCATCTCAACCAACACCCCCTGTCAGCGCTATCGATCCAGCGCAGTTCGTACCGCATCTAATCCGTCTACGCAGTGAACACCTCAATGAATTAACGCCGATCGAAACCGCTAGTGAAGTGGATGCCCCACCGCATCAGCACCATTCCAGTAACGAAACCACCATCGACATGGCAATCGGTACCTTGACCCATCGCTATCTCGAAGCTATTGCCAAGGATGGCTTGGAAGCCTGGCCTATCGAACGCATTAGCAAACTGCGCCCCTATTGGGAGCAAAGCTTTGCCAACGACGGTTACGACGCCACTGCTTGCTCTGAAGCAGCCCAGCACGTCCACGAAGCCGTTCTCGGCGCACTCAATAGCGAACCCGGCCGCTGGATACTCGGCCCCCAGGATGCTGCTGGTTGTGAAGTACCTATGAGCAGTCTGCACCCCGACACCCCTGAGACATTTGCCCATCATGTCATTGACCGTACATTCATCCATGCCAACGAGCGCTGGATCATTGATTACAAAACACTACGCACTCAGGATATGGGTCAGAAGACTGAGCAGACGTTGCAAGACAAGGCCGCAATCTACAAACCGCAACTTACGCGCTATGCAGAGCTATTTGCCGCAGAAGGATTAAATGTTCGAACCGCGATATTTTTCCCGGCTCATGGCAAACTGATCGAAGTATAAACAGGGGATTAATCTTGCCCGCTAACAATACCATTCCTAAACGGTTGCTAATGGCGGCAGCCGCTAATAGAAGCCGCATCCCTATTGTTTACGATGAACTGGGCAAATCGCTTACCTATGGCCGGCTGATCATCGGCTGCGCGGTGTTATCACGCCGTATAGAAACGCTGACCCGCCGTCACCATGTTGGCTGCTTGCTCCCTAACAGCGTTACTGGTGTTGTTGCCACCTTGGGCTGTAATTTCGCCCATAAGACCGCTGTTATTCTCAATTACACGTTTCCGATGCCGACATTGCTTCGTTGCTGCGAACGAGCGCATCTTGACGTCGTGCTTACCTCCCATCAATTCCTGGACAAATGCGGGTTCAAGGATCTGCCGGAACATTTAGCTGCGCTTGGCATCCACACCGTCTTTCTGGAAGACATGGCCAAGAAGATTGGTCGACTCGCTAAACTGAGTGGGGCACTACGCGTCAAACTGAGGCGCTTAAAAACCGAGCGTAGCCAACCGGATGATGCTGCCGTTATTCTGTTTACCTCAGGTAGCGAAGCGGACCCGAAAGCCGTTGTACTCACTCACCGCAATCTGCTAACTAACTGCGGCCAGATCCTTGAAGCCTTCCCCATCGGCAAACACGAGGTTATGTTTAGCGCACTCCCGCACTTTCATGCGTTTGGCCTTACCGCAGGGGTCTTGTTGCCGCTCTTAAATGGCATGAAAACGATCATCGGATTATCACCGCTGCGTCACAAAGAAAACCTGCAGTTAATTCGTACACATCATGCAACTGCCCTACTCTCAACCGATACCTTCCTGGCGCAGATGTTTAAAGTCGCAACGCCCGGAGATCTCGCCTCACTGCGCTTTGTTGTTGCGGGTGCCGAACGTCTCAAGCCTCGCACACGTGAACTGTATGAATCTTTAAACATCACCATGCTGGAAGGCTATGGCGCTACTGAGGCCGGCCCGGTCATCGCCGTCAACGTTCCGGGCGCTACCCGCCATGGCAGCGTCGGCAAGATCCTGCCGCACATCGAATATCGCATTGAGCCGCACGAAGGCATCGAAGAAGGGGGCGTCCTTCACGTACGCGGCCCCAATCTGATGAAATCCTACCTGCATGACCTATTAGAAGATCGTTCATCGCTCAACGAAGGCTGGTACGACACCGGCGATATTGTGACCGTGGATGATGATGGCTATCTGGCCATCAAAGGACGGAAGAAGCGCTTTACCAAAATTGCCGGTGAAATGATCTCCCTTGGCTACATTGAAGACGAAATCTCTAAGCTCTCCCCGGACCACCATCACGCAGCGATTGCCATTGAATCCGATGCGCAAGCCAAAACGTTGATACGCCTCTACACCAATGATCCCGAGCTTAGCCTTGAGACTATTCGGGCGCATTACACCGAGCAACGTATCCCCAATACGTATTTGCCACGTGAACTCATCCATATGGCCGAACTACCCGTATTGCGAACAGGCAAGGTGGATTATCAAACGCTACAGCACCAGATCAAGCTTTAAGCTCGGCAATCAATCACGTTCGTAGTAATAGCCCGGTTGCACTGACGGAACCACATACATAGGGGCTGGCGCGTAATAGGGTCGCTGCACCACCATTCTGGGTGGCGGCGGCGCCATATACATCGGCTGCGCATACACGGGTTGTGGTTGCATCCAGGACCCGACAACGACACCACCAATAACGGCGCCCGCCGCAAATGGCAACCATCCATTGCCATGTCCCCGATGGTGACCCCGCCCATCTGCCAATGCCGGTTGCGCTGCAACGGCTGCCAAAGCAACAACCAACAACATTAACGATTTTTTCATGGCGTACTCCTCTTAAAAGTAACAACGCCTATTGCCGATAACGCGCGAGTTTCATGCCGGATGACATTGTCTGGATCGTTTTTCAAAAATAACCGCCCCGCCTGCTAGACAACCCTGCTGCTTCGCTTTAGTCTTACCAAGAGAACCTCAAAACCAACCCAATCGGAACCCCTCATGAACCCCCAGCACAACAAGACAAAACCCTTTAGTCGTATTTGCATGTTTGCCCTAACAGCTACGGCGGCTTTGATGCTTGCTGCATGTGGTGGGGGCGGGCTGACTGACTCACAGAAATCTGGTTTTCTGACCTCAACGGAATACAATCGTCTCCAGGAAGTAGACAGCCCGGCGCCCGGCGTTAAGGTTTATCGCTATATCAGCCCCGGATTTAATCGTAGCGACTGGAAGGGCGTCATGATCGACCCCGTCGTTCTTTTCCAGACAGCGCTCAAGAACGAAGGCAAAAAAGGGCTGAGCGAAGAAACTATTTATCAAACCCGCGTACTTATCGACAACGAACTTAAGCAAAAGGCAGCACGACGCTTTAATGTAGTTGATAAAGCGGGTCCAGGCATTGCTCGTCTAAGTGTGGCTATTACTGGCGCTGAAATTGAAGGGGACGGTTTCAAACCATGGAACGTGATCCCGGTTTCTGCGGTTCTGTTTGCTGCTCAGAAGGCGGCAGGGGTTGATTCCAAGACCCCGTCATTGGTGGTTGAAGCCAAGATGCGCGACAGCGTTACCGGCAAGATCCTTGGCGAAGGCGTCTATGTCATGTCCGGGGAAACTTTCCGTATGGAATCGAGCTCTCCTGAAGCCTTCCAGAAGCTAGCCATCGACTGGGTCACCACCGCAGTCCGTGTTGCTGCAGGCATGGCGGGCAACTAATCGACTACCGCATGTTGTTTCGGCTGTTGCAGCGAGGCCTACTTACACTGGCGACCTGTGTTGTCAGTGTAAGCAGCCTAGCTGCACCAGAGCGTTTGGTGATCGTTCGCCATGGAGAAAAGCTCGATACCTGGCACCTATGCCAGACGGGCCTAGAACGTGCTCAAGCACTGAGTGATCAATACTTGGGTGTCGATGCTACAGAACCGCTCTTTCCTACCGCACCGCCTGCCGCGATTCTGACGCTCACCATCCATACGTCTGAAACTGCGCAGCCAACAGCACACTCTCGCAATATACCCACCACAAACTATGTTGCATTGCCCAGCGCAGAGATAACCGCTGCGCAATTAGAAGCTTTGATGAACCACCAGAACCAACTGGCGGTTCATGATCTGTTAAATGATGGCCGATATACGGGCAAACAGGTGCTGATGTTCTGGGAGCACTTTCACACAGCCAGCACAGCACTAGAAGCACGCCATCCGGGCAAACAGGTCACCTTAAGGCAACTCCTTAAACTGGACCAAGCACCCTTTGCCCAGCAGGTGCCAGCCACCTGGCCTGATCACAACTACAACTACTTCTGGATTATCGACTTTAATCCCGACGGCAGCGTTAAGTCATTCAGCACGGAACGACAGACTTATCTTGGCCGCTATGCGAAGCTTCCTGACAATGATTGGGGTGCTCCAGAAAACCTGCCCAACGCTTCGCGTTGTCTCAAGAACTAAACAAGGACGCACTCCATGAGCTACCGCACCCTTTTCACGGCACTACTATGCTCAACCGCACTTAGCTCTGTATGGGCTCACGATTTAGCTGGTCCATATGCCAACTCGATCCCTGGCGTAACCGTTGATGTCTTAACCAAAACGGATAAATCATGGAACGGCACCAAGCTGCCTAATTATCCGAAAGGGCAACCACAAATCACGATTGTTCGTTACCAGTTTGCGCCCGGGGCCATCCTTCCCGTACACAAACACCCTGTGCTCAATGCCGGTGTATTACTTAAAGGCGAGCTTAGCGTTAAAACAGACCGGGGCGAGACGCTCAACCTGAAAGCTGGCGATGCCATTGTCGAATTGGTGGATCAATGGCACGAGGGGCGCAACAATGGCACAGAAACAGCCGAACTGATTATCGTATATTCAGGCACGCCTGATCTGCCATTAGCCATACGCCAAGAAACACCTTCAGCCGCCGTTACCCCTACAGCAACAACTAAAGCACCTACAACGACAACTGCTAACGTGCCGTTTCTATCGGGTGGCGTTGGCGAAGACTCGATGGCTGGGCTGACTGCACGAGAAAAAGAGTTTGATCTCAAGCTTTTTCTGGTCGGCCAGTCTGGAAGCTATCTCAGTGACATTCGCATCACAATTACCGACGCAGGCGGCAAAGGCGTGCTACTCACAACCAGTGAAGGCCCAGTACTGCTCGCCAATCTTCCTGCCGGCACCTACAGCGTCAAAGCCCAGAAGAACGGGCACACGCTAGAACAGAAACTCAGCGTCACTCCAGGCAAACTGCAAACAACCTATTTCCGGTTCCCAGGTGAATAAAGATCAGCTCGATTTTGCTAGGCTAGGGAATTATTCTTGCCTGAAAATCGCCACTGATTAATGGCTAGCGGTATAAAACCCATAAGCAATCCACCCGCACCGAGCAAGTTGGTAAGGAGATCGAAGGTAGGGATGCTATAGAGCGCAATAAACACCATGAATGCGCCGGAGAGCATCGGCCACACCACATAAGAAATCGCACTGCCTAATCCAGCATGCAACTTTTGCCGGTAATGCCAAGCGCACGCAAACCCCGCCAAACTCATGTAAAAACAGATCTGGAACCCAATGGCCAAAATTGAGCTCGTCAAAATCGACTTGACCGAGGGCATATAAGACGACGTATAGAGCAGCAACATCCCTAGGCCCCAGATCACCAAAGTTGCCACCCAAGGCGTCTGCCATTCCGCATGAATGCGGGCGTAGACAGGGTTCAACATCTTGTCTCGCGCCATGGCAAACATGCTACGACTAAACTGCAGAATCTGTGTTTCGATAGTGCCTACGGTGCTCACGATCGTACAAAAAACCGCTAGATAATTCCAGGGCGCCGGAAATAGTTTGCTTGCCACAGCAAACAGGATATTAGTGTCGGCCTGGGCAATTTCTTGGTCTGTCAGTGCCATAAGCACCACAATCATCATGATCGTAAAAAAAAGCATCATGTTTAGCACGGACCAGAAGGCACCTTTTCCCGCAGAGCCCCCATCATTCTGAGCGCCAGCCTTCGACTCTTCGCTGAGGTTCATCGTGACATCCCAGCCCCAGAAAAAGAAGATAGCCGTTAACGCGCCTGTGGCGAACACCTGGGGAGAAAATGAAATCGGTGATACCCAGATCAGCGTCGGCGCATGCGCCGGATGGCTCCAGAAATGAATCACTCCCCCCGCAATCAAAGCAACAAGAATGGTTGTTTCAAACACCGTCAGAATCAGCTGGGCATAACTGGAATGTTTGATGCCACGCATGACGACTAAAGTGACGGCCGTTAGCCAAAACGCTGCAACACCGGCTACCCAATGGGTGCTTTCAACTTTATCCGGAGCCAGCAACATAAGCGTTGAGGTTGCCGCAGGAATTGTTGCTGACACCATAAAAAATACGGAGGCTACCAGCAAGCCCCAGCCAGCAAAGAACCCCCACTTCGCGCCGAAGACCTGTCCAACCCAGGCATATGCAGCACCCGCGTTCGGCGTGATCTTGCTCAGGTGAATAAATGCTAGCGTAATCCCGAACATGATCAGGCCACAGTACAAAATACTCCCCACCGATAACGTGCCTACCGATGCCACAATCGTTGCGGTTGTTACAGCGACGCTAAATGCAGGCGCCGTACCTGCGATGCCCATAATGATGGACTCAAAGGTGCCCAGAGAATTTCGGGCTAACTCATTACCTCGTAACACACCGATATCCTCTGGCTAATTCACGCATCCACCGACCTATTGGCCGGTGGATTAATTACAACTGATTACTTAGCAGCCTTGCCGCAAGGGAACTTTCCAGCCAGGAAGCGCAGAATCGTATCAGCTGCTGGATCCTTAGCGTACTTAGGATTGGCATCTGCCCAAGCAACGTATTCCTGAATGACTTCTTTACGGGGCGGCCCCGGTTGCTTCACACAGATGTAGTTTGGCGCATATTTAGGATGGCGCGTTACCAGATACGTGTCGTACACCGCTTGGCCGTAGATTTCACAAGTAACAAATGAGCTGCTATCTGCACTTTTGCAGTAGCTCATTAATTCTTCGGTACTAATAGCATTGGATGCTTGGGCGCCTGCAGAAAGGGCTAGACCCAATGCGGCCATCGATGCTGCAACGATCAGTTTTTTCATAATTTGTTCCTTGAGTATATCTAGATAGTTAATTTGGAATCTGCGAACAGGTTAGCGACGACCGCCGCCACCAAAGTGACCGCCGCCACCGCCAAAGCTTCTACCGCCACCGAAGTGGTCACCACTATTCATGCGGGCACCATGCGTATCACCAAAACCACCTGGATCATGGCCAAAACTACTACCGTGGCCGCCGCCCGAGCGATCGCCACCAGAACGGTCGCCACCCATACGGTCACCGCCTGATCGATCACCGCCCATGCGATCTCCACCGCGATCCCCACCGCTCATGCCATCACGTTGCATGCTTTGGCGTAGTTGATCGCGCTGGGCGTCACGCGTAGCACCACCGCCAGCACCGCTCATATTGGCATTGCGACGCTGCTGATCAGGTTGCCAGCTGCTCGAGCCGCTGCGGTTACCGCCCTTCCAATTGTTATTGGTATTGCGGTTGAAATTGTTGTAATTGTTGTTGTTAACGGTCAGCGAATTGCCACCGCCCCAACCACCGCCGCCCCAGTGGCAACCGCCCCAGAGCGCTGCACCCACAGCCATGCCGACACCAAATGACAGCAAGGCAGTGCCTGCCACGTAACCTGGTGGGTAATAAGAAACTGGTGGGTATGCCGGATATGGCCAACCACCATAAACCACAGCCGGGTTATATGTCGGCACATAGACGACCTGCGGATTCGCCGGCTGAATGACTACCGGCGCACTACCGCCACCCGATACCGTTTGTTGTGAATTCGACTGCAAGGCGCCAGATTGTTGCGCCTTATTGCGCAGCCCTTGAATGGCATTCATGACATCAGACTGTTGCGCCAGCACCGCATTGCCCAGATTCTGAGTCCAGCTAAGTTCCGAGCCCATCATGTTAAGCACTGGCGGGAATGACACCAGCGACTTCACGCTCGCATCCCAGTTCTGTTGTTGGAGCGCCTGATTGAGCGCATCACCCTTCAGGCGGCTATTAGCTTTTTGCCAATTCGACGCCTCTGCCACTTCTAGCGGATACGTCGATGCCATTAGCACCTGAGACACCAAAGAATCCGGATAAAGGGCTATCGGCGCCACCAAAGCAGACAATTGCGCCTGACTTAACTGGGCAGCACCAGACTGTTGGGTGCTTTGAGCGTAGGCCACCGGCACCATGGCTGGCATAACCAATGCAGCAGACACCAAACCCACCAGCAAACGGGACGGCAGCCCCGGCTTTTTGGACAACGACATGTGTACTCCTTTGCGCATCACGATGGCTACATTCTAACCAAACCCCGGAATAATGAAGTAATACTTTTTACGTCATCATCGATCTCTCTTGAGCGGCGCGTCCGAACTCCAAGCTAGCCGATGCCTTTGCAAGGATATGCCATTTCTGGACATCATCTTTTTCAAAAAGCCCGCGCGCCACCCCCTGCGTCATAAATACCGCCATGACCAGAACCATGAGTTCGCGGCTCATGTCAGACCTGCTGGTTTAGGCTTGTTTGCGTTGTGGCTGCGTAGCCATTTTCATAATTGGGCTGCGCCACGGCAACGCCAAGGGCTGCGGTAGAGATGAGAACGATCCAGACGAGAAGATTTTTCATTTTGATGCTCCTTATGTGTCACCCTTGGTTTCGGGCATGGAGTCATCTTAGGCGGCGAGAGTCTCACCAGATGAGCCTCTCGAATTAATTTTTAAATAATTATTCAACCCCGGGTATGGGGTTATCGAACGGTTGCGGCTGATTCAGACTATCTTTGCCGTCTGGTTGATTATTCTGGCTCCCAGCCTCATCCACGCTCAGCTGTGGCGAAACGAGCGGCGGCTTGGTCAGCGGGTTTATCTCCGGCGTGAACCCTCTGGGGTTATCCCCAGCTGGCGTATTCGGGTAATTTCGATCGAAGCCCTGCAGGTCATCCTGCGCAAAAACCGGGACAGCCATTCCTACACATACGATACCCAGTAATAGATATTTGGTGAGATGTCTCATAGGGTTAATCACAATCCGTAGCGCTACCGCTATTCAGGCAACTGGTGCCGTTGAAGTTGTAGGTGGTGTTGCCCGTTGTCTGGTACTCGCTGCCATCCGTACCCAATGTTAAACCGCCCTCTGTTTGGTAACTGGTTCCCGTGTCGCTCTGGGTCGTATTGCCATCCTGCTGATAAGTGCCGCCACCCGGCGCATAGGTATCGCCACCAAGATTCTGGTACGAGCCGGCTGTGCTGTCGTAACCGTTACCCGCCCCCATACCATCCTGAGCATAGACACTCCCTGTCACCAGGCAACAGCAGAGGCATAAAAGGTGGGGCTTGATCATGGCGACACAGTACCGAAATACGAAATGTGGATAATGTACCTGTTTCTTAACGCCAAAGGCTGTGGATGCAACTGGGTTTCCCGAAAAATCAATGCGCTGCCGCACTTGTCAGACCATGTCTGACGTTGCTGGTTTGCACCCTGATTACGGGCAAGACGCTTGCTGCGGATGAGGCATCCAGTGCGAATGCCAGTGATACGGTAGAAACGGAAGCGCCCGTCAAAAACAAACGGGACCCCAAAAGTAAATCTAGTCAGAGCCTACAGCAAGGCACTTCCGTAAAACGTAGCCGGGTAAATCTGACGTCGCCTGACGAAGCACCGGCAGTAACGATCGAATCCAAAGGATTGCGTGGCAAAGCCAGTTTTTATGGCGCCAAGTTTCAGGGACGTAAAACGGCCACCGGCGAGATCTTTAATAACAAGCTATTTACTGCCGCCAGCAATTTGCTGCCCCTAGGCTCTTTGGTTATTGTGAAAAGGCCAGATACCAATCTATGCGTGGTGGTCAAAGTCAACGACCGGATGCACCCCAAACACCGCGCCCGCGTTATCGATGTGTCGCATAGCGCTGCAAAATATCTCGACATGGTTCGCGAAGGCGTTGTGAAAGTGCAGATCGTGCCGCTATCTGCCAATGCAACTCAAGGCAGCACCGTGGACTGTGCCATGGGCTTTGAACTGGAAGAAGACTGCGAGAACTGCGACTCACCGCTACAGTTCAATAATTAGTTTGAACTTTCCAGATGTCGGATGCGCGACAGGATCTCACGGCGAACCAATTCCAAAGCACTTTTCATAGTGAAGAAACGATTCGTTTCATCTGAAGAGATCCAGAAGTCGCCGATTTCTACTTCTAGCTGATCGAGTCGTTCTAACAGGTAGCGAAGCTCTGACACATGCGTGGCTTCGTACATGCGTTTTTCTACCTGTTTGATTTCATCATAAGCGTCTGAAATCAACATGCGCGATCGGAACAATCGGTAGTTCGGCACCAGCCGGAAAAATGGCAACACAACGGCTAACACGCCAAGCACCAGCAACCACATGCGGTCGATGTAACTGACAATCCAGAAAGGCATTAAGCCAGAGAGCCAAGGCGCCCCTTTATCGTAAAAACGCTTCGCAACCGGGCTCAAGGGAATGCTTCTGTCTATATAGGCGGGGAAGGTATCGCCCTTGCCGAAGAACTGGTTGTTTTCGTCCCCGATCTCATCTGTTGCAGCCAGAAAGAGTTGCTGGATCGCCGGATGCATGGTTTTTTCAACCAGTAACGTCACCGTCGAAGCGATCATATGAATATCTTCTGGCGGATCCAGTTTCACGAGATTAAGCGATCCCCGGGGAATGGTCACGGTATCGAGATAAGGCATACGTTTCACATAAGCTGCCGCGTAGGCAAAATCAAAGATGTGCAGTTCTGGGTGTGCTAGCAAGTTCTGAATGGTGGGCGAGTCAAATCCATCGACAATTGCCATAGCAACGATTTTTCCATCCAGCAACTGTTGCATGGCTTCCCCATGCGGCAAGCGCCGGAAGTTTTCATCCTCTTCCTGAAGATGAATGCCTCGCATTGCCAGCATTTTCTTGAGCAGAAGCTCAGTACCACTGCCCTCAAGGCCTATCGCTATGGGCTTACCCTTAAAGTAGCTGAGAGCATCTTGCCCTTGCAACGTTGGCCCACGATAGAAAAGCCAGAGCGGCAGATAGTCCACACTGCCTAAGGAATAGAGTTCCGGATATTCGCCTTTGCGTGCGATGCCCCCCAGCAATAATCCAGCGTTCACAGGGGATTGGCCATCGGCCGCCTGCTCCAGGCTTTCCCGTGAACCATTGGTATTCACCAGCTGTAGCGTCACCCCTTCACGGGCAAATATTTCCTTGTAACGCTGACCAATCAATTCGTATGTAGAGCCGGGCTGTCCCACGGCTAAGGTGACCGCCCCGGGCGGAACCGGCCGGGTAAAGATCACCAGCAAAAGCACTCCGAACAACAGCACCAGCAACGACACCCATTCTTCCCGGAATAGCGTACGCCAAGCGAGATGTTCCTCAAGCAAACGGTTTTTTAGATATCGGGCGAGGTTGTGCGGGTTACGTTCAGTCATTTTTGTATTGTGTCATGCAGACCAACAAAAAGGCCACGGTAAACCGTGGCCTTTAGCATGCGCGAGCGCCTATTAACTGGCAAGCACTGCTTCGATCTGGGCAAATGTTTTGGCAACTGAATGGATTTGCGTAGCCACACCCAGCTGACGGGCGATCTGCGAAGCCGAGAAAATGCCACGCACCATCTGGCGACCAGTCAGTGGATCCACATCAACCACAAGCGCATGGTTACGGTTATGCACCTTCAAGGTTTCGATGACATCAACCACTTTCACCTGAGCAACTTGCTTGAGCGTCAGCACTTCAATATCGTTCTGCGGTGTCATCACGTCTTTGACGGTAATTTCACCGTGCTTCAGACCCTGCTTCTGCACACACTGCATGGGCTTCTCGCCCAGCACATCGGTTGCGGTTAGCAGGCCAACCACATCGCCCTTGCTATCAGTCACCAGTAACGAACGAACCCCACGCGAAATCATCAGGTGATTCGCATGGCTGAGCAGCACATCCGAGCCTACCGTAGCAGCAACAATCTGTTTCAGATCCGTCATAACCTCTATGGCCGGCGAATCCGGCGTTACGATGTCTGCCTGGCTAGTCGGCAGATGAAAACCTGCGCCTTTTTCCAGGGAATTTACCTTGAGGATGATAGGACTGCTCATGCTGCTGTCTCCTTTGTTTGCCGCGGGGTTAGCCCGTGTTCTTGTTTGACTGCTATGTAATAGCGCGTCTTAGCTGCACTTTACTATTAAACTTACAGAATTATCCAGACAATTTGTTGCTGCATTGCAAAGATCTCTTTATGACACGCATAAATCCCATCACCGCCCTGATCATCATCCTCTTTGGCCTGTTGCTATGGCAAATGAAGATGCAACACTGGGGCAGCTTTCTACTTCTCGTTGCCGCTGAAGCCGCATTGATTGCTGTACGCGCAACAGAATCGCAGAAATCGAAACGGCTTTAAGTGATGGGTACGATAAAGCAATGGTTGCTCAGCCTAGTTACCGCGTTGCTGCTGGTGGGCTGTTCCAGCCCCCCACCCTTCAAGGCGAAGCCTGTACCCGACAGCCCAGTTGCGCCTGCGTTCACGCTGACTGATCAATATGGTGCGCCACGTTCCCTTAGCGACTTCAAGGGCAAAGTGGTCAGCCTCTTCTTTGGTTTTACCCACTGCCCCGACGTTTGCCCGACGCATCTGGCACGACAGGCAGAGGTGATGCGCCAGCTTGGCCCCTTGGCCGATCAGGTGGCCGTGCTCTTTGTCTCGCTGGACCCAGAGCGTGACACGACAGCCGCCCTTAAAATCTATATGGATGCCTTTGATCCACGATTTATCGCGCTCACCGGTACCCCAGAAGCAACTGGCAAAGTCGCCAAGCAATACAAAATTTTCTGGCAAAAGACTCCCCTACCCGGGTCTGCGCTCATCTATACGATTGACCACACCACCCATAGTTTCGTAATCGATCAACAAGGCCGCTTGCGGCTAAGCGTACCGCATGAAATGCCGGCTGCTGATGTGACCCACGATCTTAAACTGATGATAGAAACGAATTAACGATGACTCAGTACACCTTTACGCCTCCTACCGAAACACTGATCCCGGTAGTCGGTTCAGACGCCCTGTTTCCCGTGCGCCGTATCTACTGCGTTGGGCGCAACTATGCCGAACATGCCCGTGAGATGGGCGCAGACCCGAATCGCGAGCCACCATTCTTCTTTTCAAAACCGCGCGATGCAGTCGCGCCAGGCGGTGGCAACATTCCCTTCCCTCCCGCCACCAGCAACCTACAACATGAAGTAGAGCTGGTCGTCGCGCTGGCCAAAGGCGGCCTGAATATTGCTGAAGCGGATGCCCTCTCACACGTTTACGGCTACGCAACAGGTATTGATTTCACCCGTCGAGATTTGCAAATGATTGCCCGCGAAAAGTGCCACCCGTGGGAACCAGGCAAAGGCATGGATCGAGGTGCCCCAATCACGGCTATCGTTCCTGTGACCGCAGGCACACCAGCGTCTGATGCAGCGATTTGGCTCAAAGTGAATGGTGAAACTCGTCAATCGGCCCGTCTGGATCAGGTGATCTGGTCAGTACCGGAAGTGATTAGCCGCTTGTCGCAATACTTTGAACTAGCGGCAGGCGACCTCATTTTTACCGGAACGCCGGGTGGTGTTTCAACGGTGGCACGCGGTGACTCATTGATCTGCGGTATCGATGGACTTCCCGAGCTTGAGGTCACTCTGATCTAAGCCCATTTTCATTTCTGATTCCGGGGTCATCGTGACAGAGACTTCGAGCGAATGCTCACCACCGCCCACAACGACGCCGCGTAAAGGGATTACGTCGGCGTAATCCCGCCCGCAAGCCAGCGTAATAAATTCGTCTGTGACGGCTTTGCCGTTGGTAGGGTCAAGACCTAGCCAACCATGGCCAGGGCACCAGGCTTCTACCCAGGCGTGGGTGGCATCGGCACCAATCAACCGCGGCTCACCCGGCAACGGATGCGTCAGAATATAACCGCTCATATAGCGCGCCGGAATGCCGACACCACGCAAAGCGGCGATCATCAGCTGGGCAAAGTCCTGGCAGACACCCCGTTTGGTTTTAAATACGTCAATTAGCGGCGTACCGACCGTTGTTGCTTCGGGGTCAAATACAAACTCTTGAAAGATCGCTTGCGTCATGGCGAGCAACTGTTGATGCAAAGGCTTGCCAGAACCCAAGTGCGCCAAGGCCCAGGATTTTGCTTCGGGCAACGCCGGAATCATGGGCGAATCCACCAGATAAGGGGCGCAAGCTAATGCAAACCGTGTACCCGCTTGGTCGGTAGGATCGAAACTCCGACGCGCTAAGCTCTTGCCTGTCCAGATGGTGCTCTGTGTCGGCCACACCGGCGCTCGTACCGAGACATCCATACGGGCCTGAACGCTCAGTAGGCGATGTGGCACATTAATCGCAAAGTCACGATAACGATTACCGTAGAAATCGATCCCTTCTGTAGATTCAGAGAGTGTTTGATTAACGTTTAACACGCTACGATGCACCTGCTGATCGTTCCGATCCACTGGAATCAGGTGGGCGCGGTGACGCGCATTGCTGACCGAGTAGGCATAGCAATACTCTGTGTCATGCGCGACGTGATATCGCTTCCAGGCAGACAGCGGGTGGGATGTGCCGCTCATAGCAGTGATACGCCGGGTTCACTGACGCTGAAGTAGCGCGCCGCCAGCAAATCGCTCAGCACCACGATTTCTTGGCTCAGGATTATGAAGGCCTGACGCAGCGCCGCTAACTCTGGGATATCCCCAATGGCCCACTCCGTGAGCTTGATACCAGTCTGCTCTAGCCCGACAATAGCGCCACCGGTATCTTCACCCAGGCGTTGCAACGCCTGCTGCACGCCTTCGACTTGAAAGCGTAATGAGCGAGGGTTTGTCGCATCAAGCAGCACAATGCTACGTAGCGCGCGCCAACTGGCTAACCCAGTAGTCTGGCTTCGGAAAGAACCTGATGAATCTGTGAGATCGAGGAGCCAATCCAGTGGCTGCGATGACTCCGCACTAGATGCACCGTCATCACCTGCCTGCTGTAATTGGCTGACTGCTACAGAAAGTGCGGCGGCCAAGAGCACCAATCGCTCTAGCCTTCTTCCCAATGATAGAAAACGCCAACCGGCATCCCGGTTCATGGCATCCAGAGAAAAACCCGAGAGCGCAGCCAACCCGGCTACGGCACGATCTAACCAGACGAGGGTAGGACCGAGTGTGCCGTTCGTCATAAGCGCCTGATCATTAACCAAACGGTTCATGGCACGCCAGTGGTCGTGCGAGAGACGATCTCGTAACGAAAAACCAACACGCCCTAGCTCTCCTAGGGTTTGTGCCAATCCTTGCGGATACAACGGATTTGTAGCGCAACTAATGAGGGCTTCAACAGGAATGCGCGCCGCATCCTTACTGCCCTCAGATAACCCTACCAATCCATAACGCCAAACCAACTCATGCAGCGCAACCACACCGTGGCGACGTGAATGATGCAGCCGTTCACTCAGCGTCAGTCTAAGCAAGCGTGCCATACCCTCAGCCCGTTCTGTGTAACGCCCCATCCAGAAAAGATTCTCGGCAACGCGTGATGGCACCCCTGTATGAATGACAGGAGACATACCGGAAGGCGCGTCGGCTTTAAACGGGAGCTCTTCGTTGTCACCTGCTTGCAGCACCCAGGTGTCCTTGGAGGCACCGCCCCGTTGCATTGAAACCACACGGGCATCGCGATGCGATTCGACGCGAGTTAGGCCGCCGGGCATGACCTGATACCCTTGCCCCGCTGCCACCGCGTAGGCACGCAAACCCACCGAACGCGCATCGAGTTGTAAAGCACCGGGACGCCGATTAAGCACGGGCGCCTGCGAGAGTCGCACCCATTCTTGCGCAACGAAACGATCCGGGCTCGCTTCAATACGTGCGATCAGATTTCCCCGCGCTGCTTCATCCAGATCCTGACCAAAGATGGGTGGAAAATCTCTCAGACCCTGCACCGATTTAATAACCAGATCTTCCAGGTTAGAGCGCACATAATCCATGGCAGCGGCTTCACCACACCACCAGGTAGCGACGGAAGGTAGCGCGAGCTCTTCCCCCAGGAGAAAACGGCATGCTGCCGGCAAAAATCCCTGAAGGGCAACAGATTCGACCACCCCACTGCCTAGTGCATTTGCCATCAGGACTTTACCCTGACGGGCACAATCTGTGAGGCCGGCAATACCGAGCGCTGAATCACTGCGTAGTTCAAGCGGATCACAGTACACATCATCCTGTCGGCGCAGAATGGCATGGACACGCTGTAAGCCACTAATTGTTTTTAACCAAACACAGCCATCGCGCACGGCAAGATCGCCCCCTTCTACCAACGGGAAGCCTAGGTAACGTGCCAGCAGGCTGTGCTCATAATAGGTTTCATTGAGCGGCCCGGGGGTAAGCACGACGACGCGGGGAGACTCGTCACCACAGGGCGCATGCAAAGCCAGTGATTCACGCAGCGCCGAGAAAAAACCCGTCAGCGAAGCGACCGGCATCTGGGCCAGCAGCTCGGGAAAAGCCCGCGTCATAATCATGCGGTTTTCGAGCGCATAGCCTGCACCAGAGGGTGCCTGCGTCCGGTCAGCCACGACCCACCACTGACCATCAGGTGCACGTAGCAAATCTGCAGCGTAACTATGCAGAAAGATATTGGCGGGCGCTTTGGTGCCAAACGCAGCCGGTAGCCAGCCGCCCGCCCCAAAAATCACTTCAGGCGGAATAATGCCTTGGTGTAGCAACGTCTGTGGCCCATAGAGATCAGCCAACACCCGATTGAGCAAGCGGGCGCGCTGTGCCAGTCCATAAGAGAGCGATGCCCATTCTTCTCCTGGCAATACCAGGGGCAACTCATCTAAGGCCCATGGCCGATCTTTGCCCTGCGGATCTGCATAAATGGTGTACGTGATGCCTTCATCACGAATGTGCTGCTGGGCACTCGCCAGACGCGACTCAATATCTGCTGGCCGGGTACCGCCCAAAAGTTCGATAAGCGGCAGCCAATGCGGGCGAGCCGACCCATCCGGTTCGCAAAGCTCATCGTACCGTTCTGCACCCGCTGCCCGCCGCGCATAGCCGGCGAGTAGCGTTGACGATGCTGACTGTGTCTGCGTCTGTGATTGACTTTGAGATTGCAGCGTGAGGGCCGGTTGCATAGGGTTGTACGAAAGGATTCTCTACTCAGGTCAGACGCAAATCCAGCGTAAACGGGAAATCCGGGTTGAGATGGCCTTTGCCGACACGGATTTCTCCTGGAGTATGACCGATCCGGAAGAAGCGTGCTAGACGACGTGCCTCGGCTTCATAGGCGTTGACGGGGAACGACTCGTAACTTAAGCCACCCGGATGTGTTACATGGTATTGGCAACCGCCCAGTGAACGGTCGGACCAGGTATCCACCAGATCAAAGGTCAGCGGGGCGTGTACGCCAATTGTGGGATGAAGGCAGTTAGGTGGTTGCCAGGCACGATAGCGTACTCCGGCAATATATTCTCCCTGCACGCCAGTCGGATGGAGCGGCACTCTTTCCCCATTACAAGTGACGACATGCCGTCCCTCGACAAACCCATTGACCTTAACCTGCACCCGTTCGAGAGAAGAGTCGACATAACGGACGGTGCCACCCTGTCCGCCCTCTTCACCCATCACGTGCCATGGCTCTAAGGCCATGCGAATGTCTATGCGGACGTTCTGCACATCCATCTCTCCGATATGCGGGAAACGGAATTCGAAGTGTGGTGCAAACCATTCAGCCTTAAAGGCATAACCCGACTGGTTGAGATCTTCAATCACATCACATAGATCTGCCCAGACGAAATGCGGCAGCATGTAACGATCATGCAACCCGGTTCCCCAACGGATCAGACTTTCTGGTTGATACGGTTTCTGCCAGAAACGCGCTACCAACGCGCGCATGAGTAATTGCTGCGCCAGGCTCATGCGGGCATGTGGCGGCATTTCAAAGGCGCGCATTTCGAGCAGGCCCAAACGACCAGTTGCGCTGTCAGGCGAATAGAGTTTGTCGATACAGAACTCGGCACGATGGGTATTACCGGTGACATCTACCAACAGGTTACGCAGTGCACGATCCACCATCCATGGCGCCACGTTTTCGAACATCGACTGTTTCTGACGCAGCTCTTCAAACGCTACCTCAAGTTCTCGCACGGATTCGTGTCGTGCTTCATCAACACGAGGGGCTTGGCTCGTTGGACCGATAAAGAGTCCTGAGAACAAATACGAGAGCGCTGGGTGGTTATGCCAGTAGCCCACCATGCTGGCCAACAAATCTGGGCGGCGCAAGAATGGTGAGTCGCTAGGCGTAGCGCCACCCAGCACAAAGTGATTGCCACCTCCCGTACCTGTATGGCGACCATCCACCATGAACTTTTCGGTGGAAAGGCGCGTCTGATGCGCCGCTTCGTAGAGGAAGTTCGTATGATGCGTCAGCTCATCCCAGCTTACGGCTGGCTGGACGTTCACTTCGATAACCCCAGGATCTGGAGTAACGCGCAACACGGTGAGCCGCGCATCACGCGGTGGTTCATAGCCTTCGATAATAATCGGCAAACCCATGGTTTCCGCAGTTGATTCAACCGCCGCAAGCACCTCTAAATAATCTTCGAGGCATGTCGTAGGCGGCATGAACACATACAGCTTGCCATTCCGCGGTTCGGCACACATGAACGTACGAGTAATCCATGATGCAGATTCGAACGACGCCGGTTTCTTGAACGCATCAAGCGGATCACTGCTCAGGCTGCGCCTTGCAGCAGGTAACAAACTCTCTTGCGCAGGCTTTTTAGCAGCGCCACCAACACGTAGCCGCAATTGCGCATGCGAAGGGAGTGCTGCCTGTTCGATACTCGGGTCTGCCTGATTGATATACGGGAAGTCGCCACGACTAACCCAAGGCTGCGAATCTAGCGGCAAACGATACCCAATCGGGGAGTCTCCCGGAATCAGATAGCAGCGCTCATCTCGCAAAAACCAGGGACCACTTTGCCAACCTTGACCGTCTGGATTTTTAGCAATAGGAAGCACCTGCCCAATTGTCTTATCGAGCCCCTGCATATAGACTTTACGTAGCCGATCCCGCTCTAACTCATCATCCAGACGTGCATCAAACGGATCCACGTTTTCCGGGAGTCGACGTTCACGCCACAGGTAATACCAGACGTCTTCAAAGGCTGGGAAAACCCACTTCGGCAATACGCTCAGTCGTTCGGCAACGCCACGCAAGAACACACCAGCATCTTCGGCAGAAACACCGTAATCCACCGATTCATCGGCCACCAGATTCGGATTTAGCCAGAGTGGCTCACCATCTTTGCGCCAGTAGATGTTGAGTGACCAGCGCGGCAGCTGCTCACCGGGATACCACTTACCCTGTCCATAATGCCGCAGCCCGAATGGTGCGTACTCTTTGCGTAGCTTATCAAGCAAGGTCGCGCTAAGGATGCGTTTGGTCGGACCCATGGCTTCGGTATTCCACTCAGCCCCATCGCGGTCATCAACTGATACAAAAGTAGGTTCGCCGCCCTGCGTCAGGCGCACATCCAGGCGCTGCAGATCTGCGTCAACTTGTGCCCCAATGTTGTCGATCTCAAGCCAATCTTCTTCGGTGTAAGGCTTGGTCACGCGTGGCGCTTCCCAGATACGGGTAACGCTCATGCTGTGCTCAAACTCACATTCGCACTTATCGGTTGCCCCACTTACCGGTGCAGCAGAGCCCGGATCGGGGGAACACGCGACGGGTATATGGCCTTCGCCTGCCAACAGCCCCGATGTGGGATCCAATCCCACCCAACCGGCGCCAGGCAGATAGACTTCGCACCAGGCATGCAGATCCGTAAAGTCTATTTCAGTGCCGGACGGACCATCAAGCGACTTTACATCGGGCGCCAACTGAATCAGGTACCCGGAAACAAAGCGCGCGGCCAACCCCAGATGACGCATCACTTGAACCAGTAGCCAGGCCGAATCACGGCATGAACCCGTGCGTTTGGTGAGCGTTTCTTCTGGCGTCTGTACACCAGGCTCCATCCGGATGGTGTAGCCAATGTCCTGTTGAATACGCTGATTAAGTCCCACCAGAAAATCGATGGTGCGTACTTTTTCATGCGGAATCGTCTTCAGATAAGCGGTGAGATTCGGTGTTGGCGTCAAACAGGCACGATAAGGCTGCAACTCATGCGCCTGCTCGGCCGGATAGGAAAATGGGTATTCTTCCGCTTCAGGTTCTAGAAAGAAGTCGAAGGGATTGTGCACGGCCATTTCAGCCACGAAGTCGACTTCAATGCGGAACTCGGTTGTCTTTTCCTCAAAAACCATGCGGGCCAGATAGTTAGCCTGCGGGTCTTGTTGCCAGTTGATGAAATGATCACCTGGAATGACGCGCATCGAGTAACTAAGAATACGTGTCCGCGCATGCGGACAGGGCCTCAGCCGGATGATCTGCGGCCCTAGGTTAATAGGGCGATCATAGCGGTAGTGGGTAACGTGGTTTAGTGCAACATGAATGGACACAACGCAGCTCCGGAAATGTCATAGGACACCCTTACTACGCAAAAGCTGTGCCAATCTGGTGCAGATGGCGGCCTATTTAGCCGCCAGGTCTTTATTGCTGCCCGGCGAGTGTCTGAATCGTATGGGTCGGACGGGTTTCTATGGCGTTACCGACACGCAAAGACACCAAGCGCGCTTCTTCTGCACTGGTTTCTGTCCATATCGGATTAGGCAGCGAACTGAAAACTTCCTTGAGTTTCTCGCCCCACAAATCATGGATGCTATTGAAGTAGGTATTGCTGGCATCAATGTGCGTGAAGTGCGTAATTTCGAGGCTATCCGTTTTGTACACCAGCATATCCAATGGCAAACCCACGGACAAATTCGAGCGCAATGTGGAATCCATGGAAACAATGGCGCATTTTGCCGCATCGCCTAGGGATGTTTCCGGGCGGATTACCCGATCGAGAATAGGCTTGCCGTACTTAGACTCGCCAATTTGTAGATAAGGCTTTTCTTCAGCACATTCAATGAAGTTGCCGGCAGAATAGACTTCGAAAATCCGGCAACGCTCTTTACCAATCTGACCGCCCACAATGAGGCTGCAATTAAAATCAATCCCGAATTGCTGTAACGCCTTGGCATCCCGATGGTAAACAAAGCGTACCGCATCGCCAACCCGCTGAGCAACGTCGTACATGGTCTCGGCTGCCAGCAGCCCTTTCTCATGCTCTATGTTTTCCGCCAGCACCTGACGTACCGCCTGGGTAATCGCTAGATTACCGGCCGACATCATGACGATGACGCGATCTCCCGGTCGCTCGACCAGGCTCATCTTGCGAAATGTGCTGATCTGGTCGATACCGGCATTGGTACGCGCATCAGACAGGAAAACAAGGCCGGCATTCAGCCGCAGGGCTACGCAATAAGTCATAGGT
Source organism: uncultured Pseudomonadota bacterium (assembly GCA_903870055.1). Classification (GTDB taxonomy): domain Bacteria; phylum Pseudomonadota; class Gammaproteobacteria; order Burkholderiales; family Rhodocyclaceae; genus Fluviibacter. Next base: position 42,132 of record CAIQBG010000047.1, read on the forward strand.
ATCTAAAAAACGTCAGAGAACTAGGAAATCCTGACGAATTCTACCGCCCAGATCATCAATATCGGCCAATAATTTTGTCAGCCAATCGTGTAGACCTGTTTCAAGGATTTCTTCAATGGTCAGATACTGGAGGGTCGAGGCTAATTTACCTGCGCGGCGGCGCGTTTCTCCAGAGTTACCATTGCCGACTTCCTGCAGGTTAACGACGACTTCATTCATGCATGAGGCAATCGAACGTGGCATATCGGGATTGAGGATCAGCAATTCGGCAACGCGAGTGCCGCTAATCGTGTCCCGAAAGACCTTGCGATAGGCCTCAAACGCTGACAAGGAACGTAGCACGGCCTCCCAATGATAGAAGTCTCGTACCGCCTGCTCGGGCGCTTCGTCATCCTGCGCTGCCGTCTTGGCTTCCTGCGATTCGATGGCATGAAAACGCACATCGAGCATACGCGCCGTGCTATCTGCCCGTTCGACAAAAATGCCCAGGCGCACAAAACGGAAGGCTTCATCTTTGAACATGGTGCCGATGGTGATGCCCCGTGATAGGTGAGAGCGCATCTGTACCCATTCAAAAAACTTCCCCGGATCGCTCAGCGGCAAGCCTTCATCACACAGCTTGAGAAACTCGAGCCAGGTGCTGTTCATGGTCTCCCACATGCCCGTCGTGATCTGACCCCGCACAGCGCGCGCATTTTCACGGGCGTTGTGCAAACTACACCAGATGGATGAAGGATTTTCTTCGTCCAGAACCATGAATCGAATTACTGATTCTGGATTAACGTCACCAAATTTTTTCTGATAAATCGGCAATAACTCGGCCAAACCGAGCATACCCGCCAGGCTAGCTTCCGCCTCGCGTTCTTGTCCAGGCAGCAAAGACTGTTGCAGACCGATATCAATCAATCGGGCTGTGTTTTCGGCACGCTCGGTATAGCGAGCCATCCAGTACAGACTATCAGCGGTGCGGGAAAGCATGAGACTTCCTTAATAAAATCGGAAATATTCAAATGAAATTCGGTCTATCAGTCGGCGGCAACCCAAGTGTCCTTGGTGCCCCCGCCTTGCGACGAGTTAACCACTAATGAACCTTCTTTAAGCGCCACACGAGTTAGTCCACCCGGCACCATGCGCACGCCCGAAGGCGAGGACAGCACAAACGGACGCAAGTCTATGTGGCGAGGCGCAATACCCTTATCTACCATCGTCGGACATGTCGACAACGAGAGGGTCGGCTGAGCGATATAAGCGTCCGGATGCGCAATCAACTTGGCACGAAAATCGGCAATCTCAGCCTTGGAAGCCGATGGGCCAATCAGCATGCCATATCCGCCCGCCCCATGAACTTCCTTAACAACCAGTTGCTCTAGGTTATCAAGCACGTACTTAAGGGAATCTGCTTCCGAGCAAATATGGGTGGGTACATTATGCAGAATTGGCTCCTGCCCCAAATAGAAGCGGATCATGTCTGGTACATAAGGATAAATCGACTTGTCATCCGCTACGCCTGTACCTACGGCATTAGCCAACGTAACTCGCCCGGCACGATAGGCACGCATCAGGCCACGCACGCCGAGCATTGAATCTGCGTTAAATACTTCAGGATCCAGATAATCATCATCAATACGACGATAGATGACATCAACCCGTTTTTTTCCATGCGTAGTCTGCATATAAACCGTGTCGTCATCAACAATCAGATCTTTACCCTCAACCAGCTCAACACCCATTTGCTGCGCAAGGAACGCATGCTCAAAGTAAGCTGAGTTGTAAAGGCCTGGCGTCAGCACTACGACGGTTGGATCTTCAATGGCGTCTGGCGCACCTTGGCGCAGCGTTTCCAACAACAGGTCGGGATAATGCGCTACGGGTGCAATGCGGTGTTCGCCAAACAGGTCTGGAAAAAGACGCATCATCATCTTGCGGTTTTCCAGCATGTAAGACACGCCTGATGGCACGCGCAAATTGTCTTCCAGTACGTACCACTCATCTTCACCGACGCAGACTAGATCAATACCGGCGATCATTGAGTAGATACCAGACGGCACATTCAGCTCCAGCATTTCTTTGCGGAACTGTGCATTACCGAGTACGCGATTCGCAGGAATGATGCCGGCGCGCAAAATATCGCCCCGACCGTACACATCTTTCAGAAAAAGATTCAGCGCCTGCACGCGTTGCGCCAAACCTTTTTCTAATCGCGCCCACTGCGAAGCCGGGATAATCCGCGGAACGAGGTCGAACGGAATCAAGCGTTCTGTGCCGACATCGTCGCCATAAACCGAAAACGTAATCCCAACCTGACGGAACAAATGATCGGCCTCGGCCTTTTTGCTCTCGAGGAATCCAGCCTCACGACTTGACTTCCAGCGATCAAACCCCGAATAGTGCGGGCGGACTTTTCCGTTTTCTAGCAGCATTTCATCAAACATGGCAATCCTCGCAGGTGCGAACTAATATCCCCCTAGCTAATACAAGAAGCGTGCCAACCCCGCAGCAAGCCCAAAGCAGGGCGTTTTGTCTGTAATTAAGACAAAAAGATGATTTAACGCCCTCCGATGGTGCGAAGCACCTCGATCAGCACCGGTATGGTGCGCCGCCGCAACGATGGCGAATCGATTGACCGATGAGGGTGCTAGGATTACAAACGTCATCCTTACCTAGACCTTTGCATGCATTCCTTGCTGACCTGGGCACTGAATGGCGCGCTCATTGCCGCCGCTGTGTTCATTCATTACGAAACGCTCTACAGTCTGGCGCGTCACTTGCCCAACCTGTCGAACGTGCCCCCGCGTTACCGCGTGCTACTCGGCGTGTTCATCATCCTGATCGCCCATGCTGTCGAAATCTGGGTCTTTGCACTGGGCTTTTACACCATGATCCAGTTGGGCATAGGCAACTTGTTCGGCATGACCACGCCTGATCTCTTGAGTGACTGCGTGTACCTCTCATGGATTTCATTTACCACCGTTGGTTTTGGCGATGTCGCTGCCAACGGCAACCTGCGCTTCCTTCCCGGCCTTGAAGCCCTCACGGGCTTCGTTCTGATCACCTGGTCAGCGTCGTTCCTGTTTATTGAAATGCAGAAGTTCTGGCCGATGAGTAAGCACGTAGAACATCACCCTGATAGCCGGGACCACTAAGCGTTCATTTAGCCTTGCCAACCCTGCCGGATGCTAGAATCACGGCCTGATTTATCGCGCATAAAGACACCCGCATGGATACCGTTCTGCTGCTCAAGGCTCTCATTCTCGGCATTGTTGAGGGTCTGACCGAATTTCTACCGATTTCTTCGACCGGCCACCTCATTCTGGCGGGCGACCTGCTCGACTTCAATGATGATGCCGGCAAGATTTTCGAGATCGTTATCCAGTTCGGCGCCATCCTGGCCGTCGTCTGGGAATATCGTGCCCGACTCTGGGAAACGATTGCCTCCTGCCCGACCAGCCGCAAAGCACAACGTCTGATCATCAACGTGGCCGTTGCTTTTATGCCCCTGGCCATTCTTGGGCTGATGTTTCACAAAACCATCAAGGCGCACCTGTTTAATCCCGTCTCGGTTGCAGCCGCTTTCATCATCGGCGCCCTGTTCATTTTCTGGGCAGAAAGACGGACCCATCGCGTACGCGTACCTTCCGTTGATGATCTGACAATCAAAGATGCGCTCATGCTGGGTTGCATTCAGGCCTTAGCGCTCATCCCAGGCACTTCCCGCTCCGGCGCCACCATTATCGGCGGCTTATTGATGGGGCTGTCGCGCAAAGCGGCAACAGAATTCTCTTTCTTCCTGGCCATACCAACCCTGGGTATTGCCACGATTTACCAAGTCTATAAAGAGTGGGCAACGATCCAGAATACCGATCTAGGGATGTGGGCCGTGGGCTTTATTTCAGCCTTTATTTCGGCATTCCTTTGTATCCGCTGGCTGCTCCGCTACATCACCACGCACAACTTTATTATTTTTGCCTGGTACCGGATTATCTTTGGTCTCATCGTGCTGATCACTGCCTATACCGGCATGGTGAGCTGGTCTGCCCCCTAAAACTGCGATCAAGTTATGAGTGAATATGTCCTCTTCGAGGAGAGCGGTGCATTTCGTGCCGCCACGATCCAGGCAGATCAGAACACCAGCCTGCAAGTAGAGCTGCCTGGCGGAAAACGCCAGAAACTAAAATCGGCACAAGTGCTCTTGCGCTTCCGTGATCCGTCACCGGCGCAGCTGCTTCCGGCCGCTGAGCCCATGGCTGCCGACATGGATGCCGCATTTCTCTGGGAATGCGCGCCCGAAGCCGACTTCAGTTTTTCTGATCTCGCCGCGGATTACTATGGTCATGCGCCATCGGCCATCGAATCCACCGCCTTGCTACTGGCCATTCAAGATGCCCCACTGTACTTTCACCGACGCGGCAAAGGCATGTTCCGTCGGGCGCCGCCCGAAATTCTTAAAGCGGCACTCGCTGGCGCCGAAAAGAAACGCCTTCAAGCCGAGGCTATTGAGCGGATGGTCACCCAACTGGTGGATGGCTCGCTGCCGCCGGAGTTGATTGATCAGGTCGATGCCCTACTGGTACAACCAGACCGCAACCGTCCGGAAGTCAAAGCGTTTGAAGCCGCTTGCGAAAGAACTAACGAATCTGCCGCGGCACTCCTGCTGCGCTGCGGTGCCTTTCCGGACGCTTACCACTGGCACTTCCGGCGTTTCGCGGCCGAGCGCTTTCCTAAAGGGATTGGTTTTCCGGAGTTGCCCGAACCTGCCGCAACCGGTGATTTACCGTTGGCCGATGTACAAGCGGTATCGATCGATGATGCCAATACCACCGAAATTGATGATGCCCTCTCTGTCATCCGCCTACCCGGTATCGGCTGGCGCATCGGCGTGCACATTGCTGCGCCGGGTCTGGGCATTTTGCCGGGCTCGCCACACGATGCCGTTGCCCGTGCCCGCCTATCTACGGTATATATGCCGGGCCACAAGATCACCATGCTGCCAGACGATCTCGTTGCTCGTTTTACGCTGGCCGAAGGCAAAGCCTGCCCGGCACTATCGCTGTACCTAAACGTCAGCGAAGACTTTGAAATAGTCAGTCACGAATCACGCCTGGAACGGGTGCATATCGCAGCCAACTTACGTCTGCACGAGATAGAACCGCACATGAATGCAGACCAGCTAAATGCTGGCGACGTGCCCGATTGTCCGCATGGCGACACACTCCGCACTCTCTGGCGTTTTGCGGGTGCATGCGCCGGTCGCCGCGGCAAACCATCGGCACAAGCCGGGCTGCACGATTATCACTATCAGATCGATGGTCCACTGCACGACAAATCGACCGGAGAAATTCTTAACCCGGCCGCCTGCACTGTTCATATCGAAGCACGCAAACGTGGTAGTCCCGTAGATATGCTCGTAGCCGAGTTAATGATTCTGGCCAATGCCACCTGGGGTCAGCTATTGGCAGATAAGGGCATTCCGGGCCTGTACCGTGGCCAGGTTGCAGGCAAAGTGCGCATGACTACCTCAGCCATTCCGCATGAAGGCTTAGGCGTGCCCTGCTACGCCTGGAGCACCTCTCCGCTGCGTCGTTATTCAGACCTGATCAATCAATGGCAACTGATTGCCGCACTTTCCGACAAGCCCGCACCGTTTGCACCCCGCTCTGCCGAGCTTTTTGCGGCTATGCGTGATTTTGATCTCACTTACGCAGGTTATGCTGACTTTCAACGCCGCATGGAGCGCTACTGGTGCCTACGCTGGCTGCAACAAACCAACACCAAACACGTTGAAGGCACCGCCATGCGTAATGCGCCCAATGTGCGCGTCGACGGATTACCACTAGTCGTTCAGGTGCCCTCTGCACCGGAACTACCTCCTGGCAGTCGCATGAGTCTGACCCTCGGCAACCTGGACCTACTTGAGTTAAGCATTCATAGTCGCTTTGACGCGACACTGAGTGGCAGTGACGCGCCCGGAGACGAAGATCTGGAACTGCTCGATGAAGTGCCTGTGGAAGAAGCGCTGGTAGAGGCTGAAGAAGAGATGGCAGAAGCCGCTGAAATACTGCAGCAGCCTGAATCTGCCGCTCAGGAAGCTGCCGAATAAATTGGCAGCATGCCCCAAGACGCTCGGACTACAATAGCGATATGTCTGCGGCGCCAAAAAGCACTCTTCACAACGCACAGCCGGTTGACGACCCGGAACCCTGGTCGCCTAAACCGCTGGGTTGGCGGCTACTATTCAACGACCGTTTGCTATGGGTCGCATTAGGGCTATCCTTTATCGCGCACACGGTCTTTCTGGCGCCACGTTACGGCATCAAACTTCCCGAACGCGGGGATAAATCTCTCACCGTATCGTTTCGTGCGGCAAGCCAATCCATACCCCGCGCCAATGAGGGCATACCCCGCGCCATGCCCGTTGCCCCCAGCCCGCGAAAAGCGGCTCGGGCTGAAGTAATCAAGCCAACACCCAACACAACCAGCAGCAGCGTTATATCGGGAGGGAGCGATCTCGTTTCGCGATCGACGCCCCCCGTCAATACATCCACTTCGACTACGCCAACGGCTGGTGGCACTGTCGGTACCGGACGGCGCGTCGCGCTCACATCCAGTACGAAAGATTATCGCTACAGCCAATACTTATCGGACTGGCGAAGTAAAGTCGAACGGATTGGCGCCATGAATTATCCGGAAGAAGCACGCGGCAAATTCTTTGGTTCGCTCGTGCTATCAGTCGCCTTACGGCCTGATGGCAGTGTCGACCGCATTATTGTCGTGCGCTCTTCGGGGAACAAAGTACTAGATGAGTCCGCCAAACGCATCGTCATGATGTCCTCTCCCTTTGCTCCATTCCCGCCGGACATCCGTAAAGAAACCGATTATCTGGACATTACCCGCACCTGGAACTTTACCCGGGGCGATGCACTGGAAACCCGATGACAGCAGCCAATACCATCGATCACTACGCAGTTCTGGGTCATCCGATCCAGCACTCCATGTCACCGGCTATCCACGCGGCCTTTGCCGCACAGACAGTGCAACAACTCAGCTATGAAGCGATTGATGTAGCGCCAGCGGACCTCATTGCCACGTTCAAACAGCTACCCGACGAAGGCTTTCGCGGCGTCAACATCACCGTGCCGCATAAGGAAGCCGCCTGGGCTTATGCCGCACAAAATGGCACACTGACTGAACGCGCCGCAATGGCGGGCGCTGTTAATACGTTGGCATGGACAGCCAATGGGCTTCTTGCTGACAACACCGATGGCCAGGGCTTGCTCAATGATCTGCAACAACGACATGGCCTCGACTTGGCGAACAAACGGATCCTCGTGTTGGGTGCAGGGGGTGCAACACGAGGCGTTGTGCTGCCGCTACTTAATGCTAAGCCCGCATCATTGGTGATTGCTAATCGTACGCCAACACGCGCTGGCGAACTGGCCGATTTGTTTACGCCTAAAGCAGTCACGGCCGGTTGCCTCTTACATGGATGCGGACTCGATGCACTGCCCCAGATTATCAGCGTCACAGGTGCTTTCGATGTGGTCATCAACGCCACCAGCGCCAGCCTGGGGGGCGAAGCCATTGCCTTGCCACCCGGGGCAATCAGCGCTGAAGGCTTTGCTTACGACATGATGTACAGCAAAGCCCCTACCGCCTTTCTGCAAGCACAAAGCGCTGCCGGCATTCCGCACTGTGCGGATGGTCTCGGCATGCTGGTCGAGCAAGCCGCCGTTGCCTTTGCACTATGGCGCGGCGTGATGCCTGAAACGCAACCGGTCTACAACGCGCTGCGCGAACAACTCGCTCAAAAATAGTCCATGACACATCGTCGCCCGCGCTGGGCACTCCGGATCGTGCTGATCATCGCTGGCCTGTTCATGCTCATACAACTTTGGTTTTTTGCCTGGGTGCTTGTCTGGAAAGTGACTGAACCCGGCCCAACCCAGTTCATGAAAATCCGCTTAGCAGAATTACAAAAAAAGAATCCGGGGGCAAAGCTGCAACAGACTTGGGTGTCGTATGGATTCATCTCTACGAATCTCAAGCGCGCCCTCATTGCGGCTGAAGATAGCAAGTTCATGCAGCACCAGGGTTTTGACTTTGATGGCATACAGAAGGCTTTCGAGAAGAACGAAAAGCGCGGTCGCATTGCAGCGGGCGGATCCACCATCACCCAGCAACTCGCTAAAAATCTCTTTCTATGGCCAGAGAAGAGTTTCATCCGTAAAGGTGAAGAAGCCCTGATCACATTGATGATCGAATATACCTGGAGCAAGCGCCGCATTCTCGAGGTCTATATGAACGAGATCGAATGGGGCACCGGCATCTTTGGAGCCGAGGCTGCTGCCCGTCATTACTTTGGCGTGTCCGCTAATGCGCTCAACGAATATCAGGCAGCGATGCTGGCCTCAATGGTGCCCAGTCCTCAGTACTATGATCGCAAGGGAGAAACCGAGGGTCTAGCACGTCAGACAGAAGTCATTCTGGAACGAATGAACAAGGTAGCCATCCCGCCGACACGTTAGGGTGACTTGGCGTATTCCTCTCAATAAGATCATACTCATGAGTGCAGGCATCCTCCTGATGCATAGGAATGGCGACCATCATGAGCACTGAATACCGAACAGAAAGCGATAGCATCGGGAACATCAACGTTCCGGCTGACAAACTGTGGGGCGCACAAACCCAGCGCTCAATTGAATATTTCAGCATCGGCAAAGACCTGATGCCGGTCGAAATGATCGGGGCTTATGCCATTCTAAAAAAAGCCGCGGCACGCGTGAACCGCTCAGAAAACCGGCTTGATCAGGCGTCGGCAGCACTCATTGAAGCGACGTGCGATGAAATTATCGCCGGGCAACACGATGCAATGTTTCCTCTACATGTATGGATGACGGGGAGTGGCACCCAGTTCAACATGAACGTCAACGAAGTGATTTCAAACCGTTGCTGTCAGCTCGCCGGCACTGCGCTAGGAAGTAAGGCGCCGGTCCACCCGAATGACCACGTCAACATGTCTCAATCAACCAATGACAACTTTCCGACGGCCATGTACATGGCTGCTGCCATTGGAACTGTGCATCAATTGCTGCCAGCAATAAGCATGCTAAGAGATTGCATACGGGAAAAAGCAGAGGCTTGGAAGGGCATCATCAAAATCGGGCGTACGCATATGCAGGACGCAACGCCCATCACATTGGGTCAGGAATGGTCCGGTTACGTCGGGATGCTGGACGAGAACATCGCCCGCATCCATAACGCGCTTCCCGATGTCTACAAACTGGCCATCGGCGGCACTGCTGTCGGCACCGGCCTGAATGCAGCCCCAGGGTTTGCTGAAGAAATGGCCGCAGAAATAGCACGGCTCACGGGACTTCCCTTTGTTTCAGCACCGAATAAATTTACTGTACAGGGCGCGCATGACGCACTGGTACAGCTCTCCGGTACTTTCAAGACACTTGCTGTCTCGCTCTACAAAATCGCTAACGACATCCGCCTGATCTCCTGCGGTCCACGCGCTGGTTTGGCCGAATTGAACATTCCGACTAACGAACCCGGCTCTTCAATCATGCCAGGCAAGGTTAACCCGACCCAGGCAGAAGCATTAACCATGGTGGCGGTTCAGGTGATGGCTAATGATGTTGCCGTCTCTTTCGGAGGCGCTAGCGGTTATCTGGAAATGAATGTCTACAAACCACTGATCATTCATAACGTGATGGGTTCTTTGAATTTACTCACTGGTGGCAGCACCAACTTCGCCAAATTTTTGGTGAAGGACACAGAGCCTAATCTGAAAAACATTCAGTCCCATGTCGATCGATCACTGATGCTGGTAACCGCATTGTCGCCTGTGATCGGTTACGACAAGGCATCTCAGATCGCACACCATGCGCTGCATCACGATCTCACGCTCAAGGAAGCTGCATTGGCACTCGGTTACATCTCAGCGCAGGATTTCGACCGCATCGTCGATCCAACCAAAATGGTTCAGCCCTACATAGCAGCGAGGGATTAAGCTTTCTTCACACTTAATCAAAGTAGCTACGCGCTTCTTCAAAGCGCGTAGCAAACCACCCCTGATCCAGGCGATCAATGCGCACCTTTCCTCTGCTATTGGGTGCATGTACAAAGCGCTGATCGCCAATATAAATGCCCACGTGGGAGTAGCTATAGCCCTGGGTATTGAAGAAGACAAGATCGCCAGGGCGAACTGCTGCGGGGTTGATTTCTCGCCCGCGCTTTGCCATGTCTCTAGCACTCCCTTTCAAACGGTATTCGGCGGCTTGGCCATAAAGCCAACTCACCATGCCACTGCAATCCAGACCCGCCTGCGGATTTTTACCCCCGAACTGGTACCCCGTGTCGATCAAATTCATGGCCATGATGGTAATTTCCTGGCCCTGGACGGTGGGTGGCAAATTGTCTGCACCAAAGCGTGTGATCTTCTTGTTGCCCGTACTGGCGCATCCGCCCAGCATGAGTACGAGAACAATGCAGACGCAAAACGCGTACAGCATGCGCTTTGTAAAAAAACCATGGCGGAGCGAGGGTCGCGGTAGAACGCAGTTCATCATATGATTCAAAGTGTGGCGCAACACGCTTCAGCCTGCAAGGCTATTAGCACCACTAAACACGTCAACCACCGAGATTTTTGCCATGCCGCTTTCACGCCTCAAAGACCAGAGTCTTCTTCGATCAGCTGCCTATATTAATGGTCAATGGCACGCATCAGGTCACAATTTTGAGGTGACGGATCCGGGTTCAGGCCAGCCGATCGCCAAGGTTGCCAACTTGGGCGCAGTTGAAACAAGCCTTGCGATTGATGCTGCAGAAGCCGCTTTTCCTGGCTGGCGTGCACAAACCGCCAGAGCACGGGAAACGATTCTGCGTCGTTGGTACGACCTGATTCAGGAAAACAAAGAAGATCTAGCCACGCTGATTACTGCCGAAGGCGGCAAAGCCTATGCTGAAAGCCTCGGTGAAGTGGCCTATGCAGCTTCGTTTGTCGAATGGTTTTCCGAACAGGCGCGCCGGGTTAATGGAGAAATCCTACCCTCGAACACAGCAGACAAACGCTTGCTCATCACACGGGAGCCTGTGGGTGTTTGTGCCGCGATTACCCCCTGGAACTTCCCGGCAGCAATGATTACCCGTAAGGTGGCCCCAGCGCTCGCTGTGGGCTGTACCGCTGTCGTTAAACCAGCAGAGCAAACACCCCTCACCGCTCTAGCACTTGCAGTTCTGGCCGAACGCGCCGGCATTCCACCGGGCGTATTTAATGTGGTCACCGGTGACGCAGATGCTGCCCCCACCATCGGCGGTGCACTGACTGGCGATGTGCGCGTACGCAAACTATCCTTTACCGGCTCTACCCAAGTCGGCCGTCTGCTCATGGCGCAATCAGCCCCTAACCTGAAGCGCCTATCGCTTGAGCTCGGTGGCAATGCACCATTCATTGTTTTCGAAGACGCGGATCTCGATGCCGCCGTAGATGGCGCTATCGCCTGCAAGTTTCGCAATAGCGGGCAGGTATGTGTTTCTGCCAATCGGTTATTGGTTCACAAAGACGTGCTGGATCGCTTTGCCGAAAAGCTCACCGCAAAAGTCAGCGCACTTAAAGTGGGTAACGGTTTCGACAGCGGCGTACAAGTCGGGCCACTGATCGATGACAGCGGTCTGGCCAAAGTTCAAGCACTCGTTGCCGATGCCGTAAACAAAGGGGGCCGCGTGTTGACGGGGGGTAGCCAAGATGCGCGAGGCGGGCTCTATTTTCAGCCCACCGTCATCAAGGGCGTGACCTCCGATATGCGGATGATGCACGAAGAAATCTTCGGGCCTGTTGCTCCGATTTTTGCGTTCTCGACAGAGGCTGAAGCCGTTCAAATTGCAAATGACACAGAATTTGGCCTCGCTTCCTATTTTTATACCCGGGATGCAAGCCGCATATTCCGCGTCTCTGAAGCACTGGAATATGGCATGGTGGGCGTTAATACGGGTCTCATGTCCAGCGAAGTCGCCCCATTTGGCGGGGTCAAACAGTCGGGCTTTGGCCGTGAAGGCTCTCAACACGGGGTAGATGAGTACCTGAGCACCAAATACACCTGCCTGGCGATCGAATAACCGCACCGTCATTAAAGATTCATGACGCGTTGCAGCATAAATTGCTATGATGCGTCATGATTAATTGCAATGCACGAGGCTAGCTATGGGTACCATTCGTCCTGTTTATTTCACCGATGAACTTAAAGTCGGTATGACGGCGTTTCAATCGAAGACGATTACTGAAACCGACATCATTTTGTTTTCAGCTGTTTCGACTGATACGAATGCCATTCACCTCGATGAGGAATATGCCAAGACCACCCGTTTTGGTACGCGTATTGTTCAGGGCTTCCTGACAGCCAGCCTGATTTCTTCGGCGCTTGCCAATCGTCTGCCGGGACCTGGCACGATCTTTCTGGCTCAAAACATGCGCTTCTTGGCACCGGTTCACCCCGGCGAGACCGTAACGGCAACGCTGACCGTGCTTGACGTTGATTATGTCAAAAACAAGGTGCGTATCGAAACGATCTGTACCGTGGGCGATAAGCGCGTTGTCGAAGGTGAGGCGCTGGTACTAGCGCCCGCACGCCCGAAGGAATAAGCCCTAGAGCAGTACGATATCGTGCTGCTCGGGTCCGTACCCGGACTCGCCCTGTAATGAAATCGGCTTACCGATAAAGTCGGATGCCATGGCCAGTGCTTGCTCTTCCTCTTCAAGGAAGAGATCTACCACCTTCTGACTGGCAATAACGCGATACTCCCGTGCTGCGAACTGACGGGATTCGCGCACCAGCTCGCGCAGGATTTCGTAGCACACGGTTCGTGCTGTTTTAACCTGGCCACGACCATCGCACGTTGGGCAGGTTTCACACAGCACGCGCGCCAGTGACTCACGTGTGCGTTTACGGGTCATCTCCACCAAACCCAGTGCAGTAAAGCCATTTACGGTCATCCGCATATGATCGCGGCTCAGACATTTACGCAGCTCGGCCAGCACGGCATCCTGATGCGCCGACTGATCCATGTCAATAAAATCCAGGATGATGATGCCACCCAGGTTACGTAACCGCAATTGCCGTGCAATAGCTTGAGCCGCTTCAAGATTCGTCTTGAAGATTGTTTCGTCAAAATTACGCACACCAACAAATGCACCGGTATTAACGTCAACCGTGGTCATGGCTTCGGTCTGATCAATGATCAGATAGCCGCCGGACTTGAGATCCACCCGACGCGATAAAGCACGCTGAATCTCATCTTCCACACCGTAAAGATCAAACAGCGTCCGGTCTTCGTTGTAGTGCTCCAGGAGCCCCGTGATGCCGGGCACGTAAATCGCCGCGAAATCCTTCAGTTTCTGAAAGGTTTCACGCGAATCGACCAGGATGCGTTCGGTCTCTGGATTAGCAAAATCACGCAGCACGCGCTGCGCTAGCGATAGATCCTGATACATCAGGCATGGCACCGGTGATGTGCTGATCTGCTGCTTCAGGCCGGTCCAGAGTTTGCGCAGGTAGTTAATGTCGTCTTGCAGCGATGCTTCATCCGCTGTTTCGGCAATAGTCCGCAGAATAAACCCACCCGCTTCGTCTGCCGGCACCAAACGGGTCAGCCGTTCGCGCAGCGCCTCGCGCTCGGCTTCATCAATCCGTTGCGAAATACCAATGTGCTTTTCCTGCGGCAGATAGACCAGCATACGCCCGGCAATCGACACCTGCGTCGATAAACGTGCGCCTTTCGTGCCAATTGGGTCCTTGATCACCTGTACCATCAGCGTCTGTCCTTCGCTAATCACCTCTTCAATCGGGCTATATTCGCGATTGGCCGCATCTCCAACCCGGGCTTGCCCGATATCGGCCACGTGCAGGAATGCCGTTCGTTCCAGGCCCACATCGACAAATGCCGACTGCATACCCGGCAGAATCCGTACGACGCGACCCAGATAGATATTGCCCACCAGACCCCGCGTGGTATGGCGTTCGACATGGAGCTCCTGGACAATCCCCTGTTCGAGGATGGCCACCCGAGTCTCTTGGGGCGTGAAATTAATGAGGATGCTTTCGGCCATAGGTAGAATGTGCGCCTGACTGATTTTTATTGCCGGGGAATACCCGGATTCTACTATGCCGATCACAACTGAACTGCTTGCCCCCGCCGGATCCCTAGCCATGATGCGAACCGCCTTCGCTTTCGGAGCGAATGCCGTCTATGCGGGTCAGCCCCGCTATAGCCTACGGGTACGCAATAACGAGTTCAGTACACTCGATGCGCTCAAAGAAGGCATCGATGAAGCCCATGCCCAGCAAAAGACTTTTTATGTGGTGAGCAATATCTCACCGCATAACGCCAAGCTGAAAACGTATCTGGATGACATGGCGCCCGTGGTGGCACTCAAGCCGGATGCGCTGATCATGGCCGACCCTGGCCTGATCGACATGATCCGTGATCGATTCCCGGATGTACCCGTCCACCTGTCGGTGCAAGCCAATACGGTTAACTGGGCCAGCGTACGATTCTGGGGCAAGATGGGCATCAAACGCGTGATCTTGTCGCGCGAACTATCACTGGATGAAGTGGCTGAGATTCGCCAGCAATGCCCGGAGATGGAGCTTGAAGTTTTCGTGCACGGCGCGCTCTGTATTGCCTACTCCGGCCGTTGCCTGCTGTCGGGCTACTTCAATCACCGTGACCCGAACCAGGGTACCTGCACCAATTCCTGCCGCTGGGACTACAAACTCAAACCGGATAGTGAAGCGGAAGCCACGCCCGGCATGACCGGCAGCAACTTCCCACCCATGGTGGTTGAAGAAGCCAAGCGTCCCGGCGAACTGATGCCGATTGAAGAAGATGAGCATGGCACGTACATTCTCAATTCGCGCGATCTACGTGCGATTGAACACGTCCAGCGCCTGATCGAAATCGGTGTTGATTCGCTCAAGATCGAAGGCCGCACCAAGTCGCCTTACTACGTAGCCCGTACCTGCCAGGCCTACCGCCGCGCGATTGATGATGCGCAAGCTGGCCGCGGCTTTAACCCGCTACTCATTGGCGAACTGGAAGGTTTGGCCAATCGAGGCTACACCGATGGCTTCTATCAACGCCATCATGATTCGGATACACAGAACTATCTGCGTGGCTATTCGGAATCCGGCCGCAGCCAGTACGTCGGCAATGCCGAATGGGATACCGAACGCAATGCCTTGCGCGTGATCGTCAAAAATCGCTTTGCCGTCGGCGACTGGTTGGAAGTGATTCACCCGGCTGGCAACCGCATCCTGCAGGTCAAAGCCCTGGAAGGGCGCAAGCTTGAACCCGTTGACGTAGCCAGCGGCGATGGTCACGTTGTCTGGTTGAAAGACGCCGAATGGTCAGCCGATTGCGATGGCGCCTTCCTGGCCCGTTTGCATGATGTGCCTAATGAGGAAATGATTGCTGCATCGATCTCCGCGACTACGGCGACTCAACCTAAGGTTTAAACATGCCGCGCCTGCTGGTCGCGATTAGCAACCATGGCCTAGGTCACCTGGGCCAGGCTGCGCCCGTCTGCAATGCATTACAGGCGCTGCGACCAGACCTGGCAATCACGATCTGGAGTGCGTTGCCCGCTGCGACGCTAGCAGCCCGCATCATCGCCCCTTTTGAGCACATTAATCAGCCCTGCGACCTCGGGTTGATCATGCACGATGCTATGCGCGTTGACGTTGCTGCAAGCTGGGCGCGTTACGCCGACCGCGAGGTTAACTGGTATTCGCATTTAGATATTGCTTGTAGCGTAGTGCGCACTGCCGCTCCTGATCTGATTCTTAGCGATGTCGGTGATATGCCTTTGGCGGCTGCACAAATGCTGGGCATTCCCGGCATCGCCATGAGCTCTCTCAACTGGGCAGACACAGCACGCTTCTATTTTGAAGGACTCCCCAACTCGACAGCCGTATTGAATCGTCTGACGGATATCTACAACAACGCACCACTCGCACTCCGGCTCAGTCCGGGCATGCCCATGCGCGGACTGGAAGAGCACACTCTCCCGCCCGTTGCTGCTCTCAGCGCTTATTCACGCGAGATGCTTGAAGACAAGTTAATGCACTTGATCGATCCAGCACTCAAGGATCGCCCACGGATTCTGATCGGCATGGGTGGCATTGAAACGCATCTCGCTTGTACCCAATGGCCTGAGCAAAAAGCACTCACATTACTCGTTGCCAATCAGCCACATTTGCAAACCAGTGGACTGGCAGTCCAGGGCATCGTCAATGCGGATGCCTTATGCGCTCTCACTGATCTGGTCTTTACCGACTTGCTCGGCTACTGTGACGCAGTGATCTGCAAGCCGGGCTACGGCACTTTTGTAGAAGCGGCGCTGGCCAACACCCCTATACTTTACGTAGAACGGGAAGACTGGCCTGAACAACGTGTACTGGTCGCGTGGCTTGAAGCTAATGCACGTTGTGCGAAGCTCGACCCGGCTACGCTGCAACAGGGGAATTTCAGCGTAGCAATTGATCGGCTATTAAAGCAATCTGCCAAGCCACCCATCAGGCAAGACGGTGCGACAGTTGCTGCACAAGCAATTTTGCGTTGGCTTAACGGATAAATCGCGTCAGAAGCGGTAACCGCAAGGTTCAAGTAGACACGCTGTTTCGTGTACGGGAAGCCCCATGATCCCGGTAAAGCTGCCCTGCATATCTGCCACAAAAGTTCCGGCATGGCCCTGAATGCCATAGGCACCCGCTTTATCAAAGGGATCGCCGCTGGCGATGTATCGATCAATGGTCTCCACGCTCAGCGGCATGAAATGTACGCGACTGACTGACAACATCTGCCGGATATCATGGCCATCGATCACAACCACGGCCGTCAGCACCTCATGCACCTGCCCAGACAAGGCGGCCAGCATTTCACGTGCTTCGGCAGCATCGGACGGTTTACCAAGAATTCGTTCGCCAAGCGCTACTGTTGTATCAGCAGAAAGCAATGGTCGCTCAACCCATTGCCGGTCACGCACATACGACAAGGCATGCAGGGCTTTATCCAGCGCTACGCGACGCACGTAATCTCGTGGCGGTTCACTGGGATGCACCGACTCATCCACTTCGTATTGAGCGCCCGCATCATCCGTAAACTGCAGCACCTCGAAAGGCACGGCCATGCCCTGTAGCAACTCGGCGCGGCGTGGGCTTTTAGAAGCGAGCCAGATCGTCTGCATGACTTTTATTCGCGATGATAGGGATGGCCGGAAAGCACGGTAATGGCCCGATACAACTGCTCTGCCAACAACACGCGCGCCATTGCATGCGGCAGCGTCAGCGAGGAGAGACGAATCATTTCATGGGCTGTTGCTTTAAGTGCTGGTGCAATGCCATCGGCACCACCAATGATTAATGCAACATCCTGAGCCTCTCCTTGCCAATATTGCAATCGTTTAGCGAGGGCTACAGTCGTAATATCCGTGCCGCGCTCATCAAGCATGACGCGTCGTGCGCCGGCAGGAATTGCGGCCTCGATACGCACCGCCTCAGATTCCATGATCTGTTGTGCTGTACGACTGCCAGTCCGGGGCTCCGCCTTGATTTCATGCAAGACGATAGGCTGCGCGCGAGGAAAGCGTTTCAGGTAATCCGAGCAGGCGGCCGTTGCCCAATCGGGCAAACGCTGGCCGACACTGATCAGATGTAACCTCATTCAGCGGCTGATTTTTTAGTGCGTGGTTTAGCGGCACCCGTTTTTTTAGCAGGGGCTTTGCGTGGCGCAGCCTTTTTAGCGGCTGGTTTCTTATCTGTAGCCGTCTTAGTGGCTGCGGGTTTACGGACACGCGGCTTCGCCGGCGCCTTCTCTTCTGAATCAGCGGCAGGCGCCTTGCTACTCGGCTTTTTAGCAGCAGCCTTTTTAGCCGCCTTTTCGGCCGCAGGGCCAGCGGGTTTACCTGGACCCCACAGACCTTCAAGGTCAAAGTGGAGACGCACCAGCGGCTGCATGACGTGCACAACAACTGGCCCCAGATCAACCAGTACCCATTCGCCGGTTTCTTCGCCTTCAGACGAAAGCACTTCGCCACCCGCTTCACGTACTTTATCGGCAACGTGCCGTGCCAGCGCGCGCACCTGGCGGTTTGATTCACCGCTAGCCAACACGATTCGCTCGAACATCTGCGACACCTTGGCTGTATTAACCACGATGATATCGCGACCCTTGATGTCTTCCAGCGCATCCACTGCAATGGTTTCAAGTTTTTTGATCGAGAGTTCTTTAGACATGTTGTTCCTTGGTGCTGAAATGACCGTCAATGCGCGGTCGACTGATAGAGATGGTGCTGAATGATATATTTTTCAACGGCAAGAGGTACTAACCCGCTAATGGGCAAGCCCTGCTTCAGGTTCTGGCGCACCTGCGTCGCCGACACCTTGCAGGGCGCTATGGTAAACGAAACAAGGCAACCTGCGCGTTGTTGGCGCAAGAGCGCCAGATCTTGCGTGTAATGGGCTGCCCAGAATGATCTCAACGGTTCAGGCATCTCCGTTGGCAATAACGCAGTCTCCGGGCGGTTCGCTACGGCAATATGGGCATATTCAAGCAAGGTTTCCCAGCGGTGCCAAGTCGGCAGCCCCAGCAGCGCATCGGCCCCCAGAATCAGTACGAAGCGGCCCTCCGGATCGCTCTGACGCAAGCGCTCCAAGGTACGAATCGTCCAGGATGGTCCTGTTTGCAACACTTCCGCATCATCCACAGCGCACCGTATTGGATGTGCAAAAGCCAGTTCAACCATTGCCAACCGATCTGCCGCACTCGCTTGCGGTAGCTGACGATGCGGTGGCTGTCCTGCCGGTATGCAGCGCAGCTCATCTAATCCAAAGGTTGTGATGGCATTCTCGGCCAACTGCAGGTGCCCGATATGCACTGGGTCGAAAGTGCCGCCGAGAATACCAATCAGCTTCAGATCGGCTGCGCCGGGGCGGCGCCCTCATTATCCGGCAGCACCTCGCTATAACTGCTCAGGAAAGCGGACACCACCGTTGGCGCCAACACGGCCATAAGTGGCACCACGATCAACGAGGTAACAACGGCCTCACTGATGCCGAGCGCGATCAACAACATCATGGCCAGCGCTGGAACAAAAATACCGAATGTCAGGATAGCCAGAAACAGGCCAAGCAAACCCTGCCAGGCGCGCCACGAAGCAACCAGGCTAAAAAAGAGCGCTTTGCCCAGACCAAAGCCGCGCCAGGCAACAAGGAGCGGCGCATAGGCAAACGCCATCATCACCGGCATATAGAGCGCTAGTGCAAACAACAAGGCACTCAATGACAGGCTCTCCGGATCTATCGTTGAGGCATCGACGCCCGCCCCCAAAGTCGATCGCGCCATGAACTGCAGCAGCGTCCCACCATCAAATAGGGCCGTCAAAGCAAGCACACTCAGCGTCAGCAAAAAGTGTATTACGCCCAGGCCCATCAGCGGCTGCAACCGATTGCGGAAGCCAGAAAACATGAGCGTAAAACTCGGCATGGCTTCAGCATCCAGCGCACGGCACCCGGAAAACACACCAACCAACAAGACAGGTGCCAAGGCAGCCACTAGCAAATCGCCCGCTACGGGTATAAGCCCGGCCAAACCCAGCATCGTCCAGTAAGACATCACCCAGAAGAGCATCAGCAGTGGGTTGCGACGATACCGGGCAAAGCCATCACGAAACCACTGCCAGCCAGTTGCTAGCCCGATACGATTCATGGGTTCAGACATCCGTGCTTTCAGATCCGCTCGTGTGTGGTGCGGCGGTTACAGGCTGTGGCAATTCAAATAGATCGTTATAAGCAGCAAAGGTTGCGCCGGCCATGATGGGAATAACGACCAGCAAGGCCAGCCCCATCGTCAGGGCTGTTAGAAACAGCATCAGTGCTACAAGAAAGAAAGCCACGATAAATGCTGGCAGGCTGCGCCAGCTGGCAGCAAAGGAATGCCTCATGGCAGCCATGGCAGAGATATCATGGAATACTGCCAATGGTGGGGCTAGCCAGACCGACATCACCAGTGGCAGCACCAGCAATAGGCTGATCGTTACGGCCAAAATGATGCCGAAGACGCTAATCACGACGCCGAGCCACTCGTATTGGGTTTCCATGCCAACGGCCATACCGGACAATGCCGCGCCGCCGCCCAGCAACAAGCCCAGAGCCACGATGAGCATCCAACCGAGCATGTACCAGACACCTACGTTAACCACGGCTGGGGCATGCTCTCTGAAACCTGTAAACGCATCGGCAACCGCCACGGGTTCGTTGTATTGCACACGATGGGCAACCACCATCAAACCCGCCGAAAGCACCGGCATCAATAGATGCGCACCCACCTGACCCAATAACGGCACCAGCAGTACCAAAAGTATCAGGAGTGTTTGCAGAAAAGCCGTGACTAACCAGAGTCCGGGACGGCGCATGAAGAGCGCCCAGCCATCGGCAACCCAGCGTACGCCATGCCCAACGCCGACACGGCGGATGGGCGGCAAATCATCGGAGGGATGAAGGTCATGCCAGGGGCCTTGACGATGATGGCGCATATGACGTTCCGGCATTACCAGCTCCAGATCGTCCACATAGGCGGCTGCACCATATCGCCACGCACCGGGTCTGAATCCGGGATCACAGACTGTGGATCCGGTTCCGGTGACTCCGAATATGATGGAAGTAACGGGGGGTCAACCACTTCACGCGAGGGACGACCACCACGCCCGTAGGTACGAACACTCGTGCTCCGGTCATCGGGCGAAATCGTCACGCTGGCATCTTCATCAGCTTCTGCCTGAGGATTCAGCAAAGCGGGATCATTCGTCACCACTTGCGGCGGCAATGTAGAAGCCTGTGCAAAGGCCAACGGCGCAAGGCAAATACCAAGCGCCATCAGACAGGCACGCGTCAGCAGATTAGAAGACGCGAATTTAAAAATAAGAGACATGCCGGATTCCAGACGGAGTAATAAGCAGATTTTATTACAGGTTGAGCAAAAGCTCGCGCTCATTCGGCAGTGGTTCAAAACCGCGAGTCTCGTAATGACGATAGATCGCTTCGACCACCTGATCCGGATCATCAATCACCTGGATGAGGCCTAGATCAGCGGCGTCAATCATTTTTTCGGCAACCAGCCTGACTTTGAGCCACTCCAACAAACCTGCCCAAAAGTCGCTGCCCACCAGAATGACCGGAAACTTGGCACTTTTGCCCGTCTGGATCAAGGTTAAGGCCTCCATCAGCTCATCGAGCGTGCCAAACCCCCCCGGCATAACGACATAAGCCATAGCAAATCGGACAAACATGTATTTACGTGCAAAAAAATGCTTAAAGCCTACGGAAACATTCTGATACGGGTTGCGCCGCTGCTCATGCGGCAATTGGATATTTAAACCAACCGATGGTCCCTTCCCTTCGAAAGCCCCTCGATTAGCCGCCTCCATAACCCCTGGCCCGCCACCAGAAATAACGCCAAGGCCTGTATCTGACAATTTGCGCGCTATAGTTTCTGCCAGCTGATAGTAAGCAGAGTCGGGTGGTACTCGAGCGCTACCAAAAATCGTCACAGCAGGGCGCACATTGGCCAGACGGTCCGTGGCTTCAACGAACTCTGCCATAATCCCAAACAGCCGCCACGACTCTCGTGTAACCAAGCTTTCAGGTTCTACCGGTTTAAAGAATGGCTCTCCCTGCGCTTCTGTTCTTGTCTTTTTCTTGTCCACTCTATCGCCCCTGAATTTGATGCCTACTTTATTACTCGTTGACGGTTCATCCTACCTGTACCGTGCATTTCATGCACTGCCCGACCTGCGCAATCAATCGGGAGATCCTACCGGTGCACTGTACGGCATGATCTCGATGCTGCGGCGGCTAACCAGCGATATCAACGCAGAATACCGCGCCTGTATTTTTGACGCTAGCGGACCCACCTTTCGCGACACGCTCTACAGCGAATACAAAGCGCATCGCCCACCCATGCCAGAAGATCTGGCCAAACAGATTGAACCGATTCATGCCGTCGTGCGGGCACTCGGCTGGCCGCTACTGATGGAAAGCGGGGTCGAAGCTGATGACGTTATCGCCACGCTGGCCAAGCAAGCTGCGGCTGCGGGCTTTTCGGTTATTGTCTCTACGGGCGACAAAGATCTCGCCCAGCTGGTTACCCCGCAGGTGACCCTAGTCAACACCATGAGTAATGAGCGGCTGGATGTCGCTGGTGTAGAAGCCAAGTTTGGGGTTACACCAGATCGCATCACCGATTATCTGGCACTGGTTGGCGATACCGCCGATAACATTCCGGGCGTACCCAAGGTTGGGCCTAAAACAGCCACCAAATGGATACAGACCTACGGGGACCTCGATGGTGTCATCGCCCATGCCGCCGACATCAAAGGGGTAGTCGGCGAAAACCTGCGCAACCACCTCGACTTTCTGCCACTCGGTCGCACGCTGACTACCGTTAAGACCGACGTCAGCCTACCCATGACAATCACGGATCTACTCGCCACACCAGAAGATCAGAATATCCTGCGCGAAGTGTTTCGCCATAATGGCTTTAAAACCTGGCTCAAAGCCATTGATGAACCAGGCGCCGGCACAAAGACAGCAGCCAAAATAGATGTCGAAGCGCCCTTAGCGCTCTTGCCTGATGATGGCGCGCACCGAGTCAATTACGAAACCATTCTGGACGAGGCCGCACTAAACCGCTGGCTAGAAAAAATCCAGACTGCGGAACGTGTTGCCCTGGATACCGAAACCACCAGCCTCGATGAACAACAGGCGCGCCTGGTCGGTATCTCGTTCGCTATTGCCCCCGGTGCCGCCGCCTATTTGCCACTGGCGCATGACGGCCCGGATACGCCCGTTCAGCTACCTTTCGCAGATGCCTTGGCGCGCCTGAAGCCCTGGCTCGAAGACAACACGCCCAAAAAGATTCTGCAGCACGCCAAATACGATCAGCACGTCTTTGCCAATCACGGCATTCGTCTATCCGGCATTGTCGATGACACCTTATTAGCCGCGTATGTACTCGAAGCTGGCCAAGTCAGCCCCGGCGCACTCGAATTAGGCACCCTTGCCCGCCGACACCTGGGTCTGCCCACGATTGCTTATGAAGCTATCTGCGGCAAAGGCGCCAACCAGATCGGTTTTAATCAGGTCGCGGTTGCTGACGCAGCGGCTTATGCCGCCGAAGATGCCGACATCGCCCTCCGCATTGCCGAACGACTCTTGCCACGACTGGCCAGCGAACCTGGGCTGGAAAGCACCTACCGCAATCTGGAACTTCCTACGGCACAAGTGCTTTTCACCATGGAGCAAAACGGCGTTCTGATTGATAACCAGCAATTGGCCGATCAAAGCCACGCACTTGGCGAACGCATGCTGGCGCTGGAAACGGAAGCCCATGCCCTGGCCGGCCAGAGTTTCAATCTGAACTCACCAAAACAACTGGCAGAAATTCTATTTACGCAGCAGGGGCTGCCCGTCAAAAAGAAGACCGCCTCCGGCACGCCATCCACCGACGAAGAAGTACTCTCCGAGCTAGCGCTCGACTTTCCGCTGCCGCGCGTACTGCTCGAATATCGTGGCATCGCCAAGTTAAAGAACACCTACTGCGACAAGCTGCCACAACGAATCAATCCGGCTACCGGTCGTGTCCATACGCATTATTCGCAAACCACCGCGGTAACCGGTCGCCTAGCCAGTTCCGACCCGAATCTGCAGAACATTCCGGTACGCACACCAGAAGGTCGCCGCATCCGAGCAGCCTTTATCGCCCGCCCCGGTCACAGCATTTTCTCCGCTGACTACTCGCAGATCGAACTTCGCATCATGGCGCATCTCTCTGCCGACAATGGGTTGCTTAGTGCTTTTGCTCAAGGCGAAGACATTCACCGCGCTACAGCGGCCGAAGTGTTTGGTGTTATGCCTTTAGAGGTCGATGACAACCAGCGTCGTGCCGCAAAAGCCATCAACTTCGGGCTGATTTACGGCATGAGCGCCTTCGGCCTGGCCAAGCAACTCGGCATCGAACGTGGTGCGGCTCAAACCTACATTGATCGCTACTTCGATCGCTATCCCGGCGTTGCCCGTTACATGGAAGAGACGCGACAGTCGGCGCATCAGAATGGTTATGTTGAAACGGTGTTCGGCCGGCGCCTTTGGCTCCCTGATCTCAAGGCGGGTCAACAAGGACGGCGCCAAGGTGCCGAACGCGCCGCGATCAACGCCCCCATGCAAGGCACAGCAGCCGACCTGATCAAGCTGGCCATGATTGCCGTACAGGATTGGCTAACGAAAGAACGGCTACAGAGCTTGCTCATCATGCAGGTGCACGATGAATTGGTGCTGGAAGTACCAGACCATGAACGTGCCCGCGTGAGCGAATCGCTGGGCTCGCTAATGACGAATGTCGCCAAACTCAAAGTGCCATTGGTGGTCGATATCGGTATCGGCCCCAACTGGGATGATGCCCACTAACGAACGGAATGACTATGAGCACAATTAACGAATATCAATGTCCGCTCTGCGGCGGTGAGAATGCCTGCGGCGCTCATGCCGATACACCGTGTTGGTGCTGCAGCACCGGCATTCCGCAAGCGTTAATTGATCTGATTCCCGCCGACAAGCAAATGAAAGCCTGCATCTGTAAAAACTGCGTTGATCGCTTCAATCAGTCGCAACAGCAACAACAATAAAAATGGCCTGCGGTTTTATCCGGCAGGCCTTTTGCTCAGTGCGCGATCGTTTAGTTAGCAGCAAACTCAAACGAATCGGCAAAGAACGCATCTTCCGGCAAATTACCTTTGCTCTGGTAATCCGTACGTGCCGCGGCAATCATGCCAGGCGCACCACAGGCATAAACTTCATGGCCCGATAGATCCGGGAAGTCTGCCAATACGGCTTCATGAACCAGCCCGGCGCGACCAGACCAACCCGGCATTAATTCCGGTTCGGAAAGCACAGGAATGAACTGGATATGCGGGTGCTGTGCTGCCCAGGCTTCGGCCACTTCGTATTGGTAAAGGCCGGCCTGATCACGGGCACCCCAGTAAATATGCATAGGTCGTTGCAGTTCCAGATGCAGGGTTTCCAGCACAATCGATTTAATCGGTGCAAAGCCCGTACCACCGGCCAGCAGAATCATCGGTTTGTCTGACTCGCGCAAATAGAAGCTGCCATGGGGGCCGTTGAAACGCAGAATGTCACGCACTTTCATTGTGCTGAATACCTGATCGGTAAACAGGCCGCCCGGCACATGGCGTACATGCAGTTCAATGGTCGCCGCATCATGCGGCGGGTTGGCGATCGAGAAGCTACGACGCTTACCGTCCTTCAGAAGAATGTCGACGTACTGCCCGGCATGGAACTGGAACACCTCGGTCGCTGGCAAACGCAGCGTCAGAATCGCGACATCCGCCGCTGGCTTTTCAAGCCCTTCAATGCGGCTCGGCAAAGTCTTCACCGGAATATCCGTCGCGCGGCGCACGTCTTTAACTTCAACGACGACATCGGTCTGCGGCACGGCGCAGCAGAGCAGCGCAAAGCCTGCCTCACGGTCGGCTGGCGTCAGCGTCGTTTCGCTGGCCTTGCCGTGATCGACCATGCCGGAGGTAATTTTGGCGCGGCAAGCACCGCAGCCGCCCGTACGGCAACCATAGGGCACCAGCAGATCGTGACGCAGCGAAGCTTCCAGTACGGTCTCATGGCCGTCTGCGCGAAATGTGGCATTAATGGGATTAAGCGTCACCTGATGCGTCATGTTAAATCCTGTAAGAACCAAAACCTTGCAAAACCGTACAATGGCAGCATGCCGAAAGACATGCAGCTACCGCCGCGCGCACTTCCCCGCCGTTTTCGCCAACCACGCCTACTGCTGGCCGGTTGCGGTGACGTTGCGGCAAGAATTGCCGCTCAGGTTGGCACGCGTTACCGACTTCTGGCGCTATTGCGCCATGAACCCGAGAGCGTGGCCTGGCAAACCTGGCGCAGCCTCGGAGCAACACCGGTTGCTGCGAACCTGGACCAACCACGCAGCCTGAAGCGTCTGCGCGGGTTGGCAACGCACGTTATTTACCTGGCGCCGCCGGCCGATAATTGCCCAGCTGAATTTTACACCGACCCACGTCTAAACCGCTTTCTGGCAGCCCTGCAGGGTGGCCGCAGTCTACCACGGCGGCTGGTCTACATCGGTACCAGTGGGGTCTACGGCGATTGCCAGGGCGCGCTAGTTCGGGAGTCTCGGCCACGCCAACCCAAAACAGCCCGTGGTCAACGTCGCGCTGCCGCAGAGGCAACCTTGCGGCGCTGGGCTCGTACGCGAATTGGCGCCGCCCGTACTACAGATCTAGCCAACCCGGCCAGAAAGACCGCCAACGCAGGCAGCATCCTGCGCGTGCCCGGCATCTATGCCGGCGATCGACTGCCGATTGAACGTCTGCGGGCTGGCACGCCCGCATTGTGTACCAAAGAAGACACCTGGACAAACCATATTCATGCTGATGATCTAGCGCGCATCAGCTGGCTATCCCTTAGCCGCGGCCGCTCACTCCGCGCTTACAACGCCAGTGATAACAGCACCCTTAAAATGGGCGATTGGTTTGACGCCGTGGCCGATGCCAACGGCTTACGCCGGCCGGAGCGATTACCGCGCGATGTGCTGAAAGAACGCGTTTCCCCCATGCTTTACTCATTCATGTCAGAATCGCGCCGACTCGACAATCAACGCCTGCTCAAAGAGCTGCGTATCCAGCTTCGTTACCCGACGGTGCAGGATTTTCTCGCTACGCTGAAGGTGCCTCAATGCTAACAATCAAAGCTTTTCACATCATTCTGGTGGTGAGCTGGTTCGCCGGACTCTTTTACCTGCCACGCATCTACGTGAATCTGGCAGCGATTACCGATACGCAATCGGCCGAATACCAGCGTCTGTTGGGCATGTCGCGCCGACTCTACAAATTTGTCACCCCCATCGGGTTAGGCGCTGTTATCCTCGGCCTCTGGCTCTGGTTCGGTTACGGCTTTGCCGGTGGCTGGCTCCATGCCAAAACCCTCTTGGTCATATTTCTCTTGGGTTATCACTTCTACTGCGGCCGGCTCTATCGCAAGTTTGCCGCTGGTCAGAACACGCACAGCCATGTCTGGTACCGCTGGTTCAATGAAATCCCGGTACTCATGCTTACGGTCATCACCCTTCTCGTCGTACTCAAGCCGTTTTAAGAAAGCAACTCATGCACATTTTTGCCCCCTGCCCACGTGGCCTAGAAGAACTCCTGGTCAACGAGTTCAACCACTGCGGCATGACCCAGGTGGAACAGGTTGGTGGCGGCGTTCGTGCCCGTGCGACAGAAGAAAGTCTCTACCGCGCCAATCTGCACTCACGCTATGCGTCACGTATTCTGGTCCGCTTGGCAGTAGGCGCCTATCAGAAAGAAGAAGACCTCTACCAGATGGCGCGCAAGATTGCCTGGCACGAGTGGTTTGATGTCAGCCAGAGCTTCAAGGTAAGCACCACGGCCGTTAAATCACCTCTACGTAGCCTGGACTTCGCGACACTGCGTATTAAAGATGCGGTATGTGATCGGTTCCGTGCAGACCGTGGCGGTCGCCCGAACGTCAATACCGATCAACCAGATCAGCGTATCCAGCTGTTCCTCACCGAAACGTCTGCCACGCTATATATCGACAGCTCAGGCAACCCACTGTGGCAACGCGGCTACCGTGGCGCTGCAGGCGCAGCACCCCTCAAAGAAAACCTCGCCGCAGGTCTGCTCGCACTGGCTGGTTGGAACGATACCGACGAAGCCGGCAAAGCCGTTTACGAAACTTTCCTCGACCCCATGTGCGGTAGCGGCACCATCGTGATCGAAGCCGCATGGATGCGTGCCAATGTGGCACCTGGGCTCAACCGTCGTTTCTCCTGCGAGCGTTGGCAGGATGCCGACCGCGCGCTCTGGACCAAGTTGCGCGCCGAAGCCCGTGCACAAATCCGTCCGATGGCAGCGCAAACCATTTTTGCCAGCGATATGCACCCAGGTGCCATCGCTGCGACTCGTCGCCATTTAGAAGAAGTGGGTTTATCCGATGCTGTCACCCTTGATCAGGCAGACTTCATTGGTCGTGGCGCACCGGCCAGCAGCGGCTTATTAGTCAGCAACCCGCCTTACGGTGTACGCCTCTCCGAGCAGGAAGAACTACAGGCGGAATACCCGGAATGGGGCCGCACACTCAAACAACAATTTAGCGGCTGGACAGCGGCGCTCTTTACCGCAGACTTGGAGCTTCCCAAAGGCATTGGCCTCAAACCACGTCGCCGCTTCCCGCTGAAAAACGGCGCTCTAGAATGCCGCCTCTTCGTGATTGATCTGGTCTCTGGATTTCATCGAAAACAGAAGCCAGAAGCCCCCTCAGAAATTAACGCGTCGTAGCCGCCAGCCCAATAGATTCTTGTTGCGCGAGCCTTTCAAGGCTCTGCGCCATGGTCTGCATACCCTGCTGCTGGCCTGTTTGCATAGTGGAAACCAACTGCGCAGTTTTGTTCTCACGGATGAGATTGCGTACGGCGGGGGTTCCCACAAGTATTTCGTGAGCGGCCACCCGACCATTGCCATTGCTTAGGGGAACCAACTGCTGGGCAACCACAGCACGCAACACATCGGCTAGCAGGGTGCGAGCTAAATCCCGTTCTTCTCCGGGGAATACATCAACAATACGTTCGATGGCTTGAGGTGCCGTAGCCGTGTGCAAAGTGGCCAATACGAGGTGGCCCGTTTCTGCAGCCGTTAAAGCTAGACGGATTGTTTCCAGATCGCGCATTTCACCCAGAAGAATGACATCCGGGTCTTCTCGCAACGCCGCTTTCAAAGCATCGGCAAAGCTTGGGGTGTCGCGGCCTACTTCACGTTGGGTTACCAGACACTTCTGCGCCTCATAAACAAACTCCACCGGGTCTTCGATAGTCAGCAAGTGTTTGGGGGCTGTCTGATTAATATGGTCTGCCATGGCGGCCAGCGTTGTGCTTTTACCAGACCCGGTTGGGCCGACGACTAACACCAACCCATGATCGATCTCAGCCAATTGTTTCAGGATAGGCGGTGCTGCAATCTCGGCCAAGGTAGGCACTTTGTCAGGAATAGGTCGCAAGGCTAATGCAACACCGCGTTGCTGACGATAGGCATTGGCACGGTAACGCCCCAAGCCCTCCGTAGGCGATGCAAATGCAAAATCGCAAGCAGCGCCTTCACCGAACAAACGGCGCAGCGTTTCCGGAATGACGCTGTCAATCATGCCGCGCACTTGCGCATTACCCAGCACCGGTTGTTCCAGTGTTTGCAAATCACCGTTAATCCGTAGCATTGGCGGCATACCGGCCGACAGGTGGATATCGGAAGCCCCCAAATCGCGGGCGATCAAGAGTAACGATTCAAGCATGCTGTTTCATCTCCGGTTCCAATCTGTAGTGCGCGCATTGTTATACTTCGCTAGCCTAACAGCTTGCCACCTCTTATCAACAAGCCTTGCCCATGTCTGCTGCCGAAAATTCCGCGCTATCCCATGAAAACTCTGCCCAGCGTCTTGCTGCGGTGTGGCATCGAATTGATCAAGCACAAGCCGCATCAGGCAGACACGCTGGAAGCGTAAAACTCCTGGCGGTTTCCAAAACGTTCCCAATAGAAGCGGTGGATACGGTTGCTGCCTGCGGCCAGAATGCCTTTGGTGAAAACTACGCACAGGAAGGCATCGACAAAGCCAGCGCACGACCTAATCTGGAGTGGCACTTTATTGGTCCGATCCAGAGCAATAAAACGCGCGGCATCGCTGAACATTTCGATTGGGTACACACAATTGACCGCCTGAAGATTGCCGAACGTCTTTCGGCACAACGGCCAGCGGTTTTACCACCGCTACAGGTTTGCGTTCAGGTGAATGTCTCTGGTGAAAACAGCAAAAGCGGCTGCGCGGCTGATGAAGCGCAAGCACTTTGCCAGACCATTGCCCAATTGCCCAACTTGCAATTGCGTGGCCTGATGGCGATACCGGAAGCAACTGAGGACACAGCAACACAACGTCGGCAATTTGCCAAGCTACACGAGTTGCAAACACAGATTAATCGACAAGGATTTGCGCTCGACACGCTATCGATGGGCATGAGCGATGATCTAGAGGCTGCGATTAGCGAAGGTGCCACGCTGGTACGTGTTGGCTCGGCTATTTTTGGCAAACGCACTTATACGAATACCCCTGCATCAACGGAGCTCTAAATGAAAATTACATTTCTAGGCGGTGGCAATATGGCCATTGCCCTTGTTGGCGGCCTCATCCAGCGTGGTTTTGAGCCGCACAATCTGGGCGTGATCGAAATCCTGCCAGAAGCCAGAACACGCCTCGGCGAACAGTTCTCTATCAATATCTATGAGGCCGCTACGGCCGAAGCTTTGCAGTGCGATGTGCTGGTGCTTGCTGTTAAACCACAGCAGATGCGTGCCGCACTGGCGAGCCTACCTGCTGGGGATAACAAACCACTTATCGTGAGCATTGCTGCTGGCTTGCTCGTGGATGACCTGGCCCGCTGGATGGGTGGCTATCGCCGCATCGTGCGCGCCATGCCTAATACACCGGCACTGATTGGCGCCGGCATGACTGGGCTCTATGCTGATCCTTCTGTTGATGCTGCCGACAAAGATCGTGCCGAAGCGATTCTGGGCGCCGTAGGTGAAACGGCCTGGGTGAACAGTGAACAGCTGATCGACTCAGTAACGGCAATTTCCGGTAGCGGCCCCGCTTATGTGTTTCTATTTCTCGAAGCCATGCAGGAAGCAGCCCGCGAACTTGGCCTCTCCCCTGAAACCGCCCGCACCCTGGCCATTCAGACGGTAATTGGTTCAGCACAACTGGCTGAACAATCGACCGACCCGGTGAGCGTGCTGCGCGAGCGCGTGACTTCTAAAGGCGGCACCACTGAAGCGGCACTGAAGAAGAAAGCCGAAATGGGTGTGAAGGAAGGCCTCATTGCCGGCATGCATGCGGCCGCTGAACGCAGCCGCGAACTGGGTATCGAGTTGGGGCGTGACTGAATCATCGACAACACCCTGGCTGCAGATTACCGGCAAAGGTTATCTGCAGCTTACCGTGCATGTACAACCCGGCGCGAAAACGACTTCTTGTGCCGGGGTTCATGGCGACGCCCTGAAAATTCGTTTGCATGCGCCACCTGTCGATGGCAAAGCCAATCAGGCGCTTATTGCCTGGCTGGCTAAAACCTTAAGCTGCCCACAAAGTACGATTGCATTAATTCGCGGGCAAACCAGTCGACGTAAAACGCTGAGCATCCACACCGACCAGCCGGATGCGCTGAGTCGCCAGCTACAAGCGCTGGCTTCTGACTGATCAGCTGCGCTCGTAAACTGGCTGACCAGCAGCCAAGGTTGTTACGACGCGGCCCTGCAGCGTTCTGCCCAGGAAGGGTGTCAGCTTGCCGGCGCTGCGCAGATCGTTTTCGTTAACAGTCCAGGTTGCTTCCGGATCGAAGATACAAAGGTCAGCGCGCTGCCCCACTGCAACCTGACCAGCCTCGACGCCCAGAATTTCTGCAGCACGTGCCGTTACGGGTAGCAACGAACGGCGCAGCGGTAGGCTAAGCGCCTCACCCCAGGCCAACGTTAACGGTAGCAGCAGTTCGATACCGGTGGCACCCGGTGCTGCTTCGGCAAACGGTACCCGTTTTACATCCAGGCCCAGCGGCGTATGCGCAGATACGGCGGCACCAATCGTACCCTCAGCCAAGCCCAGGCGTAGTGCTTCGCGATCACCATATCCACGGAGTGGCGGATCAAATCGCGTGAGCGGATCGAAGTAACCAATATCTTGTTCGTACAGATGCAAGGCATGCACGGCTACGTCACCCGTTACCGGCAAACCGGCATCACGCGCTTCGCGTAGCAGTGCTACACCTTCTGCAGAACTGATCTGGGTGAAGTGCACGCGCGCACCCGTTGCTTTAGCGAGTGCCAGCACCGTTTGCATGGCGAGCGTCTCGGCTGCGACCGGAATGGCAGCCAACCCCAGACGAGAGGCCAGCGCGCTGTCGTGCGCAATGCCTTCTTTGCTGAGATGATATTCGGCAGGTTGTAACCAGACAGGCACATCGCATGATGCGGCGTACTGCAATGCGCGCCAGAGCACGCGGGTATCCGCTGGCAAACCGCGGCCTTGTGACACGGCGATACAACCGGCATCACGCAGCAGGCTCATTTCGGCCAACATGCTGCCAGACAAGCCTTGCGTCATCGCGCCGACAGGCAGTACCCGAACCAGCGATACATCTTCAGCATGGCGCACCAGTCGTTCGGCAAGTTCTGGCTCATCCAGTATCGGATCCACATCCGGCGGACACGCCAGGGTGGTGACTCCGCCCGCGACTGCGGCGGCGAGTTCAGCATCAATGTTGCCGGCAATACGTGCCGAGAGATCGACCAGACCCGGTGCAACCACCAGCCCCTGTGCATCAATGACCTGATCTGCTTTAAAACCTGCAGGTGTTTGGCCGATACCGACAATCTTGCCGTTAGCGATAAAAACCGAGGCCGCTTCATCAAACTGGGAAGCCGGGTCAATGACGCGTCCGCCGCGAATTTCGATGCTCTTTGCGCTCATCTTAGCCTCCTGCCAATACGCTCATCACCGCCATACGCATGGCGATACCAAAGGTCACCTGCGGCAGAATTACCGCGCGTGGGCTATCGGCAACTGCCGAATCAATTTCTACGCCCCGGTTCATTGGCCCCGGGTGCATGACGATCGCATCTGGCTTCGCTGCCTTGAGGCGCTCATGCGTCAGACCGTAGCGGTCGTGGAATTCAGTTGCAGAAGGCAGTAATGCGCCGCTCATGCGCTCGCGTTGCAGGCGCAGCGCAATCACCACATCACAATCTTTCAGCCCACTATCCAGGTCGCGATGCACTCCCACACCCAGTGATTCAATATCGGTGGGGATCAGCGTTTGCGGACCTACGACGCGGATCGATTCGGCACCCAACGTCTTAAGTGCGTGAATATCCGAACGTGCGACACGTGAGTGCAGGATGTCGCCGATCAGCGCCACCTTGAGGCCTTCGAAGCCACCCTTGTAGTGGCGGATGGTGTACATGTCGAGCAGGCCCTGCGTCGGATGCCCATGGCGGCCGTCACCGGCGTTGATGACATGAATATCGCTGCGGCCAGTACGGCGCAAGTGGTCGACGATCAGATGCGGCGCGCCACTGGATTCGTGACGCACAACAAACATGTCAGCGTGCATGGCGCAGAGGTTGTCGACGGTATCAAGCAGCGTCTCGCCTTTGGCGGTAGACGATGTCGACATATTTAGATTAATCACATCGGCCGACAGGCGCTTGGCGGCAATTTCAAAAGTCGTGCGTGTGCGCGTCGAGTTTTCGAAGAAGAGGTTGAACACACTCTTGCCTCGCAGTAGCGGGACTTTTTTCACATCGCGGTCTGACACCCCCAGAAAACTGGCGCCGGTATCGAGCAGTCGCGTGAGTTGGTCACGGGACAAGCCCTCAGTCGAGAGCAGGTGGATCAGGTTGCCATCGGCGTCGAGTTGCGGATCAAGCATCATCAAGGCTCCAGGTCAGTTTGCCTTCGGAATCATCAAAAGGGTTACGCACCAGCACCAGGCTGGCATCTGATGGCAGGCTCACTGGCCAGACACAGAAATCAGCCGCGATGGGCAACTGGCGCTCACCACGATCGGCCAGTACTGCCAGCTGTACGCTTCCGGGACGACCGTAATCAAACAGTTCATTCAGCGCTGCGCGTGTTGTGCGGCCTGTGTAGAGCACGTCATCCACCAGAATCACGGGCTTACCAACGATATCAACCGGTACGGTGGTCGGTTGCACATTCGGACGCAGGCCGCGCTCACTGAAATCATCGCGGTAGAAAGAGATATCCACACTGCCGACCGGCGGATGTGCCGGTAACAATTGCGAAAGGCGCTCGGCAATCCAGACGCCGCCAGTAAAGACGCCGATGAGTACCGTATCCGGCGCCTTATCAAATACCGGGCGTAATTGTTCAGCCAATGCGGCAATCTGCTGCTCGGCATCGGGTAGGTTTTTTAAATCAGGCATGCGTGCCTCCGGCTTGGTGTTCTGATCGGGCAGCTTGCTGATCCAACCACTGTTGCAAAAGAATCTGGGCGGCGACGGCATCAACATTCGCCTTAGCGGCACGGGCCGATTGGCCGGCCTGCTGCAACCGCTGTTCTGCTTCTGCCGAACTCAGACGTTCGTCCACCCAGGTAACGGGCAGATTGAATCGGCCATGCAGCTGGTTGCCGAAGCGGCGGCAGCGTTGCGTCATTTCGTGTTCGGTGCCGTCCATATGTGTGGGCAAGCCAACGACGATCTGATTAGGCTGCCATTCAGCGAGCAATGCGCCGATTTTTTCAAAGCGCTGGGCAAGTGGCTCGCTGGCAATGAGCGTCAGCGGATGCGCTAAGCCGGTGATGGTTTCTCCTACGGCAACGCCAATGCGTACCGTACCGAAATCGAAGCCCATCACCGTGCCCTCAGGCATGGCCTGCCACATCTGATAAACGGTCAAAGCCGATGCCCAGCTTAGCTAGTGCTGCCGGCAATCGCTCTTCGAAAGGCAGGTCGAACAGGATTTCATCATCGGCAGGCACACTCAGCCAGGCGTTCTGCAAAATTTCGTTATCCAGTTGCCCCGGCACCCAACCGGCATACCCGAGGGCGACCAACATGGACTTCGGCGCAGTCTCGCTACCAATCGATTCGAGAATATCTTTAGAGCTGGTGAGCGCAATATCTTCCGAAATCTTCATCGTCGACTGCCAGGGTTTGGCTGGCTTATGCAGTACAAAGGCGCGATCCAGTTGCACCGGGCCACCAAACAATACAGGTTGGCCGGCCAGTTCCGTATCTGTATTCGCCAGTTCTACGCGCTCGAAAAGCGTCGCCAGGCTCATGTCCGTCGGTTTGTTCACAACGATCCCCATGGCACCCTGGTCGGAATGTTCGCAGAGGTAAATCAGGCTGCGGGCGAAACGTGGATCTGACATGCCCGGCATGGCCACTAAAAAATGTCCGCGCAGCCAGGTGGCAGTTTCTGCCAACCCCGACGTTTTTGGTACTTCAGATTCGTCTGAGGGTACGCGGGAAGCGGTCATATGTCGTATTCTACCGCAAATGCAGACTCAACACCCCGAAAAACCGGCGCTCGTATGGTTAAGACGCGATCTGCGGCTTGATGATCAGGCTGCGCTCTACTATGCACTCAAACAGCATGAGCGCGTGTATGTAACCTTTGTTTTTGACCGCGACATTTTGGATAAGTTACCGCGTCAGGATCGTCGGGTTGAGTTCATTCGGGAGTCCCTGGTTGAACTCGACGAAATTCTCCATGAGCACGGCGGCGCGCTGATTGTGCGCCACGGGTCATCACGAGAGCACATCCCCGCGCTGGCCCGCGAACTTGATGTCGGTGATGTTTATTGCAATCGGGACTATGAACCCTCGGCGGTATTGCGTGATCGGGATGTTGCCGAAACATTAGCCAAGGCGCAAATCGGTTTTCTCAGCTACAAAGATCAGGCGATTTTTGAACAGGATGAAGTGCTCACACAGATGGGCAAACCCTTCACCGTGTTCACCCCCTATAAAAACGCCTGGTACAAAAAAGCCACACTGGCCGAAACCGATTTTTTTGTTCGGCCTTATCCAGTGACTCGGTACTTGCAACACTTGGCCACATCACCACTTGCGACCGGCATCCCAACGCTTGCAGAGATCGGCTTTGAGCCGAGTGACCTTACAAAAATCGGGATTGTTCCCGGTGTCTCGGGTGCACGCGCACGCATAGAAGACTTCTTCACACGGATTGATCACTACAAAGTGGCTCGTGATTTTCCAGCGATCAAAGGGGTGTCTTATCTATCTGTGCATCTGCGCTTTGGCACACTGTCTCTCCGTGAGTTGGCCGGACGCGCCTGGCGCGAGGGTGGCGAAGGCGCCCTAGGCTGGCTGAACGAACTAATCTGGCGTGACTTCTATTTCGCGATCCTGCATCACTTTCCGCATGCCATTGGCCATGCCTTCAAACCCGCCTTTGAGGCCATTGCCTGGGACGACAATCCAGCCTGGCATGCAGCCTGGTGTAGTGGTCACACCGGTTACCCACTGGTTGATGCCGCACAACGCCAACTGGCACAAACCGGCTGGATGCATAACCGCCTACGCATGATGAGCGCATCGTTCTACACGAAGGATCTGGGCCTGGATTGGCGCCAAGGAGAAGCCTGGTTTGCCGAGCTTTTACTGGACTTCGATCTATCAGCTAACAACGGCGGCTGGCAGTGGTCGTCTTCTACCGGCTGTGATGCACAACCCTGGTTCCGGATTTTCAACCCGGTGACACAATCCGAGCGTTTTGATCCGCAAGGGAAGTTTATTCGTCGCTACGTCCCCGAACTCGCGAACGTGCCCGACAAATACATTCACGCACCCTGGACGATGCCAGCGGATACCCAGGCTAACTGCGGCGTCTTAATCGGTCGCGACTATCCTGCGCCGATTGTCGATCATGCCGAGGCCCGACAAAGAACGCTGGAGCGATTCAAGCTCGCTACCAGTTAAAATAGCATCTGACTGCATGTTCATTCTTGGCCGGATGGAACATGGTGGTTTTTTATCTAAACCGGCCAGAGAAAAAAGATGGAAGCACTACTCGTCTCTACCGGTGTTGTGGCGCTAGCCGAAATCGGTGACAAAACCCAACTACTCGCATTTCTTCTTGCCGCCCGCTTTAAAAAGCCCGTGCCTATTATTTTGGGCATTCTGGTCGCCACCATTCTGAACCATGGTCTGGCCGGCGCTGTCGGTGCGTGGATTACGCATGCAGTGAGTCCTGAAATTCTCCGCTGGGTTCTTGGCGCATCCTTTATCGGTATGGCCATCTGGACAATGATCCCCGATGAAATCGAAGATGAAGAAACCCAGGTCGCCAAACGTTTCGGCGTCTTCGGCGCTACCTTGATTACATTCTTCCTGGCCGAGATGGGCGACAAGACTCAGATCGCAACGGTGGCTATGGCTGCGCATTATGCAGACCCGATGCTGGTTGTCGTTGGCACCACGCTAGGCATGCTGATTGCCGATGTCCCAGCGGTGTTTATCGGTGACAAATTGGCTAACAGGATACCGATGCGACTCGTTCACAGCATCGCTGCTGCTGTGTTTGCTGCTCTGGGGATTGCTACCTTACTGGGCGCAGGCGCCGGCTTCGGGTTTTAATTAGATATCCGCGATGCGGGTGAGCAATTCATGCTCGGTGATTGGTTTGACCAGGTAATCAATCGCGCCCTGTCGCAAACCCCAAACCTTATCCGTATCCTGCCCTTTAGCTGAAACGAGGATGACGGGAATACGGGCAAGGTTTTCATCGTCACTACGCGTCAACGCACGTGTGGCCTGATAACCATTCAGGCCCGGCATAACTACTTCCATCAGAATCAGGTCGGGGCGTTCGCGGCGGGCGATATCAACACCTTCTTCGCCATCACCCGCTACCGTAACCGTATAACCAGCTGCCGTGAGCATGCTGCTAAGCTGAGCACGCTCAATCGGTGAGGGTTCAACCACCAGTATTGTCTGTATCGTCACCTGGAGGCTCCCTTTGGCCGCGTATTAGAGTTCGATCATCTCGAAGTCCTCTTTACGCAGCGCGCATTCCGGACAGACCCAATTCATGGGCACATCGGCCCATAGCGTGCCCGGTGCAATGCCATCCTCTGGCAAGCCGGCTTCTTCGTCGTAAATAAACCCACAGCCCAGACACATCCAGGACTTGAAAGACTGACCACTCATGGCGAAACCCTAAGCAAGAAGTAACTGATTGGATTGATACAATACAGTCATCCTAACCGAACGAATACCCAACTGTCATCACGTTGTCATGATTATCGACAACGCCTTTCCCGATTTATCCGATTGTCCTGAACACTGTGTTTAACTTTCCCGGCACTCTTTACGCAATAACCCCCGACCAGGCTGACACCCAGCGACTGGTTGGACAGGTGCGCACAGCCCTTGAGGCGGGTGTTCGGCTCGTGCAATACCGTGACAAGATCAGCACGATGGCTGACAAATTAACGCGCGGCCGAACCTTAAACCAGTTATGCCAGGCTTTCGATGCCCAACTCATCATAAACGATGACGTGGTGCTAACAATCGCCATCGGTGCCGCCGGCGTGCATTTGGGCGGAGACGATGGCAGCATCCGTGACGCCCGTCGCCTGCTGCCTGCCAATAGCATCATTGGCGCTTCCTGTTATAACAACCTAAATCTGGCTCGAACCGCCCTGGCCGATGGTGCCAGCTATGTCGCTTTTGGTGCCTGCTTCGATTCGCCAACCAAACCGGCTGCGCTTAGGGTTAACCTTGATCAGCTTCAGTCTTTCCGGGATGCGCTGGGGTCTCATGTCGCCATCTGCGGCATTGGCGGCATCACCCACCGCAACCTCTCCGAGATCTGCGGCCTCGTCGATGCCGTTGCCCTGATTTCCGAACTTTTCGGAAGCCCGGAAGCGCCACACACCCCCGAACAGATCAAGCATCGTATCCAGCAACTGCTGGCGGAACCTGCTCTACTCTAAATTTTCAACTATCTTTAACTCGAGTCGATTACTCATCATGACCAGCCGTAACGAAGAACTCTTTGCCGCCGCCCAACGACACATTCCCGGTGGCGTGAACTCACCGGTGCGCGCTTTCCGTGGCGTCGGCGGTACGCCACGTTTCTTCGCCTCGGGCAAAGGACCGCGCGTCACCGATGCCGACGGCAAGGTGTATATCGATTACGTGGGCTCCTGGGGCCCGCTGATCCTAGGCCATGCCGATCCGGATGTGTTGGAAGCCGTGCAGACCACCGCCGCCCGTGGCCTGACTTTTGGCGCACCCACCGGTGCAGAAGTCGAGATGGCTGATCTGCTCTGCGAAATGCTGCCATCGCTGGAAATGGTGCGTCTGGTCTCTTCAGGGACCGAAGCCACCATGAGCGCCATCCGCCTGGCACGTGGCTTTACCGGCCGCGACCTGATCATAAAATTCGAAGGGTGCTACCATGGCCACGCCGACAGTCTGCTGGTCAAAGCCGGCTCCGGCTTGCTCACCTTTGGCAACCCCTCATCAGGTGGTGTGCCAGCTGACGTAGCCGCGCACACGCTGGTGCTGCCCTATAACGACATCCCCGCGTTCAACGAAGCGGTAGATAAATATGCCGACAAGCTCGCTGCGGTCATCGTCGAGCCCATCGCCGGCAACATGAATCTGGTCGACCCGGGCAAAGCATTTTTACAGGCCCTGCGCGATGGTTGTACACGCGTTGGCGCCGTCCTGATTTTTGATGAAGTCATGACGGGCTTCCGTGTCGGTCTGCAGGGTGTGCAAGGCCGCTACGGCATTACGCCTGATCTCACCACCCTCGGCAAGATCGTCGGTGGCGGCATGCCGCTGGCGGCCTTTGGTGGTCGCAAAGACATTCTGACCTGCCTAGCACCGCTAGGGCCGGTCTATCAGGCAGGCACACTATCGGGTAACCCAGTGGCGGTGGCCGCTGGCATCACCACACTGAAGAAGCTACGCGCCCCCGGTTTTTACGAATCGCTGGCCGAACGTACCCGTCAACTCACTGACGGCCTAACGGCCGCTGCTCGCAAGCACGGCATTGCCTTCTCAGCGCAGTCTGTCGGCGGCATGTTCGGCTTGTACTTCCGCGAAGCGCCTCCGACCAGCTATGCCGAAGTGATGGAAGCCGATAGCGCGCGCTTTAACCGCTTCTTCCACGCCATGCTGGATGTGCCCGGGGAAGGCCATTACTTCGCCCCATCGGCCTTCGAAGCCGGTTTCGTTAGTGCAACGCATACGCCGGCCGACATTGCGGCGACGATTGCTGCCGCCGATATGGAATTTGCGAAACTCGTCTGACTTGCGGTAACCGGGGTTTTCCTTTAATTTCAGTCTGTTCCACGGTCAGTTCACTGACCAGGCCTTTAGCTCGTTAGGGGTGCCCGAAATTTGGGCTGAGAGAGACCCTTGGCACCTGATCCGGTTAATGCCGGCGTAGGGAAACGAATGATTCTGGATTTATTCACTGCTGTCGCCACACCGGATGATCGTGATAACGGTCAGGACAGCGTGCGTCGTCTATTCAAAGGCGCCCCGCCCAAAGTCTTATCGATTGCAGGTATTGACCCGAGCGGTGGGGCAGGACTGCTGGCCGACATCAAAACTTTTACTGCCCTCGGTGCCTATGGCTGCGGTGTGGTTGCCGGACTTACCGCACAAAGCACGCAAGGGGTGACCGCCGTACAACTGCCCAGTGCCGAATTTATCGGTGCGCAGCTTGATACGCTGCTCGCCGATGTGGAAATCCGTGCCATCAAAACCGGCATGCTGGGTCAGACGTCTAACGTACAAGTCGTTGCGGAAAAGCTGGCCAAGCACAGCCAGGACAACCTGGTGCTCGACCCGGTGATGATTGCCAAGAGCGGGGACCATCTCCTGAATAAAGAAGCTACCGGCTTGTTACGCGACGCACTGGTGCCGTTGGCGCGCGTACTCACGCCCAATCTGCCTGAAGCCGGTGCATTGCTCGACGAGCGTGGTCCGGAAACGCCCAAGGAAATGACGCGCACCTGCGAACGTTTGCACAGGCTACTCAAGCAAGAAGAGAACCGCTGGATTCTGCTCAAGGGCGGTCATCTCCCCGGCGGCGAGCTCATCGACTTACTCTACGATGGCGATCGCATGATCGAGTTGCGTGCGGAACGTTTCGACACACGTCACACACACGGCACCGGCTGCGCATTATCGGCTGCCATTACCGCATTAATCCCGCAGTGCGCCGACATTCCCGAAGCCGTGATGCTGGCACATCGATGGCTGCAACAAGCTATTCGTCGTGCCGATGAATTACAAATTAGCCGTACACCACAAACCGGGCACGGGCCCGTTCACCACGCCCATGCTTTGTGCATTGCCTCATAACGCAACAGCAGAGAACCTCACAGAGAGTTTATAAGGACACCCCATGAACGCTAAACAACCCTTTATTGCCGACCAGGCACACGTTGATGAATTGGCTATTGCGCCGCTTCCTAATTCCCGCAAGATTTATGTTGAAGGCTCGCGCCCGGACATTCAGGTACCGATGCGCGAAATCTCACAATCTGACACGCCGACCGGCATGGGTGGCGAAAAGAATCCACCCAT
This sequence comes from uncultured Pseudomonadota bacterium, assembly GCA_903870055.1. Taxonomy (GTDB): domain Bacteria; phylum Pseudomonadota; class Gammaproteobacteria; order Burkholderiales; family Rhodocyclaceae; genus Fluviibacter. The sequence goes on from CAIQBG010000047.1 coordinate 83,458, forward strand.
CTACGTCTATGACTGTTCAGGCCCCTATACCGATCCTGCGGCGAAAATCGACATTCGTGCCGGCCTACCAGCGCTGCGCCAGAAGTGGATTGAAGAACGAGGCGACACGGAAGTGTTGAACGACCTGACCTCGGACTTTGGTCGCGAGCGTGCCGGCGACAAAGCGCTGGATGAACTGCGCTTCCCCGGCCTGCATCGCAAGCCACGCCGTGCCAAAGCTGGCGCCAATGTCAGCCAGATGCACTATGCGCGCAAGGGCATCATCACACCGGAAATGGAATACATCGCCATTCGTGAAAACATGCAACGCGAAAAATATCTGGCCGACCTTAAGAACAGCGGCCCCCAAGGTGATCGTCTGGCCAAGCTGCTCGGTCGTCAGCATCCCGGTCAGGCCTATGGCGCCGCTATTCCGCCAGTGATTACGCCTGAGTTTGTGCGTGATGAAATCGCCCGTGGCCGTGCCATCATTCCAAACAACATCAACCACCCGGAAAGCGAACCGATGATCATCGGTCGTAACTTCCTGGTAAAAATCAACGCCAACATTGGGAACTCGGCTCTCGGCTCTTCCATTAGTGAAGAAGTCGACAAGATGACCTGGTCGATCCGCTGGGGCGGTGACACCGTAATGGATCTGTCGACTGGCAAAAACATTCACGAAACGCGTGAGTGGATCATCCGTAACTCACCCGTGCCGATCGGTACAGTACCTATTTATCAGGCGCTGGAAAAAGTCGACGGCAAAGCCGAAGACCTGACATGGGAACTGTTCCGCGACACGTTGATCGAACAGGCCGAACAGGGCGTCGATTACTTCACCATTCACGCCGGTGTGCTCCTGCGCTACATTCCAATGACGGCCAACCGCATGACAGGCATCGTTTCGCGTGGCGGCTCGATCATGGCCAAGTGGTGTCTGGCGCATCACAAGGAAAGCTTCCTCTACACACACTTCGAAGAGATCTGCGAAATCATGAAGGCCTACGATGTAGCCTTCTCATTGGGCGATGGCCTGCGCCCCGGCTCGATCTACGATGCCAACGATGAGGCACAACTCGGCGAACTCAAAACGCTGGGTGAGCTGACGCAGATCGCCTGGAAACATGATGTACAAGTGATGATCGAAGGCCCCGGTCACGTGCCGATGCAGCTAATCAAAGAAAATATGGATCTGCAGCTTGAATGGTGCGACGAAGCACCGTTCTATACGCTAGGCCCGCTGACTACCGACATCGCTCCGGGTTACGATCACATCACCAGCGGCATTGGCGCTGCCATGATCGGTTGGTACGGTACAGCGATGCTCTGCTACGTCACACCGAAGGAACACCTGGGTCTGCCCGATAAGGACGACGTCAAAGTAGGCATCATCACTTACAAACTGGCCGCCCATGCCGCTGATTTGGCCAAGGGTCACCCCGGTGCACAGATTCGAGACAACGCGCTATCCAAGGCGCGCTACGAATTCCGCTGGGACGATCAGTTCAACCTCGGCCTGGATCCAGACAAGGCACGCGAATTCCACGACGAAACCCTACCCAAGGAATCAGCCAAGGTTGCGCATTTCTGCTCGATGTGTGGCCCGCACTTCTGCTCGATGAAGATCACCCAGGATGTGCGCGACTATGCGGCTAAGCAGGGCTTTGCTGAAGCGGAAGCCCTAGAAAAGGGGATGGAAGCTAAAGCGATCGAGTTCGTTAAAACAGGGGCCGAGGTCTACCGCAAGGTCTGACGGCGAGGGGGCTAAGCGTGTCTTAAGCCCCTCCCGTATAATCACGGAAATTCTTTACGGATCATAATCTTGCGCTGGTTCAACAAACTTCTGGTCACTCTGGCACTTCTCACCGTCATCGGCTTTAGCCTAGGCGGTGTGCTGGTCGCCTTCGCCTACCCGCAGCTCCCCTCGCTGGATGTGCTGACGGACTATCGTCCGAAGGTGCCATTACGGGTGTACACCTCAGACGGCGCGCTGATTGGTGAATTCGGCGAAGAACGGCGCCAGGTTGTTAAGATCAATCAGGTGCCAGATGTCATGAAACAAGCGATTCTGGCCGCCGAAGATGATCGTTTCTATCAGCACTCCGGCGTCGACGTGTTCGGTTTCGCCCGTGCGGCTGCCGCCAACTTGGTATCCGGCGGCAAGAAGCAAGGCGCATCTACCATTACCATGCAGGTGGCGCGTAACTTCTTCCTGTCTTCGGAAAAAACCGTTACCCGTAAGCTGTACGAAGTGCTGCTGGCGCTAAAGATCGAAAAGAACCTCACCAAGGATCAGATCCTCGAGCTGTATATCAACCAGATCTATCTGGGCCAACGTTCCTATGGCTTTGCCTCTGCGGCACAGATTTACTACGGCAAGTCGCTTGGCCAACTAACACCAGCCGAAGCGGCCATGTTGGCAGGCTTGCCTAAAGCACCCTCGGCCTACAACCCGGTGGTTAATCCAAAGCGCGCCAAGATCCGCCAGCAGTACGTGCTGCGTCGCATGCATGATCTGAATTATCTGACCGATGCACAATTTGAAGCAGCGCTGAACGAGCCGCTTAATGTAAAACGTCATGCCAACGAATTTGCTGTCCATGCCGATTACGTGGCTGAGATGGCGCGGCAGATGGCGAACGATCTGTTCCCGCAGGATATCTATACACGTGGTCTCACGGTGATCACCACGCTCAAAAAAGCCGATCAGGAAGCTGCGTATAAATCTATGCGCAATGCCGTGCTGGCCTACGATAAGCGTCATGGTTTCCGTGGTGCCGAGGGTTTTGTCGATCTTTCGAAGCTCAAGAACGAAGACGATGATGTCGATGATCTGCTCTCGAACTATCCGGATTCTGATCTGCTCAAACCGGCAGTCATTCTGGCGCTCGACCCGCAGAAGATTCGTCTCGCCGTTCGTGGCGGCGACCCGATGATTCTCACGGGCGATCAGATCAAGATTGCCCAATCGATGATGACCGACAAAGCGCCTGCCAATAAACGCCTGCGTCCGGGTGCTGTAGTGCGCGTTATCAAGGATGATAAGGGCGTCTGGCAACTGAGCCAGCTGCCAGAAGTTCAGGCAGGGTTTGTGGCGATGTCGCCGACAGATGGTGCGGTACTCGCTCTGGTTGGTGGCTTTGACTACACCCTGAACAAGTACAACCACATCACCCAGGCATGGCGTCAGCCGGGCTCATCATTCAAGCCGTTTATCTACTCGGCAGCGCTGGAAAAAGGCTTTACCCCAGCCAGCATTGTGGAAGATAGCCCAATTACGATTGGCTCAGCAGAAACAGGTTCTAGCGCCTGGACACCAAAAAACTACGATGGCAAGTACGAAGGCCCGATGCGCTTACGTACCGCGCTAGCCAAATCCAAGAACATGGTGTCGATCCGCATTCTGCAGGCTTCCGGCGTTAAATATGCGCAGGAATATGTCGCGCGCTTCGGTTTTGATGCCGAGAAGCACCCACCCTATCTGACGATGGCACTAGGTGCCGGTTCGGTTACCCCATGGCAGATGGCACGCGCCTACACCGTGTTTGCCAATGGGGGCTACCTGGTGAATCCGTACATCGTCCAGGAAATCCGTGATGAAAAGGGTGCTGTATTAGCGCAAGCCCAACCGGTTATTGCTGGCGATACGGCACCGCGCGTCATCGAAGCACGCAATGCTTTTGTGATGGATAGCATGCTGCGTGACGTGACGATCTACGGTACCGCGGCCAAGGCCTCTGCTCAACTGAAACGCACCGATCTGGCGGGCAAGACCGGCACCACCAATGAACACGTTGACGCTTGGTTCTGCGGCTACCAACTCACCATTGCTGGCTGTGCCTGGATGGGCTTTGATCAACCCCGCAACCTGGGCAACGGTGAAACCGGTGGCCAGGCTGCCCTGCCCATCTGGATTGGCACGATGGAAACTGCGCTGCAAGGTGTACCGCAAGGCACGCAGCCAGCGCCTGAAGGCGTTGTCTCAGTGGATGTTGCCAGCACACGCCGCGGTGGCACGGCCAAAGAGTTCTTCTTTAAAGATAACGTGCCCGCATCGATTGAACCCGAGCCCGCCGATTCAGGTGCAAAGCCGGTCGACTAATACAACGCGTCGTAACGAACGACTTAGGCCAGATTCAGCTGAATCTGGCCTTGTTGTTTGAGGATCTCGATCAGACGTTGATCCAGCGCCTCGCCGGTACGTGTGTCGACCCACCCCAATTTGTCATCATGACGAAAATGAAAGCCGCCTGAGCGAGCTGCAACCCATAACTCCTTGGCGATCATATGCGGGCTAACGATGATCTTGCTGCCATCTGCACATTCGATTTCCAGAATGCCACTCTGCATTTCAAAGTCCACATCGGCGCCCTCATCTGCAGCACGCTCCACGGCATTCTCGATACGCGCCAAGGCCAACCGGCAACATTCAGCAAACTCTTTTTCGTCCATGATTTCTATGTGAGATCTAATTACACAAGCGGCCATTCTAACGGGTTGTCAGTCGCCTGCGTGATAACATCACGCCATGCGTAATCAGCCTATTTCCCATCGTTACCGTCACCTAGCCAGCGGCCTGCTGACGGCGATCCTACTTTCTGCCTGTGGCATCAAAGGGGGTCTATATCTGGCTCCTAATCAACTGCCTAATGCCAGGCCTCCGGCTGGTTCGGAAGAAGCCCAGAAAAAACAGGCCGAAGAACAGGTTGTCCCAGCGGAAGCACTCCGCAACCCAAGCACAGCATCGCCCGCCGACATGCTGACCAATCCTTTCTGATTTCACCAGACGCCCTAACTATGTCGCAACGCCAATTCCACCACAGCCGTCACTTGAATGACCGTGAGCAGACACTGCACTTCGAAAGCTGCAGCCTGCAATCGATCGCCAATACCTTTGGCACCCCGGCCTATGTGTATTCACGTGCTGCACTGACCGACGCCTACAACGCATTTGCCGAAACGCTGGCGGCACACCCTGCTGGCAAAGAGGGTCTGGTCTGTTTTGCTGTTAAAGCCAATAGCAATCTCGGCGTGCTTAGCCTGTTTGCTCAACTGGGTTCTGGTTTTGACATTGTCTCGGGTGGCGAACTGTCACGGGTGCTCGCTGCCGGTGGCAACCCGCAGAAGGTTGTCTTCTCGGGCGTAGGCAAAACCGAAGCAGAAATGGTTGCTGCACTCAATGCCGGCATCCTCTGTTTCAACGTGGAATCGGCTAGCGAACTGGATCGGCTATCAGCAGTAGCCACTCGCCTTGGCAAACGCGCCCCGATCAGCCTGCGCGTTAACCCTGACGTAGATGCCAAGACGCACCCTTACATCTCGACCGGCCTGAAAGAAAACAAATTCGGCGTCCCAATCACCGATGCTTTAGCTCTCTATCGTCATGCAGCTTCGCTGCCTGCCATTGAAGTAACCGGTATTGATTGCCATATTGGTTCGCAATTGCTCGATCCGTCGCCATTTGTAGAAGCGCTGGAACGTATCCTGCCGTTGATCGACACATTAAAGAACGAAGGCATTCACCTGCATCACATCGATCTAGGTGGCGGTCTGGGCATCTACTATCACGATGGACAAACTGAGCCGGTGGTTGCGGACTACCTGCGCCCATTGCTTGACCGCTTAACCGGACGCGGCTTGCGCGTCCTACTGGAACCGGGCCGTCGCCTGGTAGGCAATGCTGGTGTTCTGCTCACCAAAGTGGAATACCTGAAGCACGGCGAAGACAAACACTTCGCCATCGTTGATGCTGCCATGAACGATCTGGCCCGTCCTGCGCTCTACGAAGCGTGGCACGACATCGTGGCTGTCAAACCGCATAACGGCGAAGCACGCACTTACGATATCGTTGGCCCAGTCTGCGAAACCGGTGACTTCCTTGGCCAGGCGCGCCCGCTGGCGTTGCAGCAGGGCGATCTGCTGGCAGTCTTATCGGCTGGCGCCTACGGCATGGTGATGAGTTCGAACTACAACACACGTCCACGCGCAGCAGAAATACTGATCGATGGCGACAAAACCCATCTGGTACGCGAACGTGAAACCGTAGCCAGCCTCTACGCGGGCGAAAAAACCGTCAAGTTCTGAGCTGCTATCGCGAGTTCTAGCGCGGTAGTACGATCAGCAGGGCAATGGGAATAAAAACCAAACCCGCCAGGTTGCCGATCATCACGATCGAAGCCACCTTGTGCGGCTCCTGGTTATAGCGTTCAGCGAACATATAATTAAGCACAGCGGGCGGTAACGAGCCGAACAATATCAGCTGTGCAATAAATGAATCCGATAAATTAAGCGACCAACCAATTAAGGCGGCGGTACCCATACCGGCGACCGGCCGCACTACGGCAGCCACCAGACTGGCGGTACTTTCAGAAAACTTCACATCGCACAGGCGTACGCCCAGCGCAAAGAGCATTAGCGGCACGGAGATGTCACCCAGCATGCGGATCGCAAACATCAACGGTTGCCAGAGGTGAATCTCCATCACATTAAAGACGAGCCCCAGCACGGCAGCCTGAATCATCGGGATCTTCCAGATGTCTCGCATTCTGGCGTTGTGATCCAGAATCCATGGACCAATCGTGAAGTGGATCGTGTTTGACACAAGAAAAAGCACGACGGCCGCAGCCATTCCGTCTTTACCAAAGGCTAGCAAGGCCAGCGGAATCCCGAGGTTGCCGCTGTTGTTGATCATGATGGGTAGACCCACCGTCTTTGGTGCCTCGTGCAAGCCGCGTGCGGTTACATATCCGATCAGGCCACAGGCAAAAATTGAGATGGCCGCAGCAGCTGCCAGCCAGACATATTCGTGAATATGAAAATCACCGCCTGCCATGACGGTAAAAACCATCGCCGGCGTGAAGTAATCCATATTGAGGCGGTTAGCGACCGCCATTTCCGGTTTGTTCTTGCGACCCGCCCAGACACCCACCGCAACCACGGCGATAACGGGGAAGATCACTTCGAGAATACGGATGAATAGTTCCATGACACGTTAATTTCTGGCAGTTAGGCGGCGTTCAAGCAACCAGCTTACAAAGGACAACAAGAGCAAACCAGCACCGATCAGCAGGATACCCGCAATTTCATACTCGCTAAATCCTTCATGCAAAATCACACGAGAAGAGATGATCGCAATCACCGGCGTACCCAGAACCAGCAGGCTTGCCTCCCAGGCTGGCACACGATCAAGAATCGATGTCCACAACCACCAGCAGAATGCCGTACTGATTAAAGTGAGGACCAGCATGATGCCGATAAAATCAGATGTCCACATCACCGGCGGTTCGTCTGCAAAAGCAGCAATTAACCCTACAGGCACACTGCCTATCAGATTAGTCCAGGCAGTCAACGACAGAAGATTAACCCGTGACTGAACACGCAATTGCTTCACTAATACCGTACCCATAGCCCAGCAAACTGCGGCGCCGATACCCAGGCTATTGCTCAGCCAATCTGCCTGTAGATGCCATGGTTCGATAATCAGAATCAATCCGGCCAGGATACCGATCACGGCCAGCCACTGGGCACCCCGTACCCGCTCACCAAGCATCGGCCAGGCCAACAGCAATGTCCAGATGGGCATGGTATAGACCAGCACGGCCGTTTTACCTGCCGCACCAAATTTCAAGCTAAAGGTCTGGAGCAGCATAAAACCAGCAACCTGACACAAACTAATCAACACGACAGCACGGGGCACCTCTAGCTTAAGGGGCTGCCGCAAGATCTTTAACGCAATAAACAGTGCGATGGCGCCACCAAAGACCCGTATGAAGGTCAGCGTGAACGGCGGCGCAAAGCTCAATGCCTGCTTCGCCAACACCCATGTGTAGCCCCAGAGAAGGGATAGCACAACAATGCCTAATACCGCCCAGATGCGTGCTTTTGAAGCTGGAGCGATAGAACCAGACATCAGGAAGCTTCGACCAGCAAACCTTTCAGGTACTCGCCCTCAGGCGCTGCCAATCCAACCGGATGATCGCTTGACGCCATCAGGCGGCGCAGGATACGTGCATCGCGCCCAGCATCTGATGCAGCACTCGCCACAATTTTCTGAAACAACTCGATGCCGATACCACCGGAACAGGAATAGGTCATCAGCAAACCACCCGGGGCCAGCAACTTGAATCCGAATAGATTAATGTCCTTATAAGCACGCGCAGCCTGATCGGCATGCGCTGCCGATGGTGCAAATTTGGGCGGATCCAGCACGATGAGATCGAATTTCTCCCCGGCCTTATGATAATCGCGTAGCGCCTGGAACACATCCGCATCGCGCCATTCGGCACGGCTCGCATCCAGATGGGGATTCATGGACAGGTTTGCTCTAGCCTGCTCGAGTGCAGGACCCGATGAATCAATCGACATCACCGAGGCTGCACCACCCGCCAACGCCTGCAATGAAAAGCCGCCGGTATAGCAGAAGCAGTTGAGCACACGCCGATCTTGCGCCAAAGCACGCAACATCATGCGATTGTCGCGTTGGTCCAGATAGAAACCTGTCTTGTGCCCACCTACGACGTCTACGCCAAATCGAACACCATGCTCATCAATTTGCGGAAAGGCATCTGCCGGTGCCTCGTTCAATCCTTTGCCGGCAATCCAACCTGTTAGAGGTTCCAAGCCTTCCAGCCTTCGCACTTCGGAATCAGAACGCTCATAAATCTGTTGGCAACCTGTGGCCTGCGCAATGCCAGCGACAATCGCTTCGCGCCAGGCATCTGCGCCAGCACTCGTAAGTTGTAGCACCACCGTATCGCCATATCGATCGGCAATAACGCCAGGTAGGCCATCGGCTTCACCATGGATCAGTCGTTCTCCGGCCGGTTCGCTCTGCACGCCTCGCAAGGCGATCCAACCAGCACGGCGGGCAACTGCCTGCGCGACACGACGCTTGAAGAATGCATGGTCGATGATCTCTGTCGGATCAAACGTCCAGACGCGGGCACGAATCTTCGACTCCGGGCTCCAGGCTGCTCGCCCCATGGCAACGCCATGCTCATCTTCAACAATCACCGTATCGCCGGAACGGGCACGACCCTTGAGGGTAGCCACTGAACCAGCAAAGATCCAGGGGTGACGACGACGGACGGAGCCGGATTTACCGGATTGCAAAATCAGAGTGGCTGTCATGTTGCTTTTTTATCTTCTTGTTCGGGGTTGAAGCGGCTGGCATCGGCTTGCGCCATCGCCTCTTTACTGCGGTGCGCACGGGGGTGCGCCTGATCATAGACCTGAGCCAGATGCTGGAAATCGAGATGGGTATAAACCTGTGTCGAGGCAATGCTGGCGTGGCCGAGCATCTCCTGCACGGCACGCAGATCACCTGATCCCTGAAGCATATGGGTTGCGAACGAGTGGCGCAACTGGTGTGGATGAATACGTTGTGGCAAACCCTGTTGCTGCCCGTGCCGATTTAGCCGAAGCTGAATAGTGCGTGGCGTGATCCGCTTGCCCTGCTGCCCCAAAAACAAGGCTGGCTCGTCTTCTGCTTTCAACAACTGGGCACGCACGTTCAACCAGGTCTCAACCGCTGTTTGCGCTGTACGACCTACCGGCACTACACGCGTTTTGTTGCGTTTGCCCAGCACGCGGACTTCGCCCTCGCGCAGATCGGTCAGGCAATCCATGTCCAGCCCGACTAACTCCGACAGACGAATCCCCGAGGAATAAAACAGTTCAAAAATCGCCTGGTCCCGACATTGCAGCACTTGTTCGCGTACCGAATTCCGGCTCGGGGTCTCGGCAGCAACCACGGGATTGAGCAGACGAAAAGCTTCATCGACGGACAACGCATCAGGCAATCGTTTCGGGTGTTTGGGTGCGTGCAAGCCTTCGGCGACGTTCGCGTCGAGTACCCCTCGACGCGCTAACCATCGGAGCAATCCACGCCAGGCAGATAAAGCTCGGGCAATCGAACGGCCCGACAAACCGGATGCATGCAGACGGCCAACAAAACGCCTCAGATCAAGCGCTGTGAGTTCTGCTGGCGATGTATTGCCGGCGAGCGACTGCAGCCGCCGCAAATCGCGCTCGTAATTGCTTAAGGTATGCGGCGATACGCGCCGCTGATCCCGGAGTTCCGCCAGCCAGTCTTCGGTACCCGGCCACAGCGGTATCGGTGTAGCAGACGGTTCCGGTTCACTCATGTCATGCGGTGTAAAAAATCAGCCGCGCAATACACGCGCCAGAGCAGCAGCAATCACGTCACCTAGACGTTCGATATAGGCAGTGCCCATGCCGGCCACAAAGCGCTCGCCATCGTCCGACGCCATGGCCAGCAAACCGAGGTTCTGGCCTTCGAAGCTCAGCGGCACCAATGCCATCGAAGAAATTTCTTCGCCTTCACTACCGAACCAGGCTGCCACTTCACCAGTGCGCACGCTACCCGTTACGGGATGATGCATACCGGCCACTTCCTTGATTAATTCGGCGCTCACCGGCGTGCATGCGTCATGACCCAAATTAGCCGCGCCTTCTCCCCACAAACGCAGTCGCGCCTGCGGCACACTGAAATCTTCGGCCAACGACTTGAGCACGGTTGCCACAATCTGATCCAGACGACTGGCACCAACCAGCGCAACCGTGAGCTGGTGCATGCGCGCACCCAAAGCATCATTGCTTTCACCCACACCGAGCAGTTCACCCAGGCGGTGTTCCAGCAATCGATTCTTCTCCCGCAGCGTAATCATCTGACGCTCGGCCAAGGAGATCGTGCGGCCGCTATAGGGATGCGCAATCTCAACCTGATTAAAGAACTCTGCCTGTTCGACAAAGAACTCTGGATTCTTTTTCAGAAATTCGAGAACTGCTTCACGCGTCACGCTCATAGCTCAACCTCTCCAGTAAATACAGTAACGGCAGGGCCCGTCATGATGACCGGCTGACCAACGCCAGCCCAGGCAATGTTCAAATCACCGCCATGAGTTTGTACACGCACCGGTGACTCAAGTAGTCCACGACGGATGCCCGACACGACTGCAGCGCATGCGCCAGTACCGCAAGCAAGCGTTTCGCCCGCACCACGTTCATACACACGCAGGCGGATGTTGTGGCGATCCAGCACCTGCATAAAGCCCGCATTCACCCGTTGCGGGAAACGCACATGGTTTTCAATTTGCGAACCTTGCTCGGCAACCGGTGCCGACTCGGTATCAGCCACCACGGCGACGGCATGTGGATTACCCATCGACACTGCGCCGATGGTAAGTGTTGTGCCCTCTGGCAATATCAGCGGCTGTTCGGGCGCATCGGTATCGGACACAAAGGGGATCTCAGCCGGAGCAAAATGCGGGGCCCCCATATCAACAGTCACTAAGCCATTCGCTTCGAGTCGCGGATGAATAATGCCGCGCTTGGTTTCCACGACGATAGCTGATTTTTCAGTCAGCCCTTGGTCATGCACAAAGCGCACGAAGCAGCGTGCGCCATTACCGCACTGCTCCACCTCGCTGCCATCCGCATTAAAGATGCGGTAACGAAAATCCGCACCCGGCGTTTGCGCTGGCTCCACCAGCAACATCTGGTCAAATCCCACGCCCCTATGCCGGTCACCCAGCGCGCGAATCTGCTCGGCGCTCAGCGAGACTTTCTGGCGCACACCATCCAGCACGACAAAGTCGTTACCGAGGCCATGCATTTTTGAGAATTTCAGTTTCATGCGCTGATTATAGGCTGGCGCAATAAATTAGCGGTGGTGCTTGCCGTAAACACTAGGCTCACCCTCGGGCCGTGTTTTGAAGCGCTTATGCAGCCAGAAATATTGATCTGGCATCTGCCGCACCCAGGACTCGATAAACTGGTTCATGCGTGCCGTATCTTCTTCGACCGAAGCCCCCGGGAAGTTCTCCCATGTCTCGGTGTAGTAGGACTCGTACCCATCCGGTACCATCTTGGAAACAATCGCAATCACCCGAGCATTGGTCAACTGCGCCAGTCGGGAGACACCAGTTACGGTAGCCGCAGGGAAGCCAAAGAAAGGCGCAAACACCGCATCCTTGGCGCCGAAATCCTGGTCGGGCAAATAATAGAAGGGCGTACCGCGCTTCATGGCCTTCACGACCTTGAGCAATCCATCCTGACGCGACACCAGCACCGGGTTGGTGAAACGGCTACGCCCATGCAGCAGCATATAGTTGAGCACGGGGTTCTTCTGCTTGGCGTACATGCTGATCCACGAACCCATCATCGAGGCGCGCGTACCCGTTGCGTCCAACCCCACGAAATGCGGCGCCAGTACCAGCGTTGGCCGGCCATCATCACTATAAAGACGCTCTTCATTGTGCTGACGGACGATACGGCGAATGCGTTTTTCTGAAGCAAACCACATGAGCGACCGATCCAGCACAGCCTGGGCAAAACGGATGCAATGTTTGAGGACGAGTTTCTTGCGCTCACTGTCCGGCATATCCGGAAAGCACAGGCGGAGATTGGTCAGTGCCACGAAACGACGTTGTCGTGCCAGTGCCCAAAGAATAATGCCAAAGAAAGCGCCGATCAGACGGATTAAACGCAGCGGCAATTTAGAGATCAGCCAGACCAGCGCAATCAGCAACCAGCTGGGCAGCGTTTTAAGAGTGATTGGCGGACGTTGATTATTCATAGGGCCATTTCCGGCATAAGCAAAAAACAAGTGTGTTGACGTAAATGACTTTTACACCCACAATTATCGCAGACCGCCGAGTTAATACGACAACTTGCAGGGCGGGGCAAGCACAAAACTGCTGCCGAATCTGCTAAAGCGTCCCTCGCTCGAACCGATCCCCGGAGCAGGACACGCCCCACCGGCAAACCATCGCCGGAA